>CBIHOW010000007.1:0-118515 GCA_966211695.1 uncultured Massilia sp. | reverse complement strand
ATGAGCAGCACAGCAATATTATTCCGGACAGCAGTGCGCCTGCGCGGGAACGACGCCACGATGACATCAGCCGGCTGCACCCCGCCGCACCGGCGGCCTTCCCAGCACCATGCCGAGCCGCAGCGCGCTGTCCGTCACGACCTCGATATCCGGCGTATACCCATCCTCGATCCAGCGCAGCGCGATGTGGATCACGCCGCCTACGATGCCCGCTTCCAGGAGCGGATCGGCCGGCACGTCCGGCGGCACGACGTAGCGGCCGACCTGCTCGCCGATGGCGCGCAGCGCGGCGTCGAACGCCTTGTCGACGGCCCGGCTGACGCCGCGGATCTCGACAAGGAACACGCGCGCCGAACGGGGCTCGCGCTGCAGCGCCGCGAAATACGTGTGCAGCATCGCACGCGCCCGCGCCACGCGGCTGCGGCCGGCCTGCTGGGCCGCTTCGGTGATCTCGCCCAGGACACTGTACGTGACGGCGTTGAACGAGGCGATCAACAACTCTTCGCTGTTCGCGAAGGATTCATAGAAATAACGTTCGGTCAGCCCGGCGGCCTCGCAGACGGCCTTGACGGTCGAGTGGCGGTAGCCGCGCTCGCCGTAGACGGCGACGGCCGCCCCGATCAGCTGGGCGCGCCGCTGCGCGCGCCGTTCGTCTTGCGGAACGCCGCGATAGGGTCGGGCAGGTTGTAAAGATTCTGGAGGCATCCCTCTATTTTCGCACAGAACGTTGCTTACCAATATGTGACAATATACGGTGTCACTCATATTCAAAAAACAACGAGACACGCCATGACCGACCGCCCTCGCGACCCTGCCGCGGAGCCCTTTTTCGACGTCCTCATCGTCGGCGCCGGACTGTCCGGCATCGGCGCCGCCCGGCACCTGCAGCGGGGCTGCCCCGGCAAGACGTACGCGATCCTGGAAGCGCGCGCCGCGCTCGGCGGCACGTGGGATCTGTTCCGCTATCCCGGCGTGCGTTCGGATTCCGACATGTATACGCTGGGTTACGCGTTTCAGCCCTGGACGGAAGGCAAGGCGATTGCGGACGGCCCGTCCATCCGGCGCTACATCGCGCAAACCGCGCGCGCCAACGGCATCGACCGCCACATCCGCTATGGCCACCGCGTCGTGGGCGCGCATTGGTCGAGCGAGGATGCGTGCTGGCGCGTGGAAGCGGAGCACGATGGCCTGCGCGTGTGCCTGCGCACGCGCTTCCTCACCATGTGCAGCGGCTACTACAGCTACGACGAGGCGTACCGGCCCCGCTTCGACGGCGAAGAGACGTTTGCCGGCAAGATCGTGCAGCCGCAGTTCTGGCCCGCGGACCTGGATTACCGGGGCCGGCACGTCGTCGTCGTCGGCAGCGGCGCCACGGCCGTCACGCTCGTGCCCGCGATGGCGAAGGACGCCGCGCACGTGACGATGCTGCAGCGTTCCCCGACCTATATCGTGAGCCGGCCGTCGGAATACGGCTTCGCGCGCCGCCTGCGCCGCTGGCTCCCCGCGCGCGCCGCGTACGCGCTGACGCGCTGGCGCGTGATCGTCGAGAGCATGCTGTTGTACCGCGTCGCGCGGTCGAAGCCCGACCTCGCGAAGCGCAAGATCGTCGAGATGGCGCGCCACCAGCTCGGCCCCGGGTACGACGTCGACACGCATTTCACGCCGGACTACAAGCCGTGGGACCAGCGCGTCTGCGTCGTCCCGGACGGTGACCTGTTCCGCGCGATCCGCACGGGCCGCGCGAGCGTCGCCACCGACCGCATCCGGCGCTTCACGCCGCAAGGCCTGCTGCTGGAATCGGGCCGTGTGCTGCCCGCCGACGTCGTCGTGCTGGCGACGGGCCTGAAGATCAAGCTGCTGGGCGGGATCGCCATCACCGTCGACGGCCAGCCGTTCCGCCCGCATGACGCGATGTCGTACAAGGGCATGATGCTGTCCGACCTGCCGAACTGCGTGATGACGTTCGGGTACACGAACGCGTCGTGGACCCTGAAGGCCGACCTGACGGCCGCCTGGGTCGTGCGCCTGCTGCGCCACATGGACCGCAAGGGCCAGCAGGTCGCCGTCGTGCACCGCGATCCGCGTGTCGAGCCCGAACCGTTCCTCGGTTTTACCTCGGGCTACGTGCAGCGCGCCCGCGCCGACCTGCCGCAACAGGGTTCGCGCAAGCCGTGGCAGGTCTACCAGAACTATGTGCAGGACATGCTGACGATCCGCTTCGGCCGCATCGCCGACGGCGTCCTGCGTTTCGGCCGAATGGGAGCCATGCCGTGAACCTGCTCAAGAAAGCGATCGAACGATGACCCTCGTGCCGATACTCCTCGCCACCCTCGCCCTGTTCGTCCTGGTCGCCTTCCTGTTCACCCTGTGGACGGCGCGCAAGGTCGAATCCGTGCTGCCGCCGCGCGGCCGCTTCGTCGACGTGCCGGGCGCGCGCCTGCACATCCGCGAGTTCGACGGCGGAAACGCCCCACCGCTGCTGCTCGTGCACGGACTCGCGGCCCAGCTCGACCACTACACGTATGGCGTGACGGACCGGCTGGCGGGCCGCTACCGCATGATCGCCGTCGACCGCGCCGGCTCCGGCTTTTCCACGCGCGCGCCCGGCACGCCCGCGGACCTGGACACGCAGGCCGCCATGCTCGCCGCCCTGATCGAACAATTGCAACTGGAGCGACCGCTCGTCGTCGGCCACTCGCTGGGCGGCGCGCTCGCCCTCGCACTCGCGCTGCGGCACCCGCACCGCGTCGGCGGTCTCGCGCTCATCGCGCCGCTGACGCACATGCAGGAACACGTGCCGCCCGTGTTCGAGGGCCTGACGATCCTGTCGCCGACGTGGCGCAAGATCGTCGCGTGGACCCTCGCAATTCCCGTAGCGATCAGGAACAGCCGCGCGACCCTGGACCAGGTGTTCGGCCCGGAAGCCGTGCCGGCGGATTTCGCGACGCGCGGCGGCGGCCTGCTCGGCCTGCGCCCCGGCGCCTTCCTGTCCGCGTCCGACGACCTGCGTTCGCTGCCGGACTGCCTGCCGCGGCAGGAGACGCGCTATGGCGAACTGCGGCTCCCCGTGAGCATCCTGTACGGCAAGGACGACCGCATCCTCGACTGGCGCGCACACGGCCAGGCGCTGGCCGACAAGGTGCCCGGGGCGACACTCCAGCTCATCGAGGGCGGGCACATGCTGCCCATCACGAATCCGGATGCGACGGCCGCATTCATCGACGCGGCCGCGGCTCAGGCGACGCTGTCCGCCAGCGCCGCCGTCAACGTAGCCAGGTCGTAAGGCTTGCGCAGCACCACGGCATCCGGCCAGTTGTTGACCTCTCCCTTCCCCGTCGCGAACACGATCCGGATGCTCGGGGCCAGCGTGCGCGCCTGCGCGGCCAGCAGGTCGCCGGACATGCCGGGCAACAGCACGTCCGTGATGAGGATATCGGAGCCCGCCGAGATGAGCCCGAGCGCCTGTTCCGCGTCGACCGCTTCCAGCACGTCGTGGCCCAGGTGGCGCAGCAGCGCGGCCGTGGCGTCACGGATCTCGTCCTCGTCTTCCACGAGCACGATGCGCAGCCGGCTGGGGTCAGGCACGCGCCCGCCCGGCGGCACGGCGCGTGGCGCGCTGTCCACGTGCGCGCGATTCCTCTGGTTCGCGAGCACCTGGCGGATACGGCGCGCGAGGCTTTCGCGCGTGTACGGCTTGCCCAGCAATTCCACGCCCGGGTCGAGGCGCCCGCCGTGCACGATCGCGTTCTCCGTGTAGCCCGACGTGAACAGCACCGCGAGGTTCGGCAGGCGTTCGCGCGCCATGCGGGCCAGATCCGGGCTGCGCAGCGTGCCGGGCATGACCACGTCCGTGAACAGCACGTCGATCGGCACGCCGGACTCGATGACGGCCAGCGCGCTCGCCGCATCGGCCGCCTTCAGCACGCGGTAGCCCAGCTGGGTCAGCATCTCGACGACGGTCGCGCGCACGGCTTCGTCGTCTTCCGCGACGAGGATCGTTTCGGTGCCGCCGACGGCCGGCTGCGGCCCGTAGATGGGCCCCAGGGGTTCCTCGGCCGCCGTCGTGCGCGGCAGGTACAGTTTCACCGTCGTGCCCTGTCCCGGCTCGCTGTAGATCTTGACGTGGCCGCCGGATTGCTTGACGAAGCCATACACCATCGACAGCCCGAGGCCCGAGCCCTTGCCCTCTTCCTTCGTCGAGAAGAACGGCTCGAACGCCTGGCGCAGCACGTCCGGCGTCATGCCGCTGCCGGTGTCCGTCACGGCCAGCATCACATACTGGCCCGGCGCCACGTCGCCGTGCGTGCGGCAATACAGGTCGTCGAGGACGGCGTTGTGCGCCTCGATCGTCAGCTTGCCGGTACCGGACATGGCGTCGCGCGCATTGATGGCGAGGTTCAGCACCGCGTTCTCGACCTGGGCCACGTCGACCGCCGTGTTCCACAGGCCGCCCGAGATCACGAGTTCCACCTCGATCTCTTCGCCGAGGGCGCGCCGCAGCATGTCTTCCATGCCCGTCACGACGCGGCTGATCCTGACCACCTTCGGTTCCAGCGGCTGGCGGCGGCCGAACGCGAGCAGGTAGCTCGCGAGCTTCGCGCCCTTTTCGACGGCGGACCTGGCGTTGACTATCCACCGTGGGGCTTCGGCTCCGCCCGGGTTCATTTCCAGCAGCTGCAGGTTGCCCGAAATGATCTGCAGGAGATTGTTGAAATCGTGCGCCACGCCGCCCGTCAGCTTGCCGATCGTCTCCATCTT
The DNA here is from genome assembly GCA_966211695.1 of uncultured Massilia sp. Classification (GTDB taxonomy): domain Bacteria; phylum Pseudomonadota; class Gammaproteobacteria; order Burkholderiales; family Burkholderiaceae_D; genus Telluria. The sequence continues at coordinate 113,757 of CBIHOW010000007.1, read as the reverse complement.
CTGCGACTGCTGCAGCGCGAGTTCCGTGCGGCGGATCTGTTCGGCCTGTTCGCGGTCGGCCGTGATGTCGCGCCCGATCGCGTGGATGAAATCGGCGTCCGGTGCCGCGGTCCACGACAGCAGGCAGTAACTGCCATCCTTGCGCCGGTAGCGGTTCTCGAACTTGTAGACGTAGTGGCCTTCGCCCAGCGACGCCATCTGGTTCATCGTCGCGGCCTGGTCGTCCGGGTGGACGAGGTGCAGGAAGTTGGCGCCGACGATGTCGTGCTCGGACCAGCCCAGCAGCGACCCGAACGACGGGCTCACGGCTTCGACGCTGCCGTCGAACGAGGCGACCAGCATGATGTCGCGCGACAGGCGCCACATGCGGTCGCGTTCCGCCGTGCGCCGCGCGACCGTCGATTCCAGGTCCGCGTTCAGCGCCGCGAGACGGTGCGAGATGACCTTCTGGTCCTCGATGTCGATGCTGGTGCCGATCCAGCGCGTCACATTGCCGTCCGCATCGCGCAGCGCGACGGCTCGCGACAAATGCCAGCGCCACGCGCCGTCCGCGCGGCGCAGGCGGAATTCCGCGTCGTACGGCGCGCCCGACGCGACCGCGATGGCCCAGCGCTTCTGCACGGCCGGCAAGTCGTCCGGATGGACCGTCGCCGTCCACGCGATGCCGGCCAGGCCGTCGTGGTCGCAGCCGCTGTACGCATACACGTGGGTGTTGAACCAATCGAGCTTGCCGTCCTTCGTCGCCGTCCACACCTGGTTCGGCATGGCCTCGGCGAACGTGCGGAATTTTTCCTCGCTCTCGCGCAGCGCGCGCCCGGCCTCGACGCGCACGGTGACGTCGCTGCCCTGCACGAAAATGCCGAACACGGTGCCGTCCTCGCGCTTGACGGGCTGGTAGACGAAATCGACGTAGTGCAGGCGGCGGTTGCCGTCGCTGCCGGCGAGCCACAGCGGGCTCGCGGTCGCGGTGTACGTCGTGCCCGTGAGGTAGACCTGGTCCAGGATCGCGATCACGCCCTGCGGCACCGTCTCCGGCAGCGCGTCGCGCAGCGGCTTGCCGAGCAGGTCGCGCTGGCCGGCCAGCGCCCGATAGGCGGCGTTCGCCGACTGGATCACGTGGTCGGCGCCCGCCAGCTGGGCCATGAAACCGGGCGCCTGCTCGAACATGGCTTGCAGGCGATCGTGTTCGCCGCTCAGCCGGCGCTCGGCGCGGACCTTGGCCGTCGTCTCGACGACGATGGCGATCACGCCGACGACGCCGCCTTCGGCATCGACGATGGGCGAGTAATCGAGGTTCATCCACACCGGCTCCGGCTTGCCGCTGCGTTGCAGGGTCAGTTCCTGGTCGCGGTACGACAGCGTGCCGCCGGCCAGGCCGACCTTCATCACGTTGTCGTTGAAATCGGCCACCTCGGGCCAGCCTTCGCGCACCCTGGAGCCGAGCAGGCGCGGATGGCGACCGCCGGCGAAACCGGAATAGGCGTCGTTATAGATCATGACGCCGTCCTCGCCCCACAAGGTGACGATGGGCACGGGCGAGCGCAGGATCAGTTCGACGGTCGTACGCACGACGTCCGGCCAGCGCTCGATGGGGCCCAGGGTCGTGGCGCTCCAGTCGTAGTCGTCGATGATTCCGCCCAGCAGGCCGCCGCCCGCACCGAAGGTCCTGACAGGAGCCGCCTGAGTCAACATCTTGTCGATCCGCCCACAATGTTAAGAAGGGCGCAATTTTAGTCGTGTTCGGCCTCCTGGGCTCACACGATTTGCAACCTGCGTCCCGGTTGTCCGGATCGGCCCCCGTCCGCTGCACCGCGTGCTAAGGTCCGGGCCTGATGCGGCGGGCATGCGTGCGGCGATCCCGTGCCGGCATGCTGCAGGGCAGCACGAAAATTCCCGGCGAAAGCAGCCGTGCGCTGTCTTTCCGGAATTAATATGTTGCTGCCGCACACACACCTTACCAAGGGGGACAGCGTTTATGAGCCAGAGTACACCTCTGTCGCTGCACGTCCCGGAGCCTACCGGCCGCCCGGGTTGCAAGACCGATTTTTCTTACCTCGACATCCACCAGGCCGGCGACACGCCCCGGCCGCCGGTCGACGTCCGCTACCAGGACACGGCGGAACTCGCCGCCGGCATGATCCGCGTGCTGGACGACGACGGCAATGCCGTCGGCCCGTGGGACCCGGGCCTCGACCGCGACACCCTGCGCTTCGGGCTACGCACGATGATGAAGACGCGCATCTTCGACGCGCGCATGGTCATCGCGCAGCGCCAGAAGAAGCTGTCGTTCTACATGACCTCGCTCGGCGAGGAAGCCATCGGCAGCGCCCACGCGCTCGCGCTGAAGGATGGCGACATGTGCTTCCCGACCTACCGCCAGCAAAGCCTGCTGATGGCGCGCGAGTACCCGCTCGTGGACATGATCTGCCAGCTGCTGTCGAACGAGGCGGATCCGCTCAAGGGCCGCCAGCTCCCCGTGATGTATTCCGTGAAGAACAAGGGCTTCTTCACGATCTCGGGCAACCTCGCGACGCAGATCCCGCAGGCCGTCGGCTGGGCCATGGCGTCCGCGATCAAGGGCGACACGAAGATCGCGTCCGGCTGGATCGGCGACGGCGCCACGGCGGAAAGCGATTTCCACACGGGCCTCACGTTCGCGCACGTCTACCAGGCGCCCGTGATCCTGAACGTCGTCAACAACCAGTGGGCGATCTCCACGTTCCAGGCCATCGCCGGCGGCGAGAGCGTCAGCTTCGCCGCACGCGGCGTCGGCGCGGGCATCGCGTCGCTGCGCGTGGACGGCAACGATTTCCTGGCCGTGTACGCCGCCTCCTGCTGGGCCGCGCAACGGGCACGCTCGAACCTCGGTCCCACGCTCATCGAGTGGGTGACGTACCGCGCCGGCCCGCACTCGACGTCGGACGACCCGTCGCGCTACCGGCCCGCCGACGAGTGGACCTATTTCCCGCTGGGCGACCCGATCGGCCGCCTGCGCCGCCACCTCGTCGCCAAGGGCTGGTGGTCGGACGCGGAGCACGAGGCCCTGCAGGCCGAACTGGAAGCCGAGGTCCTGGCCGCGCAGAAGGAAGCGGAACGCCACGGCACGCTGATCGACGGCCGCGTGCCGAGCGCCGCATCGATGTTCGAGGACGTCTACAAGGACATGCCCGAACACCTGCGCCGCCAACGCCAGCAACTGGGGGTGTGACGTGAAGCGCGACATCGACAACGACATCAAGACCACCCCGATGACGATGATCCAGGCCCTCCGTTCGGCCATGGATGTCATGCTCGGGCGCGACGACAACGTCGTCATCTACGGCCAGGACGTGGGCTATTTCGGCGGCGTGTTCCGCGTGACGGACGGCCTGCAGGCGAAGTACGGCAAGCAGCGCGTGTTCGACGCGCCGATCTCGGAAGGCGGCATCGTCGGCACCGCGGTCGGCATGGCGGCGTACGGGCTGAGGCCCGTCGTCGAGATCCAGTTCGCCGACTATTTTTATCCGGCCACCGACCAGATCGTGTCGGAAGCGGCGCGCCTGCGCTACCGTTCCGCCGGCGATTTCACCGCCCCGCTGACGATCCGCATGCCTTGCGGCGGCGGCATCTACGGCGGCCAGACGCACAGCCAGAGCCCGGAAGCGTTTTTCACGCACGTGTGCGGGCTGCGCACGGTGATGCCCTCGAATCCCTACGACGCGAAGGGCTTGCTCATCGCGGCCATCGAGAATGACGATCCCGTCATCTTCCTGGAACCGAAGCGGCTGTACAACGGCCCGTTCGACGGCCACCACGACCGCCCCGTCGTCTCGTGGTCGAAACACCCGAAGGGCGAGGTCCCGGACGGCTATTACACCGTCCCGCTCGACAAGGCCGCCGTGTTCCGCGAGGGACAAGACCTGACGGTGCTCACGTACGGCACGATGGTGTGGGTGTCCGAGGCCGCCGCGAACGAGACGGGCATCGATGCCGAGATCATCGACCTGAGGACACTCTGGCCGCTGGACCTGGAGACGGTCGTCGCGTCCGTGAAGAAGACGGGCCGCTGCGTCGTCGTCCACGAGGCGACCCGCACGAGCGGCTTCGGCGCGGAGCTCGCGGCGCTCGTGCAGGAACACTGCTTCTACCACCTGGAGGCGCCCATCGAGCGCGTGACGGGCTGGGACACGCCGTACCCGCACGCGCAGGAATGGGCGTATTTCCCGGGACCGGACCGCGTGGGCGCGGCATTCAAGCGAGCGATGGAGGCGTGATGGGACAGCATGTGATCAAGATGCCGGACCTGGGCGAAGGCATCGCGGAAGTGGAAGTCGTCGCGTGGCGCGTGCAGCCGGGCGATGCGATCGTCGAAGACCAGATCCTGGCCGACGTCATGACGGACAAGGCGACCGTGGAAATTCCTTCGCCGGTGCACGGGACGGTGATGTCCCTCGGCGGCAAGGTCGGCGAGTCGCTGGCAGTCGGTGCGGAGCTGATCCGGCTCGAGGTGGAAGGCGCGGGCAATGCGAAGGCTGCGCCGCCGCCCGCCGATGAGCCGGCCGACGTGCCGCACGGCTTCGTGCCGGAACCGGCGCGCGTGGCGGAAGCCGTGGCGAGCGTCGCGCAGGCGGCACCCGCCGTCGCCGCCGCGCCGCAGCGAACCGCGCCCGCGCCCACGCTGCGCGCGCCGGGCGAAAAACCGATGGCCGCGCCGGCGGTGCGCAAGCGTGCCTGGGACCTGGGCATCGAGCTGCAATACGTGGCCGGCAGCGGTCCCGCCGGACGCATCACGCACGCGGACCTGGATGCGCACGTGGCCGGCCGCGGCCGCGCGGCGTCGATGGACGCACGTTATGCCGAACTGGAGGGCGAAGAAGCCGTCCCCGTGATCGGCCTGCGCCGCAAGATCGCGGAAAAGATGCAGCTCGCCAAGCGCCAGATCCCGCACTTCACGTACGTCGAGGAAGTCGACGTGACGGAGCTGGAAGCCTTGCGCGGCCAGCTGAACGCGCGCTATGGCGAGGAGCGCGGCAAGATCACCTTGCTGCCGCTGCTGATGCGCGCCGTGATCCTCGCGATCCGCAAGTTCCCGGACGTGAATGCACGCTACGACGACCAGGCGAACGTCGTGACGCGGTACCAGCCCGTCCACATCGGCATCGCGACGCAAACGGACGCCGGCCTGATGGTACCCGTCGTGCGCCACGCGGAAGCGCGCGATCCGTGGGCCAGCGCGGCGGAGATCGCCCGGCTGGCCGAAGCGGCGCGCCACGGCAAGGCCGCGCGCGACGAATTGTCCGGCTCGACGATCACCATCACGAGTCTCGGCGCGCTGGGCGGCATCGCCAGCACGCCCGTCATCAACCACCCCGAGGTGGCGATCGTCGGCGTGAACCGCATCGTCGACCGGCCCGTGATCAGGAACGGCGGCATGGTGGCGCGCAAGCTGATGAACCTGTCGTCGTCGTTCGACCACCGGGTCATCGACGGCATGGTGGCGGCCGAATTCATCCAGACGGTGCGCGCCTACCTCGAGTCGCCCGCCACCCTGTTCGTGGAGTGAGCCGATGACAGTGAATACCGAAACCACCACCCTCCTCGTCATCGGCGGCGGCCCGGGCGGCTACGTCGCCGCGATCCGCGCGGGCCAGCTGGGCATCCCGACCGTGCTCGTCGAAGGCGCGGAGCTTGGCGGCACGTGCCTGAACATCGGCTGCATCCCGTCGAAAGCCCTGATCCATGCGGCGGACGCGTTCCACCAGGCCGCAAGCTACGCGGGCGAGTCGCCCCTCGGCATCCGGACCGGCGCGCCTTCCATCGACGTCGCGCAGACGGTCGCGTGGAAGGACGGTATCGTCAAGCGACTGACGGGCGGTGTCGGCGCGCTGCTCAAGAAGAGCGGCGTGAAAGTCGTGCACGGATGGGCGCGCATCCTCGACGGCAAGACGGTCGAGGTTGGCGACGTGCGTATCCGCTGCGAGCACCTGCTGCTCGCGACCGGTTCCACGCCCGTCGAACTGCCGTCCATGCCCTTCGGCGGCAACGTCGTGTCATCGACGGAAGCGCTCGCGCCAACGACGCTCCCGGCGCACCTGGTCGTCGTCGGTGCCGGCTACATCGGCCTGGAACTGGGCATCGCCTACCGCAAGCTGGGCGCGCGGGTGACCATCGTCGAAGCGGCGGGACGCGTGCTGCCCGCGTACGACGACGAACTCGTGAAGCCGGTCGCGGCGAGCCTCAAGCGGCTGGGCATCGCGCTGCACCTGGAATCGAGCGTGCTGGGCCTGGCCGACGACGGCCGTGGCGTCCGCACGCAGAACGGCGGCGGCGAGCAGGTCGCCATCGAAGCGGACCGCGTGCTCGTCGCCGTCGGCCGCCGGCCGCGCACGGAGGGCTACGGGCTGGAAAGCCTGCTGCTCGACATGAACGGGCGCTACGTCCGCATCGACAACCAGTGCCGCACGTCGATGCGCAACGTGTGGGCCATCGGCGACCTGACGGGCGAGCCGATGCTGGCGCATCGGGCGATGGCACAGGGCGAGATGGTGGCCGAGATCATCGCCGGCAAGCGCCGCCACTTCACCCCGAACGCGATTCCCGCCGTCTGCTTCACGGATCCGGAAGTGGTCGTCGTGGGCATAACGCCGCAGGAAGCCGCCACGCTGGGCGTGGAATTCATCAGCGCGAGCTTCCCGTTCGCCGCCAACGGCCGTGCGCTGACGCTGGAATCGACGGACGGGTTCGTGAGGGTCGTCGCCCGCAAGGACAATCACGTCATCGTCGGGTGGCAGGCGGTCGGCGGTGCGGTGTCCGAGCTGTCGACCGCGTTCGTGCAATCCATCGAGATGGGCGCGCAGCTGGAGGACGTCGCGGGCACCATCCACGCGCATCCGACCCTGGGCGAGGCCGTGCAGGAAGCGGCCCTGAGGGCGTTGGGGCACGCGCTGCACATCTGATAAAAACGCACGGACGAACCGGTGCCGCCCCCGACGCCGTTCGCCCGTACCGCGCACCAGACCGCTGGCACGCCCCCGATCCCGGACCAGCCGGGCCTTACTCCGAGTCGTCGTCGTCCGACTGGCGGCTGCCCGCGTTGCCGGTGCTCAGGCTGCCGATGCCGCCGAGGCCGGTCTGCAATTCGCCCGCTTCCTCGCCGACGAAGCCTTCGCTGTCGCGCTCGGCGTCGTTGCTCAGCAAATCGTCCGCCCTGCCTTTTTGCAGGTTGCCGCCGGTATCCGACTGGGCATTCGTACCGGTGCCGCCAACGCCCAGGGTGCCGGCGGAGCTCGTGCCGTCCTTCGTCACCTGGTCGTAGTTGCGCCCTTTGGCGCTGTTACCTTCGCTCTGCATGGACATAAGATTCTCCATTCGTTCGCGCTGACGATCATCATAATCCTCCCGCATCCGCAGACTATAGGCATGCACCCGGCTGGCTTGTAGGACATGTCGGGCGAGAATGACGCAAAGCATGCCCCTGTGTGCTATAAACCGGTGTTGCAATTCATGAACGACGAATGAACGAACCGAACATCCTCGTGCTCTATGCCCACCCGGCGCCGCACCGCTCGCCCGTCCACCGCCGCCTCGCGGAGACGGCGCAGGCGTTGGCCGGCGTCGAACTGTGCGACCTGTATCAGCGCTATCCCGACTTCGACATCGACGGCGAGCGGGAGCGCGAACGGCTGCGCGCCGCCCGCGTGCTCGTGTTGCTGCACCCGTTCCGCTGGTATGGGATGCCGTCGCTCGTCAAGGAATGGATGGACGTCGTGCTGCAACCCGGCTGGGCCTATGACGATTACGCCCACACGGGCGAATGCGCGCTGCGCGGGAAGAGCTTCTGGCTCGTGACGACGACCGGCAGCGGTCCGGAGGCGTACCGTCCGGGCGGCCTGCACGGCCGGCCGTTCGACGACTTCCTCGCACCCTACGAGGCGACGGCCGCCCTGTGCGGCATGGACTGGATCGCGCCGCTCGTCATGCACGGGACGGCGCAGGCGACGCCCGACGCGGTCGACGCGTTCGCGGCGGAGTTCCGCCATCGTCTCGAAGGCTACGCGGGCCTGGCGGCCGCCGCGGGGGAGCGCGCCGATGGAACAAGTCATGGAAGATAAGCTGCTGCAGAACGCGGTCGTCTACCTCGGGGCCGCGGTGCTGGTCGTGCCGCTCGCGAAGCGCCTGGGCATGGGCGCCGTGCTGGGCTACCTCGTGGCCGGTATCCTGATCGGCCCGTTCGGCCTGCGCTTCGTCGCGGACGGCGAGGACGCCCTGCATTTCGCCGAGTTCGGGGTCGTCCTGCTGCTGTTCCTGATCGGCCTGGAACTGGAGCCGAGCCGGTTGTGGGCGCTGCGGCGACCGATCTTCGGCTGGGGCGGCGCGCAGGTCCTGGGGGTCGCGGCCGGCCTGTTCGGCGCCGCGCTGCTTGCCGGGATCGACTGGAAGGTGGCATTGATCGCGGGCCTGGGCCTGTCGCTGTCGTCCACTGCGATCGCCCTCGCCTCGCTGGAAGAACGCAACCTGATGCCGACGCCGGCCGGCCAGGCCGGCTTCGCCATCCTGCTGTTCCAGGACATCGCGGCGATCCCGATGATCGCCATCGTGCCGCTGCTGGGCGTGCCGGAATCCGCCGGCGGCGGGGGCAATGCGTGGATCGCGGCGCTGAAGGTCGCGGGCGTGCTCGCGGGCCTCGTCGTCGCGGGCCGCTTCCTGATCCGGCCCCTGCTGCGCATCATCGCCAAGACGGACGCGCGCGAGATCTTCACCGCGTTCGCCCTGCTGCTCGTGATCGCGATCTCGCTGCTGATGCAATGGGTCGGCATGTCGATGGCCCTCGGCGCGTTCATGGCCGGCGTGCTGCTGGCCGATTCGGAATACCGCCACGCGCTCGAGACAGACCTGGAACCGTTCAAGGGCCTGCTGCTCGGGCTGTTCTTCATCGCCGTCGGCATGTCCGTCGACTTCGCCGTGTTCCTCGCGCAGCCGGGCCTCGTGCTGGGCCTCGTCGCGGGCTTCCTGGCCATCAAGATCGCCGTGCTGTACGGCCTGTCGCGGGGACTCCAGATCGCGCGCGGCCAGCACCTGCAGTTTTCCCTGCTGCTCGCGCAGGGCGGCGAATTCGCGTTCGTCGTGTTCGGCGCGGCCGCCACGGCCAGGGTGTTCTCGCCGGACGTGTCCAACATCCTCGTCGTCGTCGTCGCGCTGTCGATGGTCGTCACGCCGCTCGCGCTGATGGCCTACGACCGCCTGTCGGCCGGGCGCGAAGGCCGCGGCGGCAAGCGCAAGGCCGACCGGATCGAACCGAACGAAGACCACGTGATCGTCGCGGGCTTCGGCCGCTTCGGCCAGATCGTCGGCCGCTTCCTGCACGCGAACAACGTGCGCCTCACGGTGCTCGACCACGACCCGGACCAGATCGAGGTGCTGCGCCACTTCGGCTTCAAGGTGTTCTACGGCGACGCGACCCGGCCCGACCTGCTGCGCGCGGCCGGCGCGCCGAAAGCCCGGGCCGTCGTCGTCGCCATCGACGACATCGAGGACAGCCTGAAACTCGTCGACGCCGTCCGGCGCGAGTACCCGAACCTGCCCGTGTTCGCGCGCGCCCGCAACGTCACGCATTACTACCAGCTGATGGACCGGGGTGTGGAGTTGATCGAGCGCGAGACGTTCGAAGCGGCGCTGCGGCTGGGTCGTTCGGTGATGACGGCGGGACTGGGCCAGAGCGCGTATGCGACGCGCCAGGCCGCGCTGAAATTCAGGCGCTACAACAAGCAGACGCTCGACACGGTGTACCCGTATTACAAGGACCGCGAGACGTTCGTGTCGATGGCCAAGCAGGCGCGCGAAGAACTCGAGGAAATGATTTCGCGCGACCGCAAGGCGTTCGACGAGGAGACCGGCAGCGACTGGGATTGATCACGGCGCCGGCTGGTCCGTCCACGTCGGGCCCGGCGTGGACGGCTGCCCGTCCGTCCAGTCGAGCCGGTCGATGCACATGCGCCGCGCCGTCTGCGCGAGGTCCCAGGCGTGGTACACGATCCACGTGGTCGCGCCGTCCGGCCCCGTCGTGAACGAATTGTGCCCGGGCCCGAGCAGCGCCCCGCCCCGCGGGGTGCGCATCAGCAGCGCTTCATCCCCGCCGTCCGGCCGCGTGTACGGCCCCAGCGGATGGTCCGCGACGACCCAGCTGACGCCGTAGTTGTCCCGCTCCCACGCCCCGCCGCTGTAGAAGCAGTAATACCTGCCGTCGTGCTGCAGCACGGCCGCGCCCTCCACCGTGTGCCAGTCGTACACGGCACCGTACATCGCGCGGCCCTTGCGGAACACGTGCCAATCCGCGTGCGGACGGACGACGACGCGGGGTTCGCCCGCCAGCGTCGTCATGTCGGCGAGGCGGTCGACCACGATGCCGGTGCCGACGCGGTACTCGCCCTCCTCTTCCAGGAAGTCGACGCAATAGAACAGGTACCACTGGCCGTCGTCCGCGCGGAACGGGTGGGCGTCGATGGCGAACGGCTGATCGGGCACGAGCGGCCTGCCGCTGTCGACGAACGGCCCCGCCGGATGATCGGCGACCGCGACGCGCAGCTTCTGGTCCGTGCCTTCCGGCGCCGAGCCGGCCGAATAGTACATGTAGAAGCGGCCGCCGTGGCTCGCCACTTCCGGCGCCCAGTAATGTGCTGCGCCGATCGGCAACAGCGCATGGCCCAGCGATTCCCAGGCGACGAGGTCGGTCGAGCGCAGGACGGGCACCTGCCGCCCGTCCGCGCCGCCCGGCGCCGTGCCGTACGCGTAATACACGCCGTCGTGGCGCAGCACGAACGGGTCCGCGAACACGTCCGGCCAGACCGGGTTGCGATACGTCTTCGCCATCATCACGCTCACAACGAGAAGCGCAATCCGACGCCGTACGTGGTCGGGTTGTAGCGGATGTCGCGGGGACGGATTTCGGAGCCGAGATAGCTTTCGTACTTCTCGTGCGTCAGGTTGATCGCGTCGAATTGCAGCGACAGGTTCTTGTTCAGCGCATACGACACGCTCAGGTCGACGTACGTGCTGGCCTTGACGATGCGGTCCTGGAAGAAGCGCGGCTCCGCGATCTGCTCGACGTAGTCGCCGCGGTGCGTGGCCGTCAGGCGTCCCGTGATGCCGTTCCCTTCGTACAGCAGCGCGAAGTTGTAGTTCTTCTTCGCGACGTTCGTCAGGGCCGTCGTGCGATAGACGTTACTGTTCGGCGCGACGAGCGTCTGGTTGTCGCCGTCGATCCAGGTGTAGTTGAACTGGGCGCCGAAATTGCTCCAAGGGCCGGGCAGGAAGTCGAAGAATTTCTGGATGCCGAATTCCGCGCCGCGCAGGATGCCCGTGCCGGAGTTTTGCGGACGCGTCACGCGATAGTTCTGCCCGTTGATCACCTCGCTCGACTCCATGTTCTGCAGGTAGCCGTTGATATCGCGGTGGAACAGCGCGACCTGCGCATAGCCGTTCTTCGGGAAGTAGTATTCGAGCGTGGCGTCCGTGTTCACGGAGCGCGTCGGCCGCAGGTTCGGGTTGCCGGCCGAGCCGGTGCCGGGCGCGTTGACGGTCGGCGGAATCAGGGACAACGCCGGGTTCAGCGATGCGAAATCGGGCCGCGTGATCGTCTTGCCGACGGAAAGGTGCGATTGCAGGTTCTCGCGCCAGCCGACGACGGCCGCGAAGCTGGGCAGGAAGTTGTTCTCCGTCGAGTTGACGGCGATCGGCGTGACGACGTCGCCGATGCGGCTGTTGCCGTTCAGGTTGCGGGCCACGCGGATGTAGCGCCCGCCGATCGTGCCGGACAGGTCCACGTCGCCCGCCTTCGTCTTCCAGCGCGTGGCCAGGTACACGGTGTTCGTGCCTTCGCGCTGCTCGAAGGTGCGGGTCGGGTCGTCGGGAACGCGGCCCGGCGCCGCACCGTAGAACGCGCGCACGGTGTCGGCCTGGTCGATCAGGAAGTCGCGCGACGGTGTCAGCCACGGGCCGCCCAGCCGGTCGAGGCCCGGCACCATCGCTTCGAAGCCGGGACCGAACGCATCGACCGGGTTTGCGCGGACCGGTCCTGCGATGTCGCTGTGGCCTTCCGCACCGTGGAAGCTGGCCAGGTGATTCGACAGGCGCAGGCCGGCGTCGATGCCCGAGAAGAAGCCATCGCCTAGCCGGTACGAGACGTCGCCGCGCCACTGCACCTGTTCGCCCTTCGAGATGCCCCAGTTCTGCACCATCCCGCGCAGCACGAACGCGCGCGGGTCGCGTAGCGCGTTCGGGCTCGTGGGCGTGCTGACGCCGTTATAGCCGCCGTGGCCGTCGGCGCCGTACGTGTAGACGTTCACGCTCGCGCCGGGAATCTGCTGGTCGACGATCACCGTGTCGTTCACGAACGTGGACTTGGTCCAGCCGAAGTTGGAACTCGCCTTCCACGGCCCCTCGCGGTAATTCAGGCCCAGGTTCAGGAAGTGCGACGTCGTATGCTCCTTCACGCCCCACGTCGACGTGGCCGTGTAAGGATCCCAGTCGTACGGTCCGCCGAACCTGGCGGCCTGCGCGTACGCGGACTGGATCGGGCACACGACGCCTTCCGGCGTATTGCAGTACGCGCCCTGCGGGGCCAGCTGCACGTTGGCGAGGGTCGGCGTCCAGGTCGAGATCGCGAGGATGTAGTCGACCGCGCTGCGCGCGCGATAGCCCGTGCCGAGGTATTGCACGTTCGCTTCCAGCGTCGGATTCACCTTCCACTGCAGGGCGCCGTGGATGCTGCCGCGGTCGCGGTCGCCCGCGTTGTAGATGCCGCCCACGTTCGGCAGTTCGCCCAGGCGCGCGCCCGGCGCGAGCGGCGCGAGCGGGCCGTCGCCGAGACGCGTGCCCACGCCGTCGGCATCCACGGAATGCACGCGGTCGGGACGGTCCACCCACTGCACGGGATAGCCCCAGTGCTCGCGGTTGAAGGCCACGTCGACCAGCGCGCCGATCTCGCCATAGCTCGTGTTCCAGCGGTTGCTGGCCGAGAAGCCGGCACCCGGGTTGTTCTTCGTCGGCGTGGCGTCGGACCCCGTCACCTTCTGCCGGCGGTCTTCCGCATAACCCGTCACGTTCAGGCCCTTCAGGTCGAACGGCTGGCGCAGCCGCACGTCGATGCCGCCAGCGATGCCGCCTTCGAGCTGGTTCGGGGTCGCCGTCTTGTAGACATCCAGGCCGCCGATCGATTGCACGGGCAGGTCCTGGTACTGCAGGCGGCGGCCATTCCCCGTGAAGTATTCCATGCCGTTCAAGGTCGTCACGACATCCGGCAGGCCGCGGATGATGACCTGGCTCGTCTCGCCCCGGTCGCGCCCGACCTGCACGCCGGCGATGCGCTGCAGGGCGTCGCCGGCGGCGCGGTCGGGGAACTTGCCGATATCTTCCGCGTTGATGGAGTCGACCACCTGCACGGAGTCGCGCTTGATCGCCTCGGCGCTGCGGATACTGCTGCGCAGGCCGGTGACGGTGACTTGCTGGATTTGCGTCGGCTCTGCTTCGCCGGTTTGCGCCTGGGCGGCGTGCGCGAGCAGCGCAAGGATGGCCGCGCACACGGGCCGGAGCTGGAACGTGGTCATGCGATTCTCCTCATTATTAGTAATAAGTTTTATCAGGAAGCTAACGCAAAAGCGCACGGACCGACGCACGCTTGAACCCGGTTTTCGGGACGTTTTACAGCCGCGGCGGCGCCACGGAATCGCGTGCCACCAGAGGGCATTCCATCTTGATGATGGCCCTGGAGGACTGGTTCGCGCGCACTTGCGCGATGAGGGAATCGGCCGCCCAACGGCCCATTTCGTAGTTTGGCAACAACACTGTGGTCAGCGGGGGATGAGTGTAGCGCGCGATGTCCTGGTCGTCATACCCGATGACGGACAGGTCGCGCGGCACGGCCAGCTTGCGCTCGCGCGCGGCATCCAGCGCGCCGATCGCCATCAGGTCGTTGGCGCAGAATAATGCGGTCGGCCGCTGCGGCAGGTCGAGCAGGGACAACGCGTGTTCGTAGCCGGCCGCCACCTGCCAGTCGCCGGCGCGCACGAGGACGGGGTCGAACGGGATGTCGGCCGTCGACAGCGCCTGGCGATACCCCTTCAGGCGCTCGGCCGCCGCCTCGATCCAGTGCTCGCCGTTGACGAAGCCGATGCGGCTGTGGCCGTTCTCGATCAGGTGCATCGTCGCCGTATAGCCACCCAGCAGCTCGCTCGGCACGACGGACGCGCGGGCGCGGTCGCGCGTGTGACAGTTCAGCAGCACGGTCGGCGTGTCGGATAATGCCGCCGGCACCGTCACGGCGCGGGTGAAGATCGTCGAAAAGATGACGCCCAGCAGCGCCGGATGATCCAGCATGCGCGCGAACACGGCCGCTTCCAGATCGGGATCCCCGCGCGTGGCGAACACGGCGACGAGGCAGTCGTGCTCCCAGGCCGCGTCCTTGGCGCCGTCGATCGTCTGCATGGCGTGCGGACTCGTCGCCAGCTCGTCGGTGAGGTATACGATCAGGTTGCGGGCTTGCGCGGCCGCGTGGTGCGCATGCCGTTCGACGGGATAGCCGAGCTCGCGCGCGATGCGGAGCACGGTCTCGCGCGTGACCCTGGACACCTTCGCTCCGCTCATGTGGTTGATCACCAGCGACACCGTCGACTGCGACACGCCGGCCAGCTTGGCGATGTCGGTCATCGTGGGTCGGCGGGGCCTGGTCATGGGCGTGGATGTTGGCAAAGGGTCATCGGTTGCACAACATTATCACTAATTATTACCTGTCGCCACACGTCACAACCGCTGCGGCCCGCTCCCCTGCTCCGACAATTCGTCCAGCGGATTGCGCAGCCGACACGCTTCGATGGAGAGGCAACCGCAGCCGATGCAATCGTCCAGCTGGTCGCGCAACCGGGTGAGCTGCTCGATGCGCTCGTCCAGCTCGCGCCGCCACAGGCTGGACAGCCGGGCCCAGTCGGCCTTCGTCGGCGTGCGCTCTTCCGGCAGGGACGCGAGCGCCGCGCTGATCGATGCGAGCGGCACGCCGATGCGCTGCGCGACCTTGATGACGGCCACGCGCCGCAGCACGTCGCGCCCGTAGCGCCGCTGCCCGCCGCTGCTGCGCACGCTGCGGATCAGGCCTTTCGATTCGTAGAAATGCAGGGCCGACACGGCGACGCCCGCCCGCTTCGCCACTTCGCCCACCGTCAATGGCCGTCCGATGTCGGCCGGGTCGATTTTCGCCATCAAAATCCTCTTGACCTCAAGTTAAGTTGAGGTTCTACACTGCTTTTCATCGACACGCAACCACGAGGAGAAACGCATGAACGATCGCATGAACGTCGCCGCCATCAACAAGGCCCTGGTCCGGACGCTGTACGAGGAGTGCATCAACGGCCGCGACCTGGACCGCCTCGAGACACTGGTCGCCCCCGACTTCGTCGGCGCACGCGGCGAACGTGGCCCGCGCGAATTCCGCGCCACCATCGAAGCCGTGCTGACCGGTTTCCCGGGCGTGCGCTTCGAACTGCACGACGTGTTCGGCGAGGACGACAGGGTCGCCGCGCGCTGGACCTTCCGCGCCGTGCACGGCGGGCGCTTCGTCGGCATCAAGCCTAGCCTCGCGGAGGTGACGCAGGAAGGCAATGTGATCTACCAGCTCCGCGACGGGCAGATCGTGCGGGCGTGGCTGCAGGCGGACCGGCTGGGCGTGTTGCAGCAGATCGGGGTCGTGCCGAAGTCGTTCGCGGAGGCGAGCGGGCAGCGGCCGATCTAGAGAGGCCAATGGCTGGGGCAAGTGTGTCCTGGCCTTTCTGCTTTACGTCGCCTCGGTCCTGGCCTGATACCCGTCTCGGTTACCGAGGCGGCGCTGCTGATGCTTAAGCAACGCTGAGCGTCGGTTAGCTGAGCGGCCAAAACCATACCTCGACCGAATCCCAGAAACACCCAGTCGCAGAGCGCTCAGACTCGGGGCCGCAGCGAAACGTTTGCCATCGGTCCTTGGCAACGATGGCGATGTGTCCTTGTTGGTCTGTCGGTCCGTGCAGTTGGAAGAACGAGATGATGCCCCGTCTGGCTCCGATTGCGTCCTGGGCCTCGGTCCCGCCCTTGTATTTCTCGGGCTCACCGATCTGACGGACGAGCCAATTGCTCAGCTTACGCTGCTTTGTCTCGACCGACTTGCCCTTGTATTTCCCAGCCTTCACCGTATAGGTACCTGGGCTTGGAAAGCCTGCGCCGAGAAGCGCGAGGCTCATGCGGACGGCGCACGTGTTAGAAAAGTTGATGTCCTGGATGTTTTCAGGATAGCCGAGCCAGCGCCAAAGTTCTTCAAGTGTGACGCTGTCGGTGTCGGGAAAATGCATCCGCAGGACTGCGTATGGCACGTTCATTTGGCGCCTCCTGACCGATTAGGTTGACACGGCCATTTCTTACGCCAGACCTCGACAAGAAGAACGGTCGCGTTCCGTTTTAACTGGGCCGGTGTAAAACGATGCAATCCCCAACGCGACTCGTCGTAAAAAGTATCTGGTTTCGGGGTCTTCGACTTGGAGTCATAGCACCAGGCTTTCCCTTCGGTCTCGTCGTACAGGGCCGCTAGATATCCCTGCACAAACTCGACGTTCCGCATTGTCTGTACGCTGGCCAGCTCCTCTTTCGTGAGCCTGCCTTCAGGGTCAGGAGCGAGCGTCCTGGCCTCGACCGGCTCCAATTTCTTCAGCAGGCGTTCACCCGTCATGCGGGGTGCCGGCGCGTCGGCCAGGCACGCCGGCCCGGGCAACAGCAAGACGATCAGCAGGAACGCTCGCATCACGCGATCCTGTTCGTGGCTAGATCCCACCCGCCGGTGGTATTGCCGCTGGCGCCGCCGCCGATTTTTTGCCGGGTATACCTCCAGCGCACCTTCGAAAATTTGAGCCCCAGGCTCTCGAAAGGAAAGTCGCCCCCGCCAAAGTGCGGTCCGATATGGGCAATCAGAACGTTCTCCAGCTCGACTTCGAAGTACTTGACCGGCTCGCCATTGCCGTCCGCCCGCTGCATTTCCAGCTTGGCCTTCGGAATAGTTTTGCCGCATGCGCAGAGCTGCGCAAGCATTGGCGAAGCCAAGTCCACTAACTTAGTAATGCTGATCTCGCTAAGTTCAGCGCGCTCTGCGGTGTGCCCGCCACCGGTCGACGCTGTGGCGGACTTCGGCTGGGTGATTGTCCAGTTGATCGTGGTGCACTCGATCCAGCTGGCATGTCGTGCATCTGCGGATTCGCCCTTGATACCGTCCAGTTGCAGGTAATAGTCGGCAGCCATGCTTCCTCCGTGGTGGTTGTAGAAGAATGGTTGCAGGACAGCGCTTACGGCTGCTTGGCACTGGTCAATCGCTTGGGGAGGACAGGTCAAGTGTGAACCCACGCCGGCAATTAGGCCCGGCCAGGACGCAGCAAGTAACGTTGGAGGACCGTTAGCGGCGCGTGCAATGTCAACGTGACGTATTGATGGGTGCCAAATTCGACGCGACGCTACACAAGGTGCCCCGCTCGGAGGCACCGATGAAACCGCCGCCGTTCTTCCTGTGTTGGGCGGAGAACCCGTCGCTTTACGACACGGGAAATGGTTCCCTGGGTTTGGCGCAACCAACTACGACGCCGCCGCCACCCGCTCCTGCAACGCCGGCAATGCCGCCCCCTGCCCGTCGAACAGCCACGCCCGCGCCGGATCGAACCGCAGCCGCACGGCGGTCCCCGGCGCCGGCAGCGGCACGTCGGGCGGGCACTTGGCCGCGACCATGCCGTCCACGCCGTCGACCTGCACGTACGCGAGCGTCACGTCCCCCAGGTATTCGACGAGCGCCAGCCGGCCCGGGATCCCGGCCTCCCCACCCGTCTCGAGCCGCAGGTGCTCCGGCCGCACGCCCAGGGTCAGCGCGGCGCCGCCCTGCGCCTGGCTTGCATCCGCCGCCACCTGGGCCATGCCGCCGCCCGGCACCCGCACGGTCGCGAGGCCGCCCGTGTGACCCGCCAGGGTCGCGGGAAACGCGTTCATGCGGGGCGAGCCGAGGAAGCCGGCGACGAACAGGTTCGCCGGACGCTCGTACAACTCCAGCGGCGTGCCCACCTGCTCGATGCGGCCGCCGTTGAACACGACAATCCTCTGGCCCAGGGTCATCGCCTCGACCTGGTCGTGCGTCACGTAGATCATCGTCGCCTGCAATTCCTTGTGCAGGCGCGCCAGCTCCACGCGGGTCTGCGCGCGCAGGGCGGCGTCCAGGTTCGACAGCGGTTCGTCGAACAGGAAGACCTCGGGCTTGCGCACGATGGCGCGGCCGATCGCGACCCGTTGCCGCTGGCCGCCGGACAGCGCTTTCGGCTTGCGGTCCAGCAGGTGGGCGATTTGCAGGATCTCGGCCGCATGCCGCACCCGCTGGGCGATCTCCGCCTTCGGCACCTTCGCGAGCTTCAGCGCGAAGCCCATGTTCTCGGCCACCGTCATGTGCGGGTACAGCGCATAGCTCTGGAAGACCATCGCGATGCCGCGCCGGGCCGGTTCCACCGTATTGCTGACGACGCCGCCCAGTTCCAGCGTGCCGTCCGTGATGTCTTCCAGGCCCGCGATCATGCGCAGCAAGGTCGACTTGCCGCAGCCGGACGGCCCGACGAAGACGACGAACTGGCCATCCTCGATGTCCAGGTCGATGCCCTTGATGACGGGGTTGTCGCCGTACGTCTTGCGGATGCCGCGCAGCCTTACCGAAGCCATATCTCTATCCTTTTAATCCGCTCGCCGCGAGGAAGCCCTGCGTCACGCGGCGCTGGAACAGCACGTACGCCAGCGCCACCGGCAACGCGCCCAGCAGCGCGGCCGCCATGAGCTGGGCGTAGCGCACGCCGAACGCATCATACGTCTGCGTGAGCCCCAGCGGGATCGTCATCATGTCGTTCGACGTGACGATGATGAACGGCCACAGGAAATTATTCCACGCCGCGATGAACGTCACGATCGCCATCGCCCACACGATATTGCCAGAGATCGGCAGGTACACGCTCCAGAGCACGCGCAGCGGGCCGGCGCCGTCCATCACGGCCGCCTCGCGGAAGTCGGCGGGGATCGCGTCGAAGAACTGCTTGAACACGTAGATCACGACCGGCGACACGACCTGCGGCAGCACGATGCCCGCATACGAATTGATGAGGCCCAGCTGGTGCATCGTGCGGAACAGCGGCACGAGCAGCGCCTCGAACGGCAGCAGGAAACCCAGCATGGCGATGCCGAACACGATGCCGCGGCCCCGGAAGCGCAGCTGCGAGAACGCGTAGGCGGCCATCAGGCTGATCGCCATCGTCACGACCGTCACGAGCAGCGCGACGAGGAAACTGTTGAACAGCCAGCGCACGACGTTGCCGGCGCCGAGCGTCTTGCGGTAGGCGTCCAGCGTCCAGTCCTGCGGCAGCCAGTGGAAGTTCGCCGACACGGTTTCCAGCTCCGGCCGCAGCGACGTCGACAGGGCCCACAGCAGCGGAAAGGCCCACAGCGCGGCCAGCACGATGGCGCAGGCGGCGCCGGCGATCGTCCAGAACGAAGCCTTCATGCGGCCCTCCCGGTCAGCCATTTCACGAGCCACGCCTGCAGCAGCGACAGCAGGATCACGATGGCGACGAACGCCATCGCGACCGCGGCCGCATACCCGGCGTCGCTCTGCGTGAACGCCGTCTCGTACATATAGTGCAGCGCGACGCGCGTCGTGTTGAACGGGCCGCCGCTCGTCAGGATGTACGTCTGCCCGAACACTTTCAGGGATGCGATCAGCTGCAGGATCAGCGCCGTGGTCGCGACGGGGCGCAGCGCCGGCCACGTGATCGTGCGGAACAGCGTGAAGCCGCGGGCGCCGTCCAGCGCGGCCGCTTCGTACAGCTCGGCCGGGATGTTGCGCAGGCCGGCGAGGAACAGCAGCATGTTGAAGCCGACCGTCCACCAGACCGTGCCGATGGCGACGGCCGGCAGCGCCCAGTGCGGATCCGCGAGCCATGCGCGCTGGTCGCCGAGGATGTGGTTGACGACGCCGGACGACGGTTGCAGCATCCAGTCCGCGATCAGGGTCATCACCGAGATCGGCAGGACGAACGGCAGGAAGAACGCGCCCTGCAGCCAGCCCTGCACGCGGGTAAAACGGTCGACGAGCATGGCCATCAGCAGGCCGAGGGCGCACAGCGGGATCACCG
Organism: uncultured Massilia sp.; assembly: GCA_966211695.1. Taxonomy (GTDB): domain Bacteria; phylum Pseudomonadota; class Gammaproteobacteria; order Burkholderiales; family Burkholderiaceae_D; genus Telluria. The sequence goes on along the minus strand of CBIHOW010000007.1, from coordinate 93,571 downwards.
TCAGCAGTGAGAAGTAAAAGGTGTTGCCGACCGAATCCCGGAACGACGGGTCGTTCAGCAGCGTGTGGTAGTTGTCGAGGCCGACGAAGGCGCTCGTGCGCGTGAGGCTGCTCTCCGTGAGGCTGAGCCAGAACGTCTCCAGCGCGGGCAGGAAGAAGAACAGGCCGAACGCCGCGAGAAACGGCGCCAGCAGCAGCCAGGCGGGCAACGTGTCGCGCCGCGCGGTCGTCGGGCCGGAGGTCAGGGTCGGGTCGTCGCGTCGCATCGGGGTCCTCAATAACGCGGCGGGCGCTTGCGCACGAGGCGCGCCGCCTCCGTCTCGAACCGGTGCACGGCCTGCTCCGGCGTCAGGTAGCCGTACAGCGCCGCCGGCAGGAATTTCGACGCGATCGCTTCCAGCGGCCCGGCCGCGCCCATGTACCAGCCGTCCGGGTCGTACACGACATCGTTCGCAGCCTGCGCGTACAGCGCGTTCGGCATCAGGCTTTTCGCGGCGGGAGACTCGGCGACGGGCTTGTACGCGGGGATGTGGCCGCCCTCGGCCCAGCCCAGCGAATGCTTGCTCACATAGGCGATGAAGCGCATCACCGCGCGGACCTTCTCCGGCGACGGCGCATGGCCCGGATTGGCGGGCAGCGCGAACGCGTGCGAATCGGCCCACGTCGACGCGTTCGCATACATCGTCGGCAGCGGCACGATGCCGTATTCGAAGCCGAGCGTGCCCGCCTTCGATGCGCGCACCAGTTCCGGCACTTCCCACACGCCGTTCAGCATGAACGCGGCGCCGCCGCCCATGAACTGGCTCGTCGACGCCGGGTAGTCGAGCCCGGACTGCGCATAACCCTTCGTGAACCAGTCGCTGATGCGGGAGAGTGTCGCGGCGCCGGCCGGGCCGTACGTGAAGCGGCCATTGGCGATGATGGTCACGTCCTGCTGCGCGAGCATAGCCAGCCACAGGCGCCAGATCGCGTACGAACTCTGGCTGCTTTCCATCGTCAGGCCGCGCCGGCCCGTACGTTCGGTGGCGGTGCGGAAGGCGTCCGTCAGCGCATCGACGCCTTCGATGGGTTTCAGCGTGCCGTCCGCAGCCAGCAACCCCGCCTTGCCCGCAAGCGTCTTGTTGTAGTAGAGGACGAGCGGGTGCACGTCCAGCGGGATCGCGTAGGCCGCGCCCAGGTAGTGCGCCTTGGCCCACTGGCGCGGCAGGTAGTCCTCGCCGCGCAGGCCGGCCGCCGCCAGCTCGGCAGGCGCGATCGGCCGCAGCACGCCGCCGCCGGCCAGGTTGACGATGCGCGACAGGTGGATGGTCGCGACGTCGGGCCCGGCGCCCACGACGGAGGCCGTGATCAGCTTCGTATAGAAAGGCTCGCCCCACCTGAGGGTCGTACTGACCACGCGCACGTCGCGCTGGCTGGCGTTGAAGTCGTCGACCAGCGCCCGCATGCGCGCGCCGTCGCCGCCCGAGAGCAGCGTCCACATCCTGACTTCGACCTGCGCCCGCGCAGGGGCAGTCACGCCCGCCAGCATGAGGAACAGGATTGCCACCAGCGCGGCGGCGCGCGGGAATCCGCGTCGCGCCACGTCGTCTCCTTGTTAGTGTCTGTTCCGGTAGGGTGGGCACCCCGTGCCCACGCGGACGCTTGCGATGTGCCGGCGTCACGCGTGGGCGGAGGGCCGCCCACCCTACCGCGGAGCGCCGGCTCAGGCGGCTTTGCGCCGTGCGCGCGCTCCCGGAGCGCCACGCCCGCGGCGTTCGAAGCCCGGTGGCCCCGCCGACGGTCCAGGTTCCGTCGGCGGTATGTCGGGGGCTTCCACCTGCTGCGGCTGGCGCTCTCCCGGATAGGCTAGCACTTCTGCCGTTTCTCCGACGCGCGTCCACTCGACAGGGAAATCGGGCCCGCGCCGCGCGCGCCAGCGCTGGCTGTGGCCGAGGGGATCCAGCACCCAGTCCTGCAGGTGCGCCTGCGGCCCGCGCGTGGCCTGCGCGAGTGCCTCGATGGGCGCCTTCGGCACGCGTTCTTCCGTCAGCAGCCCGTTCTTTTCGAGGAAGGTATCCGTCAGCTGCGTGTAGCAGAAGCCGGACAGCGGCCGGCACCGGTGCACGGCCGACATCAGTTGCTGGTAACGGATCAGCAGCTCCTTGCTGTCCTTCGCCACCGAATACCCCCAGCCCGCATCCTCTCCGGGTTTCGTCATGGCAATACCACCGAATTCGGACAGGAACAGCGGCCGCCCGAGGCCCGTGAACCCGTCGATGACGAGGCGGCGCCGGTCCGGCTGCACGTGCTCCAGCGTATAGGCGACGGCGTCGCGGGTGCCGTAGCGCTCCAGGAGCACGGCCGGGTCCTGTTCGTAGTCGTGCACGCACACGAGGTCGCCGCAAGGCATTTCCCAGCCATCGTTGCCGACGACGGGCCGCGTGCCGTCCAGCGCGCGCGTCATGTGGTACAGCGCGCGCACGAAATCGACCTGGCGCCGGTCGTTCATCAGCTCCGGCACGCCCCACGACTCGTTGGTCGGCACCCAGGCGACGATGCACGGGTGCGAGATGTCGCGTTCGACCAGTTCCTTCCACTCTTCCATCACGCCGTGGATCGTCGCGCTGGAAAAGCCGTACGCGGACGGCATCTCGCCCCACACGCACAGGCCCAGCACGTCGCACCAGTACAGCCAGCGCGGGTCTTCCGACTTCTGGTGCTTGCGCACGCCGTTGAAGCCGAGGCGCTTGATCAGCAGGACGTCGTGGCGCAACTGGTCGCTCGACGCCACCATCAGGCTGTCCGGCCAGTAGCCCTGGTCGAGCACCATGCGGAGGAAGTACGGCCGGCTGTTCAGCACGAAGCGGTCGCCTTCCACGCTCACCGTGCGCAGGGCCGTGTAGCTCTGCACGCTGTCGATCAGGTTGCCGTCGGCCGAGCGGATCTCGATCTCGGCGTCGATCAGCTGCGGGCTTTCCGGGCTCCACATCCACAGGCCGCGCGCGTCGTCGATGCCGGGGTCGGGCAGCTGGAAGATGCGGGATAAGCGCGGCCCCGTCAGCAGGCAGCGGTCATTGACGAGCAGCCGGCCGCCCAGCTTCAGTGTGACGTTCGCCATGCCGCCTTCCGGCACGTGGGCGATGTCGGCATCGAGGCGGATCTGCCACGCGGCCACGTCGGCCGTCCAGCGCAACTGCGCGACGTGGGCGCGCGGGACCTTTTCGATCCAGACGGTGCGCCAGATGCCGCTCGTGCGCGGGTACCAGATCTTGTGCGGCTCCGGCTCCCAGTCCATCTTCCCGCGCGGCTTGTGCATGTCCTGCGGGTCGTCCTCCGCCTGCACGGCGATCTCGAGGATCGAGCCGTCCAGGTGGCGCGTGACGTCGAGGGAAAACGGGCTGTGGCCGCCGCGGTGCTCGATGGCGAAGCGGCCGTTGATCCACACGCGGGCCCGGTAGTTGACGGCGCCGAAGTGCAGGATCAGCCGCTCGTCCGGTCCCGGCAGCAGCGCAGGGTCGAGCGGGATCTGGCGCTTGTACCAGACGCGCCGGCGGTAGCCGCGGTCGTGCACGCCGCTGGCGCGGGCTTCGGGCGGATACGGGACGACGATCGTGCGGTCGAACGGCACCTCGGCCGGGTCGACGTAGAGGGTCGCGTCGTCGAACATGGCCTGCCAGGGGCCGTCGAGGCTGCGCCAGGCGGCGCGCCGCAATTGTGGGCGGGGATATTCCACGTTTGCGCTCCTTCGTTCTTCTGTACGACCTACTCTATGAGCCGCAACCGCAGGTTGCAAGCCCTTTCACTGCCAGTTACAAACCGATACCGACGGCGTAGCATCAACGAGACAGGCGCGACACGGTCACGCGCTCGAACACCGCCCGGTATCCCGCGCCGCCCATCGCCACCAGGCCCAGCCGCGCCTGCTGTCCGAGGCGGTGCGTCCATGTCCCGCCGCCGACCCAGGTCCTGCCGTCGCGGCTCGAATAAGCGGTATATCGTTCAGCCACCCCGCGCTCATCCCCCCCGACCCGGTGGACATCGAGCCGCAGCCACGTGGGCGTCCCGGGCGTGCCGACGACCGTGTTGCCGTAGCGGGGATACGCGTCCGGCACCGGCGCCAGCTCCTTCGCGAACTCGACCTGGTGCAGGCCCCCGTGCGCCATCTCGACGAGCTTGACGTAGTTGTCGTCGTCGCGCATCACCACCAGGCCGGCCTGCACGGGCGCCTTGCAGCAGTCGTCGGGCACGTCCAGTTTCACGACCGCTTCGATGCGGACATCGCCGTCCGGCAGGGCCGCCAGCAGCACGCTGGCCGTGTTCGTGTCGACGTGCAGGTCGGTCGCCGCGGTCGCCAGCGCCAGGCCTTGCGGTCCGCTCGACAACGTGTCTTCGGCCGGCGGGCGCAGCCACGTCCAGCGCCCGTCCAGCTTCGCGTTGTCGAAGGTGTCCGTCCAGACCGGATGCACGTTCTCCGGCGGCGGGCTGGCCGGCGCCAGCGCACGGGGATGCGTGCCGGCTGCCGTCGCCGGCGCGGGCCGGGATGCATCGCTGGGTGCGCCTTGCGCGACGGGCCAGCCGTCTACCCAGTCGATACGGTCGAGCAGCGCGAGGCGCCGCGTCAGCTTGTCGCGCGCACTGAAGAACGGCTCGTTCACGTCGATGCCGTGGTAGATCGTCCACCACTGCCCGCCCGCGTCGGGGAAGACGGTGTTGTGGCCCACGCCGACCCAGCGGTTCCCGTTCTGGAACAGGACGGGCGTGCCGCCGGCGCGGGGCGCGGCCAGGTCCTGGCCCAGCCGGTCGAGGAACGGCCCGGCCGGCGTGCGCGCCCGGCCCGCGTAGACGGCATAACCGGTCAGCGGGCCATTGCAGCAATCCGTCGTCGACCCGAACAGATACCACCAGCCACCGTGCTTCACCACTTCCGCACCTTCGTAGCGCCACGCGGCGCCCACCTTCCGGGCCGTGCCCTCGGCCTGCAATCCGTCGGACCGCAGCGGCTGCACGTACACGCCGCCGCCATAACTGCCGTAATAGATCCACTTGCGGCCGCCGTCCTCGACGACCTTCGGGTCGAACGTCCATTGAAAATCGCAGCCCGGCCCCGCCCGCCGTGGCGGCACCACCGGCCTGGACGCCGGTACCCACGGGCCGGCCGGGCTCTCTGCCATGGCCACGCCGATGGCGCTGTCCTTGTCGCAGCCTGCTTCCGGGCTGTGCGCGTCCGCCACGTCCGTGACAGTGAAATACAGGTAGTAGTGGCCGTTCAGGAACACGGGCTCGGGCGCCCACAGGCCGGACGTCGGCGCCGCCAGGCCGGCCGGGCGGTCGGCGAACGCGTCGCCCACGTAGCGCCAGTTCACCAGGTCCGTCGACCGGTAGATGGCGATCATGTGGAAGTGCCACTGGCCCTTCTCGCCTTCGCCCGGCCGCTCTTTCTTGCTGACGGGATCGCTCGTGCAATACAGATACCATGTCGGCGTCTTCGCGCGCGCGTCGCGCAGCACGGCCGGGTCGGCGCAGTTCTGGGACGGTTCGCCGTTCGCCAGCAGGACCGGCAGCGGATTGCGGTAGGTGGCGTTTGGTGCCGCCAATGCCGGCGCGGCCAGCGCCAACATCAATGCACCGAGACTCCGTAGCGATCGCATGGCCCCTCCCAGATTTTTGCCGCCGAGCTTACCCCAAGCGGGCCGGGCGGGATGCACGGTTGGCAACCGATGGCCGGCCGGGCGTAATCCTTTTGCAAGATATTGAACAATGCCGTCTCATCGTGCCAACTGGAACGGCCGGGGCCGGGCAACGAAACGATCGCTCTGGTATCATGACGATTGTTTCCGCTTCGAGATCCGCACGTTGACGCACCACACTTGGATGTCCACCGGCCTGCTGTGCACGGCACTGCTGGGCGCCGGCACGGCCGGGGCGAAGGACGCGACACTGCGCCCCTGGCCCGCCCGCCAACCGACGCCGGCCCTGCAGGTGACGAACCTGGGCGGCCAGCCGTGGGACCTGGCAACCCTGCGCGGCAAGGTCGTCGTCGTGAATTTCTGGGCGAGCTGGTGCGGCCCCTGCGTGGACGAGCTGCCCGTGTTGACGGGGCTTGCCGGACGCGAAGGCGTCGCGGTCGTGGGCGTGAACTACAAGGAACCGCTGGACACCATCGAACGTTTCACGGCGGCCCACCCGCTCGGCTATCCCGTCCTGCGGGATCGCACCGGCGATGCCTTCAAGCGCTGGACGCCGGGCGTGATGCCGACGACGGTCCTCGTGGACCGCACGGGCCGGGCACGCTGGCGTACGGTCGGCGAGATCCCGCCGGACGACACCCGGCTGCGCGCCGCCATCGATGCGCTGCTGGCTGAAAACAAGCAAAAATAGGAAAAACGCATGCAACACACCAAACCGTCCACCGCCCGCCGCGCGCTGCTGAAAGCAGCCGGCGGCCTCGCGCTCGCGACCACCCTGCCCCGCGCCGTGCTGGCGGCGGAAGAGCAGGAACGCCATTTCGATCCGCGCCCGGGCGAGTGGAAGAGCTACGAGGTGGTGACGAAGGTGGCCCTGCAGCGCGCGGCCGGTCCGTCGACCGTGTGGATCCCGCTGCCCGCCATCGACACGGAATGGCAGCGCAGCCTGTCCAACAACTGGTCCGGCAACGCGACGAAGGCGCGCGTGGAAAGCGACCCGCACTACGGCGCACGCTTCCTCGTCGCTGAATTCGATGGCAGCGCCCCGCCGGCGCTGGAAGTCGTGTCGCGCGTGCAGACCCGCGACCGTGCCGAGAACTGGAAGACCCGCACGCCGGGCGGCGAGTCGCCGGAAGACCTGCGCCTGTGGCTGCAGCCGACGGACCTGATGCCGCTGGACGGCATCGTGAAAAAGACGTCGCTGACGATCACCAAGGGCGCGCGCACGGACGAAGAAAAGGTCCAGCGCATCTACGACTGGATCGTGCTGAACACGTTCCGCGAGCCGAAAGTGAAAGGCTGCGGCACGGGCGACATCAAGACCATGCTGGAAACGGGTAACTTCGGCGGCAAGTGCGCGGACCTGAACGGCCTGTTCGTGGGCCTGTGCCGCGCCTCCGGCGTGCCGGCGCGCGACGTCTACGGCATCCGCATCGCGCCGAGCGCCTTCGGCTACAAGGAACTGGGCGGCAAGCCGGCATCGCTGCAAGGCGCCCAGCACTGCCGCGCCGAGGTCTACCTGAAGCAGCACGGCTGGGTCGCGATGGACCCGGCCGACGTGGCCAAGGTCATGCGCCAGGAAACCGCGGACTGGATCAAGGACCCGGACCATCCGGTGGTCGCTCCGGTCAAGCGCGCGCTGTTCGGCGGCTGGGAAGGCAACTGGATGGGTTATAACTTTGCCCACGACGTGCGCCTGCCCGGTTCCGCCGCGGGCAAGGTCGGCTTCCTGATGTACCCGCAGGCGCAGAGCGGCGGCGAAGCGTACGACTCGCTGGCGCCGGACACGTTCAAGTACACCATCACGTCGCGCGCCATCTGACCGGCATGTCCACGCTCGCCCGCCAACCTGTCGACGGTACGGAACGCAAGGCCGGCCGATTGATCGCCATCGGCATGCTCGCGGCGCTGCTCGCCTCGTCGTGCTGCGTGCTGCCGCTCGCGCTCGTGCTGGTCGGCGTGACGGGCGCGTGGATGGTCAACCTGCAGGCCCTGAAACCCGTGACGCCCTACGCCATCGCCCTCACCATCGGTGCGCTGGCGTGGGCCGGGTGGCTCGTGTTCCGCCCGGCGCGCGCGTGCGACCTGGAAAGCGGCGACTGCGCCACGACGCGGCCGCTGATGCGCCGCGTGTTCATCGCCTGCGCGCTGTTCGTCGCGCTGTTGCTGGGCTTTCCGCTGATCGCCCCGCTGTTCTATTGAGGAGAGCCCCCATGAACTTCACCCGCACCCTCGCCGTCGCCGCCCTGTTCGTCGCGGCGCCCGCCTTCGCCAAGCAGCAGACCGTGCTGCTTACCGTCCCGACGATGGACTGCGCCACGTGCCCGATCACCATCAAGACGGCGCTGTCGAAAGTGCCGGGCGTGTCGAAGGTGAAAGTCAGCTACGAGAAGCGCGAAGCCGTCATCGTCTACGACGACGCCCACGCCACCGTCGCCGACCTGAAGAAGGCGACGGAAGACGTGGGCTATCCGGCGATGCTCAAGACATCGAAGTGACCCCGCGGGGCTCCGTGAGGAACACGAGCAGCACGGCCCCGATCAATCCCATCCCCACGGCGCACGCGGCTTGCCAGCCGCCGTGCGCGTAGCTCCACGCCCCCAGCGCCGAACCGGTCGCGCCGCCCAGGAAGAACGTCGCCATGTACAGGCCGTTGACTCTTCCGCGTACGTCCGCACCCAGCGCATAGATCGCGCGCTGCCCCAGCACGAGATTGCCCGACACGGCGAAATCCAGCGCGATGGCGGCCGCCACGAGGAGGCCGACGCCGAAGCGCGCGCCATCGGCCACACCCAGCGTCGGCACGAACGACAGCACGCCGAGGGTCATGCAGAACGCGGTCGCGGGCCGGGTCCAGCCGCGGTCCGCCACGCGGCCGGCGAGCGGCGCCGCGACGGTGCCCGCGACGCCGGCCAGCGCGAACCACGCGATGTCGCGCTGGCTCAAACCGTAGGCCGGGCTGGCGAGCAGCAGCGGCGTGACGGTCCAGAACACGCTGAACGCGCCGAACATGCCGGCCTGGTAGATGGCGCGGCGGCGCAGCACGGGCAGGTCGCGCACGAGCCCCGCCATCGATGCGAGCAAGGCGCCATAGCCCAGTGTCGCATGCGGCCGGCGCGTGGGCAGCAGCACGCGCAGCACGATCCCGAGCACCACCATCAGCACGGCCGACAGCACGTACACGCCCTGCCACGACCACGCGTGCGTGATGAAACTGGCGACGGGCCGGGCCAGCATGATCCCGAACATCAGGCCGCTGACGATATTGCCGACGACTCGGCCGCGCACGTGTTCGGCCGCCATGTGCGACGCGTACGGCACGAGCACCTGCACGGCGACGGCGCCGAAGCCGATTACCAGCGAGCACGCGAGGAACGCGGGCGCCGGATGGCCGAGCGCCGGCACCAATGGCGCCGCGACGAGCGCCACCACCAGCAGGCCGACGAGGACGAGCACCAGCTTCCGGTTTTCCAGCAGGTCGCCCAGCGGCACGACGAGCAACAGGCCCGCGCAATAGCCGAGCTGCGTGAGCGTCACCAGCAGGCCAGCGGCACCGGCGGGCAGGCCGACGGCCGCGCGGATCGGGCCAACGAGGGGCTGGACGTAGTACAGGTTTGCGACGATCAGGCCACACGCCGCGGCGATCAGCAGCATCAGCCACGTGGGCATGTCGGCATGAATCGCGGCGTCATGGCGCGGACGGTCGAGCGCCTCGGCGGGCGAAGGCGATGGGGACAATATGCACTCCGGGTAAAGCGTCAAGTGTAGCGTGTGGCCGCGATCCTTGCCGAACACGTGTCAGGCCGGCGTGCGCTCCCACACCACGTTTAGCGTGCCGTCCACGTGGCCCACGGCGATGCGCGGATAGCGTTTCAGGCGCGCACCCGCGAAGCCGTCGGCGAGCGCTTCGCGCAGCAGCCGCCGCACGAGCAGGACGCCGTCGTCGGCGTCGCGCACGACGTCCGGCAGCGCGACGCTGCGACGGGACGGCAGCCAGACTTCGTCCAGCGCCCAGTCGGGGACGGCCGGGTCGCAATCGGCCGCGCCGATCAGCTCCACAGCATGCCCGGCATCCCGATAGATGTTGAAGCACAGCGCGCGCACGCCGGCGCGCCAACTGCCGGCCGGTTCGCCGAGCGCGCCCAGGAGCCAGCGGCGGAACGCGTCCTCGAAACGTGCATCCGGCGCCGCGGCGGGCGGCATGCCGGCGTCAGGGTTGATCCAGCCAGTCATATTCCCAGCTCCACGGCATGTCGTCGGGACCGAGCGCCTGCCGGCCCAGTTCCGGGAACAGGCGCTCCGCCCGCACGTCGTTCGACAGCATGACGACGCAGCGCTGGCCCGTCTCCAGGCACAGCACGAAGTCCGCCGTCGCGTCGTCGTGGCCGCCGTCGAACCAGCCCGGTCCCGTCCGGTCCTCGAACGTGACGACGCCCAGGCCCGCCGCCAGCTTCTGCGGCCACGCCGTCTCGGCCCCGTCGAACGCGGGGTACCGGCGGCGCGATGCGATCGGCAGCCACCCGGTCGAGAACGCGGCGCGCGTATCGGGCCGCAGGCCGTCGCCGCGCATGATGCCGGCCCACAGCTTCGCCTGGTCCGCGATCGTCGTTTCCATCGACCCGGCCGCGCGCACGCGGTAGCGCCGCTCGTGCGGCTGCAAGGTGCCGTCGAACGCGTAGCCGTCCGCCGCGTTTTCCGAAAACTCCGGGCGCCAGTGCATGCTCGTGCGGCGCATGCCGAAGCGGTCGAACACGCGCCGGCGCATTTCCTGCGCCACGTCCAGGCCCAGGCCTTGTTCGACGATCAGCTGCAGGATGGCATACCCCTCGCTGGAATACGCGTAACGCGTGCCCGGATCGGTGTGGATGCGCAGCCGGCCGCCCGGCTCCAGCCAGCGGTAATTGGCGAGACCGCCGCCGTGCGCGAGCAGGATGCGCGGCGTGAGCGCCTGCCAGCGCGCGTCGCCGGCGAGGTCGGAAAAGTCGTAGGGGCGTTCGCGGTACGTGGGCAAGGGGCGCGGCAGCAGCTTCGTGACGGGCGCATCGAGGTCCAGCCGGCCCTCGTCGGCCAGTTGCAGCAGCATGTAGGCGAAGGCCGCCTTCGTGATGGCGCCGCCGGCCATGATCGTGTCCGGCGTCAGCGGCTGCCCGAGGGCCGCGTTGCGCATGCCGAAGACCTTCACTTGCGCGACCTGCCCGTTCTCGACCGTCGCGAAGGCCAGCCCCTGCACCTGCTCGCGTCGCATCGCACGCTGGATTTCCGGATCGGACAGCGCTTGCATGGGACGTAGGGGTCGCGCACAGCCCGACACCAGCATCGCCGCCACACCTACCGCCAACCACTTCCCGACCCGCATGCGCTCCTCCCGGACTTGCCCGGCGCCGCACCGCGCGGCACCCCAGCCCGACATGATGCCATGAGAGCGCTAACTTCGTCATGACGACTTGTCAATGCGCGCGCTCGCGGCGGGTGAACAAGACAGCGCTACGGGGCATGGCCATACGGTCTCCAACTGGAAACGGTTCCAGACAATTTCCAATATAGCACCGCGAATTTTTCGGTGTCAAACGAACACTGTCCTTGAGTGTGCTGTTTCGGCCACGCACTACCGAATATTCCGTTGACAATTATTTTTTCTGAACATAAGATTCGACCAGCATATGGAAACGTTTCCAGCGATTGGAAACGATACTTAAGCGGTGAATCGCAAAGAGATAAAAACAGAGGAGACCCAATGTACTACCCCAAGGCAAACCAAAAACTGATGAGCCTGGCTGTGGCGAGCGCCTGCGCCGCGCTCATCCCGGCCCACGCCCAGACCACCGCGGCGGAAGACAGCCGCGGCGGCGACATCCCGACCACGGCCGTCCAGCAGGTCGTCGTCACCGGCCTGCGCCAGTCGCTGGCCTCGTCGCTGAACCTGAAGCGCCAGTCGGACGGTATCGTCGACGGCATCGTGGCCGAGGACATCGGCAAATTCCCCGACACGAACCTGGCCGAATCGCTGCAACGCATCTCGGGCGTGTCGATCGACCGCGTGAACGGCGAAGGCCAGAAGATCACCGTGCGCGGCGTGGGTCCCGACTTCAACATGGTGCTGCTGAACGGCCGCCAGATGCCGACGTCGAACCTGGGCGACCTGAATGGCCGTTCGTTCGACTTCTCGAACCTGGCGTCGGAAGCGATCTCGCAGCTGCAGGTCTACAAGACCAGCCGCGCCGAGACCCCCACCGGCGGCATCGGCGCGACCGTCAACGTGATCACGGCGCGTCCGCTCGATAAACTGGGCACGTATTCGAGCATCGGCATCAAGGCCGTGCACGACACGTCGAACAACAACCTGCCGGGCGACGTCAAGGCCAGCACCTCCACCACGCCGGAATTCTCGGGCATCTATTCGACGACGTCGAAGGATGGCCATTGGGGCCTGGGCGTGTCGGCCAGCTACCAGGAACGCAACCTGGGCTTCAACCAGGCGTCCGTCGGCAACGGCTGGAAGGGTCCCTTCCGCGGCGACGAGAACAACTGGGGCACGATCCCGCAGCCGGGTACCCCCGGCTCGGAAAACATCACGAACCGTCCGAAGCCCGGCGACATCTACCAGGTGCCGCAGAACCTGAACTACAGCATGACGGGCGTGAAGCGCCAGCGCACCAACGGCCAGCTGACCCTGCAGTGGCAGCCGGTCAAGGAACTGACGACGACCCTCGACTACACGTACTCGGAAAACAAGCTGCAGACGAAGCGCAACGACGTCTCCGCATGGTTCAACTTCGGCCCGTCCGCCTCGACGTGGACCAACGGCCCGGTCGCCGCGCCGCTCGTCTACACGGAGTTCATCCCGGCCGGGAACAGCGACATCGCGATGGGCGGCGCCGACTTCGCGACGAAGACCCAGAACAAGTCGCTCGGCTTCAACGCCCAGTGGCGCGCCACGAAGGACCTGAAGTTCGAGTTCGACGCGCACCGCTCGACCGCCGAATCGAAGGCCGACAGCCCGTTCGGCTCGAGCAATACGCTGGGTACCGCGAGCTTCTCGCGCGGCGACACGACGGCCGACTTCTCGCAGGAATTCCCGGTCCTGTCGATCAAGGGCGCCGACTTCGTGAACGCGCCGCAGCAGGTCACGGGTTCCGTCTTCCAGAACGGCTACATGAAGGGCGAGGTCGACCAGGTCCAGTTCAAGGGCCGGTTGCGCATGCTGGAAGCGTCGAACCTGAACTTCGGCCTGGGCGCCATCAACGTCAAGAACCGTTCCGCGTTCTCCACGCAACAGCGCGACTCGTGGACCGGCGCGACGAAGCCGTCCGACTATCCGAGCAGCCTGTGGCACGCCGACACCGTCCGCCAATACTTCGACCAGCTGGCCGGCAGCCAGAACCCGGCGCTGTTCAACACCTTCTACACCTTCAACTTCGGGCAGGTGCGCGACGTGGTGGCGAAGGCGTCCGGCATGCCGGAGATGTACCTGCCGAAGAACACCTTCGACACCGACCAGCGCACCGAGGAAAAGTCGAAGAGCCTGTACCTGCAGTTCAACACGGACTGGGACACGGCCCTGCCGATGCACACCGCGATCGGCGTGCGCTACGAGAAGACGGACGTCGTCTCCACCGCCCTCGTCCCGACGGCGACGTCGATCACGATGGTCTCCGCGAACGAATTCCCCGTGCAGTTCGGCGCGCCGTCGTTCACGACCCTGACCGGCAAGTACCACAACCTGCTCCCGTCGGTCGACTGGGACATGGACCTGCGCGCCGACATGAAGGTGCGCGCGAGCTACGGCGAGACCATCGGCCGTCCCCGCTACGACCAGATCGCCGGCGGCCAGATCCTGAATACGCTGGCGCGCGTCGACGGCGGCACGGGCTCGCAGGGCAACCCGGCGCTGAAGCCGGTCAAGTCGAAGAACTTCGACCTGTCGTGGGAGTGGTACTACGGGAAGGACAGCTTCTTCTCCGTGAACGCGTTCTACAAGGACCTGGAGAACTACGCCGGCCAGTCGAAGATCGACGCCACGCCATTCAACCTGCACACCCCGGTGGGCGGCGCGCTGTGGAACGAAGCGTCGGCTTCCGGCTGCGGTGCGGACACGGGCTGCATCCGCAACTACATCTTCACGCACCACCCGACGGCGCCGGGCGTGACGGTGACGGGCAAGGACAGCAGCGGCAACCCGACCGGCAACATCGTCGGCCAGCCGGGCGATCCGGTCGCGCACTTCCAGATCACGACGTTCTCGAACCAGAAGAAGGCGAGCCTGAACGGCCTGGAATTCAACCTCCAGCACATGTTCGGCAACACCGGCTTCGGCATCTCGGCGAACTACACGTACGTCCACTCCGGACTGCGGTACGATAACGGCAGCACGGGCGAGCAGTTCGCGCTGGTCGGCCTGTCGAACTCCGCGAACCTCGTCGGCATCTACGAGAACGACAAGTGGAACGTGCGTGCGGCGTACAACTGGCGCGGCGAGTTCCTGTCGTCGACGTTCGACGGCGCCGGCCCGAACCCGAACTACGTGGAACCGTACGGCCAGCTCGACCTGTCGGTCGGCTACAACGTCACGCCCAAGCTGGTCGTGCAGTTCGAAGCCATCAACCTGACCAACGAGACGAGCCGCGTCCACGGCCGGACTTCGCAGCAGGCCCTGTACGTGACGCAGACCGGACCGCGTTACATGCTGGGGGCGCGCTACAAGTTCTGACGACTGTTAGCCGAAAGACCGTCATCCCCGCGCAGGCGGGGATCCAAGTTCGCAGGCTACGGAGGCAACCTTGGGCTCCCGCCTGCGCGGGAAGTCGTTTCCGGCAATGCCGGGAACGACGGGGCGGCGCATATGCAGCCTGCCGTAATCGGTTTCAGCAAATAAAAAGTTGTTCCAATAACAGCATTTTCAGGTAGACTCATGCGGCCCACCGGAAAAAGGAAGCTGTGATGAGTAAACCCATCGAACACGTCGTGGTGGTCGGCGGTGGCTCCGCCGGCTGGCTGGCGGCCGCCGTCCTGGCGGCCGAACACCCGCGCCTGGCCGTCACGCTCGTCGAATCGCCGGGCGTGCCGCCCATCGGCGTCGGCGAAGGCACGTGGCCCTCCATGCGCGAGACCCTGCAACGCATCGGCGTGTCCGAAGCCGCGTTCTTCCGCGAATGCGACGCCGCGTTCAAGCAGGGCTCCCGCTTCGACCGCTGGGTCGACGGCAGCGCGGACGACGTCTATTTCCACCCCTTTTCCCTGCCACAGGGCCATGGCGAGGCAAACCTCGTCGCGGCCTGGCAACGGTCGCACCGCGACGTGCCGTTCGCGGACCTGGTGAGTTACCAGCCGCATTTGTGCAAACAGGGCCGCGCGCCGAAGCAGCCGCAGACGCCGGAATTTGCCGGCGTCGCCAACTACGGCTACCACCTGGATGCCGGCAAATTCGGCGTCTTCCTGCAAAAGCACTGCGTCGAGAAGCTGCGCGTGCGCCACGTGCTGGCCCACGTCGTCGACATCCTGTCCACCGGGGATGGCGACATCGCCGCGCTGCGCACCCGCGAGGCCGGCGCGATCGAGGGCGACCTGTTCATCGACTGCACCGGTATGGCGTCGCTGCTGCTGGGCCGCCACTACGGCGTGCCGTTCGTGTCGCAGCGCGACGTGCTGTTCAACGACCGCGCCCTCGCCGTGCAGGTGCCCTACCCTACGGACGACACGCCGATCGCGTCGCAGACGACGTCCACCGCGCAGTCGCACGGCTGGATCTGGGACATCGGCCTGCCCACGCGGCGCGGCGTCGGCTACGTGTATTCCAGCGCCCATGTCGACGACGCCGCGGCCGAGCAGACGCTGCGCGCTTACCTGGCGTCCACCGGCATCGAAGGCGACATCCCCGCACCGCGCAGGATCGCGTTCGACCCCGGCTACCGCGCCCGCTTCTGGGAGCGCAACGTCGTGGCCATCGGCCTGTCCGCCGGGTTCATCGAGCCGCTGGAAGCGTCCGCGCTCGCGCTCGTGGAACTGTCCGCGGCCTGGCTGGCGGACGACCTGCCCGCCACGCGCGCGCAGATGGACACGATCTCCGCCCGCTTCAACGAGGCGTTCACGTACCGGTGGGAGCGCATCATCGACTTCCTGAAGCTGCACTACGTGCTGTCGAAGCGCACGGACACCGCCTACTGGCTGGATCACCGCGCCCCGCGCACGCAGTCGCCGCGCCTGCGCGAACTGCTCGCGCTGTGGCGCACGCGCACGCCGTCGCGGCGCGACTTCCCCCGCATCGAAGAGATCTTCCCGTCCGCGAGCTGGCAGTACATCCTGTACGGGATGGGCTTCCGCCCCGAGTTGACGGAGCGCGCATCGGATTTGCCCGAGCGCGCCGACCAGTACTTCCGCGAGGCCGCCCGGCTGACCGCCCGCATGCTGCCGCAACTGCCCGCGAACCGCGAGATGCTCCACCACATCCGCCAGTACGGCATGCCGCCGGGCTAGCGGAGACACCGCCACCACGATAACGACAACGAGAGAGACTACCACCGATGGCCAACCATGCACCCCTGAACAACGTCGACCACAAGAACCTGCGCGTGGTCACCACCCGCGGCGCGGCATACGGCGACGCCGTGATGTCGGCGCTGACCTTCCCCGCCGAATTCCGCGACCTGCAGGCCTGCTACCCGATCGTCTTCGCGCAGGACGGCAACGGCAGCTACGACGCGCTCGCATTACTCGGCTTCGAACAGGGCGAGAACCTGTTCCTGGGCCCGAACGGCTGGGACGCGCCCACGATCCCGCTCACGGTCGAACGCCAGCCGTTCATGATCGGCCGCAACGGCGAGGAACTGTCCGTCCACATCGACCTGGACAGCCCGCGCGTGCGCGACGGCGGCATCGAGGGCGAGGCGCTGTTCCTCACCTACGGCGGCACGAGCGAGTACCTGGAACGCATCAGCTCCGTGCTGCGCACGATCCACGAAGGCCTGATCGCGTCGCGCGCATTCGTCGGGGCGCTCGTCGAGCTGGAACTGATCGAATCGTTCGTGCTGGACGTGGAACTGGACGACGGCTCGCAGAACCGCCTGGCCGGCTTCTACACGATCAACGAAGACCGCCTCGCCAAGCTGACGGGCGAGCAGCTCGCGCGCCTGCACGACAAGGGCTACCTGCAGGCCATCTACATGGCGGTGGCGTCGCTGGCACAGTTCCGCGGCCTGATCCAACGGAAAAACCGCGCCAATGACATCCGTTAAGCACGTAAGGGAACTCTCGTTCAGCGACGGCAAACTGCCGGACGAGATGCTGCGCGCGACCCGGCCCTACATCGTGCGCGGCCTCGCGGCCGACTGGCCCCTCGTGCGCCGTGGCCGCGAATCCGCGGAGAGCGCGGAAGCCTACCTGCGCCAGTTTTATCGTGACGCGACCGTCAACGCGATGCTGGGTCCCCCGCAGATCGGCGGCCGCTTCTTCTATAACGACACGATCACGGGCTTCAACTTCCACAACGTCCGCGCCCGGCTCGACCAGGTGCTGGACGAACTGGCCGCGCACCGCGCGCGGCCGGACCCGGGCGCGATCTATGTGGGCTCGACGTCGATCGACGGCGCCCTGCCCGGCCTGCGCGCCGCCAACGACATCGACCTCGGCGACCGCGATGCGCTGGCCAGCATCTGGATCGGCAACCGCACCGTCGTCGCCACGCACTACGACCTGCCCGACAACGTCGCCGTCGTCGCGGTCGGCGAGCGGCGGTTCACGCTGTTCCCGCCGGACCAGCTGAAGAACCTGTACGTCGGCCCCCTCGACTTCAACCCGGCCGGCCAGGCGATCAGCCTCGTCGACGTGCGCAACCCGGACTTCGACCGTTTCCCCCGCTATGCCGAGGCGCTGCAGCATGCCGAGGTGGCCGAGATGGGCCCGGGCGACGCGCTGTTCATCCCGTCGATGTGGTGGCACCACGTGGAAGCGCTGTCCGCGTTCAACGTGCTCGTGAACTACTGGTGGCGCCAGTCCCCGGACTGGATGGACACGCCGACGAACGCGCTGATGCTGGCGATCCTGACGATGCGCGACCTGCCGCCCGAGCAAAGGCGCGCGTGGCAGGAGATCTTCCGGCACTATATCTTCGAGCCGGATCCCGCGAACCTCGCGCACATTCCGGAGAACGCGCGTTATGCGCTGTCGCCGCTCGACGACGACGGCGCGCGCGTGCTGCGCGGCCAGCTGCTGCGCCGCATCAACCGATAAGACTACAAGCTGTACAAGCCAGGAGCAGAGACATGGAGAACAAACCCCAACAGGACCGCGGCCGTCCGATCCGCCGCGTCGTCATCGCCGGCGGCGGCACCGCGGGCTGGATGGCCGCGGCGGCGCTGGCGCGCACCCTCGGCAAGGTCCTCGACATCAAGCTCGTCGAGTCGGACGACATCGGGACCGTCGGCGTGGGCGAGGCCACCATCCCGAGCCTCGTGCACTTCCACCGCCTGCTCGACATCGGCGAGCAGGAATTCATGGCCGCCACGCAGGCCACGTTCAAGCTGGGCATCAGTTTCGAGGGCTGGCGCGCGCGCGGCGAAGACTACATCCACTCGTTCGGGATGACGGGCACGGACCACTGGACGGCCGGCTTCCAGCACTTCTGGCTGAAGGGCCGCGACCGCGGTCTCGCGAGCGACTACGGCGACTACTGCCTGGAGCTCGTCGCGTCGCAGGAAAAACGCTTCGGCCACCTGCCGAACCAGGGCATCAACTACGCCTACCACCTGGACGCCACGCGCTACGCCCGCTACCTGCGCCGCTTTTCCGAACACTTTGGCGCACAGCGCATCGAGGCGAAGATCGCCAGGGTCGACACCGACCCGGCCACGGGCCACATCACGGCGCTCGTCCTGGACTCGGGCACGCGCATCGAGGGCGATTTGTTCATCGACTGCACGGGCTTCCGCTCGCTGCTGCTGGGGCAGACGATGGGCGTCGAGTACGAGGACTGGTCGCAATGGCTGTTCAACGACTGCGCGATCGCCGTGCAGACGGAATCCACCGGCCCGGCCGTGCCGCTGACGCGTTCGATGGCGCACGACTGGGGCTGGCAATGGCGCATCCCGCTGCAGCACCGCACCGGCAACGGCATCGTGTTCTCCAGCCGCCACACGGACGAGGCCACGGCGCGCGCGACGCTGCTCGGCAACGTCGAAGGGAAAGTCCTCACGGAGCCGCGCGTGATCCGCTTCACGCCGGGCCAGCGCAAGCAGGTCTGGGCCGGCAACTGCATCGGCCTCGGTCTCGCGAGCGGGTTCCTCGAGCCGATCGAGTCGACGAGCATCCACCTGATCCAGCGCGGCATCGTGCGCCTGTTGCAGACGTTCCCGTCGCACGGCATCCAGCAAGCGGACATCGACGAATTCAACGCGCAGGCCGAGGAAGACATCCGCACGATCCGCGACTTCATCATCCTGCACTACAAGGTCACGAACCGGCGCGACACGCCGTACTGGCACGACGCCGCGACGATGCAGGTGCCGGACAGCCTGCAGCACCGCATCGACCTGTTCCGCGACGGCGCCCGCGTGTTCCGCGAAGGGAACGAACTGTTCGCGGAAAACTCGTGGGTGCAGGTGATGCTGGGCCAGGGCCTGACGCCCGAACGCTGGCATCCGAGCGCGGACCTGATGGGCGACGACGAGCTGCGCGGCTTCCTGGACGGCATCAGGAACGGCGTGCGCCGCACGGTCTCGCAGCTGCCGCCGCACCAGCAATACGTGGAGCGCTACTGCCCGGCGGGAAAGCCCTGACGGTCCACGCGGGCGCGGCCGCCGCGCCGCCCTACCACCCCTGAGTTTCCCTCCTGCCGCCGGCTCTGCGCCGGCGGTTGCGAACGCTCGTGCGCAAACCGGGAATGAAACAATCGCAACTTTGCCTGTTCAAGAATATACGCCCCACAAAGCGTGGATATTCTGCCAAGTCCATTCCAAAAAGCGTTGCTGCACAGCATCGATAAATACATTCCCGCAGGATTCGTCGTGACAACGGCTGAGTCCGCTCGCTAAGATTTAAAACATTTCCAGCGGGCAAATCGGTAATTCCGGAGGTGCGCTGGCGTGTTCGACAACTCCAGGATCACCGCCCCTCATGGCCATCTCCCCTTTCCCGACGCGGCTCGCCTGTGCCCTCGCGGCCGCCTTCGCCATCGCCCCCGACCTGCATGCCCAGGCCGCCATCGACCCGGCCGCCGCCGCCCAGCGCGCCGACGTACTGCAACGCCAGCAGGAGGAACGCATCAAGCGCGACATCGAGGCGGCCAGGCCGCGCGCGCGCAACGAGCCGGGCATCGATACCAGCCGCCTGCGTCCGCAGGTCGACGCGTCCGGCGCCGGACCGCGCTGCCACGACATCGACGTGATCACCATCCACGGCGCGCCGGGACTATCCCCGGCCGTCCGCGCGGGGATCGAGGCTGCCTACAGCCACCGCTGCCTGGGCGTCGCGGAAATCGAGGCAATCCTGGGTCTCATCACGAAGGACTACGTCGATCGCGGCTACGTCACCACGCGCGCCTACCTGCCCGCGCAGGATCTCGGCAGGAAGCGGCTGGAGATCCTCGTGATCGAAGGACGCCTCGGCGCGCTCAAGGTCGACGACGGCGCCCGCATCAACCCGTGGAACGTGTTTCCGCCGCCGGGCGGCCTGCTCAACCTGCGCGACATCGAGCAGGGCATCGACCAGGTGAACCGCCTCGCCTCGAACAACGCCACGCTGGACATCCAGCCGGGCAGCGCGCCGGGCGAGAGCACGGTCGTCATCCACAACAAGCCGGCCTTTCCCGTGCACGCGAGCGTCACCGGCGACAACAGCGGCTCCGAAAGCACCGGCCGCAACCAGGCGGGATTCTCGCTCGGCACGGACGGGATCCTCGGCCTGAACGAGCTGCTGCTGGCCACGTATCGCCGCTCGCAGCCGAACGACATGGAACACAAGGGCTCGGAGAGCAAGAGCGTCACCGCGATCGTGCCGTTCCGCTGGACCACGTTCACGGCGACGGCGAGCGATGCGCGCTTCGTGAGCACCGTGCAGCTGCCCAGCGGCGAAGCGCTGCAATTCATGGGCCGCTCGCGCAACGCGTCGCTGCGGGTCGACCAGCTCCTGTACCGCAACCAGGTCACGCGGGCCGGCGTGTACGGCAACCTGGCCGTCAAGGACAGCAAGAACTACCTGGGCGGCGAACTGCTCGGCGTCAGCAGCCGCAAGCTGTCGGTGTTCGACCTGGGCGGCACGGCCAGCACGACCCTGCTGGGCGGTGCCCTGTCCGTCGACCTGGGCTACTCGCGCGGCCTCGGCATCGCGGGCGCGCTGCGCGATGCGGATGGGCTGGCCGACAACGCGGGCCACGCGCAATTCGGCAAGGCGACGCTGAACGCCAACTGGATGCGGCCGTTCCGGATCGGCACCCTCGATGCGGGCATCTCGTCCAGCCTGACGGGCCAGTACGCGCTCGACACGCTGTTCGGTTCCGAGCAGATGCTGATCGGGGGCCCGTACACCGTGCGCGGCTTCTATAACAACACGCTGTCCGGCGACCACGGCGCGTACGTGCGCAACGAGATCTTCGTGCGTCCCGTGCTGCCGCTGTTCGGCCAGGCGGTGCCGCTGCGCGTATATGCCGGCATCGACGCGGGCCACGTCGGAAACCGCGTCGCGGACATCCCCGGCGGCACGCTCGCCGGCGCCGCACTGGGCCTGAACATCGCATGGAAACGCACGTCGCTGGACGTTTCCGCCACGCGCGCGCTGCACGAACCGCACGCCTTCCAGCGCGAAGGCACCCAGACCTGGGTACGCCTGAACATCGAGATCTGAAAGTACCGCCACCATGAACCGCTCGTATCGCCACGTCTGGAGCGCCGCCCGCGGCGCGTATGTCATCGCCGCCGAAACCGCCCGCGGCAAGGGCAAGTCCGGCCGCACCGTCCTCGCCGCCACCGTGCTGGCCGCAGTGCTGCCCTCCTTCGCACCCGGCGCCGCCTGGGCCCAGCTCAAGACACCCACATCCGTCGTCCCCAACGGCGGCAAGACAAATACCTACATCGCGCCGAACGGCGTGCCCGTCGTGAACATCGACACCCCGAACGGCGCCGGCATCTCGCACAACACGTTCGATACGTACAACGTGGAGGCGAAAGGCCTCGTGTTGAACAACACCCCGTTCTCGCAGGCCGCGGTGGGTCAGTCGCAACTGGCCGGGGGCGTGGTCGGCAACACGAACATCAAGCAGGCCGCCCGGATCATCCTGAACGAAGTGACGTCGACCAACCGCTCCACGCTGGCCGGCTATACCGAGGTGTACGGCAAGCGCGCGGACGTCATCGTCGTCAACCCCAACGGTCTCACCTGCACGGGCTGCGGCTTCATCAACACCGACCGCGTCACGTTGACGACCGGCGCGCCCGTGTGGGCCGCCGACGGCAACCTGGTCGGCTTCGACGTCACCCGCGGCGACATCGCGATCGGCGGCGCGGGCGTCGATGCGAGCGCCCAGCAGATCCTCGACCTGGTGGCGCGCAACGTGAAGTTCGATGGCCAGGTCAACGTGGCCGGCACCGGCGAACTGGGCGTGTTCGCGGGCCCGGTCCAGTGGCATTACGAGGGGCGCAACATCGCGGGCACCGTGGCCGCCGCGGCCGACAAGCCGCAGTATGCGATCGACTCGAGCGCGCTGGGGGGCATGTACGCGGGCCGCATCCGGCTGGTCGCGACGGAGGCCGGCGTGGGCGTGCGCATGCTGGGCGACGCCGCGGCCAGCGCGGACGATTTCCGCGTCGACGCGGCCGGCAAGATCCTCATGCAGGGCCGCGTGTCGGCGGCACGCGACGTGGCGCTCACGCAGACGGGCGCCGGCCAGGTGGAGATCGGCGGGACCAACGCCGCCGTCAGCGCGACCCGCGACCTGAACGTGACGGCGGCCGGCGCCCTGGCGCTGGACGAGGCGGCGCTCAAGGCCGGCAACGACCTGGCGATCCAGGCGGCGAGCCTGGCCGACAAGTCCACCGCCAACGCCACCCGCAGCGCCAACGGGGCCGCCACCGTGAAGCTGACGGGCGCCGCCGCCATCGACGGCAGCACCTGGGGCGCCGGCGGCGCGTTCGGCCTCGATGCCGCCGCCATCGCCGCGACGCACGCCACGCTGTACAGCGGCAAGGGCGCGCTCACGCTCGGCGCCGGCGGCGACGTCGTGCTCGACGCCATCAAGGCGACCACGACCGACAAGCTGGACGTGCAGGCGCGCGGGGGCGCCTTGCGCCTCACCGCCGCCACGCAGTTGACGGCCGGCGCGGACGCCGCCCTGCGTGCCGCGACAGCGATCGACAACGCAGGCAGCGTGCTGGCCGGCGGCGGCCTCGCCCTCGACGGCGCCGCCGCCGCGCCGCTGCAACTGGCCAACAGCGGCCTGCTGCAGGCCCAGGGCACGCTGAACATCGGCGCCGCGCAGGCCGCGGCCGTGACGAACACGGGCCGCGCGCTGGCCGGCCGCATCGCCATCCGCGCGACCACGCTTGCCAACGCCGGCGCCGTGCAGGCGGGCGACGGCATGACGATTGTCGCCGCCGACGCCGTCACGAACGCCGCCGGTGCCACGCTGCTCGGCGCGGGCGCCGGCAAGGACGTCGTCCTGACGGCCGCGCGCCTGGACAACGGGGGCACGGTGCAATCGGCCGGCGGCCTCGCCGCTACCATCGCAGGCGCCGCCGTCAACAGCGGCAAGCTCCTGACCACGGCCACGGCCGACGGCGGGGCGGATGGCGGGTTGACGCTGAAGGCCGGCAGCATCGCCAACACGGGCACGGTCGCCGCCGCCGGCGCGGCGACTCTCCAGAGCGCGGCGGATGTCGTGAACCGCGCCCTGGTCCAGGGCGCGTCCCTCGCCGTCACGGCGGGCACCGGCGTCACCAACGACGGCACCGACAGCGCCCTGCTCGGCCGCAACACCGTCCTGGTCACGGCGCGCGACGTCGCCAACGCCGGCACCATCCAGGCCGGCACGGACCTCGCCGTGAAGGCGACCGGGGCCCTCTACAACAGCAATGCGATCCAGACGCTGGGCGGGACCGGCAACCTGGCCCTGACCGGCGGCACCGTCTCGAACGCCGGCACCGTGCAGGCGGCGGGAAGCGCGGACCTGGCATCGACGACCGACTGGATGACCAACAGTGGCCAGGTCATCGCCTCGGGCAACCTGGGCGTGGAGGCAGCGACGACGTTCCGCAACCTGGACGCCGGGAGCGTCATGCAGACGGCCGCCGACTTCAAGGCGCAGGCCGGGGCATTCGTCAACGACGGCGCGATCAGCGCCGGCAAGAACGCGACCGTCGACGCGACCGGATCGCTCACGACGTCCAGCCTGCTCGAGACCACGGTGGCCGGCGGCAGCGTGACCCTGCGCGGCGCAACGGTCGGCAACAGCGGCACGATTCGCGCGGCCGACAGCGCCACCCTCGTGGCGGCGGCCGGGGGCATCCAGAACATTGGCCAGATCAACGCCGCCACGGGGCTCGATCTCGCCGCCGCACAATCGATCGCCAACACCGGGGCCTCCGCCCTGCTCTCCGGCCGCACGCTGGACGCGCGCGGCGCCGCCTTCACCAACGGCGGCACCGCGCAAGGCGAGACGGACGTGACGGTGGACGTGAACGACGCCCTCGTCAACAGCGCGGTCGTGCAGGCGACCGGCGCCGGAGCCGGCCTCGTCCTGCGCGCCGGATCCATCGCCAACAGCGGCGCCGTGGCATCCGGCGGCACCGCGGCATTCACCAGCCGCACGGGCGGCATCGCGAACAGCGGCCAGGCGCAGGCCCAGGATGCGCTCACCATCGACACGGCGACGACCCTCGACAACAGCGGCAAGATCATCGGCCAGGCCGGCGTCACGATCGGCGGCGCGACCGGATTCGGCGTCACGAACAGCGGCCGCATCCAGGCCGCGACGGCCCTGGACGTGGGTACCGCATCCGCCGGTGCCGCGTACCTGACCAGCAGCGGCACGCTGTTCGGCGACACCCTTGGCCTCTACGCCACCACCCTGACGAACCAGGGCCGCATCCAGTCGGGCGGCGCCGCCACGCTGAGCGGCCGCGACATCGTCAACCAGGGCAGCGGCGCCGTGATCCTGACCGGCATGGACGGCAGCGCGAGCACGATCACCGGCACGGCGAGTGTCCGCAACGAAGGCGCCATCCACGCGGCGGGCGACCTGGCCGTGACGGCACCGCGTCTCGACAACACCAACACGGGCGGCATCTCGTCGGAAGCGAACCTGACGACGACGGCAACCGGCGCGGGCTTCGACAACGCGGGCGCGCTGTACGCGGGCGGTACGCTGACCGTCAACGCCGCCGGCCAGGTAGTCAACAACACCATGACCGGCACGATGGACGCCAACGACATCGACGTCGGCGCCGGCACCTTCAACAACTACAACACCGTGATCGCGCTGCGCGACACGACGATCACGACGACCGACGCCTTCAACAACCTGCCGACGGGCCGTGTCCCGAACGTGATCGTCGCGCAGGTGATCGACGGCGCCGTCGGCACGCCGTACGACTGGGAAGGCAATTGCGCATTCCTCAGTTCCGGCTGCGACCACCTCGTCACCTGGGCGCAGACCGTGAACTGGATCCAGGGCCTCGACGGCGCGATGCCCACGCAGTTCGGCCAGGTCATCGCGGCCCGCACGATCGACATCCACTACGGCCAGTCGGGCGTGAACCAGGCGTCGCTGATCTCGGCGCCGAACGTCAACATCAGCGGCAGCGGCGCCTTCACCAATACCGACCTGCACCTGGAGCAGATCGACTACGCGCGCCGCTGGCACATGACCAAGATCGGCCACCTGTTCGCGTCCGACGAGTATTACTACACCTACCCGACCACGGACGGCCAGTACGGCTGCAACGACGGCGGCTGCTTCACCGGTTCCGCCGGCAGCACGGGCGCCGCCCACGACGCGGCGCACCTGATGGAAACGGGGCGCCACGTGATCCAGAAGTGGAAGGCGGGCATCTACGCCACCAACCTCACCTTTACCGGCGGCAGCCTGATGAACCTCGGGTCGCCGTACCAGCAAGGCACGCAGGCGCAGGCCGTGGGCGCCGACAATGCCGTCGCGGCCAACCCGCTCGCAGGCACGCCGCTCGGCAGCGGCTTGACGGCGCTCGTCAAAAAACTGCCGGGGAACGCGAAGACGCAGACCGTCGCGGCCGCGCCGGCGCAGCAGTTCCAGGGCCTGAACCTGAACCTGCCGACGAACCCGAACGGCTACTTCGTCACGGCCAAGGACCCGAATTCGCACTATCTCGTCGAAACGAACCCGCTGTTCGGGGCCGGCAACAACTCGGTGGGGTCGGACTATCTGACCAAGCTCCTGAAGATCAGCCCGGACAAGGAAATCAAGCGCCTGGGCGATGCCAACTACGAGGCCAAGCTCGTGCGCGACCAGCTGATCGCGCAGACCGGGGCCAACGTCCTCAAGGGCATGGCCGGCGAGGCGGCGCAGATGCAGGCGCTGATGGACAACGCGTCCACGCAGGCCCGCAAGCTGGGACTCGTGTATGGCCAGCCCCTGAGCCCGGACCAGGTCGCGAACCTGACCGAAGACATGGTCTGGATGGTGGAAACCGTCGTCGGCGGCCAGAAAGTGGTCGCGCCGGTCGTCTACCTCGCGAAATCGACGAAGGACGCGATCGAAGGCGGCGGCCCCGTGCTGTCGGCCACCAACATGAAGATCGACGCCGGCACCGTGACCAACACGGGCGGCACGATCAAGGGCGACAAGCTGGACATCACGGCCAAGGGCGACATCACGAACACGGGCGGCAAGATCAAGGGCGGCGACGTCGCGCTGAAATCGACCGGCGGCAGCATCGTCAACCAGACCGTGGCCGAGACACGCGGCGGCAAGGACTTCGCGCGCACCACGATCGGCGCGGCGGCCGGCATCGAGAGCACCGGGAAGCTGAGCCTCGACGCGGCCAAGGACATCACCGTCAAAGGCGCGGACGTCAAGGCCGGCGGCGACGCAAGCCTCGCGGCGGGCGGCAACGTGACGTTCGACACGATCCAGAACACGACCGCGGACGCGACCATGCACCGCAGCGCGGGCCTGCTGGGCGGCGACGGCAGCGGCAGCAGCCTCGCCACCACGACCAATATCGGCTCGAACCTGGCGAGCGGCGGCAACCTCAAGATCAAGAGCGGCGGCGACACCACCATCGCGGGTTCGCAGGTGAAGGTCGGCGGCGACCTGGCGCTGGACGCCACGGGCAACGTCAACGTCATCTCGCGCCAGGACACGCGCGAGACGACGAGCTATTCCGAGCATTCGGGTCTCGGCGTAGGCGGCGGCCTGTTCGGCAACACGTCGACGATCACCGACACGTTCCAGGGCCGCAACGTGGCAGCGGGCATCGATGTCAAGGGCAATGCGGCCATCAAGAGCGGCGACGCCCTCACGCTGCAGGGTTCGAAGCTGAACGTCGGCGGCGGCGCCGACATCCAGGCGGGCCAGGTGCAGGTGCTGGCCGGCCAGGACGTCGACCGCACGACGACGACCACGAAGACGACCGGCTTCCTCAAGCTGGACGGCGCCGGCGGCGACACGTCCGCGGGCGCGGGCGCGTCGGCCGGCAAGGGCGTCGGCAGCAAGGCCGGCGTCGGCGTGGGCGCGGAAGCGCATGCGGGCGCCAGCGCGTCCGGCAGCGCCGGTGTCACGCTGGCCGAGACCACGACCACCACCACGTACGACCTCAACGCGCGCGCTGTCGGCTCGGAAATCAACATCGGCAAGGGCCTGAACGTGAAGGCCGACAAGGACATCACGCTGCAGGGTGCCAAGGTGAACTCGGGCGGCGATACGAACCTGGATGCGCAGAACGTCAACGTGCTCGCGTCGCAGGACGTGCACGTCTCCAGCAGCAAGACGTCGACGACGCAGATCGGCCTGTACGCGGAATCGAACAACGAAGCCTCGGCCAGCGCCGGTGCGCGCACGGGCATGGTGTCGGGCGCGGGCGCGGAAGCGGGCGCCTCGTCCGACACGACGGTCGACTTCATCCGCACGAAGACGACGCAGACGGACAGCCTGAACGTCCACAACAACGGCACGGCGATCAACGCGAACGGCAAGTTGAACATCAACGCGAAGGACAAGCTGGCCGTCCAGGGTTCGGAGCTCAGCGGAGAAAACGGCGTCGCGCTGAAGGCGAAGGACATGTCGTTCACCGCCGCGACCGACATCGACCAGACGTCGACCACGACGACGAAGACGTCGGCCGGCCTGTACTACAGCGGCGGCGCCAAGGCCTAGGCCAGCGCGTCGAACGGCATGCTGGGCGGCGGCGGCGCGGCTTCCGCGAGTGCCAAGGCCGGCCAGGGCCTGCAGGCACGCCACTCGGAAGCGACCGACGCGTCCGGGACGACGACGGCGCAGGTGTCGACGATCCGCTCGGGCAACGGCGACATCACGCGCACGGCGACGGGCAACATCACGGACGTGGGCACGAATATCGACGCGGCCGGCAACTTCACGCAGTCGGCGACGACCATCGACAGCAAGGCGGCGGCGAACACCAGCTGGACGTCCTCCAATGCGTCGTCGCACGAGGCGCGCATCGGCGTGTATGCGGAGGCGAGCGCCGACGCGGGTGCGACCGGCGCGCCGGGTGCGTCCGGCGCCGGCGTCAGCGTCGGCATCGAGGCGCAGTACACCGGCACGCAATCGTCATCGAGCTCGAACAGCAGCACGGCCAAGGTGTCGACCATCCGCGCGGGCGGCAAGGTCACCAGCACCTCGTCCGGCGCGACGACGCTGGAAGGCACGAGCATCAAGGGCGACAAGGGTGTCGAGATCGGCGCCAAGTCGCTGGACTACAAGGCGGCGCACGACACGTCCAGCAGCAGTTCGAGCGAGCAGACGATCAACGCGGCCGCCAACGTCGGCGTGGGCCTGGGCTCGAAGACCGTCGAGGGCGGCGCCAGCGGCGGCTTCGACAAGGCGAGCGAGAGCGCTCGCTCGTCGACGGCCGTCGCGGGCGGCATCCAGTCGGGCGGAGGCCTCGTCATCAAGACGCAGGGCGACGCGCGCTTCGAAGGCACGGACATCGCGGCCAAGGGCGATGCCACGGTCCAGGCGGGCGGCAAGCTGACGATGGACGCGGCGCGCAACGAGAGCAGCGCGTCCAGCAGTTCCAGCTCGTTCCAGGCCGGCGTCCAGGTGTCGGGCGGGGGCGGCGACAAAGGCGGCGGCAAGGGCGGCGAAAGCGGCGCGGGCCTGACCCTGGGCGGCGGGTTCCAGAACGACACCAGCACGTCCAGCCAGGCCGTCACCGGCAGCGTGAAATCCGGCGGCAACCTGACCCTGAGCGCGGGCGACAAGGCCAGCTTCGAAGGCACGCAGCTGAAGGCGGGCGGCGCGGCCGCCGTGGCGGGCGGCGCGGTCGAGTTCAAGGACGCGACGAGCACGAGCAGCAGCACCAGCTCGGGCTTCGCGGCCGGCATCGGCGTCTCGGGCGGCAGCAAGGACGGCAAGTCGAGCGGCGCCGGCATGGCCACCGTCGAAGGCGGCTATTCCAGCGACAGCAGGACGACGTCCACCAAGGCGACGCTGGAAGCCGGCAACGGCGTGCAGGTGAAGAGCGGTCAGCCCTGACCGAGGTGCTCGTACAGGATCAGCGAGCCGATCGCGATCAGTACGAGCCCGCCCACGACCTCGGCACGCTTGCCCACGAGCTTGCCGAGGCCGCGGCCCACCATCACGCCGAGCGTCACCATGATGAACGTGGACAGGCCGATGGCGCCGGCCGTCGTGACGATGTTCGCGTCGATGAACGCGAGGCCCACGCCGACGGCCATCGCGTCGATGCTCGTCGCGAAACCCGTCACGGCCAGCAGCCAGAACGCGTGGCTCGTCGGCTTGTCGTCCTCGTCGTCGTCCGCGCCCGACAGGCCTTCGCGCATCATGCGCAGGCCGAGGACGCCCAGCAAGGTGAACGCGATCCAGTGGTCCCACGCCTGGACGTACGGCGCCGCCCAGTGGCCCAGCGCCCAGCCGATGACGGGCGTGAGGCCTTCGATGACGCCGAAGATGGCGCCCGTGCGCAGCGCTTCGCGGAGATGGGGACGTTGCAGCGCGGCGCCCTTGCCGACGGCGACGGCGAATGCGTCGGTGGACATGGCGAGAGCAAGTGCTGCGGTGGCGAGGAGATTCATGGTGGTTCCAGTCGGGCAATGACGAAGGCATGCCGGCGCGGCCCGATGAACGCGCAGGCATACCAAAGGTCTTGCCAACCGAAACGGCTGCCCGTACCACGTCGGCCAACGGCCGGCGAGTATGTTGATACGGGAACTTCCGCAGGGCGGAAGCAGGCTACTCCCCAATGGGATGCCGGCATTCTACTGCAAAACATGCCGGCGTGGCCAGCTTCAGGCGGCGGTTACCGCCTGGCGATGCAGGTTCGCATACTTCACGCCGAAGAACAGGATGAAGCCATAGCAGGCCGCCGGCACGAAGAACGACGGCTGCACGCCGATGCGGTCCGCCAGCCAGCCTTGCAGGAACGGCACGATCGCGCCGCCCACGATGGCCATGCACAGGATGCCGGAGCCCTGGCCCGTATGGCGCCCGAGGCCATGCAGCGCCATGCTGAAGATCGTCGGGAACATGATGGAATTGCACAATCCGACGGCGAGGATTGCCCACATCGCGGCCTGGCCCCGGCCGAAGATCGCGGCCAGCACCAGCGCGATCGCCAGGAGCGCGTTGAACGCGAGCGCCTTGCCCGGGCTGACGACGCGCATGACGGCGAAGCCGATGAAGCGGCCGATCAACGCCCCGCCCCAGTACACGCTGACGTAGCTTGCCGCCTGCGCCGCCGGCATGCCGGCCACGTTGGCCTCGCCCAGGAAGTTGACGAGGAAGCTGCCGATGCTGACTTCCCCGCCCACGTACAGGAAGATGGCGGCGGCGCCCAATACGAGGTGGCGGTAATGCAGCGCCGAGCCGGCGGCGCCCGCTGCCGGCACCTCGGCATCCGCATGGTCGATGCGCGGCAGCCGGGCGAGCGCGAACAGGATGGCGAGGAGCGCGAGGGCTGCCGCCAGCGCAAGGTACGGCCCCTGCACGGCGGACGCCTGGTCCGCCGCGGCGCTGCCGGCGCCCGCGAGGATCAGCATGCCGCCCAGCGCCGGCCCGACCGTCGTGCCCAGCGAATTGAACGCCTGCGTGAGCGTGAGGCGGCTCGATGCAGTCGCGGCCGGGCCGAGCACCGTCACGTACGGGTTCGCGGCCACCTGCAGGATCGTGATGCCGGCGGCCAGCACGAAGAACGCGAACAGGAACAGGCCGTAGCCGCCGCGCGCGGCGGGATAGAACAGCGCGCAGCCGCCGGCGGCGATCAGCAGGCCCGTGACGGCGCCCTTCTGGTAGCCGATCCGGCGGATCAGCGCGCCGGCCGGCAGCGACACGATGAAGTAGGCGCCGAAGAAGCAGAACTGCACGAGCATCGCCTGCAGGTAGTTCAGCGTGTAGATCGCCTTCAGGTGCGGGATCAGCACGTCGTTCAGCGACGTGAGGAGGCCCCACATGAAGAACAGGATCGTGACGATGACCAGCGGTCCGGTGTTGGTCGCGGTCGCGGACGATGCCGCCGACACGGGCACGGACGGGTTGGGGGAAGCTGCCATGGAATCTCCTTGTTATGGTTATGGTGTTGCGGCGTCGAGCAGCGCGGCCACGCCCCGCAGCGCGGGATACGGTTCCGTCACGAGCCACGTCGGGATGCGTGCCAGGTAACCCTGCAGCCGCCCCTTGCCCTCGAAGCGGGCGCGGAACGCGGAGGCGTGGAACAGCGGGCCGAGACGGGGCACGATGCCGCCCCCGATGTACATGCCGCCCGTCGCGCCCAGCGTCAGCGCGACGTTGCCCGCCACGCTGCCGAGGATCGCGCAGAATGCGTCCACCGTCGCGCGGCAGGCGTCGCAGGAACCGTCCAGCGCGCGCGCGGTGATGTCGGCGGCGGCCAGCCGGTCGCCGGCCAGCACCCGGTGGATCGCTTCCAGGCCCGGTCCGGACAGCAGGCGCTCGGCCGACACGTGGCCGTGTTCTTCCCGCAGCGCGTCGAGGATCCGCATCTCGGCGCGGGTGACGGGCGCGAAGCTGGCGTGGCCGCCCTCGCCCGCCAGCGCGATCCAGCGGCCGCCGCCCGCGGGTACGACGCCGGACACGCCGAGCCCCGTGCCCGGTCCGACCAGGCCGATGGGCCGGCCCTCGACCGCCACGGCATCGGTCCCGCCGATGCGTTCGCGGCCTCCTGCGCCGATGTGCGGCAGTGCTTGCGCCAACGCGGCGAAATCGTTCACGACGAGCAGCGTCATGAAACCGCAGGCAGCGCGCAGACCGGCGATCGAAAAACGCCAGTGGTGGTTCGTCATGCTCACGATGTCGCCCTCGACCGGATTCGCGATGGCGATTGCCGCGTGGCGGATCCCGTCCGTGGCCAGTCCGCGGGCGGCGGCGCGGGCGAGATAGGCCGCGATCGCATCCTTCACGTGGTCGTAGTCGCGGCACGCCAGCACCTCGATGTCGGCGAACCCGCCGCCCGCCGGCTGCAGCGCGAAGCGGGCATTCGTGCCGCCGATGTCGGCCAGCAGGCGCAATGCGCTCATTGCAGGTCCTCGCATGTCACTGCGTCGGCGCTCGTCGTCACGTCGACGTTGCCGAATGCCGCCGTGAACGGCCCGTCGCTCGTCACACGGAACGGCGTGACGACGCGCGCCAGGTCCACGCCGTGCGCACGGAAGCAGGCCAGCGGGATCGCGACCTCCTGGCGGCCCTTGCCGGCCAGGCGCGCGAACAGGCGGGTCGCGTCGAGCGGCGTGCCGCAGGCGGCGGCCCCGCAGGCCATCGCGATCGTCACCTTGCCGGCGGGCGCCTGCTGCACGATGGTGTCGAACCGCAACGCACCCTTGTCCGCCAGCGCGGCGGGCAGCGCGAGCGGCTTGCCGCCATGCGCTTCGAACGCCGCGGGCGCCGTCCACGTGACGAGCTTCGCATCCTGCTGCGTCCTGATCTGGGCGATGGCCACCGAGACGCCCGGCAGGCTGGCACCCGCATTCAGGTCCGCGCCCAATGCCGCCGTTTGCGTGCCGCTGACGATCCGCAGCGGGTAGCTGGCGCGGTCCGCCTGGCCGAAGATCGGGTACGTGCCCGACGCGCTACAGCCGCCGGCCGGATACGTCGCATCCAGCTTGCCGAGGTGCGAACGCTTCCCGCGTTCGAGCCCGTAGCCGTAGGTGAACAACGGCGCATACCCGGCGTCGCCGACGTTCAGTGGCGTCTGGCACACGGACTTCGGCCACGAGAACGACAGCTTGCCCTTGAAGTCATACGGCTTCGCACCCTTGCCGGCGACGAGCAGGTCCGAGACACCCTTGCCTTCCGTGCCGGGCAGCCAGGCGGCGATGAAGGTGTCGGACAGGTTCAGCAGGTCGTTCACCCACAGCGGGCGGCCGGACAGGAACACGGTCACCACCGGTTTCCCTTTGCCGTGCACCTTCTGCAGCACGGCCAGGTCTTCCGGATAGCGGCTCGAATGGCGCAGTGTCCCGGACGGTACGATGTCGCCGTCGCCCTCCGCATACGGCGCCTCGCCGATCACGGCGATGACGGCGTCGAATCGAGCGGGGTCCACGCCGGCCGCATCCGCGCTGTAGGTGACGTTCGCGCCGGCCGCCTTCAGGCCCGCGAGGATCGTTTCGGCCTTCGGAAAATCGGCATTCGTATTCGCCGTGCCCTGCCACGTCAGCGCCCAGCCGCCCGTCTGGTTGGCCATGCTGTCGGCCGCCTTGCCCACGACAAGGATGCGTTTGGATGGCGCCAGCGGCAGCGCGGGCCCCTCGTTCTTCAACAGCACGAGCGATTCGCGCACGGCGCGGCGGCCCAGCTCTTTCGCAAGCAACGCGTCGTCCTTGCCGGCCCATGCGGATTGCGACGGCCGCTTGTCGAAGACGCCGGCCCGAAGTTTTACACGCACGATGCGGCTGACGGCGTCGTCGATGCGCGCCATCGGGATGCGGCCCGCCTCGACATCCTTGATCGTATTTGCAATAAAGGCTTTCCAATCGTTCGGCACCATCACCATGTCGATGCCGGCGTTGATGGCCTGCGCGCAGCTGTCGTTGCGGCAGCCCGGCACTTCGCCGTGCCCATTCCAGTCCGTGACGACGAAGCCGTCGAAGCCCATCCTGTCCTTCAGGATGTCGGTGAGCATGTAGCGGCTGCCGTGCACCTTGCCGTAGTCCTTGCCCGCCACCACGTCGTTCCATGAATTGAACGACGCCATGACAGTCTGCGCACCGGCCTCGATGCCCGCGTAATAGCCTTGCGCGTGGATGTTCATCATGTCGCGTTCGCTGACCTTCGCGACGCCCATGTTGATGCCGAATTGCGTGCCGCCGTCGGCCATGTAGTGCTTGATGCTGGCGATGACGTTGGCGTCGTCCTTCAACGCGCCCTGCAGGCCCGTCACGTACGGGCCGGACAGGCGCCGCACGAGTTGCGGATCTTCGGAAAAGCTTTCGTAGGTCCGGCCCCAGCGGTCGTCGCGCACGACGGCGACGGTCGGCCCGAACACCCACGCGATGCCCGTCGCGCGCACGGCCTTGCCGGTCGCGGCGCCGATCGCCTTCACGAGTTCCGGGTCGCGCGCGGCGCCGAGCCCGATATTGTGGGGGAACATGGTGGCGCCGTAGACGTTGTTGTGGCCATGGACGGCGTCCGTGCCCCAGATCATCGGGACCTTGACCGCCATGTCCGTCGTCATCGAGGCGTCGTAGAACGCGTCGGCCAGCTTCAGCCAGTCGGCCGCGCCGGCGTGCTTGTCGTTGTGCGGCCAGCTGCCGCCGCCGTTCAGCACGGAGCCGAGGTAGTACGTGCGCACATCGTCCGGCGTCACGGCCTTGAGTTCGGCCTGCGTCATCTGGCCGATCTTTTGCGCGAGCGTCATGCGGCCGACGATCTCGCGCACGCGCGCCTCGAGCGCGGCGTCCGGCGCGATCGCGCTCTTCAGGTGTGGCCAGGCGTCGATCTGCGGCGCGGCCGATGCGCAGAACGCGGCGGCGGCCAGCGCGGACGCAACGGCGAGCCGGAGTTGGCTGGGGCGATGGGTGGTCATGCGGGAGTCTCCAGGGTAGTCTCGTTATCGTGGCAGGTGGATTGGAAACGATTCCAATCGACCCCGCAGATATTGAAGGCAAACGCCCGCGCTGTCAATCACCCGCGTGCGTTCACACCCCGCGCAGGAACGTGCGATACCACTTCGCGCTGTCCTTCAGGCTGCGCTCCTGCGTGGCGTAGTCCACGTGCACGAGGCCGAAGCGGCGCAGATAGCCTTCCGCCCACTCGAAATTGTCCAGCAGGCTCCACGCGAAATAGCCCTTCACGGGAATGCCGTCCGCCACGGCCTGGCGCAGCGCGGCCAGGTGGCGCATCAGGTAGCGCCGCCGCTCGACGTCGCGGACACACCCATCGCTTCGGACCACGTCGTCGTAGCACGAGCCGTTCTCCGTCACGTACAGCGGGCCCGGACGGTAGTCGCGGTCGACGCGCGCCAGCAGCTCGGACAGCCCCTGCGGCGCCACGGGCCAGCCCATCGCCGTGATCTCTCCCTGGGCCGGCAGCACGCGCGCGCCCAGCGGGCCGTGCTCCGGATCATGCGCGACCGTCTCCGGGAAGTAGTAATTCACGCCGAGGAAATCCGTCGGAACCGCGATGTCGTCCAGGTCGCCGGGCAGCACGACGGGCGCCGCATCGCCCACCTGCGCGAGCGTCGCTTCCGGATAGCCGCGGCCGTACAGCGGATCGAGGAACCAGCGGTAGCGCAGGCCGTCGTGGCGTTCCATCGCGGCGACGTCCTGCGGCGCGGGGCTGGCGGGCCGCAGCGGGTGCAGGCTGAGCGAAATGCCGACCTGCGCGCCCGGCACGTTGGCGCGGATCACCGGCACCGCCCTGCCGTGCGACAGCAGCACGTGGTGCGCCACCTGCAGCGCCGTGCCGAGGTCCGTCAGGCCCGGCGCATGCCATCCTTCGTAGTTGCCGATGATCGCGGTACACCACGGTTCGTTGTGCGTGATCCAGTGGCCCACGCGGTCGCCGAGGCGGCGCGTCACCGCGTCGGCCAGCTCGACGAACGCATCGACCGTGTCGCGCGCCGCCCAGCCGCCGCGGTCCTGCAGCCATTGCGGCAGGTCCCAGTGGTACAGCGTGGCCCACGGCTGCAGGCCCCGTTCCAGCATGCCGTCGACGAGGCGGTCGTAGAAGTCGAGGCCCTTTGCGTTCGGCTTCCCGCTCACCCCGTCGCAGATGCGCGGCCAGGCGATCGAGAAGCGGTAGGCGTTCAGGCCCAGGTCGCGGCCGATGTCGAGGTCCTGCGGCCAGCGGTGATAGTGGTCGCACGCATGCTCCCCGGACGAGCCGTCGCGGATCTTGCCCGGCGTCGCCGCGAAGCGGTCCCAGATCGATTCGACCCGGCCGTCGACGGTGCCGGCGCCCTCGATCTGGTACGACGACGTGGCGCAGCCCCACAGGAAATCGGGGCCGAAGTCGGCGCGCTGCGGAGCTTGCGGTTCGGGGCCGTCGGCGCCCGGGGGGATGTCGTGGGTGGTCATCGTAGTCTTCGTCGTTATGATTGGAAAGCTTTCCAGAGGCGCCGCAAAAAAAGGCGCGCTTGCGGCGGCGCGCCGGATCAGGATGTCGGTGTCATGCGGCCTTGCGTTTCGCGCTAGGGGCCTTGGCAAGCGAGGCCCGCAACGTCACGCTGACGGGAAATTCGCGCGTGACCGGACGGCGCATGTCGTAGCACAGGTTCAGCAAGGCGTTGATGCCGTTCTGCGTCATCTCGCGCCACGGCATGTGCACGGACGTGAGGCGCGGCGCGGAAAACGCGGCGCTCGGGGTGTCGTCGTAGCCCAGCACGGACAGGTCGTGCGGCACGCGGATGCCGGCCTCCTGGAAGTACGACAGCGCGCCCACCGCCATTTCGTCGTTGGCGCAGAACAGCGCCGTGCACGGGTAGCCGGAATCGAGCAGCTGCTTGGCCGCGGCCCAGCCGCCGGCCGGCGAAAAGTCGCTCTCCAGGCGCCAGATCTTCGCCGGGTCGATGCCGTTGTCGCGCAGCTCGCTCATGAAGCCGTCGATACGGGCGCGGTTGTCTTCCAGCTGGCGCGGGCCTTCGACGACGGCGATCTTGCGGTGCTTGTGGTCCAGCAGCGCACGCGCGGCGAGCCGGCCGCCCAGCGTGTGGTCGACGGTGAAGCACTGGTCGGGCATCGAATCGAAACTGTGGTTCAGCGCGACGAGCTGGCCGGCCTTGGCACCCAGCGCCGCCACGTCTTCTTCCAGCAGCGCGCTCGTCATCACGACGAGGCCGTCGCAGCCGCGCTCGACGAGGAATTCGACGCCCTCGATGGCCTGGCGGCGCTCGTCGCCGAGGCCCACGCCGAACGCGAGCACCATGTGCACGCCGGCCGCGCGCAGTTCCGTGTCGATGATCTGCAGGATCGGCGTATAGAACGTCCCGCTCAGCACGGGGATGTACACGCCGACCATGCGGCTCGTGCCGGACAGCAGCGCGCGCGCCGCGTGCGACGGCCGGAAACCCAGCTCGTCGATCGCCTTCTTCACGCGTGCCAGCGTCGCCGGCGACACGGAGCCCTTCCCGCTCACCACGCGCGACGCGGTGCCCAGGCCGACCCCGGCCAGCTTCGCTACGTCCTTGATAGTTGCCACAAACTCTTCCTCAATGCTGTCGATTCGTCCGAAGGATACTGTATTTGCGGGGTTTAGAGGCGATTTCCGGTTGCGGGATCGAACAGCGACACCCGCGCCGCATCGATCCCGAACGCCACCCTGTCGCCCGGCGCATAGCGGCG
This sequence comes from uncultured Massilia sp., assembly GCA_966211695.1. Taxonomy (GTDB): domain Bacteria; phylum Pseudomonadota; class Gammaproteobacteria; order Burkholderiales; family Burkholderiaceae_D; genus Telluria. The sequence continues at coordinate 55,962 of CBIHOW010000007.1, read as the reverse complement.
CGCGTCGTGCACGAGCGACGCCAGGGTCGCCTTCCCGCGGCGCAGCCACACGACCTGGTGATTGCCCATCGGTTCCACCAGCGTCACCTCCCCGACGAATTCGCCGTCCGCATGGATCTCGACGTGCTCGGGCCGCACGCCCAGCACCGCGGACCGCCCGGCCGGACGCGCCGCGTCCGCCGGCAGGTAGCGCATGCCATCGGCCTCGAACCGCCCTTCCGCATCCAGCGTCCCATCGACGAACGCCATCGCCGGCGTGCCGAGGAAGCCGGCGACGAAGCGGTTCGCGGGGCGCTCGTACACCGCGAGCGGCGTGCCGATCTGCTGGATCGCCCCACCCTGCATGACGACGATGCGGCTCGCGAGCGTCATCGCCTCCACCTGGTCGTGCGTCACGTAGATCATCGTCGAGCCGAGCGTCTGGTGCAGCAGCTTCAGTTCGCGCCGCAGTTCCGCGCGCAGCTTCGCATCCAGGTTGGACAGCGGTTCGTCGAACAGGAATACCTGCGCCTCGCGCACGAGCGCGCGCCCGATCGCGACGCGCTGGCGCTGGCCGCCCGACAGCTGCGCGGGCTTGCGGCGCAACAGGGCATCCAGCTGCAGCATCGCGGCGGCGCGGTCCACGCGGCGGCGGATCTCCGCCTTCGGCGTGCCGGCGATGCGCAGGCCGAACGACATGTTGTCCTCGACGGTCATCGTCGGGTACAGCGCATACGACTGGAACACCATGCCGATCCCGCGCTCGCTCGGATCGGCGTCCGTCATGTCGCGCCCGCCGATCTCGATGGCGCCGGAATCGCTGTCGACGAGGCCCGCGATGCTGTGCAGCAGGGTCGACTTGCCGCAGCCCGAGGGCCCGAGCAGCACGAGGAATTCGCCGGGCTCCACGTGCAGGTCGAGGTCGCGGATGATGGGCTTGCCGCCCAGGACGATGTTCAGTTTGCGCAGCGAGACGTTCGCCATTCCTTATCCTTTCACGGCACCGGCGGCGATGCCGCGCACGAACCAGCGGCCCGAGAAGAAGTACAGCGCGAGCGGCACGAGCGCGGTGAGGATCGTCGCCGCCATGTTCACGTTGTACTGCCGCACGCCCGTCGTCGTGTTGATCACGTTGTTCAGCTGGACCATCATCGGCATGTTGTCGCGCCCCGCGAACACGAGGCCGAGGATGTAGTCGTTCCACACGCCCGTCACCTGCATGATCGCCGCGACGACGACGACCGGCAGCGACATCGGCAACATCACCTGCAGGAAGATGCGCCAGAACCCGCCGCCGTCGATGCGCGCCGCCTGGAACAGCTCGTGCGGCACGTTGCAGTAGTAATTCCGGAACAGCAGCGTCATGACCGGCATGCCGAACACCAGGTGCACGAGGACGATCGCGGGTAGACTGCCGAAGATGCCGGCCAGCGCCATCACGCGCACGAGCGGGTAGATCATCACCTGCACGGGGACGAACGCGCCCGCCATCAGGATCCCGAACAGGATGTTCGCGCCGCGCGGGCGCCAGAACGACAGGGCGTAGCCGTTCACGGCGCCCAGCAGGATGGGCAGGAGCGTCGACGGCACGGTGATGGCGACGGAATTCCAGAACCCGGTGCGCACGCCGTCGCAGGCCGCGCCCGTGCACACGCCGCTCCACGCGAGGCGCCACGGTTCGAGTGTCGGCGCCAGCGGCAGCGCGAAGATGCCGCCCTGGCGGATCTCGTCCATCGACTTCAACGACGTCACGATCATCACGTACAGCGGCAGCAGGAAGAACAGCGCGGCGCACAGCAGGAACGCGTACAGGCCGATGCGCGCGGGCGTCCAGCGGCGGCGCGCGCGCCGGGCCGCTGTCGGTTCCGCGGCGACAGTCGGCAGCGGCGGGACGATCGACTCCATTTTCATGCGGCCTCCTTGCGGCTGCGGGCATAGGCATAGGGCGCGAGCAGCGCCAGCACCGGCACGAGCAGCACGATCGCGCCGGCCGAGGCCAGGCCCACGTTCGAGCGCAGGAACAGGTGGTCCATGATGAACTTGGCCGGCACCTCGCTGGCGATGCCGGGACCGCCCTGCGTCATCGCGACGACGGCATCGTACAGCTTCGCGACGGCCGTCGCCAGCAACAGCAGGACGGTGGCGATGGTCGGCCACAGCATCGGCAGGATGATCCGGGCGTACACGCGCCAGGCGGGGATGCCGTCCAGGCGCGCGGCCTTCCAGATGTCGGGGTCGATGCCGCGCAGGCCCGCCAGCATCAGCGCCATCACGAGGCCGGACATCTGCCACACGGTGGCGATGACGACCGTGTAGATCGCGAAATCCTGCGACACGATCCAGTCGAAGCGGACGTTATGGAAGCCGAGCGCGCGCAGCGACCCGTCGATGCCGTCGCCCGGCGTCAGCAGCCATTGCCACACGAGGCCCGTCGCCACGAACGACATCGCGTACGGGTACAGGAAGATCGTGCGGAACACGCCCTCTCCTTTCACGCTCTGGTCGATGAACACGGCGAGCAGGAAGCCGATCACGAGGCAGGCCAGCACGAACAGCACGCCGTACGCCGCCAGGTTGTGCAAGGAGAGCATCCAGCGCTCGTTGTCGAACAGCCGGTGGTATTGCGCGAGGCCGATGAAGTGCCCGGACGGGAACGTGCGCGAACCGGTCAGCGAAATATAGAAGGTCCACATGCCCGCGCCGAGATAGCCGAGCGCCGCCACGACGGCCATCGGCAACAGCGCGGTATAAGGCGTGACCCGGGTGAGCTTCAAAGTCGCCATGTCAGTAGCGCAGCGCCGACGCGATGCTGTTCTGCGCCCGTTCGACGGGCATGTTCGTGTTCCAGTAGGCGGTCAGCACGTCCTGCAGCGCGCCGTTCTGGTCCGGCGTCAGGTACACCTCGGCGACGCCGACGGGCCGCTTCGGATCGCGCAGGATCGCCATGCCCTTGCGCGCGCACGCGTCGAACTGGCTGTCGTCCGCGTCCAGCCGCACGGGGATCGAGCCTTTCAGTTTATTGAACGCGAGCTGCACGCCCGGCTTGTCGACGACGGCCGCGAGCAGCTTCTGGGCGCGCAGCGCGCCCGCGTCCTCCGTTTTCGGGAACACGAACACGTCGCCCTGGATCAGGTAAGGACTGTCCGCGCCCAGGCCCGGCAGGCAACCGAACTGGCGGCCCGGCGCCTGGCCGGCCGCGATGAATTCGCCCTTCGCCCAGTCGCCCATGATCTGCATGCCGGCCTTGCCGCCGATGACGAGCGCCGTCGCGTCGTTCCAGTTGCGGCCCGGGGACGCCGGATCGACGTAGCCCTGCAGGCGCTTGTATGCCACGAGCACCTTGCGGAAGGCGGGGGAACGGATCGCGGCCTGGTCGCGGTCGCGGATCACTTTCAGGTACAGGTCGCGGCCGCCCATGTTCGACAAGACCATCGAGAACAGCAGGATGTCCTGCCACGCCTGGCCGCCGTGCGCGAGCGGGATGACGCCCGCGGCCTTCAGCTTGTCCAGCGCGGCGAACAGCTCGTCCATCGTGGCCGGCTCGCGCGTGATGCCGGCTTTCGCGAACGCGGATTTCGAGTACCAGATCCACGTCTGCATGTGGATGTTCATCGGCACGGCGTACCAGTGGCCGCGTACCTTGATCACGTCGACGATGGGCGCCGGCAGCACCTGGTCCCAGCGGTCGCGCCGGGCAAGGTCGTCGACGGGGTTGAGCAGGTCTTCCTCGATGATGTCGAGGAACTGCTTGGACGTGTTGAACTGGGCGGCCGTCGGCGGGTTGCCGCCGATGATGCGGTTGATGGTGACGGCGCGCGACTGGTCCCCGCCCGCGATCGCCGTGTCGACCCACGTGCCGCCGGCGTCGCGGTAGGCCTGCTCGACCTGCTTCACGGCGGCCGATTCGCCGCCGGACGTCCACCAGTGGATCACCTCGGCCCGTGGACCGGCGTGCGCCGCGATTGCGGTCGTGCACAACCAGGCGCATAGCCAAGTGCACAGCATCGCCCTGCGGGTTCCGTACATGCTGTCTCCGTTATGGCGTCCTGGCCGGGCCGGCGCCTTTTTTATCCTGTCGCGGCATCCCGTGGAAACGTTCCCATGGGCATGCTCCGACTATATCATCCCAAAAAAATCAGTGTCAAACAAAACAAGACACTAGCCTGCCGCGTGTGCGCACACGTCCTTGACGTGGCGGCGCAGCCACGCGTGGACGGGGTCGGCATGCTGGCGCTGGTGCCAGCACTGTTCCACGTCCACGTCGGGCAACGCGAACGGCAGTGTAAATGTCTGCAGCGGCATCGTCGCCATCGCCCATTGGACGAATGGCGCCGGCATCACGGCGACGAAGTCCGATGCCATCGCCATCGCCAGCGCGGCCTGGAAGCCCGGCGCGACCAGTGCGATGGTGCGGGCGAGGCCGCGTTCGGCCAGGGCCAGGTCGACGGCGGCGCACGAACGCCGGCCGGGCGACGTGGCGATGTGCTGCCAGGCGACGAATTCCGCGGCATCGATTCTGGCGCGCCGGCGCCCGGCGCACAAGGGGTGGCCGCGCCGGACGACGCCCACGAACGACGCCGTGAACAGCCGCTCGGTGAGGATGCCCGGCTCCGGCCCCTTGACGACGAGGATGTCCAGGTCGACTTCGCCGCTGCGCAAGGCCTCCGGGTCGCGGCTAGCGCGCGGCAGGAACTGCAGCGCGGCGCCCGGCGCCTCGGCCCGCAGCGCGGCCGCCAGGCGCGCGGCCCACACACCGGCGAAACCGTCGTTGGCGCGGATGGTGAACGTCCGTTCCAGGGTCGCAAAATCCACGCGCGGCGGCTGCAGCACGCCGCGCACCTGGTCGATGGCCGCCGTCACGGCGTCGCGCAGCGCCAGCGCGCGCGACGTGGGGACGAGGCCGCGCCCGGCCGGCACGAACAGCGGGTCGCCGAACGCGTCGCGCAGCCGCGCCAGCCGGCGGCTCATCGCGGGCGCGCTCACGTGCAGGCGTTGCGCGGCACCCGCCACGCTGCCGGCCTGCAGCAGGGCATCGAGGTCGACAAGGAGATTGAGGTCGAGCGTCTGGAGCGTCATCGGGAATGCTGCATACGGTGCACGGGTCAGCTGCAAGGATATCACTTTACGCACGACCCGCGGGCCGGGATGATGCCGGCATGAACACACTCTTTCCCCTTCTGGCCGTGACCATCTGGACCGGCAACACGCTCGTGACCAAGTCCGCCGCCACCGCGATCGAACCGGCGGCCATCGCCTTTTACCGCTGGGTGCTCGCCGGGACCCTGCTGACGCCGTTCGTCGCCCGCGCGGTGTGGGACAAGCGCGCCGTCGTGGCGCGGCACTGGCCGAAGCTCGCGTTGCTCGGCGCCCTCGGCATGGCGACGTACCAAGGACTCGCGTACGAGGCGGCGCGGACGACGACGGCCGTCAACATGGGCGTGATCGTCGCCACGATGCCCCTGATGTCCGCATTGCTGGCCGCGGCGGCCGCCGGCGAGCGCCCGACCCGCGCGACTGTCGGCGGCGCCGTGCTGTCGCTGGCCGGCGTGACGCTCCTTGCCGCGCAGGGCGCGCCGGCCCGGCTGCTCCACGGCGGACTGCATGCCGGCGATGCCCTGATGGTGGTGGCGGTCGCGTCGAACGCCGTGTACGGCGTGCTGCTCAAGCGCTGGGCGCTGCCGCTGTCGACGTGGGAACAGCTCTACGTGCAGATCGGCTTCGGCGTGCTGTGCCTCGCGCCGTTCTGGTCGCTCGCGCCCGCGTCGCCGGTCACGTCCGCCAACCTGCCGCTGGTCCTGTACGCCGGCACCGCCGCGTCGATCGGCGCCCCGTTCTGCTGGATGAACGGCATCAAGCGGATCGGTCCCGCACGCGCCTCGGTCTTCATGAACCTGCTGCCGCTGCTGGTCGCGCTGGGCGCGTGGGGGCTGCTGGGCGAGCGGCTGCACGGCTACCATCTGGCCGGCGGTGCCTTCGTCCTGGCAGGGCTTCTGTGGAGCCAGCGCCGCTCAGGTCTTCACTAGGGCTTCCGTCAGCATGTCGAACAGGGTGCGCGCGGCCGGCGCCATCGTGTGGTTGCGCTTGGAGATCAGGCCCAGCGTCCGGTGGACCGCCGGGTTCACGAGCGGCACGCCGACGATCGTGTCCGGCCGGCCCGGCAGCACGGACAGGCCCGGCACGGCGGCCACGCCCATTCCCGCCTCGACGAGGGCCAGCACGCCGGACACGTGGTTCACCTCGCACAGGATGACCGGATGCTTTTCGACGCCGGCCAGCGCCGCGTCGATGACGGTGCGGTTGCCGCTCGATTTCGCGACCGAGATATAACGCTCGTCGACGGTCTCCTTCCAGCTGAGTTCCTTGCGTTTCGCGAATGGATGGTCGCTGCGCATCGCCAGCACGTAGCTCTCCACGTAGACCGGCTCGAACACGATCTCCGGGTTTTCCGCGCCGGTGAAGTTGATCCCGAAATCCGCTTCTCCCGCCAGCACGAGGTTCAGCACGTCCTGCGCGCTCTCGTCGTGCACCCGGACGCGGATGCGGGGGAAGCGCTCGCTGAAACGCGTCAGCACGTCCGGCAGGAAGTGCCACACGGCGGACGGCACGCATGCGAACGTGACGGAACCCGTCCGGTGCGCGGCGAGGTCGGCGATGCCGAGCACGGCATCTTCCAGGCCGTCCAGCGCCGTGCGCACGTTCACGAGGAACGTCTGGCCGACGTTCGTCAGCTGCACGCGGCGCGTCGTCCGTTCGAACAGCTTCACGCCCAGGCTTTCCTCGAGCTTGTCGATGCGCCGGCTCAGCGCCGATTGGGACAGGAACAGGTCGGACGCGGCCTGCCGGAAGCTGGCCCGTTCCGCCACGGCGACGAACGCCTGCAAGTCATGGAGATCGTAATTGATGCGCATGATGCAAGAATACGCTTGAACATTGCAATTATCAAATCATTCCTTTTGTTGGATGATGCCCCCACTCAGCCATCAGCCTCGTCAAGAAGGCAACACAAGGAGACAACGTGCGCCATTCCTGCGCCCTCACCGCATTGCTGCTTGCCGGCGGCACCTGCTGCGCCCGGACGGGCGTGACCCTGTACGGCATCGTCGACGTCGGCCTGCGCGCCACCGGCGGCCTCCCCGGCAGCACGACCGCCGTCGCGAGCGGCACCAACCAGACCAGCCGCTGGGGCATCCGCGGCCAGGAAGACCTGGGCGGCGGCTTTAAAGCCGTGTTCCGGCTCGAAGGCGGCATGAACGCCGATACCGGCACGCAGGCCAAGAGCGACCGCCTGTTCGACCGCCAGGCATGGACGGGCCTGCAAACGCCGTACGGCCAGCTCGCCGTGGGACGCCAGGCCAACCTGATCTCGGACGCCCTGCTCCCCGTCGACCCGATCGGCAAGCGCGACGCGTCGTTCAACCCGAACATCAATGTGGCGGGCCTCTCCAACACGGCGTTCGGCACGCACGCCTTCGGGCGCCAGTACGGCCCGAGCGGGTACGCCGACAATTTCTACCGCCTGGACAACACGATCAAGTACACGGCGACCGTGGGTCCGTGGCAAGCGCGTGCCGCGTATTCGGCCGGCGAAGTCGCCGGCGACGCGGGCGCGTCGAGCAGCCACGGCGTCGCGCTCGCCTACCTGCGCCCGGACTGGATCGTCTCCGGCGCGACGATGCAATTCCGCAGCCGCGACGGCCTGCCGCTGGACGCGTGGAGCCTCGGCGCGGCCGTGCGCGCCGGCGCCTGGCAGTTCAAGGCGAATGCCGCACGCAATGACGCCGACACGGGACCGGCCGCGCGCGTCGCCCAGCGCGTGCTGTCCGCGGGCGTCAACCGGGAAATCGGCCGCGGCCTGCGCGTCACGACCGCCTGGTACCGCGTGCGGCGCGAAGCGACCGGCCACGTGGACGACGGCTTCGACCGAGGCTTCCTGTTCGTCGAAAAGACGCTGGCACCGCGCACCACGGCGTATCTGGAAGCCGATTACACGACGTGGCGCCCCGATGCCGCGCGCACCGACCGCCACGGCAAGGGCATCACGCTCGGCCTGCTGCAGACATTCTGATACCCATACAAGGAGACCCTCATGCACCTCAAGACCACCCTGGCCGCCCTCGCCTTCGCCGTCGCGGGCGCGGCCCACGCCACCGACGTGCACGTCGTCAGCTCGGGCGGTTTCGCCCAGGCCTACAAGGACTTGTCCGGCCCCTACGAACGCGCGAGCGGCGACCGGCTCGTGTCGGCATGGGGCCCGTCGATGGGCGCGACGAAGAACGCGATCCCTGCGCGCCTCGCCCGCGGCGAACACCTGGACGTCGTGATCATGGTGAGCGATGCGCTGGACAAGCTGATGGCCGAAGGCAGGCTCGAACCGGGCAGCAAGGTCGTCCTCGCCAACTCCCCGATCGCGTGCGCCGTGCGGCATGGCGCGGCGAAGCCGGACATCGGCACCGTCGATGGCCTGCGCCAGGCGTTCCTGCACGCGTCGAAGGTTGCCTACTCGGACAGCGCGAGCGGCGAGTACATCAAGCGCGAACTGCTGGATAAACTCGGGATCGAGCAGCAGATGCAGGGCAAGGCCGCGCAGATCCCGGCCACGCCGGTGGGCGAGATCATCGCGCACGGCGATGCCGATTTCGGCTGCCAGCAGCGGAGCGAACTGAAACCGGTGCAAGGCATCGACATCGTCGGCCTGCTGCCTGCCGACGTCCAGCTCAACACGCAATTTGCCGGCGCCGTCGTGCGCGGCGCCAGCCACGCGGAGGCGGGCCGCACCCTGCTCCGCTTCCTCGCGGCGCCAGCGAACGCGCCCGCCATCGAGGCCACCGGACTGGAACCGGTCGCGGCGCAGCATTGAACCCATACGGAGATACCAGCATGACCAGTCAAACCACCGTCGCGGCACCCGCCGCCGACGCCACGCACGCACGCGCGCCGTCGAAGCTCGGCGCCGTCATCCGCGTCACGAGCGGGAACTTCATCGAGATGTACGATTTCTTCCTGTTCGGGTTCTACGCGAACCAGATCGCGGCCGCGTTCTTCCCGTCGACCAGCGAGTACGCCGCGCTGATGATGACGTTCGCCACGTTCGGCGCCGGATTCTTCATGCGGCCGCTGGGCGCCATCTTCCTGGGCAGCTATGTCGACCGCATCGGCCGCCGCAAGGGCCTCGTCCTCACGCTCGGGATCATGGCGTCGGGCACGGCGCTGATCGCGTTCGTTCCCGGGTATGCGACGATCGGCCTCATGGCGCCGCTGCTCGTGCTGGTCGGACGCCTGCTGCAGGGTTTTTCCGCGGGCGTGGAACTGGGCGGCGTGTCCGTCTACCTGTCCGAGATGGCGACGCCGGGCAACAAGGGATATTACGTGAGCTGGCAGTCGGCCAGCCAGCAGGTGGCCGTCGTGTTTTCCGCCGCGCTGGGCTATGGCCTGAATCACCTGATGCCGAAGGACGTCATCGCCGACTGGGGCTGGCGCATCCCGTTCTTCATCGGCTGCTCGATCATCCCGGTCGTCTTCTACATCCGCCGCTCGCTGCAGGAGACGCAGGCCTACCTGGCGCAGAAGTCGCACCCGACGTTTGCGCAGATGATGCGCACCTTGACCCTGAACTGGCCCATCGTCACGGCCGGCGCCATGCTGGTCGTGATGACGACGGTCGCGTTCTACCTGATCACCGTGTACACGCCCACGTTCGGCAAGAGCGTACTGAAACTCTCCACCGAAGAGAGCCTGCTCGTGACGCTGTGCGTCGGCGTGTCGAATTTCATCTGGCTGCCCGTGATGGGCGCCCTGTCCGACCGCATCGGCCGCTGGCCCGTGATGGCCGTCTGCTCGGCGCTGGCGGCCGTGACGGCGTATCCGGCCCTGTCATGGCTGATCGCGCATCCCAGCTTCGGCAACATGGTCATGATCGAGCTGTGGCTGTCGTTCCTGTACGGCAGCTACAACGGCGCCACCATCGTCGCGCTCACGGAAATCATCCCGATGCAGGTGCGCACGACCGGCTTCTCGCTGGCCTACAGCCTCGCGACGGCGCTGTTCGGCGGCATGACGCCGCTGTTCTCGACGTGGCTGATCGAAGCCACGGGCGACAAGGCCGCACCCGGCTGGTGGATGGCGGGCGCCGCCGCGATCAGCCTGTTCGCGACGTTCCTCGTCTACCGCGGCATCGTGAAGGAGCGCGTGGCCGTCAATTGAGGGGGCCGCGCTCGCCGCCGACGCTGTAGCGCCCCGCACCCAGCAGGGCCACGGCGACGGCGCCGCCGAGATACATCCCCTGCAGTTCGAGCGCCCAGCCGCCCGTGTCGTTCAACGTGAAGAACTGGCGCGTGTGGACCAGCATCAGCGCCACGATCATGTTCACGGCCACGACGAGCGCCGCGGCCCGCGTGAACACGCCGAACAGGATCAGCAGGGGCGCGATCACTTCGCCGATGTACACCAGGTAGCCCAGCGCCCCGGGCAGGCCGGCCTTGACCAGCAAGCCGCTGATGAAACCGACGCCCCCGATCAGCTTCGACACGCCGTGAAACAGGATCAGCACGGCCAGCACGGCACGCAGGACCAGCTTCCCGCCATCTCCCATCTTGTTGTCCATGTTCCCTCCTCCTGGTAGCCCCGGCCGGTATACTTGCATGGTACGCCACCTGAAGAGAACGAGCCGTTGATTCCTGAATCAGAAAAGAATGCCCGCGTGCGCGGCGTCACGTCGATCGCCGCCATGCGCGACGCCATCCGTGACGCGTCACGCAAACTCCCGCCGCTGGCCGCCATCCCCCGCTTCCGGACCCTCGATCGCGCCGCCTTCCGCGCGCAGGCGGAACGCGGCTTGCCGTTCATGATCACGGGCCTGGTCGGGCGCTGGCCCTTGTGCGCCTTCACGCCGGCGGAATTGCGCGAGCGCTGCGGCGACGTGCCCGTGCGGGCCCGCGTGGGCGACTACATCGGCACGGCGTTCGCGCAGGGCCGCGCCATGCGCGACATGGCAATGCGCGAGTACCTGGATCTCATCGCGGACTGGCGGGACGGCCTGCCGCCCTACGTCGGCAACCTGGAAATCAGCGCGCTGAATGCGATGTGCCATTGGCCCGGCTATTTCAGCAAGATGGGACCGCCGCGCTTCTGGCTCGGCCCCGCCGGCACGGTGACGCCGCTGCATTGCGACTACGACGACAATATCTTCGCGCAGGTGTGGGGCACGAAGCGGATCTTCCTGGTCCCGCCCCACCACGACGAGTTCCTGTACGTGCGCGAAGCGAACCCGGTGCTGTTCGGGTCCCCGTTCGATCCGGAGCAGCCGGATTTCGACGCGTACCCGCTGGCGCGCCGGGCCGCGCGCGTCGAATGCATCGTCGAACCCGGCGAGATGCTGTACGTGCCCGCCGGCTGGTATCACCAGGTGCGGGCATTGACGTTCGCGCTGTCCGTCAACCGCTGGGCCAGGGCGATGCCGCTCGCGCTGAAGGACGATCCTTCATTGCGGCCGCCATCGCCCTGACCTGGCCATCAGGCCTTGTGCTTGCGGCGGCGCGCGGCGCCCAGCAGCCCCAGGCCGCCGCAGATCAGCGCGAGGCTGGCCGGTTCCGGCACGTCGGCCGTCGGCGTGTACGTGTAGGTGACCTTGGCGACGCCCGATGCCGCCGTGTTGAATTGCGTGATCAGGTTGCCCGAACCGCTGCCGCTCGACGCGCCGATGGCGTTCAGGCCCAGGTTGATCGTGCCGCCGCCCAGCGCCGAGAACAGGGCGAAATCGCTCGCGTTGCTGCTCACGAAGAAGTTCGAACCCGTCGCGGAGACGGCACCGGTCGACCCGCCCGACGTGCCGCCAAAGTTGATGGCGCTATCGAACGCGGTGAAATTGAAGGTCTGGCTGAACACCGGGTTCGTCACGACCAGCGTGCTGTTGTCCGGACGGGTCAGGCCCAGCAGGGAACCCAGGGTCAAGGTCACGGTGGACGAGGACGAGTCCAGGCTTTCCGCGTTGCCGCTGCCTTCCACGACGCCGGAGAGGTCGAAGCGGATCGACGTCAGGGTGCCCAGGCCGGTGTCGAATTTAGAGAACGACAACGTATTGGCCCAGTTGGTCGTGGTCAGGGCGACACTGTCGGCGTAGCTGACCGTGGCCGCTTGTGCGGACGCGAACGGGAGGATTGCGGCGGCGACCGCCAGGGCTGCAAATGTCTTTTTCATTTATCCTGGTTCAACTTTCATATCTGGTTATTAACAGGTGGTACAACTTTCCATTATAACCATAATATTGAACATATTTCACATATGCATGCTTTCTTGTACACATTTTTCGTGTCAAGGTTGCAACCTGTAGCCGACAGCCGTTTCCGTCAACAGGTGCCGCGGCTGCGCCGGATCGTCTTCCAGCTTCTGGCGCAGATGTCCCATGTAGATACGCACATAGTGTCCATTGTCCGCGTTCGACGGGCCCCATACCTCCCGCAGCAGCTGCGGCGCCGTCACGACGCGGCCCAGGTTCGCGATCAGCACGGACATCAGCTTGTATTCGGTGGGCGTCAGGTGCACCGGCTGGCCGTCGCGCTGGACCGTCCGCTTGTTCAGGTCGACCTCGACCCGCCCGAACACGATGCGCGCGGAGGCTTCACCGCCCGCCTTGTGCTGCCGGCGCAGCGCAGCGCGCACGCGCGCGAGCAGTTCGCCGATGCCGAAGGGCTTCGTCAGGTAGTCGTCCGCGCCGGCGTCCAGCGCCGTGATCTTGTCCGCTTCGTCGATGCGCGCGGACAGCACGATGATGGGCACGGGACTCCACGCGCGCACGTCGCGGATCAGGCGCAGGCCGTCGCCGTCGGGCAGGCCCAGGTCGAGGATGATGAGGTCGGGCGTGCGCGTGCCGGCGTCGATCAGGCCGCGTTTCAGGGTCTCGGACTGGTGCACCTGCCAGCCCTCGCCTTCCAGGGCCATGCGGACGAACCTGCGGATCTGCGGTTCGTCCTCGACGATGAGGGCGACGGGTGCGGTATCAATGCTCATGCTGGTCGATGGGGTGGTCGTGGTGTTCAGGGTCCGCGTCGGGCAGCGGCGGCGGGTCGCCCAGGGGCAGGCTCAATTCGAAGCAGGCGCCGGCGCCCGCCAGGTTGAAGGCGCGCATGCGGCCGCCGTGCGCTTCGACGATGGCGCGGCAGATGGCCAGTCCCAGGCCGACGCCGGCGATGGACGATTCCTGCTGCCCGCGCACGAATTTCTCGAACAGCGCGTCTTCGCGGCCGGCCGGCAGGCCCGGGCCGTCGTCGCACACCGATACGTGCAACTGCCCCGCTTCCGCGCGCGCCGCGACCGTCACGTGGGCATGGGGCGGCGTGTACTTGCCCGCGTTTTCCAGCAGGTTGCACAGCACGCGCTCGAGCAGGGCCGCATCGAAGCGCACGAGCGGCAGGCCGCGCGGGATGCGCGTGTCCACGGTGCGCGCGCCCAGTTGCCAGCGGCCGGCGCGCAGCGCGCTGCCGATCGTCTCCTCGACCATCTGCCACTGGAGGTTCAGTTTGACCCCGCCGCTCTGGATGCGGGCCATGTCGAGCAGGTTGGCGACGAGGGTGCTCATGCGCCGCGCTTCGTCGCGCAGTGCGTTCGCCAGTTCCATCTGCGCGGCCGCCAGCGGCGGGCGCGACAAGGTCAGCGATTCGGACAGGCCGACGAGGCTGGTGAGCGGCGTGCGCAAATCGTGCGACAGCGCGGCCAGCAGGGAATTGCGCAGGCGCTCGCCTTCCATGCGCACGACGGCGTCCTGGGCGACATCCACGTAATGCACCCGCTCCAGCGCGATGGCGGCGAGCGCCGCGAAGGCGTCCAGCAGTTCGCGCCGCTCCGGCACGAGCAGCGCCGCCACATCCGGCACGCGCACCGCGAGCACGCCGCGCGAACGCATCGGCGCCAGCAGCGGCAGGTACAGGTACGGATTGCTGGGCAGCGTGGCCGTCCCCGCGCCCGCGGGCGCCGCGTGGTCGAATGCCCATTGGGCGGCCGCCATGTCCAGCACGCTCAGCACGGGGGGCCGCTCTGGGCTGCCCGGCTCCGCGACCGGCAGGCGCAACCGGCCCGCGCCGTCCGGCAGCAGGATCGCCGCGCGGGCATCGAACGTGCGCGCGAGGAAGCGGCACGTGATGTCGAACACCTGTTCCGTCTGCAGCGCGACGGACAGAGCCCGCGCGAATTCGTACAGCGCACGGGTGCGGGCTTCGCGGCCGATCGCGCTCTCCGCCTGCTCGCGCAGGTCCGACGTCAACCGCGCCGTGATCCAGCCGACGGCCAGCATCACGATCAGCGCGACGGCGTACTTGAATTCGCTGACGTCGTACTGGCGGCGCGGCGCCGCGACGACGAGCGCGCAAAAGCCGACGAGCGTCGCGAGGATCGCGGGGCCGCGCCCGAGGCGGATCGCGACGAGCACCACGGCCAGCAGGAACAACATGGCGACGTTGGCCACGTCCAGCAGCGGGAGCAGCGGCAGCGCGACGACGGCGGTGGCCAGGCTGGCACCGAGGGCGGCCGCGTAGGGACGCGGCGCGGGTATTACGCTCGCCCGCGGACCGGCAGCGGCGGGCGTCGACGGCGCGGCGACGTCGACCAGGTCCAGTCCCGGCGCCGCCTGCGTCAGCCGACGGCCGAACGGGACATGCCACCATGCCGATCCGTGTTCCCGCGCCAGCACGGCCGTGGTGCAGCCGTGGCGGCGCGCATAGCCGGCGACGACGGCGGGGGCGTCGCGGCCTTCCAGCACGGCCGTGACGGCGCCTCGGGCATGGGCGCGGCGCAGCAGTTCGAGCGTGCGCAGGCGGGCCGCCTCGCCGCGCCGGCGCGTGTGCGCGTTCTCGACGAGCACCGCGTGCCACGGCGCGTCGTGGAGCGCCGCGAGCCGCGCCGCCGCCGCGACCGCGGCCTCGTCGCCGGCGTCGGCGCGCAGCACGGCCAGCACCGTGCCTGTCTTCGATTCGGAACTCTGCATGCGAGGATGGTAAGCGATCGCCCGTAAAAGCGGCATAAAAATCGGCGCTTGTCCTCGCCGGGGACGGGCGTCAGCCGAACAGTTTCAGCGTCGTCTTCGCCACCAGTTCGCCCTGGTGGCGCGCGCCGTCCAGCTCGTTGGCGCTGGGCTGGCGCTGGCCCTGGCCGCCCGCGATCGTGCTCGCGCCGTACGGGCTGCAGCCGGTGATCTCGTCCAGCGTCATCTGGCCCGCGAAGCTGTACGGCAGGCCGACGACGACCATCCCGAAGTGCAGCAGGTTCGTCACGATCGAAAACAGCGTCGTTTCCTGGCCGCCGTGCTGGGTGGCCGTCGACGTGAACGCGGCGCCGACCTTGCCGTTCAGCGCGCCCTTCGCCCACAGGCCGCCCGTCTGGTCCAGGAACGCGGCCATCTGCGACGGCATGCGGCCGTAGCGCGTGGGCGCGCCGATCACGATGGCGTCGTAGTCGGGCAATTCGTTCACGGTCGCGACCGGGGCCTGCTGGTCCAGCTTGAAATGGCCGTTGCGGGCGATGTCTTCCGGGACCGTCTCGGGCACCCGCTTCACGTCCACGGTCGCTCCCGCCGCGCGCGCGCCTTCCGCCAGCGCGTTCGCCATCTGTTCGACATGCCCATACGTCGAGTAATACAGCACCAGTACCTTCGCCATGACCGTTCCTTTCCCATCGTCCCGGCGCCACCGGCGGCGCCCTGCCTCGCTTGCCCGTTTGGCAACGATCCGCACATGCTACCGCAACGCGCAACGCGGCGGCGTCCGTCTTCGGATAGGGGTACTCACGCCCACACGGCTTCGTGCTGCAGGCGGTAGGGCGACCCGCGCGCCCAGTCGAGCAGCATCGCGGCCGGCATCGGCGCGGCCACGAAATAGCCCTGTGCCTCGTCGCAGCCGAGGGCCTGCAGCGCGTCCCAGATGCGGGCGTTGCTGACGCCTTCCGCGACGACGCTCATGCCGAGATCGTGCGCCAGGTGGACGGTGGACTTGACGATGGACGCGGCGCGCCCGTCCTCGATCATCTGCATCGTGAACCCGTGGTCGATCTTGATCACGTCCACGGGCAGGCGGCTCAGGTAGCTCAGCGACGAGTAACCCGTGCCGAAGTCGTCGATGTACAGCCGGAAGCCCATCGCGGACAGCCGTTCCAGCTCCGCGATGCTCTCGGCCGGATTCTGCATCAGGCTGCTTTCCGTCATCTCCAGTCCGATCAGGCCCGCGCACGAGCCGTGGCGCTCCAGCAGGTCGCGCAGGTGTTCGGACAGCGACAGCGCGGCGATGTCGCGCGCGGACAGGTTCACGGCGATGGGCAGGCGCACGCCCTGTGCGCGCCATGCCTCGCTCTGGGCGACGGCGCTGGCCAGCATGTGCTGCGTGAGCACGTGGATCAGGTCCGTGGACTCGATCAGCGGCATGAACGTCTCGGGACCGATGCAGCCCTTGTCCGGGTGGACCCAGCGCACGAGGGCTTCCGCGCCGACGACCTCGCGGCCATCCATCGTCACCTTCGGCTGGCAGAACAGCTGGATCTGGCCCGCTTCGATGGCCGCGCGGAAGTCGCCGATCAGCGACAGGCGGTCGGGCGTGTGCGGGTCGTCCTCGGCCGCGTAGACGGCGACGTTGCGCCCCAGGTGCGCGGCCTGGTACAGCGCGATGTCGGCCTTTCTCAGCAGCGTGTGGTAGTCGAGGCCCTGCAGCGGCGCGAGCGCAATGCCGACGCGCGCGCCGATCTCGTACGAAATCCCGGCCACGGCGAACGGCGCCTCGAGCGCGCGGTGGATCTGCTGGGCCCAGCGCCGCGCCTCTTCCTCGTCGGCGCCGTCGAGCACGATGGGAAAACGCGCGTCGCAGCGCGCCACGACGCCGGCCTGGCCGACGACGGCCGCGAGGCGGTCCGCCACGAGCGCGAGCAGCACGTCGCCGTACAGGTGCGTGAGCGCGTAGTTCACGTCGCGGAACCGCACGAGGTCGACGATCAGGCAGGCCAGCCGCGCCGGGCCGCGCCCCCGTCCCGCGCCGCGGCGCAGCTGGAGCAGCCGGTCGTCGACCTCGTTCTCGAAGAGGTTCATGTTCGGCAGGCCCGTCACGGTGTCGTAGTAGGCAAGGCGCCGCACGTTTTCCTCGGCGCGGCGGCGCTCCGTGACGTCCTGCACGAGGCCAAGCATCTTGACGACGTGCCCGGCGGCGTCGCGCCGGACCTCGGCCACGGAATGCAGCCAGCGCACCTCGCCGTCCGGCCGGATCAGGCGGAACTCGATGTCGTACTTGTAATCCGGATCGGTGAGCGCCCGTTCGCGCGCGCGCTCGGCCATCGGACGGTCGTCCGGGTGGATGCGGGCATGGATCTCCGCCGTCGTCACGGGCGTCTCGTCCGGCCGGAAGCCCATGATGCGGTAGCCTTCCGGCGACGACGTCACGTGCGAATCGCTGGCCGCGTCCCAGATCCAGTTGCCGATCAGCGCCAGCGACTGCGCGCGCAGCAATTCGTTCTGCGTGTCGCGCAGCTGGACTTCGGCCTCGACGTGGCGCGTGACGTCCTGCAGGACGACGAGCACGGCGTCGCGCCCGCCGTATTCGATGGCGCAGCGCTGCAGGATGGCGTGGTGGATCCCGCCGCGCGCGCCGACGATGTGGCGCACGTGCGAATGCAGGTGGCAGGTTTCCGGACGCAGGCCGGCGCCGTCGTCCGCGTCGCGTGCATACAGGTCGGGCAGGTGCAGGCCAAGCAGCGTGTCGCGGGTATGGCCGAGCAGGGCCAGCGTCGCGTCGTTGGCGTCGAGGATTTCCTGCGACACGGGGTCGCAGACCAGCATCGACAACTGCGTCCCTTCGAACAGGGGCCGGCACCATGCGCTCGCATCCGCGCGCGGAGACTGTGCAGCCATGGCTTTCCTTTCCAGTCGATGAAGGACCACTTCGAAGTATAGCGCAATCATCGATAACAAAATGTCATCAAAGACCTGTCAAGATAGACAGGTAGCCCACTTTTCGGCCATCCTCCAGAATGGCCGACCCCGGCCTTACCACCTCTTTCAATGGAGAGCACACATGACGAACAACGTACGCTGGGGGATCCTCGGCACCGGCAGGATCGCTCGCGATTTCGCAACGGCCCTGCGCGACACGCCCGGCGCCACGATCGCCGCCGTCGCCTCGCGCGAACGCGCGACGGCGACCGGATTCGCCGACGAATTCCATATCCCGTTGCGCCTCGGCGGCTACGACAGCCTGGCCGCGTGCGAGGACGTGGACATCGTCTACATCGGCACGCCGCACGCCATGCACGCCGAGAATGCCCTGTCCATGCTCGCCGGCGGCAAGGGCGTGCTGTGCGAAAAACCGTTCGCGCTGAACCGCGCCCAGGCCGAGCAGGTCGTCGCCCTCGCGCGCAGCCGCAAGGTGTTCCTGATGGAAGCCATGTGGACGCGCTTCATGCCCGCGCTGGACGAAGTCAAGCGCATCCTCGCCTCCGGCGTGCTGGGCGAGGTGTCGCAGGCCAGCGCCGATTTCGGCTTCGTCGCGACGGGTGGTCCGGAAGCACGCCTGTTCAACCCGGCCCTCGGCGGCGGCGCGCTGCTCGACGTCGGCATCTATCCGCTGTCGATCACGTCCTACCTGCTCGGCGCCGTGGAGGCCGTACGCGCCCAGGCGGAACTGGGGCCGACGGGCGTCGACCTGCAGACCGTGTTCACCCTGCGCCACGCGGGCGGCGCGCTGTCCACGTGCGCCTGCTCGCTGAAGGCACGGACGCCGGGGCTCCTGACCTTGTCCGGCCGCCACGGCCAGCTGCGCCTGGACGCGCCGTTCCACCGTCCCCCGACCATCACGCTGATGCTGGCCGACGAGCCGGCACGCGTCATCCCGACCCCGTATCTCGGCAACGGCTACGTGCACGAGGCGATCGAGGCGCAGCGCTGCTGGAACGAAGGCCTGATCGAAAGCCCGGCCATCACGCACGAGCAGACCTTGCACCTGATGGGCGTGCTGGACGAGATCCGCGCACAGACCGGCGTGAAGTATCCGGGCGACTGAGCGGTTGACATGATTCCAAGGCAGCGGCATACTCGCCGCTGTTAGCGCTATCAATACAAATACCGGAGACGCAGATGGCCGCAATCTCTTATCCCGCCGGAGCAGTCCGATGACGGCCGCCCTGCCCCAGGCCGCAGCCACGATCACGCCCGCGGCCACGGCCCCCTTGCCGTGGCGCGAAAAGCTGGCCTACGGCGTCGCCGACATGGGTTTCAATTTTTACTGGACCAATGTCGCCACCTTTTTGCTGATCTTCTACACGGACACGTTCGGGATCTCGGCCGCCGCCGCCGCGACGATGATGTCGACCATCAAGATCATCAACGCGTTCACCGACCCGATGATCGGCGCGGCGGCGGACCGCACGGACACCCGCTTCGGCAAGTTCCGCCCATGGCTCGTGTGGATGTGCGTGCCGCTGGCCGGCGCCGCCGTCCTCACGTACACGACGCCGGGCCTGGAAGGCGACGCCAAACTGGCCTGGGCCTACGGCACCTACCTCCTGATGATGGTGTGCTACACCTGCGTGAACATCCCGTACAACGCGCTGTCCGGCGTGATGTCGGCCGATCCGCAGCAGCGTTCGACCATCAACGGCCTGCGCTTCATCTTCGCCTTCGCCGGCAGCACGCTCGTGACGGCCGCGACGCCCGACCTCGTGCGCTGGCTCGGCGCCGGCAACGACCAGCGCGGCTGGCAACTGACGATGCTGCTGTGGGGCGTGGCCGCGTCGCTGCTGTTCGTGCTCACCTTCTTCAATACGCGCGAACGCATCGCACCGCCGCCGGGCCAGAAGAACGCGGTGTGGCGCGACGTGCGCGACCTCGCGGGCAACCGACCGTGGATGGTGCTGTTCTTCCTCGCCCTGATCATCATGGTGACGATCACGCTGCGCACCGCCAGCGCCGCCTACTATTTCAAGTACGTCGTGGGCCGCCCGGACCTGATGCGCACGTTCGTGCCGACCTACATGGTGACGGCCGCGATCGGCGCCGCGCTCACGCCGCTGCTCACGCGCTTCATCGACAAGAAGATCCTCATGATCGTGCTGATGAGCGCGACCGCCGTGCTGTCGGCCGCGTTCTACATCGTGCCGCCCGACCAGGTGTGGCTGATGTTCGTGCTGCAGGGCGGGCTCGGCCTCGTGCTGGGACCGAAGTCGCCGCTGGCGTTCTCGATGTATGCCGACACGGCCGACTATAACGAGTGGCGCACGGGCCGGCGCGCCACCGCCATGACGTTCGCCGCCGCCACGTTCTCGCAAAAGCTGGGCACCGCGGTCGCCGTCGCCGTGATCGGGTCCGTGTTCACGGCGCTCGGCTACGTCCCCAACGCCGTGCAGGCCACCGGGTCGCGCGAAGGCATCGTGTGGCTCATGTCCTTCATCCCGGCGGCGTTCGCCGTCGCCGCCGTCGCCGTGATGTGCTTCTATAACCTGAATGCCAGGCAGTTGGCGCAGATCCAGGACGACCTGGCCGCGCGCAAACCGGCCACCGAATAACAACGACAAGGAAAGACCATGCTGCAACCGACCGAGAACGGCGCGCGCTACGACCTCGCGAGCCCGACCGCCATGCCGAACGCCGGCGGCTTCCTGTGGAACCGCCGGATGATGATCCAGGTGACGTGCCGCGGGTATGCCACCGCCCAGTTCATGCAGCCGGAACCGGCCAAGTATTCGCACGCGCCGAACCTCGAGGCGAAGACGTTCATGCAGCCGGAGCAGGCCTATTATGCGCACCACCCCGGCCGCTTCTTCTACGTGAAGGACGAGGAGACGGGCGAGATCTTCTCGGCCCCGCACGAACCCGTGCGCGCGGCGCCGGACCGTTTTGCGTTCTCCGTCGGCCGCGACGACATCGCGTGGACCGTGGAAAAGCTGGGCATCCGCGTCGAGCTGCGCCTCGCGCTGCCCGTGGACGACGTGGCCGAGCTGTGGACCCTCGCCGTGACGAACGTGAGCGGCCGTCCCCGCAAGGTCGGCGTCTATCCTTACTTCACGATCGGCTACATGTCGTGGATGAACCAGTCGGCCGAGTACCGCGCGGACCACGGGGGCATCGTCGCGTCCAGCGTGACGCCGTACCAGAAGCTGCAGGACTATTTCAGGAACAAGGATTTCAAGGACAAGACGTATTTCCTGTGCGAGACGGCGCCGGATGCGTGGGAAGCGAACCAGGGCCAGTTCGAAGGCGAAGGCGGCCTGCATGCGCCGGATGCGCTGCGCAGGGAGCGTCTGGCCGGCGGCGACGCCCGCTACGAAACGCCCGTCGCGGTCGTGCAGTATCGGCTCGCGCTCGATACCGACGCGCCGGTGACGCGCCGCTTCCTGTTCGGCCCCGCGCGCGACGATGCCGAGATCGCGGCGATGAAGCAGCGCTACCTCGGCGCCGAGCAGTTCGCCGCCGCCGCGCGCGACTACGCGGCGTACGCGGACCAGGGCGCGGGCTGCGTCCAGGTCGAGACGCCGGACGCGGAATTCGACAACTTCGTCAACCGCTGGCTCGCGCGCCAGGTGTTCTACCACGGCGACGTCAACCGCCTGTCCACGGATCCGCAGACCCGCAACTACCTGCAGGACAACATGGGCATGGCCTTCATCAAGCCGGCCGTCGCGCGCGCCGCGTTCCTGCACGCGCTGTCGCAGCAGGGGACGAACGGCGCGATGCCGGATGGGATCCTGCTGTTCGAAGGCGCGGAGCTCAAGTACATCAACCAGGTGCCGCACACGGACCATTGCGTGTGGCTGCCCGTCTGCCTGCAGGCCTACCTCGACGAGACGGGCGATCATGCCATCCTCGACGAACAGGTCACGGGCCACGACGGCATGGCCCTCACCGCCTACGAACGCATCTCGATGGCGATGGACTGGCTGCTGCACAAGCGCGACCACCGCGGACTCTCCTACATCGAGCAGGGCGACTGGTGCGATCCGATGAACATGGTCGGGTACAAGGGCCGCGGCGTGTCCGGCTGGCTGACGGTGGCCGCCGCGTATGCGCTGAACCTGTGGGCCGACGTGTGCGCGGCACGCGGCGACGACTGGCGCACGGACCACTTCCGCGCGGGCGCCCTCGACATGAACACGGCCGCCAACCTGCACCTGTGGGACGGCGCCTGGTACGCCCGCGGCATCACGGACGACGACGTCGTGTTCGGCGTGAGCGCCGACAAGGAAGGCCGCATCTACCTGAACCCGCAAAGCTGGGCATTCCTCAGCGGCGCGCCGGACGCCAAGCAGCGCGCGACGATGCTGGCCGAGATCGACGGCCAGCTCGACACGCCGTACGGCGTGCAGATGTTCGCCCCGCCCTACTCCGCGATGCGCGAGGACGTGGGCCGCGTCACGCAGAAACACCCCGGTTCGGCCGAGAACGGCGCCGTGTACAACCACGCGTCCGTGTTCTACATCTACAGCCTGTACACGATCGCCGAGCCGGACCGCGCCTGGGATGCGCTGCGCAAGATGATCCCGGGGCCCGGCGCGGACGACTACCTGCGGCGCGGCCAGCTCCCCGTCTTCATCCCGAATTACTACCGCGGCGCCTGGAAGGAATACCCGCGCACGGCCGGCCGTTCCAGCCAGCTGTTCAACACGGGCACCGTGTCGTGGGTCTACCGCTCGATCGTCGAGGGCTTGTGCGGCCTGAAGGGCGATGCGACGGGCCTCATCGTGAACCCGCAACTGCCGTCGCACTGGCCCTCCATGCGCGTGCGCCGCGCGTTCCGCGGGGCCACGTTCGACGTCAGCGTGACGCGCGGCGCGGTCGAGCGGACGACGGTCGTGTGCGACGGGCAGGCGCTGCCGGAAGCACACGTCGGCGGCATCGAAGCGGGCCGTACGTACCGCGTCGAGGTGACGGTGCCGTAAGGACCGGCGATTCGTGTAACGATTTGCGCCGAATGTGATCGAAAGCGTATCGGTCCCGGCCAGGGGCCGATCCGTTTCCTGGAGATCGCCATGCGCATCCGCACCTGCCTCGTCGTCCCCTGCTGCGCCGCGCTGTCGGCCAGCGCCGCACCGCTGTACACGCTGACCATCCTGCCCGAGTGGTTGCAGGCCAGCGCCATCAACAATGCCGGCCAGATCACCGGTGTGATGCCGGTACCCGGCGGCTCGCACGCCTTCCTCTTTACGAACGGCGACGTGCGCGACCTCGGCGCCCTGGGCGGCACGCGCAGCTTTGGCTACGGCCTCAGCGACAATGGCATGGTCACGGGCGACGCCGCACCCGAGAACCGGCCCGGTTACGCCTTCCTCTATGCGAATGGCACGATGCGCGACCTGGGCACGCTGCCCGGCGGCAGGTCCAGCATCGGCCTCGGCGTCAACGACAGCGGTCAGGTGACCGGCTCGGCGACCACCGCCGAGGACCGGACACATGCGATCCTGGCCGGTTACGGCGGCATGCGGGATCTCGGCACCCTCGGCGGTAACTTCTCATACGGCAGCGGCATCAACGACGCGGGCCACGTGGTAGGCGCGTCGACGTTCGGCGACGATGCATCGCGGCACCACGCGTTCTTCTACCACGATGGCGTGATGACCGACCTCGGCGATTTCGGCGGCATCGGCAGCTTTGCCCAGCGCATCAACGACCGCGACCAGATCATCGGTGCCGTCATCGACACCGCCGAGGTCGCGCACTCGTTCATTTACGAGGACGGCACGGTGCGCATGCTCGGCGACTTCGGCGGGCAGTACACGGGCACGTGGGACATCAACAACCTCGGCCAGGTCGTGGGCTATTCCACATTCACCCAGGACATCGATTCCCGGCACGGCTTCCTGTACACGGATGGAAGGATGCTGGACCTCAATGCGTTGATCGATCCAGATTTGGGCTGGACCGTGGCGACGGCGATCGGCATCAACGATTCCCAGCAGATTCTCGGCTACGCGTGCAGCAGCAAGGACGTGTGCCGGCCCGTGCGGCTGGATCCGATCACGCCGCCGGCCGTGCCGGAGCCAAGTCCACTCGTCATGTTGCTGCTGGGGTTGGCGGCAGGCGCTCGACGAGTCAAAAAAATGGCTGTGTTCGCGTCGATTCGGTAACCGTCCATCCTGACCAGGCTGGGCCGCTGTGCGCCGGCCAGGAACCTGCGGGAGACGAATCCGTATCGCCCGACTATCGCAGCCGGTGTCACAAGTGTCACATCGCGTGCGACACCCGCGTTCCCGGGCAGGCTGACAGGGACTGTCGCAACTGGTGTCACATCGTTCTCACAAGTAATTTCTCCACTAGCTGACGCAACGCCGACAAATCCTTGCCGTTTCAAGGACTTGGCGCCGTCGCGCGCGTGCAGGCGCCGGGCTGGCACGGCTGATGCAATGACTGCTCCCGTAACGACGATCCCGGACAACCATCAACGCGCCGACGGCCGCGAGGGGAACATGGACCAACAGCCCGCACAGAAAGACGCCGCAACGCCTTCCGCCGCCACGCAGAAGACGCCCGCCGAGCACCTCGCCGAACTGCGCGCGAAGCTCGATGCCGAACAAAAGCGCCTGCTCGAACTGGAACCGGTCAAGACCAACATCGAGGACCTGACCGAACGGATCAAGGCGCTGGAAACCCTGCTGGCGGGCCAGGCCGAGGCCGATGCCGCCTATCTCGGCTTCTACCAGGACATCGAGCGTTACCACAGCGAGATCGCCTGCGCGATTCCCGTCGTCCGCGACCAGCTCGACCTGAGCGACCAGCAGCGCAGCTGCGTGGACAAGGCCATCGAGGCCGTGGACAAGCGCGTCGCGCAAGCGCAGGCCGACAGCCAGGAGCAGCAGGCCACGGTCGATAAACTGCGCGAAGAACAGGCGGCGCTGGCGCAAGCGCTCGCCAGCAGCACGTGGAAGTACGAATACTTCCGCAGCAAGCTGGTCGAAGAGGTCGGGCACCGGCGCACCGACCTGCAGGCCCTCAATACGCTGGCCGACCCGTCCGCCGACCAGTGCGAGGCCTGGTTCTATCTGCATGAGATGGAAGCGCTGCTGACATCGGCGCACGACGGTGCCGCCGGCGCCGGCGATGCCTGCCTCGACGCCCATCCGACCATCGGCACCTTCCTCGACTGCTGGCCACCGGACGATTACGCCAAGGCCTACCAGGCGGCGATCGTGGCCTTCAACGCCGCCGACAACGCGCACAAGGTGGGCGCGGCCGTGCTGGAGCAGGCCATCAAGCGCGCGGAGGCGCTGGCCAAGGCGGCCGAGGAAGCCCGCGCCGGCCGGCGCGACGCGATCCTGAAGGAAATCAGGATCGGGACTTGCTGTGCCGCCGCGGTCGCATGAAGCATGGAGCCGGCCGATGACGAGGATACCGGACACCGCCTGCGGATCCGCTGGTATGCGGACCGGTTCGACGTCGGCGCGAACGCCTTTGAATTCTTCATCGATTGCGGCCACGAAGGCCCGGAGCACGAGATCATGATCGAGTACTGCCGCATCATCGCCAATCCCCTGAAGGCCAGGCAGCTGTTCCGCCTGCTCGGCGCCGCGCTGGTGCGCTACGGCGACGCCTACGGCGGCATCGGCCAGGACGATGCCGGCACCGGGCCCGGGAGCGGCGCATGAACCATCACGTGATCGCGGCGGTCAGCGAATGCCTGCGCCACGTGCTGTGGCTGGGGCTGAAGGAAGACGCCGACACCGCGCAAAAGATCGGCGCCGAGCCGAACATCGTCCTGTCCAATCCGGCGCAACCGGTCGACGTCAACGTCGTGCGCAACATGTCGCTGTGGCTGTACCACGTGCTGCCCAACGAGCACCTGCGCAACGCGCCGCCCGTGCGCGGCCGGGTGGGCGGCGACGACACCGTCGAGTCCTATCCGCCGCTGGCGCTGAACCTGCTGTACCTGCTGACGCCGTCCACCGGCAACGACCTGAACGACCAGCTGGTGCTGGGGCGCTGCCTGCAGATCTTCCACGACCAGGGCATCCTGTCCTTGACCAGCAAGGAGGATCCCGGGCAGGCGGAAGAACTGCACGTCAGCCTGGCCCCGCGCACGATCGACGAACTGGCCAAGGTGTGGGAAGCGATGCAGCAGCCGTACCGGCTGTCCGTCTGCTACGAAGTACGGGTAGCGCGGATCGACTCGCAACGCCGGCAGCCCGGCGGCCGCGTGGGCGAACGCGGCGCCGATTTCCGTCCGCTGGCGGCCTGACATGAGCGCCCTGGACGCCATCGCCCGGACCACGCTGCGGCCGCTGCTGGCCTTGAGCGTCGTCGACCGCCTGGCGCAGGCGCTGCGCCAGGCCGGCAGCTTCCCGCCCGTGCTGGGCGAGCTGCGCTGCGAAGTCGTGGCGATGACGGCGCCACAGGCGCTGGCCTACGATCCGCCGCGCCTGCTGTCCACCTTCATGAACCGCTCCGGCTACCTGATCCTCGACGGCACCTACCACGACACGCGCGACCGCTCGCGCCTGTGGCCCCTGGGTCCCGGCAACTACCGGCTGCGCCTGCGCAACGAGCTCTACCAGGATGCCGAGTTCGATCTCGCCTGGCCGCCGGCGCCGGACCGGCCCCGCCTGCAGGTGCCGCAGCTGTCCAACCCGGACAGCGTCGAACTGCTGCCCTCGTCCGCCTACCCGCTGCCCGACCTCACCCTCGGCCGCATGCAGCTCGGGCCGACCATCCTGCGCGGCAGCGCGCTCGCCGCCGACGGCACGCCGCTGGCAGGCGTGCTCGCGGAAGTCGTCGGCCTGCCGCTGCTGGCGCCGCCCGAACGTCCGCCGCTGGGCGACTGGCCCTTCCTGGCCGGGCGCAGCGGGCCCGGCGGCGACTGGGCGCTGGTGCTGCCGGGCCGCCGCTACCTCGACGCCGCGCCCGAGATCCTGGCGCCGGCCGCGCCGCCCCTGCGCAAGCAGGTCCAGGTGCGCATCCATTACCCGGACGGCGCCGTGACCACGCCGCAGGACGTGCTGCTCGGCGGCGAGCACGCGGTGCGTAACACCGCCCTGCGCGGCCAGGTGCTGGGCGCCGGCGACCGGCCGCTGGGCGGCGTGGCGATCACCACGTCGGCCGGCCCGCGCAACACGACCAGCCGCGCCGACGGCAGCTGGACGCTGGTGTTCCGCCTCGACCAGGCCGCCCTGCCGCAGGTCGACGTCACCGCCACGGCGCCCGGCCAGCCGCCCCGGAAGGACAGCTCCGCGCCGCTGCGGCCAGGCGCGACCGTCGTCGTCCCCACCTTTCATTTTTCCTGAGCCAGGAGAGCGTCAATGCCCGAATATCTCTCACCAGGGGTCTATATCGAAGAGGTCAGCACCGGCCCCCGCCCCATCGAAGGCGTCAGCACGAGCACCGCCGGCTTCGTTGGCGAAACCGAGCGCGGGCCGACGCGGCCGCGCCTGGTCACCAGCTGGACCGATTACCAGCGCTGGTACGGCGGCTACCTGGACCGCGCGCCCTTCGACACGCCCAACGTCTTCCTGCCGTACGCCGTGCGCGGCTTCTTCGAGAACGGTGGCCAGCGGCTGTTCGTGGCCCGCGTCGCCGGCAAAACGTCGGCCGTGGCCAGCGTCAGCCTGCCCGGCGCGCCGGGCGCCACCGTGATCAATGCCATCGGCCCGGGTGCCTGGGGCAAGAACGTGCTGCTGGAGGTGCGCGCGGCGTCGTCGGCAGAGGCGCTACGGCCGGGTTCGCCCGAAGCCTCCGGCGAAGTCAGCAAGTGGTTTCGCATTCGCGTCCTGTATTACAGCAAGGGCATTCCGAATCCGTTCTTCAACCCGGCCAATCCCAAGCAGCTCGCGCTCGAGCCGGATGCCTCGGAAGACTTCGACGACCTGAGCGCCGACCCGACGCGGCCCAACTTCGTCAAGACCGTCGTCAATGGCGCCTCGCACCTGATCGAAGTGGCCAGCTGCCTGGGGGTGCCGGCGCCGAAAGCCTTCCCATCCGTGGTACTGCAGGGCGGCACCTCGGTGCCGGCGACGTCGCCCGACTTCCTCGACGACGCCACGGTCGACCCGGAAGAAAAGCGCGGGCTGGCGGCGCTGTGCGCGGTGCGCGAGATCTCGATCATGGCGATCCCGGACGACGTGGTGCGGCAGGATCTCGCCGAAGCCCTGCAAAACAAGTGCGACGCCATGCGCGACCGCTTCGCCGTGCTGTCCGCCCCGGGACCGAGCGGCAACATCCCCGCCATCCGGCCGTTGCGCGACAGTTCCTACGGCGCCTATTACTACCCCTGGGTGCGGGTAACGGCATCGCATACGCCCGACGGCACCAGGCTGGTGCCGCCGACGGGCCACGTCGTCGGCATCTACGCCCGCACCGACGTCGAGCGCGGCGTGCACAAGGCGCCGGCCAACGAGGTGGTGCGCGGCATCGTCACGCGCGACCTGAACGGCGGTTTCAAGCCGCTGTCGCACACGCTGTCGAAACAGGAACACGACCTGCTCAACCCGCGCGGCGTCAACGTGATCCGCGACTTCCGCACCGACGGCCGCGACATCCGCGTCTGGGGCGCGCGCACGATGACGTCGGATGCGATGTGGAAGTACATCAACGTGCGCCGCCTGTTCATCTTCATCGAGCAGTCGATCGACCGCGGCACGCAATGGGCCGTATTCGAGCCGAATTCGGAAATCACCTGGATCGCGCTGCGCTCGGCCATCGCCAACTTCCTGCGCACCGTCTGGCGCAACGGCGCGCTGATGGGCACGACCCAGGACGAGGCCTTCTTCGTCAGGTGCGACCGCACCACGATGACCCAGGACGACTTCGACAACGGCCGCCTGATCTGCCTGATCGGCATCGCGCCCGTCAAGCCGGCCGAGTTCGTGATCATGCGCATCTCGCAGAAAACCATCGACGCAGAATCCTAAGGAGAACTCCCATGCCCGCCTCCGGTAGCCGACACGATCCCCTGACCTCGTTCAACTTCATCATCACCGTGGAAAACATGCGCGCCGGCTTTTCCGAGGTGAGCGGCCTGTCCACCGAGACCGACATCATCGAGTACCGCGAGGGCAACGAAACCATCAGCGTGCGCAAGGTACCCGGCAAGGTCAAGTACGCCAACATCAGCCTGAAGCGCGGCTTCACCCCCGACGGCAAGGACTTGTGGGCCTGGCGCAAGACCGTCATCGACGGCAAGACCGTGCGCAAGGGCGGCACCATCACGCTGCTGAACGAAGCGCGCCAGCCGGCGCTGACCTGGGAATTCAGCGAGGGCTGGCCGTCCAAGTGGGCCGGCCCGGCGATGAACGCGAAGAACAACGACATCGCCATCGAGGAATTCGAGATCTGCATCGAAGCCCTCACCCTGCTGACCTGACCGCGCCATGGCCATCGCCCCGTCCATGGGCGCCCCGGGCGTCCGCATCGAATGGCTGGACGCCAACGCCCAGCGCATCGACGTCGGCCGCACCGACGTCGCCGGCCTGCTCGGCATTGCCGAGCGCGGGCCCTTGCACTTGCCGGTCAAGATCGAGAGCGCGCGCCAGTTCCGCAGCGTGTTCGGCGGACCGCTTCCGGATGCGTGCCTGGCGCTCGGCGTGGACGGGTTCTTCGCCAACGGCGGCACCACCTGCTGGGTCGTGCGCGTCGCCGATCCGGCCACGGCCAGGCCGGCACGCCTGTGGGTCGCCCTGCCCGGCCTGGCGCTGCTGCTGGAGGCGGCGTCGCCCGGCAAGTGGGGCAACGATGTGTTCGTCACGGCGCAATGGGCGGACAACGAAGTGGGCGCGCTGCTGGCCAGCGACGGGACGCGCACCCAGCGCATCCTGCTGGCGCCGCTGCGCCAGGATGGCGCCCGGCGCGCCGGGCTGCGGCCGGAGCTTGAGCCCGAAACGCTCGTCAGGGTGCAGACGCACGCGGCGCCCGGCGACGGCCCGACGTGGCGGCCCGAGACCGTGCCGCAAGCCTGCCTGGACGGCGGCCGGGATGGCCTGGATGGCCTGCAACCCCGCCACTTCACCGGCGCCGATCCGGACGCCCCCGACGCGCCGCCGCTGGGCATGGCCGCGCTGGACCGCATCGACGGCATCGCGATGCTGGCCGCGCCCGACCTGATGCTGGTCGGCCTCGACCGGGACGCCGTGCGCGCCGTGCAGCACGCCATGCTGGCGCACTGCCTGGCCCGCCACGACCGGGTGGCGCTGCTCGACCTGCACGACGGCGACATCACGGCCGCGCTGGCCGAGCGCGCCAGGCTGCCGGTGACCGACGTGGGCGCCGTCTACCATCCCTGGATCCGGGTGGCCGATCCGCTGGGCCAGCGCGGCGACCTGCGCACCGTGCCGCCGTCGGCCCAGGTGGCCGGCATGATGGCCCGCTGCGACCGCCTGCGCGGGGTGCACAAGCCGCCCGCCAATGAATTGCTGGAAGGCGTGTCGGCGCTGAGCCAGGGGGTCGACCAGGCCGGCCATGCGCTGCTGAACGATGCCGGCGTCAACGCCATCCGCGCACTGCCGGGCCGCGGCGTACTGGTGCTGGGCGCGCGCACGCTCGACGACCACCCCGCCTGGCGCTACCTCAACGTGCGGCGGCTGTTCAACATGATCGAGGAAGCGCTCGAGGAACAGGTGCAATGGCTGACCTTCGAGCCGAACTACCCGCGGCTGTGGAAGGAAGTCGACCGCACCGTGCGCGCCTTCCTGGAGCAGCTGTACCGCGCCGGCATGCTCGACGGCGCCGGCCCGGCCGACGCGTATTCGGTGCGCTGCGACGCCACCACGAACCCGCCGTCCGACGTCGACACCGGCCGCGTGGTGTGCCAGATCGGCATCCAGCCGCCCTACCCGGCAGAGTTCGTCATCGTGCGCATCGGCGTCACGAGGAGCGGCATCGAAACCGAACGACAAGGAGCGCTCGATGGCTGAGACAGGGAGCCGGCGCGATCCGCCGGTCGGATTCCGCTTCACGGTCAGGTTCGACAACCTCGACCCGGTCGGCTTCAGCGATTGCAGCGGCCTGCAATCGGAAGTCGAGGTGCAGGAATATGCCGAGGGCGGCCTGAACACCCATACCTGGAAATTCGCCGGCCGCTCCAAGCAGGGCAACGTGACCTTCAAGCGCGGCATCGTCGACAAGGTGACCTGGGACTGGTACGCGGCCATCGCCGGCGGCGAATTCAAGTCGCGCAACTGCACCGTCTACGTCCACGACCCGTCGGGCAGCGAGGACGTGCTGGAGTTCCAGCTGGCCGACGCCTTCCCCGTCAAGTGGCTGGGACCGGAACTGGCGGCGGGGCAGAACAACCTGGCCGTGGAAGCGATGGAAGTGGCCCACCAGGGCCTCACCCGGAGGAAGTGAACATGCCCGTGCACATCGAACGCCTGAGCAGCGAAGTGTCCCTCAACCAGGGCACGCTGGGCCTCACCCCGCAGCAGCTCGACCAGCTGGTGGCCCTCGTCATCAGCAAGCTCGAAGACCGCGCGCGCGAAAGCCAGCGCATGCGCGGCGCCACCCAGATCAGGCAGAGCGCCATCCCTGGCGGGGCGCCGGGACGCTGACATGCCCGTCCCCGCCATCATCGAGGTCGACGCCATGGACCGCGGGCCCACCCTGCCGGCCGTGATCCCGGTGCAGTTCAACCCGCCGGAATACACGATCGCCAAGGCCGCGCAGATCGCCGAGATCGCCATTCCGGGCATCGACGCGCCGATCCTGCAATTCGTGCGCGGCCAGACCCGCACGCTGGCGCTGGAACTGTTCTTCGACACCACGCGCCTGGGCAGCAGCCTGGTCCGCACAGTCGACGTGCGCGCGCTGACCGAGCCGGTGGCCCAGCTGGGACGCATCCAGCCCAAGACCCATGCGCCGCCGCGCATCACCTTCATCTGGGGGCTGGGCCTGTCGTTCCGCGCCATCGTCGACAACGTGCAGCAGAAGTTCACGCTGTTCAATCCGGCGGGCGTGCCGGTGCGCGCGACCCTCACCGTCTCGTTCAAGGAATACAAGACGCTGGAAGAGCAGCTGAAGGAACTCAACCTGCAGTCGGCCGACCATTCCAAGGTGCGCGTGGTGCGCCAGCGCGACACGCTGGCCCGCATCGCCTTCGAGGAATACGGCGATGCCGGCAAGTGGCGCCTGATCGCCGAGCGCAACCGCGCCCAGCTGACCGACCTGCGCCGCCTGCAGCCGGGCATGGAACTGGTCATCCCGGCCGCGCTCGGCCCGGGCACCGGAGTGCGGCGATGAGCGGCGCGGCCATCCCCATCTACCAGGACCAGGACTTCTACGTCCCCGGGTTCGAGGTCCGGCTCGACGGCCGCCCGCCGGGCCGCGAAGTGGTGCGCGACATCCTCACCGTCAGCTACAAGGACAGCATCCAGGACATCGACAGCTTCGACATCACGATCAACAACTGGGATGCGCAGACGCGCACCTTCAAGTACAGCGACAGCAAGCTGTTCGACCCCGGGCGGCGCATCGAGCTGTCGATGGGCTACCGCGACGCCCAGCGGACGATGCTCAAGGGCGAGATCACCTCGCTGCGCCCGGCCTTCCCCGCCGGCGGCGGATCGACCCTCACCATCAGCGGCCTGAACATCCTGCACCGCTTCCGCACCCAGCAGGAATCGCACACCTACATCAAGCGCACCGACAGCCAGATCGCCGAGGAGATCGGCCAGCGCCTGAACGTCGAGGTCGAAGCCGTGCATGCGCCGGGCGAGCCGGTGTTCGATTACCTCATCCAGGACAACCAGTACGACATCGTGTTCCTGATGGAGCGCGCGCGGCAGGCCGGCTACGACATCTTCGTCGAGGAGCGCGACAGCGGCAGCGGCGTGCGCACGGTGCTCGCCTACCGGCCGTCGACCTCGGTGCACCGGCCGACCTACCGGCTCAGCTACGGCAAGTCGCTGATCGAGTTCCAGCCCGAACTGACCACCGCCAACCAGGTCGGCAAGGTCACCGTGCGCGGCTGGGACAACGCGAAGAAGGAAGCGATCGAGTACACGGCCACCCGCGCCGAGCTGGTGACGAAGGGCGTCGGCGAGCGCGGCGGCCAGGGGACGATCGACAAGTCGATCGAGGCGAAGGCGGAAATCGTCGCTACCCGGCCCGTCGCCAGCCAGGCGGAGGCCCGGAGCCTGGCGCGGCAGATTCTGGAAGGCATCGCCAAGGAAATGGTGAAGGCCACCGGTTCGGTGCCAGGCCTGCCCGACATCCGCGCCGGCACGGTGCTGGAGATCGACGGCCTGGGCGAGCGCTTCAGCGGCCGCTACTTCATCGTCGCCAGCACCCATGCGATCGGCGACGGCGGCTACACCACGCAATTCGAAT
The DNA here is from genome assembly GCA_966211695.1 of uncultured Massilia sp. GTDB lineage: Bacteria > Pseudomonadota > Gammaproteobacteria > Burkholderiales > Burkholderiaceae_D > Telluria. The sequence goes on along the minus strand of CBIHOW010000007.1, from coordinate 22,733 downwards.
GCAGGCGCGAGGAGCTATGACATGCAACGCGAAAACGGCATCGTGATCGGGGTCGTCATCGACCTGGCGGACCCGCTGCGGCTGGGCCGGGTGCGGATGCGCCTGCCGCACCTGGGCGACGAGCCGACCGACTGGTCGCGCGTGGCCACGCCCATGGGCGGCAAGGAGCGCGGCCTGTTCATGCGCCCCGAAGTGGGCGACGAGGTGCTGGTGGCGTTCGAGCACGGCGACCCGCGCCGGGCGACCGTCATCGGCGCGTTCTGGAGCACGGCCGACCCGCCGCCGCCGGACGACGGCGACGCCGGCGCCAACAACTGGCGCTTCTTCCGCTCGCGCTCGGGCCACCTGCTGAAGTTCGACGACACCGGCGGCGGCGAGCGCGTCGAAATCGTCGGCAAGGGCGGCCAGCAGCGGATCGTCATCGACGTCTCCGGCAAGCACATCGAAATTTCCTGCGACAGCGGCGACCTGACCCTGAAGGCACCCGCCGGCAGCGTCAGCATCGACGCCCGCGAGGTCAAGCTGCACGCCAGCGGCACGATGAGCATCGAAGCCGGCGGCCCCATGACGATCAAGGGCGCCACCGTGGCCATCAACTAGGAAAGGAGCGCGACCATGCCAGCTTCACCCGCAGCACGCCAGGGCGACCGCGTCGTGGCCGTCGACATGCACCTGATCCAGCCGCCGGGGCCGACCTCGCCGGTGCTGGTGCCCCATCCATTCAACGGCATCATCGACGGCGGGGTCAGCGCCGACGTCACGATCGGCGGCGCGCCGGCCGCCACCGTCGGCAGCGGCGCCACCAACACGCCGCCGCACATCCCGATCGGCGGCACCTTCGTCGTGCCGCCGTCGAACCGGGCATTGATCAGCGCCGGCAGCGCGACCGTGACCATCAACGGCAAGCCGGCCGCGCGCGCGGGCGACGCCGCCATCAGCTGCGACGACACGGGCATGAGCAACGCCCGCGTGGTCGCCGCGGGAACGGTGACGATCGGTGGCTGACGACCTGCACGACGACGCCGGCTTCCTCGGCCGCGGCTGGGCCTATCCGGTGCTGCCGACGGCGGCCGGGCAGATCGGCATGGTGGCCGGCCCCCCCGCCATCGAGCAGGCGATCGCCATCATCCTCGGCACCAGCGTCGGCGAGCGCGTGATGCGCCCCACCTTCGGCTGCGGCATCTGGGAACTGGTGATGGAGCCGAACACCGCGCAGCTGCACGGCCGGGTGCAGCTGCGCGTGCGCGAGGCGCTGACGCGCTGGGAGCCGCGCATCGACGTGATCGACGTGCGCGTCGAGGCGCCGCCCGAGCAGCGGCACGTACTACTGATCCGCATCGACTACCGCATCCGGTCGAACAATGCGGCCTACAACCTCGTCTACCCCTTCTTCCTGCAGGAAGGGGTGGCGCAGTAGGCGCCAGGAGCTTCCCATGTCACTCCAAGCCAGGGAACCGAATTTCGACCAGTCGTTCGACGACATCTACCGCGAGCTGCGCGACCGCATTCCGCGCTACAACCCGCAGTGGACCAACTTCAACGACAGCGATCCGGGCATCACCCTGCTGCAGCTGTTCGCCTGGCTGGCGGAGATGACGCTGCACCGCATGGGCGAGGTGCCGCGCAAGAACTACCTGAAGTTCGCGCAACTGCTGGGACTGGAACTGAAGGGACCGCAGGCGGCCACGGTGCAGCTGGTGTTCACGCCCAAGGCGGCCGAGCGGCCGGCCACGATCCCGGCCGGATCGCAGTACTCGGCGCGCGGCGAGACGGGACTCGTCACCTTCGAGACGGTCGAGGCCCTGGACGTGATCGGCGCGCCGCTGGCCGCCATGTTCGTGGTGGCCGACGGCGCGATCCGGCGCATCGACCCGCCCGAGCTGCCGGCCAGCGCGCCGTTCTGGCCGCTGGGGCGCAATCCGGCGCCGGGCGACGCCCTGTACCTGGCATTCAAGGCCAGTCCGGCGAACACCCGTCCCTTCCCCGCCAAGATGCGCTTCCTGGCCTTGCGGCCCGCCGCCGACACCGACGGTGCCGCCCAGCGCGCCGGCGAACGCGAGCGCGACCTCGTCCCGCCGGTCGACCTGGCCTGGGAACACGCCGTCGATCCGGACCACAACCTGTGGGAAGGCCTGTCGATGCTGGGCGACACCAGCGTCGCGCTCACCCGCGACGGCACCATGACGGTGGCAGGCCCGCGCGAAGCGCACCCCGGCGTACTGCCCGGCCTGGCCGCACAGGTGGCGACGCCCCATTACTGGCTGCGCCTGCGCCTGGACCAGAACAGCTATGCGCAGGGCCGCGCGCCATACCTCGAACACTTCCTGCCGAACGCGGTGGAGGCAGTCAACCTCAGCACCGGCGAAGCGACCGTGCTGGGCCCGAGCAACGGCCGTGCCGGCCAAAGCTTCGCGCTGCCGCGCCACCCTGTCGATGCCGGGTCGCTCAGGATCGAAGTCACCCCGGCCGGCGGCACTGCGCAAACGGACTGGGTGCGCGTCGACGATTTCTTCGCGTCCCATGCGCAGGACAGGCACTTCGTGCTGGACGCCGCGGCCGGGACAGTCCGCTTCGGCGATGGCGTGGCCGGGATGATCCCGCTGGCCGGCGCCACGATCGCGGCGCCCGTCTGGCGCCATGGCGGCGGCGCGGCCGGCAACGCGGTGGAACCGGGCGGCGTCAAGATCATGAGCCGCCAGCTGGCCGGCATCGACAAGGTGTCGAATCCGCGTGCGGCGAGCGGCGGCGCCGACGAACAGGACCTGGACGACTTCCTGCGCACCGCACCGGGACGGCTGCGCAGCGACCGCGGCGCCGTCTCGGCCAGCGATTTCGAACTCTACGCCACGTCGGTCGACGGCGTGCGCAAGGCCCGCGCGCTGGGGGCGCGCCATCCCGACTACCCCGGCGTGGACGTGCCCGGCGCCGTGACCGTGTTCATCGTGGCCGACACGACGCGCATGCCGCCGCGCCCCTCGGCCGAGCTGATTCGTTCCGTGTGCCGCCTGCTGGACCGCGAGCGGCTCATCACGACGGAAGTCTACGTGGCCGCGCCGCGCTTCATGGAAGTGCGCATCGAGGCGCGGCTGCTGGTGGCGGCCCAGGCCTCGTTCGACCTCGAAACCGAACAGGCCATCGCCCGCCTGAACCACCTGCTCGACCCGCGCGAGCGCGCGTTCGGCGAAGACCTGTCGCCGGCTGCGCTGTACGCCCGGCTGCTGCGCGCCGACGGCCCGATCCAGAACGTGCGCTCGGTCGAGGACCTGGCGATCTACGTCGACGGCCAGCAGCAGGACGGACGGCGGCCGATCGCCGTGCCGCCGGACGCGCTGGTGTATCCGGGCGCGCACGTGATCGTGGCGCGCCCCGATCCGGACGAATGGGGGGCGTCATGAGCGGCATGCTGGAAGACGGCGGGACCGGCACGTCCTGGCTGCTGGGTGCCGGCTACCCCTGGCACACAGCCGGCGCCACGGGCGCGGTGGCGAATGCGCACAACGGCCTGTCGCTGCGTGCCCTGTCCGACGGCCCGCTGGGCCTTGGCGCCCCGGACGGCAGCCTGGGCCGGTTGACGCTTCCGCGCGGCGTCGCCGTCGACGGCACGGCGCTGTTCGTGCTGGCGCAGGACGGCGCGCGCGTCTACCGTTACGATCCGCTCGACCAGCAGCTGAAGCCGCTGCCCTGGGTCGGCATGGAAGGTTGCCACGAGGACGAGACGGACGACGCCTGCCGCGCGCCGCGGCGCTTCTGCGGCGCCAGCGCCATCGCCACGGCCGGCGGCCTGCTGTACGTCGCCGATCCACGGGCGCGGCGCGTACAGGTGTTCGACCATGCCAGCCTGGCGTTGGTGCGCATCCACGACGGCCTCGGCTCGGCGCTCGACCTGGCCGCCGCGCCCGACGGCAGCGCCGTGTTCATCCTCGATGGCGCCGACGGCCGCGTGCTGCGCGCCGCGCTCGACGGCACCGCGCCGCGGGAAGTGGTGCGCGCCGCGGCCGCGGTCGGCGCGGACCGGATCGCGGTCGACAGTGCCGGCCGGCTCTACCTGCGCCGGCGCCGGCACGGCGCCTGGGTGCTGGACGTGTACCTCGTCCGGAAGCGCGCCGCCGATCGTCCCGCGGAACACGTCACCGACAGCGCCCAGGTGCGCGAGCGTTTCCCGCTGCCGGTCGCGACGATGGACGACGGGACGATCGTGGTACCCGACCGGCTGCGCGATCCCTGCGGCCTGCGCCGCCCGGCTCCCGAGGGCACCCGCCGCTGGCGCGTCGGGCCGTACCTGTATGCGACGGCGGCCGGGACCCGCACGCTCGACGTGCTCCTGGCGGATGGCCGCCTGCGCCATCGCTGGGGGCCGCTCGATGCCGACGGCGCGCCGGCCGCCCCCGACGCGCGCGATGCCTGGACCGTGGCCGACGTGGTCGAGCGCGGCGGCTGCGCCTGGATCCTCGACGAGCGCCACCAGCGGATATTTACCCACCGCCCGGGCGACGCGGGGCTGCGCCTGCGCTTCGCGGCACCAGCCGATGCCCCGCGGCGCTGGCGCCGGCTGGCGGTGGACGACGGATCCTGCCTGCTGCTGTGGGATGGCAGCGCCGACCTGGCCGAGCGCCTGGACGCGGACGGCGGCCCGCGCGGCCAGGTGCCGCTCCGGGACGTGCGGCGCTTCTTCGACCGCCCCGCCGTGGCGGCGCCGGCCTGGCCCGCCGTGCGCCTGACCCGCGCCGGCGCGCTGCCCGTGTCGGAAAATCCAAACCCCACCTGGCCGCCGGCGCGCTACCTGCAGCATGGCAGCTGGACCAGCGATTGGCTCGACAGCAACCAGTACGACTGCCAATGGCACGTGCTCGACCTGGCGCTCGCGCGCCTGCCGTCCGGCACCGCGCTGCGGCTGCGTACCCGCACCACCAACGACGTGGCGGCGACCAGGGTGCGCGGCTTCGGCCTGCCCAATTCCTGGGACGACCTGGCGCCCATCGTCGCGCCGCTGCAGCCGCCCCCCGGCGCCGGGACGGCGACCGACACGGCGCTGCTGGTGCAGAGCCCACCCGGCCGCTACCTGCAGCTGCACATCGAGTTGACCGGCGCCGGGGACGACACGCCGGTGCTCGCGCACGTGCGCCTGCGCTTTCCGCGCGAATCGCTGCTCGACTACCTGCCGGCCCTGTATTCCACCGTGCCCGAGCAGCGCGCCTTCCTCGACCGGCTGCTGGCCGTCGTCGACGGCACCTGGTCGCGCATCGAAGGCGAAGCCGAACATTTCGAACGCTTCCTGGACCCAGATTCGGTACCGGACGAGGCGCTGGGCTGGCTGGCCGCCTGGCTCGACCTCGAGCTCGAAGGCACGTGGTCGCCGGCGCAGAACCGCCGGCTGCTGCAGGCGATGGTGCGCCTGCGCCAGCGCTGGGGCACGGTCGACGGCTTGCGCGGCTGGGTCCGCGTCTACCTGGCGAACATGGCCGGCATCGACGAGGCCGTGCTGGCCGACCTCGACGTGCCCGGCATCGTCGAAGGCTTCGTCGACCGCCGCCACCTGCTGCTGGCCGACGCCAGCGCCACGCTGGGTACCGGTCAACCGCTGTGGGGCGCATGCGTGGAACGGCGCTTCCAGGTCGGCGTCTTCGACCGGCTCGGCGAGATCGAAGTGGTGTCCACGGGCGACCCGCAAACCGACGTCCTGCGCCGCGGCGCGCATGCGTTCCGCGTGTACGTGCCGGCGCCGCTATTGCGCAGCGCGGCCGACGAAGCCAAGCTGCGCCGCGCGATCGAGGCTCAGAAACCCGCCCACGCGAGCTACGAACTGGTGCTCGTCGAACCGCGGCTGGCGATCGGCGTGCAGTCGACCATCGGCCTGGACAGCGTCGTCGCCGGACCCGGATCCGGCGTCCTGGCTTGCCAGCCCTGGAACGACCCGCCGAGCCTGTCCGCGCAAGGGCGGCTGGGCATCGACACGGTGCTGGCCGAGGCGGACGGCCAACCCCGCCATACCCGCATCCTGGCTTGATGGAGATATGCGATGAAACAGAAGCACGACGATGACGGCGACCGCGGATGCGGATGCGGTACCGGATCCCGATCCGGAGACGGATCGGCATGCGGGGAACCCAGGCGCGAACGCATCCGCTATTTCACCGGACGCCACATGGCGGCGCGCGACTTCAGCGACGCCGACGACTACCACCGCTCGATGCGGTTGCTGCACAACCGTCTGCTGCACGGCTGGGGCATCGTCTGCGGGCTGGGCGTGCGCGCCCACCCCAGGACCGAATGCGGCGTGATCGTCGATGGCGGGATGGCGCTCGATTGCTGCGGCCACGAGATCGTGGTGCCGCGCCGGGTCGCGCGGCGCATTCCCTGGGACTTGCTGGATGCGCCGGGCCAGGAATCGTCCGGCGAGGAGCCGCGCGTGCTGCTGCTGTGCCTGACCTATTGCGAGGAACACACCGAAAAGGTCCCGGTGCTGTACGGCCGCGACGCCTGTTCCGGCACCGGCTACGAGGATGGCCGCATCCGCGAAGGCTACGAGTTGCACTGGCACGCGGTGGAGGAGTCGGCGCTGGACGAATACGGTTGGCAAAGCCCGCGCTCGTGCGCGCCCGGCGACGACGACGGGCACTGCGCGGACGACGAGGACGACGAGGACGACGCCCCGGAAGACTGCTGCCTTCACGCGTGCTGTCCGCGCCATGCCTGCGTGCCGCTGGCGGTGATCCGCGGCGGCGCCGGCGATCCCGTCATCGATACCGAAGGCCGGCGGGCCGTGGTGCGCGACGCCGACCGCCTGACCCATGTGTGCTGGACCAGCTGGCCCCACGGCGGCGCCGTCAGCATCAGCCAGCTGGCCCGAATGAGCGTGCGCTTCGACCGACGCCTGGCGCCTGCGCAAGGCGACCCGGCCTGGGGGCCGACGGGGATCAACGAGCGGACGTTCATGATGGTGGCGGGTGAGCAGTGGGAAGATCCCGATTTTGTCGAATTCATGACGGCGCCCTACCTGCTGGAAGATGAGCGCACCGCCGTGTTCGAAGTCAAGACGCCGATCAAATACAAGGACCGCACCGTCCACGTGACGCTGCGCTGCGACTTCCTGCTCGACTGCCGCGGCAATCCCGTCGACGGGACCCATCTGGGCGGACGCCTGCCGAGCGGGAACGGCACCATGGGCGGCAACTTCGAGAGCTGGTTCCGGGTTGTCAGCGACGACGATTACGAGCGGCTGCTGGAAGCGGCGGCCGCGGGAGGAGCGAAGCCATGAACGCAGCGATCAAGGGAACCCGGAACGGCACGGGACACGGAGACTGCGGTTGCGGCTGCGCGCCGTGCCGCTGCGACACCCGGTGTTGCGAGCTCGAATGCCTGGTGCGTCCCAACTTCTATTGCGGCCAGGTGCTGACCGACGCCGACCTCGCCGCGCTGGTCGAGTGGACGCGCAGCCGCCTGGCGCTGGTGCGCCACCGCGAAGGATGGGGTGTCGCCTGCGGTCTGGAATTGTCCTGCACCGCCCCGGGCACGGCGGTCGGTTGCGCATCGCGCGAGCAGGCGGCGGACGCCGGGCCCAGCGTCTGGGTCGGCGGCGGTTACGCGCTCGACTGCTGCGGCGACGACCTGGTGCTGTGCGAGCCGCTGCGGGTCGACCTGTCGCCGGTCTGCCGTCCGGCCTTCGATCCCTGCAATCTGCTCGTCCCGCCACCGGGCCGTCGCGCCGGCAACGCCGCCACGGCCGCCAATGGCGGCGACGATTGCCTGCACATCGCCGGCGACGAGCTGGTCGCGATCCAGCTGTCTCTGCGCTACGCGGAAGAGCCGGCGCACGGCCAGCGCGCGCTGTTCCGCGGCGCGTGCGACGACGACGGCCCGTGCCAGTACGCGCGCATCCGCGAACGGCCGTGCGTGCACCTGGAAGAGGTGCCGCTGGCGGCACCTGTCGTGGCAGACGAGGGCGAACGCTGGCGCGAGGCGTTCGCGGCCGGCCTGGCCAGGCAGGTCGCCACGGTGCGCGCCGCCATCCTGGGCGGCAGCCAGGCGGTGCTGAAGCTGTTGCGCCACGCGCCGCCCTACCGCTACTGCTTCCTGGAAGAGCTGGTGTGCTGCCTGGTCAAGAAAGAAGGCCAGGACGCGCCCATCGCCCTCGCGCAGTGGCTGCACATCGCCCGGCTGATCGTGCTCGACTGGATGCTGCGCCAGCTCGAATGCCCGTGCGACACCTGCCTGCCCGACACCGGCGTGCCGCTGGGCCGCGTCATCCTGCGGCGGCGCATGCAAGAACGGACCCTGCGCTGCAGCGTGGTGATGATCGAGCAGTCTGCGCCCTGGCGGCGTCCGCTGCGGCGCGACCCATGCCGGCCGCCGGTGCGCGGTATCGACCTGGCGCCGCTGCTGGGGCAGCCGGCAACGGCGCTGGCGGGCCTGAGGGAACGCGACATCGACGTCCAGGTGATCGATACCGTGCCGGGCAGCAGCGACGAGCTCGCGGCGCTGATTGGCCGCCTCGCCAACGCCGTGCTCAGCCACGATCCTGCCGCCGGAGGGACCTTGGACGTTTTCCTGGCCGACGACGTGCTGGGCGTGTCGCGCATCGCCGCCTTCGTCAGGCGCGTCGGGCAATGAGCATCCTGCGCGTCCATTACGCCGAGCGCCAGCGCCTGCGGGCCGACGACCTGCGCCTGGAGCAGGACTGGCGCCTGGGTCGCGCCGGGCGCCACGAACTCGGCCACCACCACTGGGGCGTGGTGCGCGGCTTGCGCGTGACGGCGGATAACGACGGGCGCTGGTGGCTGCAACCCGGCATCGCCGTCGATGGCCACGGGCGCGAGGTCGAGGTGCCCGCGCCGGTGCCGCTGGATCTCGCGGGCCTGCGCCGCGGCGAGCGCGGCTACGTGCTGCTGTGGTATTGCGAACAGGCGCTGCCGGCCTGTCCCGGCCAGGCGCCGGTGCGGGTCGCGGCGCGGCCGGTCGTGCGGGTCCTGCCCACCGAATACCTGCCAGGTGCGGCGCCGGACCTGGCGCTCGCGCGCGCGGCCGGCACCGACGGGCTGGCGCCCTGGCCGATCCTGGTGGCGACGATCGACCCGGGACAATCCGCCGCCGGCCGCATCGGCTATGCCGCCACGCGGTACGCGAGCGGGCGCGCCGCCATCGTCAAGGCGCCCCACGGCCGCGCCGAGATGGCGCTGGGCCAGCGCGACCGGCGCGACGTGTTCCGCTTCCTGGTCTCGACCCGGGACGACGCGGGCGTGCTCGCACCTCGCATCGGCATCGACCGGGACCATGGACTGCATGTCTGGCGTGCGCTGCACATCTCCGCCAGCATGGGCCTGGCGCTGGTGGCGCTCAAGGGCAAGGTGCAGCTGCGCATGGCGGCGCCGCTGCCCGCCGGCCTGGGACGGCGCCTGTGGATCAGCGGCAGGGTCGGCGGCAAGCTCATGGAACTGGATGCCACGCTGGCCTATCCGGGCGGCGTCACGACCACGAGCGCCAGGGTCGTCGCGCCGAAGGGCAAGTCGGTGCCGCTGCCGTTCCGGGACGGGCGCCTGGCGCTGGCCAGCTTGTGGAACAGCGGCAACCGCAAGCCGCTGACCTTCGGCGACGGCCGTCCGCTGCTGGGCAAGGACTACAAGGAAGGCACGTTCCGCGCCAGCCTCGATCCGCTCGACGGCCGCATCGTGCTGAAGAACGGCGCGGCAGCTGGGGACGCGACGGACGCGGCGACGGTCGTCGCAAGCGCGCTGGTACTGCGCCCGGCCGGGGCGGGCGCCGAGGCGGATGCAAGCCTGGCCATCGGCGCCGTGGCCGAGGGGACCGCGGCCCATCCGGGCAGCGTCCTGCGCCTGGCGGGCGGCACGCGCGACGCCACCGATGCCGGCGGCCGGTTGACCGTCGGCGCCGCCGTCGACGACGCGCACCTGCCCGGCCTGGAAATGGATGCGGGCGGCAACCTGAACGTGCCCGGCCGGGGCGCCGGCGCCGACGCCGTCCTGGACGTCCGCGGCACCGTCTACCTGCCGCCGATCGACGCCAGGGATCCCCTGCTGCCCGACCTGCTGATGCTGGCCTATATCGGCGGCCTGTGCCGCGTCGGCAAGTTCGCTCCCGATGCGCGCATCGTCCTCGAGCACGAGCAGCCCCCCGACGGGCCGACCCTGACCAGGCCGCCGTCGACCTACATCGTCAACATCGAGTCGATGCCGCACGGCGACGTCCAGCGCCTGCGCATGATGGAGCTGATCACGGACGTCGGCGGCAAGGGCGAATTGAGCTTTCGCCCGCTCTCGCCGCCGCCGGGCGCGGCCAGCTTCCCGCAGGATCTGCCGCCGCTGCCGGGCGACCGGCCGCGCCAGGTGACCGTGCTGATGCTGCTGCAGGTGGGTGGAGACAAGCGCGTGGCCGTCTCCGATCCGCTGCCGCTGCAGCCGGCTCCCTCGTCCACGCCCCGCTAACCCGACCAGGAGCGCACCATGCCCGCCTCACCCGCCAGCCGCGTCCACTACGAGGACCGGCAGTTCATCCGCCTGGCGGAATTGCGCGACGAGCAGGCCTACCACCTGCAGCAGCGCCGCCGCCATAACCTCAGCCACCATGCCTGGGGCATCGTGGCCGGGCTGGACGTGCTGGACGAGGACGGGCGGCCGGTCGTTCGGCCCGGCCTGGCGATCGACGGCTACGGCCGCGAACTGCTGCTGCTGAACCGCGTGGCCTGCGGACGCGAGCAGTTCGACCGGCTCGGCACCCGACGCATCGACCTGTGGCTGGAGTACCGGCTCGACATCCGCGAGGAGCGCACCGGCAACGCCCGCAACGCCTGCGGCACCGGCCAGGCCGACGCACCGCACCGCGCCGTCGAGCGCGCCGAAGTCGTGATGGTGCGCGGCGGCGCCGACCCCGACCCGCGCCATCCACCGGGCGTGCCCGTCACCGCGTTCGAGGAGCCGATGCTCGCCACCAGCGACGATCCGGCCCAGCGCTGGCCCGTCTACCTGGGGCGCGTGGTGATGAACTTGTCCGAGAAGGGCGAAATCGGCTTCGAGATCGACACGGCGAACCGGGTGTACGTGGGCCTCAACGCGGAACTGATCGACCATCCGGGCAACGCCAGCCGGGTCGAGCTGGGCCGGCGTCCGGCGCAAGCCGACACGCGCCAGGTCGGCGACGACGTCTACCGGTACGCCGCAGGCCCTACGCGCGACTTCGCCGTGTTCAGCGCCGACAGCCAGGACGGCACGCTGGAGCCGACGCTGGCCGTGTACGCCGAGGCCACCCAGCTGCGCGGCACGACGGAAGTGCACGGCAACCTGGTGCTCGACGGGTCCAGCCTGCAGTTCCCCGACGCCGCCAGCGAGGCGGCCGACACCGGCGGCGCACCGGCCATCTACCGCGCCGGCGACGCGCTGCGCATCGATCTCGGCGCGCTGGACGGCACGGGCCGCGCGCTGTCCATCGGCGTCACCGAGGACGGTGTCTTCAAGCCCGCCCTGGAGGTGCGCTTCGAGGCGGCCGCCGGCGGCGGCGGCGTGCAGCCGACGGTCACCGTGTTCGGCAACCTGCACCTGAAAGGCAGCCTCGAGTCGGACGACGTCCGCACGCGCACGATCACCGAGGACGTCGCGGCGCTGCTGACCGGGATGATCCACAGCACGATCGCGGGCGGCGGCTAGCGCGGAGGCATCGATCATGGCGGACCGCATCGGCATGCTGCACCTGCACTACCGCGTCGGCCTATCAGCGGGCGAATCAGCGGGCGAATCAGCGCTCGCGCCGGCGCTGACCGCGGGGCTCGACCGGGCCATCCAGGCCGGCCTCGGCGCCGCCCTGGCGCCGCGGCTGGCCGCGCTGGCGGGCGACGAGCGCGCCGTCGTCGTCGTGCGCGAACTGCATGCGCCGCTGCGGCTGGCCGTGGACGATTGCACGCTCGACAGCCACGTGGTCGATCTGTTCAGCCGGGCCTGCGTTGATGCGATGGCGACGCTGCTGTCGGCCAACCCGTCGACGGACACGGTGATGCGCTTCGCCGACGAGACCGCGTTCGCGGGCGCCTTCGTCGCCGCGCTGCTCGACGGCAGCGCCTGGCGCCTGTGGTACTTCGGCGCCTTCCACCGCTACCGGCGCGATGGCGTCGGCGCCACCGTGGCCGCGCTGGTCCGCGAAGCCGGGGTGGCGCCGCTGCCGCTGTTCGGCTGGCTGGCGCGGCAGGGCCACTTGCCGCGCTTGCTCGTGCACCTGCCGCCGGCCCAGGCACGCGGCCTGCTCGGCCATGCCGCGGCGCCCGGCATGCCGGCCGGGCCGGGTTCGGGCGACGGCAACGCCGTGCTGGTCGACGCCGCCCGCCGCCTGCTGGCCGCGCTGGACGGGATCGCCGAGGGGCCCGCGCCCGCCGTGCTGGACGAACGCATCGCGGCCTTCCTCGCCGAGCGGCCGGTCGGTCCCGACTGGCGCAGCCGCGCCAGCCTCAGCGCCTGGGTGGCGCAGTTGCTGCGCTTCGTACTGCGCCTGGCGCCGGGCGATGCGCGGGAGTTTCCGGCACCTGGCGTCGATGCGCTGCGCGGCCTGCTGGCCGGACCGCTCGACTGGCTGGACGGCGCCGCCATCCTCGACGCCTTGTGCACGCGGCCCGGCCACGCCGGCCGGCCTGCCATCGCCGCGGGCACGGCCGGCGCGCCGCGGCACCTGCTGTCGCCGCGCCAGGAACGGATCCTCGTCCAGCTGGCCCGCCGCCTGCGCGACCGTACGCTCGTCCTGCCGGACGGCGCAGGCGCCGACACCCTGTTCGTGACGCTGATGGCCGCCGCGGCCGCCGACATGGACGACGACGCCGCCGGCGCCGGCATCGCCACGATCGTCGACCTGGCGCTACGGGCCTGGCACGGGCGCGCCGCGCACGATCATGCCGCCGTGGCGGGCGGTAGCGACCCGGTCGCGGCCCTGCGCGCCGCCGGCCCTGCCGCGCTCGACCTGCTGGCCGCCTTGCGCGCCCTGGACAATGCCGGCGCCGCGCCGGACGACATGGGGCCGATGGCCGGCGTGCTGCTGCTCGCGCGCGCCGTGAACGACCTGCGCCTGCACGCGCTGGCGCGCCATGCGGGCGTGCCGGTCGCGCCGATGATGGCGGCGCTGGCCCGGCTGTGGGCGGGCGTCCCCGTGCCGGCCAGCCCGGTCACGGCGCTATGGTGCGGGGAGGACGATGGCGACGACATAGCGCTGGACCGCCACGGACCGGCGCTGGCCGGACTGCGCGAGGCGCTGGCCACGCTGCTCGCCGACCGGCGCATGATCGAGGATGCCGGCGCCGCACTCGTCGACCGGGACGCCGCCGCGCTTGCGCCGCTGCTGCCCGGCTGCGCCGTCGCCGCCGACGTGGCGGCCATCGGCGCCCTGCTGTTGCGCGGATGGGGCCACTGGCTGCCGGGCATGGCGGCGTCCGGTCCGCTGTTCCTGCTCGAGCGCACCGTGCGCCGCGGCGGCTGCGTGGTGCTGGACGAGCGGCGCCTCGCGGTCGAACTCGATCCGGCGCCGTTCGACGTCGTGCTCAGGATGGCGGGCTATCTCGCGCCGCTCGGCCCCGTCGCCTGGCTGGGCGGGCGTACCGTCGACTTCACCGTGCGCGGCCAGGCGCGCGCCGTCCCGCCATGAGCAACACCGTCCAGGGCATGCAGCCCTATCCGGACAACCTCGCCCACCTGGGCGACGAACTGGCGCGCGCGGCGTGCCTGCTGCGCGCGCACCTGCTGCAATTCCGGCTGGCCGCGCCGGAAGCCCAGCGCGAACGCTTCTGGCACCTGAGCGACGACAGCCTGGACAGCCTGGCGCTGGACGACGGCCACTCGCCGCTCGGCCTGTTCGACGCGCGCCCCGAGCTGGCGATGCTGCGCCAGTCCGTCGTCGACCGCCGCGCGCGCATCGACGAGCGCCTGGCCCTCGGCCGCGCCGGCCTGCGCTTGCCCGCGCTGGCGGCGGAATACGGCCTGGCGCCGGCGGAGACCGATGCCCTGCTGCTGGCCATGCTGGCGTCGCTGCACGCCACCTACCGCCACTGGTACGCCATCCTGCAGCGCGAGCCGGCGCATGTGCAGCCGAGCGCCGGGCTGCTCGCGGAAATCCTGTCCACGTCCGGCGCCGACGTGGGGCGGCACCTGGCGCAGCTGGCGCCGGGCGGGACGCTCGCGGCGAACCGGCTGGTCGTGCTGGGCGGGTCCGCCGACGATCCGCTGGTCGTGCGCCGCGTGGCCATCGCCGACCGCATTGCGCTGCACCTGCTGGGCGACGACGCCGCCGACGAACGCGCCGCGCCGGCGCTGCGCCGGCAGCCGCCGCCGGCGTCGCTGTCGGTGCTGCCGCTGGCCAACGAGAACGCCGTGCGCATCGACATGCTGCCGCACCTGCGCGCGGCCGAACCGGTGTGCCTGCCCGGCCTGCGCCTGCGCTTTTCCGGCCCGGATCCGCAACTGGCCGTGGACGCGGCGGCGCACGTGGCGGCCGGGCTGGACATGTGCCTGCTCGTGTTCGACGTGGCCCTCGCCGTCCACCTGGGCCTGGCGCTGCCGCTGGCGGCGGAGCTGGCCCTGCGCGAAGCCCGGCTGGGCGGCGCGCTGCCCTTCTTCAGCCGGGTCGACGTGCTGCTGGAGTCCCCCGAGCTGCGTCCCGTCGGCGAACGCCTGCTGCGCGCGCTGGCCGCCTTCCCCCATCCGGCCGCCATCGACCTGGGCACGGCCGGCACGGGCACCCTGCACCTGGAAGGCGAATGGCTGCCGTTCCGCTTCGACCTGCCGAACGCCGCCATGCGCGAGGCCTTGTGGCGCCAGCGGCTGGCCGATGGCGGCCATGCCGTGGCCGCGCCGCAGGAGACGGCGCACGAACTGGCCCGGGCGTTCCAGCTGACGTCGAGCCAGATCGGCGAAGCCTGGGCGGCGGCGCGCGCCCTGGCCCGCCACCGCAATGTCTTCCTCAGCGAAGTCACGGCCGACGACCTGTTCGCCGGCTGCCGGCAGCAATCGGCACGGCAGCTGGTGGCGTTCGCCGAGCGCATCGAGCCGCGCCGTGGCCTGCGCCTCGACAGCGACGTCGTGCTGCCGTTGCCCAGCATGACGCTGCTGCGCGAGCTGCGCGCGCGAGTTCGCCACCACGGCAAGCTGCACGGCACCATGGGATTGGGCGAACACATGCGCCTGGGCCGGGGCGTGATCGCGCTGTTCGTCGGCGGCTCGGGCACCGGCAAGACCATGGCGGCCGAGGTCCTGGCCAGCGAACACCAGGTCGACCTGTACCGGGTGGACCTGGCCTCGCTCGTCAGCAAATGGGTCGGCGAGACCGAGAAGAACCTGGCCCGCGTGTTCGCCGATGCCGAGCGCGCCAACTGCATGCTGTTCTTCGACGAGTGCGACGCCATGTTCGGCAAGCGCGGCGCCGTGAAGGAAGCCCACGACCGCTGGGCGAACCTGGAAGTGAACTACCTCCTGCAGCGGATCGAGGACTACGCCGGGGTGGTCATCCTGGCGACCAACCTGCGCCAGAACATCGACGACGCGTTCCAGCGGCGCATTCACGTGATCGTGGAGTTTCCGGCGCCGGATGCGGCGGCACGGCACGCCATCTGGGCGCGTCTGCTGCCGGGCGGCGACCGTCGCGCCCTGGCGGACGACGAGCTCGGCGAGCTGGCCCACCGCTTCGAACTGAGCGGCGGCAACATCCGCAACGTCGTCGTCGATGCCTGCTACCGCGCACTGGCCGACGGCCGCGACCGGGTGACCGTGCGCGACCTGGGCGCCGGCATCGCCCGCGAATACCAGAAGATGTCGCGCTCGGTCACGCGCGGCGAGTTCGGCCCGTTCTACCAGGCCGCCATGCAGGACGTGGTCGAACCGGTGGCGCCGGCGGGCGCCAGCTGACGATGGCCGCGCCTGTCCGCACCCAGAAGGACAAGCCGGCGCCGGTCGCCAGCGCGCCGAAGCCGCGCGTGGCGGCGGCCGGCCCGGCGGCGTCCGTGCCCAGCCGACTCAGTCCGATGGTGGCAGCCGCCATCATGGCCGGCGCCGAACGGACGGCACGCGTACAACCCCAGGTGCCGGGGCGCAAGCCGGCCGGCGTGCACACGACACCGCCGGCCCGCGTGTCCGACACGCCGTCCACGCCGGGCGTCACGGCGGTTGTCGCCGGTAGCGTCAAGCTGGCCAAACCGGCTGCGGCCGTGGCGACGCTGCCGCGGCCCGCTGCCCAGATGCCGGCCAGCCCGGCGGCAAACGCCCCGGCTGGCGCGACGCCGAAGAGCGGCCGGGCGGCGGCCGCTGCCCCGGCCGCGGCATCCGGCGGCGCGGCGCCGGACGCCGAGGCGAAGCCGGTCCCTGCCACCGAGGCCAAGGCCGACAAGGGCGCCGCCGACGCGAAAGGGACGCGTAAAGGAGAGGGCAAAGGCGAAGCCAAGGCCGCCGACAAGGACAAGCCGGCCGACGAGGCGGAAGGGAGTGGGGCCGGAGGCGGCCCCGCCGTCGCCATGAAGATGCCGCCCCCGCCATCCGCCCCGTCGCGCAAGACCATGCAGCGCATCGGCGGCGTGGCCAGGCGCGCCGGCGGCACGGCCGGGGCGATGGCGACGCTGCCTCCCGGCGCCGAGCAGGCCGGCGACGCGCGCAAGGCCGTCGACCAGCCGAGCGAGGAGAGCAAGGCCAAGGCCAAGGCCGACCTGATCGCGGCGCTGGGGTCCACGCCGGCGCCCAGCCCGGAAATCGTCGCGCTATGCGACCGCATCTACAAGATCATCGAGAAAAAGCGCCCGGTCGACGAGGACGCGCTGATGGAAGCCGAGCCGGCGGCGGAGGCGAAGAACGCCGGCGACCAGCTCAACGAGACGGTCGAGGGCGAGACGAAGAAGGCGCAAGCCGCGTACGGCGCGATCGACAAGCCGCCGGAAGGCGCCACGCCGGCGGCGGGCGCGCCCCTGCCCGGCCAGCCCGATCCGGCCGCGACGAAGCCGATCGACGCCGCCGCCGCGACGCCCGACCCGGTGCCGGCAGCCAACGTATCGCTCGACGCCGACGCCGAGGCCAGCAAGAAGAAGATCGCCGACGCCGGCATGGAAACGCCGGCCGCCCAGCTGGTGCAGACGGGGCCGGTGGCGGACGCGCGCGGCGCCCAGGGCGAGCTCGACCAGGCGGCCAAGGAAGACCCGGCCAAGGTCCTGGCGAAGCAGCAGGAAACGCTGGCCAAGGCCGAGGGCAATATGGTGGCGCTGCAGCAGCAAGCCGTCGCCGCGCTGACGGCCTCGCGCGCCGGCACGAGCAAGGGCGCGACCGGCCAGCAGAAGAACATGGTGGAAACGGAGGCGGACAAGCGCACCCGCGCCAGCAAGGAAGCGCAGCAGATCTACGACGACACGCAAAAGACCGTCAACGGCCTGCTGCAACCGCTGGCCAAGGACGCGCTGGACAAATGGGAAGCCGCCAAGACGCTGCTGGTGGCGAAGTTCAAGGCCGACCTGGCGCCGGTGCAGAAACGGGTCGACGAGCGCCACGAAGGCGCGAGCGGCTTCGTCGTCGGGCTCTGGGATGCGGTGACGGGCTTGCCCGGCTGGGCCGAAAAAGGCTATTCGGATGCCGAAAAGGCCTTCGGCGACGGCGTGATCGCCAAGCTCAAGGAAATCTCGGCCGAAGTGAACGGCGTCGTGGCCGCCTGCGAACTCCTGATCAAGACGGCCCGCGACCGCATCGCCAAGGTATTCGCCGACCTGGGCGGCAACCTCGCCGAATGGGCGGCGCAGGAACAAGCCAAGTTCAACGGCAAGCTCGACAAGCTGCAGCAGCAGGCGATCAGCGCCCGCGACGGCTTCAACAAGGAGGTGATGGACAGCGCCAAGCAGGCGGTGGACGAGGTCCGCGCCGAGGTGGCGGCGCTGCGCAAGAAGGCCGGCGGGCTGCTGGGCCGCATCGCCGACGCCGTCAACCGCTTCCTCGACGACCCGGTCAAGTTCATCATCGAGGGCCTGCTCGACCTGCTGGGCATTCCGCCGGCCGCCTTCTGGGCGGTGGTGGCGAAGATCAAGAAGGTCGTCAAGGATATCGCCGACGACCCGCTGAAGTTCGCCAACAACCTCATGAAGGGCCTGGCCGAGGGCTTCGGCCTGTTCTTCGATCACTTCGGCACGCACCTGCTCAAGGGCTTCCTCGGCTGGCTCCTCGGCGGCCTGAAGGACGTGCAAGTGCCGAAGGACGTGTCGCCCAAGAGCATCATCACGTTCTTCCTGCAGATCATGGGCATCACCTGGCCCAACATCCGCAAGATCCTGGTCAGGCAGATCGGCGCGAAGAACGTGGCGCTGATCGAAAAAGTGTATTCGCTCGTGTCCTTGCTGGTCGAGAAAGGCCCGGAAGGCATCTACGAGATGATCAAGGAAAAGCTCACGCCGGAAGCCATCGTCGACCAGGTGGTGAGCATGGCGGTCGACTACATGGTGACGGCCATCGCCAAGCAGGTCTCGGTGCGCATCCTCATGCTGTTCAACCCGGCAGGCGCGATCGTGCAGGCGCTGGAAGCGATCTACCGCGTGCTCAAGTGGGTCTTCCAGAACGCCGCGCGCATCTTCGCGCTGGTGGAGACGGTTGTGAACGGCATCGCCGACATCCTGGCGGGCAATACCGGCGGCTTCGCCAAGGCCGTCGAGACCGCGCTGGGGATGCTGATCGCGCCGGTGCTGTCCTTCATCGCCGACTACCTGAGCCTGGGCGACCTGCCGTCGGTCGTGGCCGAGAAGGTCAAGAGTATGCGCGAATGGATCCTGGGCATCATCGAGAAGGCGGTGGTGTGGATCATCGAGAAGGGCAAGGCCTTGCTGGCGGCGGTCGGGCTCAAGCCGAAGGACAAGGACAAGAAGAAGGGCAAACCCGATGGCGAGGTCGGCGAAGAGCTGGGCTGGACCGCAGCCAACGAATCGCACCACATGTGGATCAAGGCCGAGGGGACGCATTATGTGCCGATGATGGCGAGCGAAAAGCCGCATCCGATCGAGGATGCGCTCAATTCGTATACGCGCCAGGCCGCGGAACTGAAGAAGGAGGACGAGGAAAAGGCGGCACTGGCCGAAGGTTCGATCGCGCAAGGACGCAAAGCGCTCGCCACCCTGCTCGGTGCGCTGGCAACCGTCAGCCAGGTGAAGGCCACGCCAGACGCGCCGCCCGAGCACCTCGTCCAGGCCGACGCGGCCGTCGTCGCCGCCGAACAGCCGCTGCGCGATGCCGTGGCCGAGACCCAGGAGCACCTCGGGCTGAACGATGAAAAATACGTCAAGATGGCGAAGGAGTATTTCAAGGCGAGCCCATTCTCGAACGGTCAGGACCTCGCACCGTTCCTGAAGGTGAGCGTCAGCCAGGCCAACCGCCTGGCGCGCAAATGGAGCGACAAGGGCATCCTGTTCCGGATCGAGTCGGCGACCCGCGATCCGCTCGGCATGTCGACGTTCGATCCAGCCACCGCGCGCTGGCGCGAGACGAACCCGAACAACCGTGCAAAGTACGGGTATGTCAATCCCAAGAAGACCTCGTCCGTCGGCCTGCAAATCCTCAGTCTCGGCCTGCTCGGCGCACGCCTGCCCGACGGCACCTTCGTGCCGGCGACGCCGACCGAACGCACCGATGCGAACTACCATCAAAAAAAGGCGCACTATGCCAGCGTGGTCGACCCGGGCACCTACCCCGATTTCATGTTCGACGATGCCATCCTCGGCCACAGGCCGCCCGGCGCGTCCGGGCACTGGAACGAGTACGGACACAAGCAGGACAAGGCGGCGAACCAGGCATGGAACCAGCAAGCCGAGAACTACCACGGGCCCGAGCATTGGCTCGAATCCAGGGCGAGCGGCGGCTCGGCGGACCGCTACAATTTGCCGACCAAGGCCGATGGCAGCCACGATTCGTGGCTCAAGTAACAGCAAGGAGGTCAACATGAACCAGCACTATGTTCCGGGGATCGATGCCGTCATCGCTGCCTACGAAGGCTATTTCGGCGTACCCACCGCGCTTATCCCCTTCAAGGTCGCGTCGGCCGATGCGAGCGACCTTGCGATCGCCGTGTGGCTGCCGGAAGACCCCGACGGCGCCACCTTCCTGTGCAGCGCCGGTCTGGGCGCCTGGCCGATCGGGGACGGCTTTCGCACCGAGCTGGGCATCGAAATCGTGGGCGAGGTGGCGCCCGCTGACCGGCGCAAGATGGCCGAGGCCATCGTCGACATCGGCACCGCGCCGCTGAAGACCGGCCGCCCGTTCATCATGGGCCAGACCCTGGGCAACGTCGAGCTGCCCGTCTTCGAGCGCTGCAAGTTCGCCATGCTGATGGATTGGCTGGCGACGGGTGGCTTCGCCTTCCCCGGCTTGCCCGACCTCGCGCTGCTGCGCATCGTGCCGCTGTTCGAGAACGAGGCGAAGTGGGTCGAGACGCAGCCCGACCGACGCCGGGCCTACCTCGACCTGTACAACTCGGGCATGGAACCGGAAGACTTCGACCGCGCTCCCGTCGACATGGAGAAACCATGACCGCCTCGATCTGGACTACCCGGGCGCCCCGCCGCTTCTACCTGCTGAGCGACACCCACCCGCCCGGCCCGGGCGATGTGCAGCTGCGCCGCCTGGACGGCGCGACGACGACGGCCGCGGCCGACGAGCTGGCACCGTTCGAGATCTCGGAGGAGCAAGCCCACCGCATCGCCCGCGACCAACTGGGCGAGACCCTGGATGATCTCAATGCCGGCCTGAAGGAACGGCTGGGCAGCCTGCGTGCGAGCCTGACCTGGCAACAGCACACGCCGGTCGCGCCGGACAGCCCGATCACGCCTGACGCCGCCCCAGCCCTGCTGGCGCTGCTGAAAGCCCTGCCGGGCGTGATTATCGGCAGCCTGGCCAAGGACGGCGACCAGCTCGATCGCGCCAGGGAGAAGATGGCCCTGCTGCAGCGCCGCCTGGGCGAAGCCGGCATCGACCTGGACGAGCGCTTCGGCGCCTTTCCCGACCGGCTGGCCAGCCTGCGCGAGGCGCAGCCCGCGGCGCCGAAGAACGACGAACAGCCGCCCCGGCCGGATTAATCGACCTCGCGCTGCAGCGACACGTTGTGCTCGCGCATCTTGCGGTACAAGGTCATGCGCGACCAGTGCAGCTCGCTGGCTGCCCGGCTCTTGTTCCAGCTGGTGGCCGTCAGCGCCTGCAGCAGGCGGTCGCGCTCGGTGGGTGGCGTGCCGGCGGCAAACGCCAGCTGGCGCATGACTTCGGGCGGGATATCGACGATGCCGGTGGTCTCGGGCGCCAGGTTCGCCAGCAGCGCCTCGATGGCGTTGCGCAGCTCGCGCACGTTGCCGGGCCAGTGGTAGGCGCACAGGGTCTGCATGGCGCGCGACGACAGGCCGCGCACCGTGCGGCCCATCTCACGGTTGAACTGGCGCAGGTAGTGCTCGATGAGGAGCGGAATGTCCTCGGCGCGTTCGCGCAGGGGGGCCAGGCGCATGCGCACCACGTTGAGACGGTAGAACAGGTCGCTGCGGAAGGTGCCCTCGCGCGCCTCGCGCTCGAGGTCGTGGTTGGTGGCGGCGATGATGCGCACGTCGAAGGCGACGCTCTTCTGGCCGCCGATGCGATAGGCCGCCTTGTTCTCGATGGCGCGCAGCAGCTTGGCCTGCACGGCCAGGCTGATGTCCCCGATCTCGTCGAGAAACAGCGTGCCGCCGTTGGCCGCCGCGAGCTTGCCGTCCTGGCCGCAGACCGCGCCTGTGTAGGCGCCGCGCTCGTGGCCGAACAATTCGTTCTCGATGAGAGAGTCCGGCAGTGAGGCCGTGTTCAGGCAGACGAAGGGCTTGCCGGCGCGCTTGCTGTTGTGGTGGATGAGGTCGGCGACGACGTCCTTGCCGGTGCCCGTCTCGCCCGTGATGAGCACGCTGCTGTCGGTCGGAGCGATGCGTGCCAGCTGCGCCCGCAGCTGCTGCGTCACGGCCCCCTGCCCGACCATGCGCTCGCCACGGCGCAGGGCGCACACGCCGCGGCCGGGCGCGGCGCTGCGCGGCGACAGCTCGGCCACGGCGTGGCTCAGCATGGCTGCACTCCACGGTTCCTTCACATAGCCTTGGGCCCCGGAATGCAGGGCCGCGATCGCCAGCGCTTCCGAGCTGACCGTGGCCAGCACCAGGAAGCGCGCGTCGGCGAGCGTGGCGCGCAACCGCGTCAGGCAAGCCAGGTCGGCACCCGGGTCGTCGGCGACGGCGAAGACGACCAGTCGCGGCGGCTGGCGACGGCAGTGTTCGGGGACGGCGTCGAGCGCGGAAAAAACGGGCCGGTAGCCGGCCATGCACAGGACGCCGGCGATCTCGGCGCGGCGCGGCGAGCCGTGGTCGACGATGAGGGCGATGGGAGAATCGGTCGGGACGGCCGGCGGATCGACGACGGCACCGGCGGGACGCGTTGCTTCGTGCGTCGCTACATGCATCATGGTCATGAACCGTCTCCTGGGCGAGCAGCAAACCGTGAAAACCAGCGTCATGCGCACAGCAAATTCGGGATGGCGCTAGCGAAACTGCATATCGTCAACGCGAGCGATCGCGCACCGCGCGGCGCAACCAGCGTCGACCATTAAAGTCCTTTCTAATCAAAAATGCAAGCCTGGCAGAAGCCTCATGCAGTCGGCGTAGCGCAGACAACGTGAGTGCAACGGCCGCATGAAGATGCCCAAAAAAAAGGTTCTACGCGGTTACTGGGGGAAGATGGGATTGACGATCTGAGCAG
>CBIHOW010000006.1:0-129113 GCA_966211695.1 uncultured Massilia sp. | reverse complement strand
GCCCTCGAAGGGCGCCGCACGACGGGCAAGACGATTTTGCTGCCATGAGAGAATTTAGCGACGACAACGAAGGGCCGGTCGATCCCCAACCGGCGGCGGAACCGCACTTCGGGCGATTGCTCGTGGTGCTGATGCTGGCGGTGCTGTTGATTATCGGGATCACGTTCCTGTCGGAAGCGTATTTAGGCTGACACCAACGTCGTCCCCGCGAAGGCGGGGACCCAATTTTTTTTCGCGTTGTCGAGATGCGTGCAACTTGGGCCCCTGCCTTCGCAGGGGCGACGGTGATGTTGCGGCATAGTTAGCCGTTCTGCCGCGGCTCCTGCTTCAACTCGATCACGCGCGACCCGCCATTCGGCCCCGGGAACCCTTCGAACGCGCTCTGCACGAGCGCCGGCATCACGGCCGGCGTGGACATTTGCCGGCTCACGTTGCGCACCGTGACGTCGAACAGGCGCTTGCCGTCCGCCGCCGAGGCGATCGACAGCTGCAGCTGGCGGTGGTAACGGTGTTCTTCCTGCACGTCATAGGCCGGCATCGGGCCCCAGAACGGGTCGTAGAACGGGCTGTACCAACCGCCCCAGTAGCGCCGGCGCCAGCCCATGTAGGCGAAGCGGGGCGAATAGTACGTCGGCGCGAAGGTCGGGTAGATGACTTGCGTGGGCACGTCGATCGTCGAGAAACGCATCGACACCTTCAGCGCGGGCGACTGCGGCGACTCGTGGAAGCCGAGGCGGGCGAGCTGGGCGCGCACGAGGTTTTCGTAGCTCTGCAGCTCGAGCGTGTTGTCCTGCGGCGGCGGCGTCTCGAACGCATAGCTCTTGTCGGGCAGCTGGGCGGGCCATTGGTTGAAGGTGGTGACGTCACTGCGGATCGTCGTCGCGCAGCCGCCCAGCAACAGGCTCAGCGAGGCGACCGCCGTGATCATGGTACGTTTCATGACGAGCTCCATCTATTCGGTATGTCCCGTGTCGGATTTCAAATCGGTAATCGGTCTTGTTCAGGAGACCATATTATTCCTGATGCGTGATGTTCGTCGATACATTTACGCGTAGTTACTACCTGTACATGGCGATACATTCGAAAGGTACGGATCGCAGTGTAAAGCTGTTGGTAAAATAAGCATCCCACCAACGGCTTTGCGGACTCCTGACCATGCGCACCGATACGCCCCAGACCATCTACCGGAAGGATTACACTGCCCCCAGCTACCTGGTCGATACCGTTGAACTCGGCTTCGACCTCGACCCCGCCCGTACCGTCGTCGCCAACCGGATGACGGTGCGCCGCAATCCCGCCAGCGCGCAGCGCGAAATCGAGCTGTACGGCGAAGACATCGAACTGGTGGCCTTGCGCCTGAACGGCCGCACGCTGGGCGAGGGGGACTACGTCGTCGAAGGCACCCTGCTGCGCATCCCCAATGCCCCGGAAGAAGCCACGCTGGAAATCGAGACCATTTGCGTTCCGGAACGCAATACTACCCTCAGCGGCCTGTACACGTCCAACGGCAGTTTCTATACGCAATGCGAAGCCGAAGGTTTTCGCCGGATCACGTATTTTCCAGACCGCCCGGACGTGATGGCCCGCTTCACTGTCATGCTGCGCGCCGACAAGGACAAGTACCCGGTGCTGCTGTCGAACGGTAACCTGATCGAAGAAGGCGACCTCGATGGTGGCCGCCACTACGCGCTGTGGGAAGACCCGTTCAAGAAACCGTCCTACCTGTTCGCCCTCGTCGCCGCGCGCCTCGTGTGCCAGGAAGAGAACTTCGAGCTGGCCGACGGCCGCACGGCGCTGCTGCAGGTCTGGGTGGAAGAGGGCAACCTCGACAAGACCGACTACGCGATGCAGTCGCTGAAGCACAGCATCCGCTGGGACGAGGAACGCTGGAACCTGGAGCTCGACCTGGACCGCTTCATGATCGTCGCCGTGGGCGACTTCAACATGGGCGCGATGGAAAACAAGGGCCTGAACATCTTCAACACGAAGTTCGTGCTGGCCAATCCGCGCGTCGCGACGGACGTCGACTTCCAGGGCATCGAGGCCGTCGTCGGCCACGAATATTTCCACAACTGGACGGGCAACCGCGTCACCTGCCGCGACTGGTTCCAGCTGTCGCTGAAGGAAGGCCTGACCGTGTTCCGCGACCAGGAATTCTCGGCCGACATGATCGGCACGAACACGGGCCGCGCCGTCACCCGTATCGACCAGGTGCGCACCCTGCGCCAGGCCCAGTTCCCGGAAGACGCGGGCCCGATGGCCCACCCGGTCCGTCCCGACTCCTTTGTCGAGATCAATAATTTTTATACCGTCACCGTCTACGAAAAGGGCGCCGAGGTCGTGCGCATGTACCAGACCCTGCTGGGCCGCGAGGGCTTCCGCAAGGGCATGGACCTGTACTTCGAGCGCCACGACGGCCAGGCCGTCACGTGCGACGACTTCCGCATGGCGATGGCCGACGCCAACGGCCGCGACCTGACGCAGTTCGAGCGCTGGTACAGCCAGGCCGGCACGCCGGTGGTCCAGGCCGAGACGCGCTGGGACGAGCAGGCGCAGACCTACACCTTGCGCCTGATCCAGTCGTGCCCGCCGACGCCGGGCCAGCCGGAGAAACTGCCGTTCCACATCCCCGTCGCCGTCGGCCTGCTGGGCCAGGACGGCCGCGACCTGCCGCTGACGGTGGACGGCAAGGATCATGGCACGACGGCGGTGCTGGAGCTGACCGAAGCGGACCAGACCTTCGTCTTCACGGGCGTCACGGAACAGCCGACGCCATCGATCCTGCGCGATTTTTCCGCGCCCGTGATCCTGAAGCACGGCTACAGCGACGCCGAACTGGTGCATTTGTTCAGCCACGACAGCGACCCCGTCAACCGCTGGGAAGCGGGCCAGCGCCTCGCGATGAGCCGCCTGCTGAAGCTGACCGGACAGGTGGCCGGCGCCGGCAACGTCGTCGACAGGCTCGACCTGGACGACGTGTTCGTCGACGCCATGCGCAAGATCCTCACGGACGACACGCTCGATCCGGCGTTCCGCGAGCAGGCCCTGCTGCTGCCGACGGAATCGATGATCGCCGACCAGCTGGACGTCGTCGACCCGCTCGCCATCCACCTGGCGCGCCAGTTCGTCCGCGCCGACATCGGCGCGCGCCTGCGCACCGAGCTGCTGGCCCAGTACGACGCCAACCAGACGCCGGGCGAGTACAGCCCGGACGCGGAATCGATCGGCAAGCGCGCGCTGAAAAACCTGGCGCTGGCCTATCTGTGCGCCGCGCCGGACGACGCGAGCCTGGCCCTCGCGCAGAAGCAGTTCGACGGCGCCACCAACATGACGGACCGCGTGGCGGCCCTGTCCGCCCTCGTGCATGCGCGCGCACCTGCCGCAACCGATGCCTTGCAGCGCTTCTACGACGAATTCCAGGGCGAAGCGCTGGTCGTGGACAAATGGTTCGCGATGCAGGCCGCGGCCCCGACGACGGACGTCGACCGCGTCCGTGAATTGATGACGCACAAGGCCTTCACGCTGAGGAACCCGAACCGTGCGCGCAGCCTGGTGTCTACCTTCTGCGCCGGCAATCCGGTGGGCTTCCACGCGCCGGACGGCAGCGGCTACGGCTTCTGGGCCGAGCAGGTGATCGCGCTGGACGCGCTGAACCCGCAGGTCGCCAGCCGCCTGTCCCGCGCGATGGACCGCTGGCGCCGCTACACGCCGGACCTGCAGGCCCACATGAAGCGGGCGCTGCAGCAGGTGGCGGGGCAGGCGAAGCTGTCGAACGACGTGCGCGAAGTGGTCAGCAAGGCGCTCGCCAACTAAGAATTCATTTACACAAACCAAAGGAAGTCCATGAAACGTGTCAGCCTGACGCAATACCTCGTCGAGGAACAGCGTCTCCACAACAATATCCCGGCATCGCTGCGCCTCCTGATCGAGGTGGTGGCCCGCGCCTGCAAGACCATTTCCCACTCGGTCGGCAAGGGCGCGCTCGGCGACATTCTCGGCAGCGCGAACACGGAGAACATCCAGGGCGAGGTGCAGAAGAAGCTCGACGTGATCTCCAACGAGATCCTGCTCGAAGCCAATGAATGGGGCGGCCACCTGGCGGCGATGGCATCGGAAGAAATGGAATCCATCCACCCGATCCCGAACCGCTACCCGATGGGCGAATACATGCTGCTGTTCGATCCGCTGGACGGTTCGTCGAACATCGACGTCAACGTCTCCATCGGCACCATCTTCTCCGTGCTGAAGGCGCCGGAAGGCATGACGGCACCGACGGAAGCCGACTTCATGCAGCCGGGCAGCCAGCAGGTCGCGGCCGGCTATGCCGTGTACGGCCCGCAGACGATGCTGGTGCTGACGACGGGCGCGGGCGTCAACTGCTTCACCCTGGACCGCGAAATGGGTTCCTGGGTCCTCACGCAGAAGGACATGCAGATCCCCGAGGAGACGAAGGAATTCGCCATCAACATGTCGAACCAGCGCCACTGGTATCCGCCCGTCACGCGCTATGTCGACGAGATGTTGGCCGGCAAGACCGGTCCGCGCGGCAAGGATTTCAACATGCGCTGGATCGCCTCGATGGTGGCCGACGTGCACCGCATCCTGAACCGCGGCGGCATCTTCATGTACCCGGCCGACTTGCGCGACCCGTCGCAGCCGGGCAAGCTGCGCCTGATGTACGAAGCGAACCCGATGGCCTTCATCGTCGAGCAGGCGGGCGGCGCCGCGACGGACGGCCGCCAGCGCATCCTCGACATCGCTCCGCAGAAATTGCACCAGCGCGTGCCCGTGTTCCTGGGCTCGAAGAGCGAGGTGGAACGCGTGACGAGCTACCACCAGGAATAATTTTTAACGTGTCCGCATAAAATTGCCGAGTCGGACTAGCAAGTTTGCGGAGTTGTTGTTAGAATGCGGGCTCCTTCGCACTGCAGCTCATCCTGATGAGCAAAGCGGGCGAGACCACAGGTCGCCAACAGTCTGATGGCAGGTAGCACGGACACAGGTTAAACGGTTGTTCCGGTTTAGCCGCTGTAGCTCAGTCGGTAGAGCAGCGCATTCGTAATGCGAAGGTCACCAGTTCGATTCCGGTCAGCGGCACCAACACAGTGAGAAGGGCCACCCAAGCGGGTGGCCCTTTTTGCTTGCTAATCCAGAATCACATGCCGCCCCGTGCGGCGCAGCTCCGCCAGGCCATCGATCATTTTGCGGATCGCGTCGGGCGGGTGGGGCGTCCAATCCGTCACCTCGGCCACGATCCGCAGCGGCGCCCGCGTGCGGTACGACGCGGTCGGGTTGCCCGGAAATTTCTTGTTGGTGAGGTTGGGGTCATCCTCGAACGTGCCGGTCGGTTCGACCACGTAGATGTGGCCGTGCCCCTGCTGCCCCGCGAGCGCCGCCGCCAGCTCCGCGCCCCACATGGCGGGTTCCAGGTTCGCGCTGAAATAGACGTTGTTCGAGATCCGGCCTGCCTCGAAGTTGGAGGCGTAGCCGGGCGTCAGCAGGTCGCCGGGCCGCAGCGCGTGCCGGGTACCGTGGTAGAACGGGCCCGTGACGTGGCCGCATCGTTCGTGCGTGACAGGCGTCCAATCCGAATCGTTCATCGTCGTTCCTTTCACATGCTGAAGGTGGGAGCGGCGGATTGTAGCGGGATTTTGTTGGCAAATAATTATTTTTTCGACGGCGAAAAAGCGCGTCCGAACGGCGATATAATGGTGTCAAGCGAGCACGAGGGCCACCCGACAGGGCGGCCCTTTTTGTTGGCAAGCCCGGCGTCCAGCGGGCCGAATCCGTGTTGTCAGCCGGCCTCAGCCTGTTTTTTATGCAACGAAACGATGCTATATTGACGGGATGGCCAAGGATGAGACCGTCCGGGTCTACCCAGCCCCAGCCGTTTTTCCTACCGACCGGTCGCAATGCTCTTCAATTCCTTCACCTTCCTGTTCCTGTTCCTGCCCATCACGGCCATCGGTTACTTCCTGCTGGCCCGCAGAAGCCAGGCCCAGGCCGCCGGCTGGCTGGCCCTCGCGTCGCTGACGTTCTATGGCTGGTGGAGTTATTACTATATTCCGCTGCTGCTGGGCTCCATCGTGTTCAACTACTGGATGGGGCAGCGCATCGGGCAGGCTGAAGGCCCGGCGCGCAAGCGGTGGCTGACGGCGGCCGTGGTCACCGACCTCGGCCTGCTCGCTTATTACAAGTACGCCGACTTCTTCATCGCGGGCGCGAACTGGCTGGCACACGCGGACATCCCGTTGCTGCACGTCGTGCTGCCGATCGGCATTTCCTTCTTCACGTTCACGCAGATCGCCTATCTCGTCGACACCTACCAGGGCAAGGTCAAGGAAGCGCGCTTCCTGCACTACGTGCTGTTCATCACCTACTTCCCGCACCTGATCGCGGGGCCCGTGCTGCACCATGCGGAAATGATGCCGCAGTTCGACAAGCCCGCCAGCTACCGCTTTTCGTTCCAGAATTTTGCGGTCGGCCTCACCATTTTCGCCATCGGCCTGGCCAAGAAAGTCCTGATCGCGGACAACCTGGCGCCGCACGCCAACTTCCTGTTCGACAAGGCGGACATCTTCTCGCTCGCGAATGCGTGGGGCGGGGTGCTGGCCTACGCGTTCCAGCTGTACTTCGACTTTTCCGGCTATTCGGACATGGCGATCGGCATCTCGCTGATGTTCGGCATCCGCCTGCCGCTGAACTTCGATTCGCCGTACAAGGCCGCGAACATCATCGATTTCTGGCGCCGCTGGCACATGACCCTGTCGCGCTTCCTGCGCGACTACCTGTACGTGCCGCTGGGCGGCAACCGCAAGGGCCCCGTGCGCCGCTACGTCAACCTGATGACGACGATGCTGCTGGGCGGCCTGTGGCATGGCGCCGGCATGAACTTCGTCATCTGGGGCGCACTGCACGGCATCTATCTGGTGATCAACCACGGCTGGAACGCGGTGGCGGACGCGCTGCGCCTGCCGCGCGGCCGCGTCTGGGCCGTCTTCAGCTGGGCGCTGACGTTCGCGGCCGTCTGCGTGGCCTGGGTGTTCTTCCGCGCCGCCAGCTTCGACAAGGCGATGACGATCCTGCACGGCATGGCCGGCCTGGACGGCGTCGGCCTGCCGGCGTCGATCGGCCTGCAGCTCGGACCATTGAAGGCACAGCTCGAGCAATGGGGCGTGACGTTCTACCTGGGCGGCGGGTCGCGCTTCCTCGAGACGTGGCAATGGGTCGTCATCGGCGGCTTCATCGCGTTCTGCCTGCCGAACACCCAGCAGATCATGGGCCGCTACGAAGCGGCGCTCGGCACGATGGCCGGGCCGCGGCTCGCCGCCCGCTGGCAACTCTGGCAGCCGTCGCGGCGCTGGAGCCTCTATATCGGGGCGATCCTGCTCGGCAGCCTGCTGTCGCTCAGCCGTCCCGCCGAATTCCTGTATTTCCAGTTCTAAGTCCGGGAGTCCCATGGAACAGATCCAACGCTACGACGACGAAACCGGGTTGGTGGTCGGCGCGCCCGCGACCGCAGCCGGGCGTCCCCAGGTGTCCTACCGGCGCTTTACCGCGTGGTGCGCGACGGTCGTCGGCGCCGGCGTGCTGGCGGTCACGGGCTTCGTGGCCGTCATCGATCCGTACCACCTGTACGGGTTCGTCGACAGCCCGGCGCTGAACCACGTGAAGCCGCTGCCGGAACAATACCGCGAGCAGATCAAGCTGGCCCAGGCCACGGCCGTGCGGCCCGACCTGATCCTGCTGGGGAATTCGCGCGTCGAGGTCGGCCTCGATCCGGACAGCCCGCAGGTGAGCGCGCACAGCCGCACGGCATACAACATGGGATTGTCGGGCACGAGCCTGACCACGTCCGAGCGCATGTATGCGCAGCTGCGCGAGAGCGCCGCGCCGGCCGCGATGGCCGTGATCGGCGTCGAGTTCCTGGACTTCCTCGTCAAGCCGGACGAGGCCCCGGCGCCGCCCGCGGCGGCCGGACCGTTGCCGTGGCAATGGCGGTTCGACACGCTGTTCTCGATCAAGTCCGTGTCCGACGCGCTGCGCACCGTGCGCCTGCAAAAGGCGGCCGATCCGGAAACCATGACGGCGCGCGGCCAGACGCCGCTGCGCAACTACAACCAGTTTGCGCGCCAGGAAGGCTATTACGCGATCTTCCAGCAGAAGGCCGGGGACAACGCGAAGAGCCTCGTGCGCAAGCCGCACAACCTGTTCGTGGCCGGCACCAACGGTTCGGAGAGCATCGATCGCCTGCGCGCGCTGCTGGACACGATGGCGCGCGACCGCACCGAGGTGCACCTGGTGATCTACCCGTACCACGCGCAACTGATGGCCATGTTCGAGGAAGCCGGGCTGCAAGCCACGATGGACGACTGGCGCCGGATGCTCGTGCGCGAGGCGGACGCCGTGCGCGCCCGGTATCCGAATGCCCGCATCAACGTGTGGGACTTCAGCGGCTATGCCGGCATGCGCTGCGAACGCATCCCGGCCCCCGGCGACACGCGCACGACGACGCGCTGGTACTGGGAAGCGGGCCACTTCAAGGCGGCGCTGGGCGAGCGGATCCTGCAACGCATCCTCGGCGGCGAAACGGCGTTCGGCTTCCGCCTCGCCGCGGACACGCTGGCCGCCAACCGCCAGCGCATCGCCGCCGAGCGCGCGCAATGCGCTGGTGACTATCCGCAAGTTTTTGCCGGCGCGCGCGACCTGATCGCGACCGCCCGCCCGTCCTCGCCCTGACCGCCCGTGGACCGGCCGCCGCGCCGGTCCCGCAGCGCGCCACATCTCTCATCCATCCATGCGCTTTGTTATGCAGCGCACAGTCCGGATAAACCAAAAGTTATATTTTTTTTATTGAGACACCGCATGAAGCCGGTGTCGCTCCGAGATCGCGCATGGGCGCGACGCGAAGGACCGCCTATCGGTCGAACTTTTGAACGGATGCACGGTCAAGAAGATCGGTTATCTCCGCGTTGGTCAAAATCTTACAAGAGGAATTCATCATGGATAATCAGAAGTCGAGCGAAGCAAAAGGCAGCAACCTGGGTTCAGGCAACCAGGGCAAGGACAGCAACCTGCCGAATGCCGGCGGCTCGGGCAACATGGGCAGCACGACGGGTTCGAGCAGCCTGAACAAGAGCAGCCAGCTGAACCAGGGCAAGGACCAGCAGAGCTCGACGACCGGCAGCAGCACCGGCGGCGCCACCGCGTCGTCGTCGGGCATGGGCTCGATGGGCTCGATGAGCGCATCGGGCTCCACCGCCAGCGGCACCAACTCGAGCATCAGCGGCAGCTCGCTGGGTTCGAGCAGCAGCGGCAGCCAGAACAGCCAGAGCGCCGGCGCCGCCACCGGCTCGGGCGTGGGCGGCGATTCGAAGGACCTCGGCGCCCAGGTCAACGCACGCGCGCAAGGCCTGCACGATTCGATCGACAAGGCCGCCGATGCCGCCCGTCCGATGGTCGACAAGGCTGCCGACGCGGCCCGTCCGGTCGTCGACCGCCTTGCCTCCAGCGCCCACGCCGGCGTGGACAAGCTGCAGGGCATGCTGAGCGGCGCCACCGTCAACCTGGGCCAACGCCAGCAACAGCTGACGGACGCCTACGGCCAGTGGAAGGAAGCCAGCTTCGAGTACGTGCGCCAGAAACCGGGCACGGCCATCGCCATCGCCGCGGCCGCGGGCTTCGTGCTCGCCAAGCTGCTGGGCGGGCGCAACCGCGATTACTGATCGCGCCCGTCGCTCCCGCGCAAGCGGGAACGACGGGAGAAGGCCGCAAGCGCAACCAGCCCGCATCCCAGCATCATCCACGCGCCCGGCTCCGGCACGGGCGACACCGGTGTGATGGCCAGTGTCGTCCCCGCGCCGAAAAAGTAGTAGTCGTCCACTGGGTAATCATGCCCATAACTCGACCTGGCCACGTACCGGTCGCCGCTCACGAACTCTTCCGTGTGGTATTCCAGCTGCGTCGCGTAGTTGTCGCGCCAGCTTGCAGCGATGTCGAGGTCGCCGCCATCGGGGCGGAACGAGAAGAGGTCGATCTGGCAATCGTGGTCGACCGTCCCGCCACCGCATCTGGCGAAGTCGCCGGACCACAGCCGCATGTTCATCCACAGCGAATCCAGCTCGGATTCCTGGATGACGCCGTCCCCGTCGACGTCCTCGCCGACGATCCTGCCCGTAACGGCCACGTCGGTGCGCAGCACGCCGGGATCGTGAAAGTCGTAGAAGCCGCGGTATTCGAAGTCCCACGCCGACGGTGCGGCGTGGGCGGCGGTGCACAGCAGCAAGGCACCGCCCAGCAGGTATGGGATCTTCATCGTGCAAGCCTAGACCGATGGGGACGCCTGCGGCGCCACCTTGCCTGCGTTCATTTCACCAAGGTTTCCCGGCTCGGCACCGGCGGATGCGGATGGCGCCGCAGCCGCTTCGCCTGGCGTCCGAACCAGTGCTCGATGTCGTCGACGTACGTGAACACGGCCGGCACCACCAGCAGGCTCAGCAAGGTCGACGTGATCAGCCCGCCGATCACCGCGACCGCCATCGGCGAGCGGAAGCTCGGATCGCCCGACAGGCCCAGCGCCAGCGGCAGCATGCCGGCGCCCATCGCGATCGTCGTCATGACGATGGGGCGCGAACGCTTGTGGCAGGCGTCGACGAGCGCGTCGAAGCGGTTCATGCCGGCCTTGCGCGCGAGGATCGCGTAGTCGACGAGCAGAATCGAGTTCTTCGTCACGATCCCCATCAGCATGATCAGGCCGATCATCGTCGGCATCGACAGCGCGTTATGCGTGAGCAGCAGCGCGACGAACGCGCCGCCGATCGACAGCGGCAGCGCCGCGAGGATCGTCACCGGCTGCAGGAAGTCCGTGAACAGCAGCACCAGCACGCCGTAGATGCACAGCACGCCGATCAGCATGGCGAGGCCGAAGCTGGCGAACAGGTTCTGCATCTCCTGCGCGTCGCCCAGTTCCGCGATCGACACGTTCGGCGGCAGGTTCTTCAGCGCGGGCAGGGCGCGCGCTTCCGCGTTCACCTCGCCCAGCGAGCGGCCGTTCAGTTCCACTTCCAGGGTCACGTTGCGGCTGCGGTTCAGGCGGTCGATCTGCGCCGGGCCGCTCTCCATCGTGATGGTCGCCACGTTCGCCAGCAGCACGGGGCCGTTCTTGCCGGGCACCGTCAGGCGGCCGATGGCGTCCAGGTCCGCGCGCACGGTGTCCGGCAGTTTCACGCGGATCGGCACCTGGCGCTCCGACACGTTCATCTTGGACAGCACCTGGTCGTAGTCGCCGCCCGTTGCCACGCGCACGGTCTCGCCGATGCTGGCCGCCGTCACGCCCAGGTCCGCCGCGCGCGCAAAATCGGGGCGCACGATGATTTCCGGACGCACGAGCGACGCGCTGGAATTGACGTTGCCGACGCCGTGCAGGGTACGCAGTTCGCGCTCGGCGCGGCGCGCGGCGGCCGTCAGCGCGACCGGGTCCTCGCTGCGCAGCACGAGTTGCATCTTGACGCCCGTGTCGGGCGGGCCGACCGTGAAGCGGGCGCCGGGGACGTCGGCCAGGCGCGCACGCAATGCCGATTCGACGGCCGAGAGTTTTTCCTTGCGGTCCTCGCG
Source organism: uncultured Massilia sp. (assembly GCA_966211695.1). GTDB lineage: Bacteria > Pseudomonadota > Gammaproteobacteria > Burkholderiales > Burkholderiaceae_D > Telluria. Next base: position 117,500 of record CBIHOW010000006.1, on the reverse strand, counting down.
CGCCACGGTCGTCACCGTCAGCACGGCACGCCGCGCTTCCGCCGCCGCGCCGGGCGCGAACGCGTCGCCGCTGGAGCCGCCGCCGATGGAGCTGAACACGCCCTTGACGTTCGGCGTGCCCATCGCCACCTGGCGCACGCGTTCCGCGACGGCGCGCGTTTCCGCCAGCGTGGAGCCGGGCGGCAGCTCGACGTTGATCTGCGTTTGCGAGCGGTCGGCCGGCGGCACGAAGCCCGTCGGCAGCAGCGGCACGAGCGAGATCGAGCCGACGAAGAACAGCGCGGCCGCGATCATCGTCAGGCCGCGGTGGCGCAGGCACCACTGCATCGTGCGCATGTAGCGGCGCATGATCGGGCCGTCGCTTTCCTCCGCGTGCGGCAGCGGTTTCAGGAGGTAGGCGGCCATCATCGGCGTCAGCAGGCGCGCGACGAGCAGCGACGCGAGGATCGCCAGCACGGCCGTCCAGCCGAACTGCTTGAAGAACTTGCCGGGGACGCCGCTCATGAACGCGGTCGGCAGGAACACGGCGACGAGCGAGAACGTCGTCGCGATCACGGCCATGCCGATTTCATCGGCCGCTTCCAAAGCTGCCTGCATCGGCGTTTTCCCCATGCGCAGGTGGCGCGAGATGTTCTCGATCTCGACGATCGCGTCGTCCACGAGCACGCCGACGACGAGCGCCAGCGACAGCAGGGTCACCATGTTCAGCGTGTAGCCGAACAAATACTGGCCGAGGAAGGCGGGGATCACGGACAGCGGCAGCGCGGCCGCCGCGACGAGCGTCGCGCGCCAGTCGCGCAGGAACCACCACACGACCAGCACCGCCAGCACGGCGCCTTCGTACAGCATTTCCATCGACGCGTCGAAGTTGTCCTCGACGGGCGCCGCGTTGTCGATCACTTCGCGCAGCACGACGTTGCCGTGCTTTTGCTGCAGCTCGGCGACGGCCTTGCGCACGCCGTTCGCGACGTCCATCTCGCCGGCGCCGCGCGTGCGGAAGATTTCGAAGGCGACGACCGGCTTGCCGTCCTGCTCCGCGATGGCGCGCGGTTCCGCGACCGTGTCGGACACCGTCGCGATCTCGTCCAGGCGCACGTGGCGGCCGTCGGGCAGCGGGATGTCCATGCGCGACAATTCCTGCGCCGTCTGCACCGTCGCGAGCGTACGCACGGATTGTTCGGCGCCGCTGACGTCGCCGCGCCCGCCCGGTTCCTCGCGCTGCACGTTGCGCAGCAGGCGCGAGACGTCCAGCGCCGACACGCGCAGCGCGGCCATCTTGCGGTCGTCGAGTTCCACGCGCACTTCGCGGTAGACGCCGCCCACGCGCTTGACCGCGCCCACGCCCGGGACGCTGAGCAGGCGCTTGGACACCGTGTTGTCGACGAACCAGCTCAGGTCGGGCGCGTCGAGCGCCGGCTTGCCGTGCGCATCGGCCGCCTGCGCCGTGAACGTGAGCACGACGCGGCCCGCGGTCGTCGTCTTCGTCACGCTGGGGTCGCGCATCTCCGCGGGCAGGTCCGCGCGCACGCGCGAGACGGCGTCGCGCACGTCGTTGACGGCGTCCGACAAATTCTTTTCGAGGATGAACTCGACGGTGATCGTGGCCACGCCGTCCAGCACGCGCGCATAGATGTTCTTGACACCCTCCAGGGTCGCGACCGAGTCCTCGATCTTGCGTGCGACTTCCGTTTCCAGCTGCGCCGGAGCGGCGCCGTCGAGCGTCGCGACGACGGTGACGATGGGCAGTTCGATGTCCGGGAAGTCCTGGACCTTGTTCGCCTTGAACGCCAGCACGCCGGCGAACGTGAGCAGGGCGAACAGCATGATCGCCGGGATCGGGTTGCGGATCGAAAGCGCGGAAAAATTCATGACGGTGTCCTCAACGCGCCGCCACCGTCGCCGGCGCGGATGCCGGCGCGTTGCGTACCAAATCCCCATCGTTGAGGAAGCCGGCGCCGCTCGTGACGACCAGCGCGTCCGCGGGCAGGCCGCCCGTCACCTCGACGCGATCGCCCAAGCGGCGGCCCGTCGTGACCTTCAGCTGGCTCACGCGGCCGTCGGCATTCAGGCGGAAGACGTAGGCGAAGCCGTCGCGCACCGCGACGGCCTGCTGCGGCACCGTCAGCGCGGAAGAGTCCCCCAGCGCGAACTGGCCGCTGGCGAACATGCCGGCCTTCAGCGGCGCATTGGCCGACAGCGCCGGCGGCAGGTCGACGTAGACGAGGGCGACGCGGCTCTGCGCGTCGACGGTCGGCGCGACCGTGCGCACGCGGCCCTGCACGTCCTTGCCGCCCGCCGTCTGCACGACGGCCTTCTGGCCCGGCTTGATGCGCGGAAGCTCGGCGGCCGTCACCTCGGCGCGCCATTCCAGGCGGCCCTGGCGGATCATGCGGAACATCTCCGTGCCCACGCCGGCGACGGCGCCCACGGTGGCGCTGCGGGCGGAAACCAGGCCGGCATCCGGCGCCACGATCTTCGTGTACTTCAGGCGCAGCTGTTGCTGGGCCAGGGTCGCCCTGGCGGACGCCACGCGCGCGGCGGCCGTGCGTTCGGCCGTGATGTATTGCGTGATCTGCTGTTCGGAGAGGGCGCCCGAGCTTTCCAGGGCGCGCGCCCGCTTCGCGTCGGCGCGGGCGGCGGCCGCATTCGCTTCCGCTTCCTGGACGGCGGCTTTCGCCTGGGCGACGTCCGCTTCGACCGGGGCCGCGTCGAACACGGCGAGCACCTCGCCCTTCTTGACGACGTCGCCCACGTTGACCTTCACCTCCTGCAAACGGAGACCGGCCGACTCGCTGCCGATCACGGCTTCCTGCCACGCGGCGACGTTGCCGTTGGCGGCGAGGCTGAGCGGCAGGCGCGCCTGCTCCGGCTTCGCCGTCGTGACGGTCAGCGCGGGGCGCGGGGCGGCCGCCTTCTTGTCGTCGGCGGCATTGCCGGAGACGAGGACGCCCACGGTGCCGGCCAGGATGGCGGCGATGGAGACGGCGAGGGCGGGCCGGGACAGGCGACGGAATTGGGCGGGAATCATGGCGTTCAAAGTAGATGGATGCCGAAGCGTTTCAGCAGGACGGCGAAGAGGAGTATGCTGGCCACCGTGATCGCGATCCCGGCGCCCAGCGCCGGCCAGAAGCCGAAGCGCGCCAGCAGCCAGGGGAAGGCGGCGAACATGGGGAGCGTCGGCACCACGTACCACAACGTGTACCAGGCGTGATTGGCGATCTTTTCCTGCGGCTGGCGCTCGACGTGCAGCCAGATCAGCGTCAGCACCGTCACGAGCGGCAGGGACGCGATCAGGCCGCCGAGGCGGTCGGAGCGTGCGGCGGCTTCCGACACCAGGACGACGACGGCGGCAGTGATGAGGTATTTCAGGAAGATCCAGGACATGGCGGAACCGGAAGTCAAACTGCGATAGTGTAGCAAAGCACTCTCGAGGACGCCTGTTCCGTACGTACCCGGCCGCCATGTTCCGTTACAAATCCTTACCACTGAAACGTCGCGTCGATACTCCCGCTCATCCATTCACGGTTAAATGTCGGCCAACGAGGAGCCCATCATGACCTACCGCGCATCGCTAGTCCTGCTGGCCGCCATCCTGATGGCGACGGGGACCGCATCGGCGGCCGATTCCGACGCGCGGGCGCTGCACGTGCTGAACCGCCTTGCATACGGCCCGCGGCCGGGCGATGTCGAGCGCGTCGCGAACATGGGCGTACAGCGCTGGATCGATCGGCAACTGCACCCGGAGACGATCCCGCTGCCGGCCGACCTGGACGCGCGCCTGGCCGCACTGGACACGGTCAACCGCAGCGCGGGCGAATCGCTGGCCGAGTTCCTCGAATTGCGGCGCGACGTGCGCATGGACGACGAGGGCGCCAAACAGCGGCGCCGCGAGGTCCAGATGCGCGTGGCGCGCCAGGCCGCGGAAGCCCGGCTGCTGCGCGCCGTCGAGAGCCCGCGCCAGCTGGAAGAGGTGATGGTCGACTTCTGGTACAACCATTTCAACGTCTTCGCGGGCAAGGGCATAGCCCGCGCGCTGGTGACGAGCTACGAACGCGACGCGATCCGCCCGTACGCGCTGGGCTCCTTCCGCGCGCTGCTGGGCGCGACGGCGAAGCATCCGGCGATGCTGTTCTACCTCGATAACGTCGTGTCGTCCGCGCCGCGCCCGGACGCTAAACGCAAGGCGCGCGGGCTGAACGAAAACTATGCGCGCGAGCTGATGGAGCTGCACACGCTGGGCGCGGATGGCGGCTACACGCAGCGCGACGTGACGGAACTGGCGCGCATGCTGACCGGGTGGACGTTCGACCAGAAGCGCCTTGCGCGCACGGGCGAGACGTTCCGCTTCGACGCCTCCCGCCACGACGGCGGCACCAAGACGTGGCTGGGCCGCGAGATCGCGCCCGCCGGCCAGCAGGAAGGAGAGCTTGCGCTGGACGTGCTGGCCATGCATCCCGTCACGGCGCGCCACGTGAGCCGCGAACTGGCGCAGTACTTCGTCAGCGACGAGCCGCCCCCAAGCCTCGTCGACCGCATGGCGGCCACGTGGCAGGCGTCCCGGGGCGACATCCGCGCCGTGCTGGCGACGCTGTTCGCGAGCCGCGAATTCATGGACGCGGGTACGGCCGGCGCGAAGTTCAAGACGCCGTACCAGTTCGTGGTGTCCGCGGTGCGGGCGAGCGGCGTCCCGGTGGCGAACGTGGGACCGCTCGTGAATACCATGAACCAGTTGGGCATGCCGCTGTACGGCTGCCAGACGCCGGACGGGTACAAGAACACGCAGGACGCGTGGCTGAACCCGGACGCGCTGACGCGGCGCATCGCCTTCGCCAGCGCGCTGGCGGGCGGCAGGCTGCCGCTGGACACGGAACCGGTGCCGCTCGACCCGGTCCGCCTGCAGGCGACGCTGGCCGGATCGATCTCGCCGCGCACGCTGGGCATCGTCCAGCGCAATCCGGACAACCTGCGGGCCGCCATGCTGCTCGGCAGCCCCGATTTCATGCAGCGCTGATTCCGTCGGAGGACGATATGCACCGCAGGCACTTCCTCAACGCGCTGGGCGCCGGCATCCTGCTGCCCGTCGGACGCGGCGCCTGGGCCGTGAGCGCACCGGCCGCCGGCGCGACGGACAAAAAACTCATCGTCGTGATGCTGCGCGGCGCCGTCGACGGCCTGAACGTCGTCGCGCCCGTCGGCGACGAGAACTACCTGCGGCTACGCCCGACGATCGGCCTCGCGGCGCGCGGCATGGAGGGCGGGGCGCTGGACCTGGACGGCTATTTCGGCCTGCATCCCGCGCTGGCCAGCCTGCAGCCGCTGTGGGCCGCGCGCAAGCTCGCGTTCGTGCACGCCAGCGGTTCGCCGGACGCCACGCGTTCCCACTTCGACGCGCAGGACTACATGGAATCCGCGACGCCGGGCCGCAAGACCACGCCGGACGGCTGGATGAACCGTCTCGTCGCAGCGCTGCCCGGCCCGCAGTCGCCCAGCCGGCTGCTGGGCATCGGCCCCGTGCTGCCGCGCATCCTCTCGGGCCGGGCTGCGGCCGTGAACCTGCCGAACGTGGCCGCCGCCGCGCGGGCGGACCTGCTCGACCGGCCGGCCGTCAAGGCCGCGTTCGACGAACTGTATGCGAATCACCCCCGCTTCGGGCGCGCGTACGCGGACGGGCGCGCGGCGCACCGCGAAGTGATGTACGCCCTCGAGAGCAAGGAAATGCAGGCCGCCGACCGCGGCGCCCCGCTGCCGAACGGTTTTCCCGACGATGCCGCCCGCCTGGCGGGCCTGATGCGCAACGACCCGAAGATCCAGCTGGCGTTCGTCGCGCTGGGCGGCTGGGACACGCACGCGAACCAGGGCGCCGCGACCGGCCAGCTGGCGAACCGCCTCGCACCGCTGGGGCAGGGCCTGGCCGTGCTGGCCGAGCGGTTGGGACCATTGTTCGACGACACGGTGGTCGTCGTGATGTCGGAATTCGGCCGCACGGCGCGCGAGAACGGCAACGGCGGCACCGACCACGGTCACGGCAACGTGATGTGGGTCATGGGCGGGAAAGTGCGCGGCGGTAGGGTGTACGGCGACTGGGAAGGCGTCGGCGACGCAAAACTGAACGAGGGCCGCGATTTGCCCGTCACAACCGATTTTCGTTCGGTGTTAGCGCAGATATCTGAAGAACATTTAATGTTAGGCGACAAGCGTCTGGAACAGGTCTTTCCCGCAATGCCGCAAAAACGTCCTGGATTCCGTATCGTCATTGCCTAAGCCCCTACTCTAGAGGCCGCCCTCTACATATAGTAGTTCTACCGTATTGCGGTGCACAAAAATTAGGACTATAGTTGTACCTGTCTCCTCCAGTTTTTCTCCGAAAACCTGGATTCAGCCCGCACCGCAAGGTTGCGGGCTTTTTTTTTATCGGAACTTGTCCGGCGCTAACATTTTTGGATGCGGGCGCGGGCGGCCAGGATGGCCGCGCGGTGGGAAGCGTCAGGCGCCGGTGGTTTCGGCGTCGTCGCCCTGGAAGGCGCCGGTGCGCCAGGTCAGCACGAGCGTGTCGCGATGGCCGTTGTCTCCGATGGGCTGGATCGGCGTCGATTCGTGGATCACGGCGGCGTCGTCCAGCAGCAGCAGGGTCCACGGTTCCGTCATCGTGAAGCGTTGGCCTTTCGGGCCGTTGGCCTCGAACACGCGCGTCTCGCCACCCTTGATGTTCGCGCGCCCGATCAGGATGACGGCGACGAAATCGACGCCGTCGCGGTGCGCGCCTTCCGGCGTGGGGCGGCCGATGCCGTCGGCCGTGTCGATGCGGAACTGGTGCGCTTCGACATACCAGGTCTGCGGGCCTTTCACCTGCGAACACACGGCGCCCAGCGCGCGCAGCAGCTTCGGCCAGGCCGGCTGCTCGACGGTGGACGGCTCGATGGGCACGAACAGGCGGTGCATGCCGCCGTGCAGGGCGTTGTACTCGACCGGCTGCCAGTGCGCGCGGTGCGGGCTTTGCACGAGATTGTCGCCGCTGTCGATGAAGCAGGAATGGCGGCGCCGGCGATAGCGGCCGCCGTCCTTCAGGTAGTTGTCGAGTTCCAGGCGTTCCCAGCTCGGCGCCAGCGCTTTCAGCTCATCGAGCGAACAGCCGGCCAGCTGCGCCACGTCGGCCGGACGCAGCAGCGCATAGCCGTCGCCGCGCAGCGCGTCGACGATGCGGGCCGGATCGGTATAAGGTGGTTGCGGTGTTGTCATCCCGGTAGCCTAGCACCTTTTGCGCGCGGCCGTGCCGGCCGTTACCAGTTCCTGACGAGCGTCAGCCGGAACGAACGCGCTTCGATCGGGTGGAAGTGCACGTCCTCGCGCGGGGTGGAGTCGCCCCGCAGCTGCGACGCATAGTAGTACTCGATCGCCGACGCGCGCCGGTTCGTGAGATTGAACCCTTCCAGCTCCAGCCGCAGGTCGCGGTTCACGCGGTAGCCCAGGCGGCCGTTCAACGTCGTGCTGGCGCGCGAGCGCACGCTGTTATCTTCGGCCAGGGGCCGCGGTCCGAAGAAGCGCAGGCGCAGCGCGCCTTCCCACGGTCCCAGCTGGCTCACCGTCAGCGCGAGCTGGGCGACGCCCTCGATCGCTTCCGGGATGCGGTCCCGGCCGGGCGCGGCGCCGCGCGAGCGCGCATGCGCGTAGGCGGCATCGACGTCAATGGACAACCATTTATACGGTTTATAGTCATTCGAGAATTCGATGCCGATGCGGCGGCTGGGTGGCCCGGCTTCCGTCGTCCCTTCGTCGCCGACCCAGGTCAGCTCGGAATCGAAGTCCAGGCGGTACAGGGATATCGCCGTCTGCATGTTCGGGATCGCTTCGGTGCGCAGGCCCAGTTCCACGCCGCGCGAGCGCACGAGGCCCGCCGCCGTGAGCGTCCCGCGCGCATCGTTGCTGTGGAAGCCTTCGCCATAGTTCACGTAGAACTCGGTCCGGCGCCACGGTCCGAACACGACGTTGGCGGACGGGCTGGCCAGCGCATCGCTGCTGTCGACGCCACTGGTGCGTACGCGGAAACGGTAGTCGTCCGCGCGTACGCCCACCGTCGAGCGCAGCCACGGGGTCCAGCGCGTGGCGTTCTCGACGAAGGCACCAAGGCTCGTCTCGACGATGTGGTCCGCGCGCGTCGCCAACAACGTCCTGCGCGCGGCCGTGCGATACAGGCCGTTGAAGACGTTGTCGTTCTGCGCGTCCACGCCGACGGTGATGTCCGACGTCGACATCCCGCCCCGGTGCAGGTGCCAGCTGTGCGTGGCGTTGACGCCGGTCGTCACGCGCCGGTCCGGCTGGGCGAACTGGTCGCCGTTCACCGGATCGTTCATGAAATAGGTGAAGTTCGACCACAGGTCGAGCTGGTTGCGGATGAGGTAGGCGCTCACCTTCGACGCCGAATCCTGTCCCGTACGGCGCCACACGCCCGACAGGCTGAAACGCCGGGAGTCCCCGCCGTCCGTGGTGTCGACGGCATCGTAGCGGCCCAGCAGGCCGGCGGCGACGGCGCGCTCCGGGATCTGGTCCGTCGCATTCCAGCGGCCCCGATACGCCATCGCCGTCACGCTCCAGCCGTTGTTCGCATAGCCCCGGCTGTAGCGCAGCACGCCGTTCAGTTTTTGGTAATCGTCCGGGTGCCGGTACGGGCCGTCGTTGTGCAGGGCTTCCAGCGCATAAGTCAGCACGCCGTCGTCGATCTCCGTCGATGCGGCCAGCGCCGTGCGCGCATGGCCGTCCTGGCCGATGCCGACGGTGGCCACGTTGCGCGCGAGGCGGTTCGCGTAGGTGATCGATGCGCTGCCGGCCGACGCGAAATCGCCTTCGCGCGCCGAGTACGGGCCCTTCTTGTAGTCCAGGCGCGCCGTCAGTTCGGGGATGAGGAAGTTCAGGTCGGTCCAGCCCTGGCCGTGCGCGTGGCTGCGCTGGTTGACGGGCATGTCGTCCAGGTACGTGGCCAGGTCGGTGCCGTGGTCCAGGTTGAAGCCGCGCAGGAAGAACTGGTTCGCCTTGCCTTCGCCGCTGTGCTGGCTGACGATCAGGCCCGGCGCCGCTTCCAGCAATTCGCCGGGACGGTACACGGTGCGCATCGCCAGTTCCTTCTGGTTGACGGTGCCGGCACTGGCGGAGTCCGCGATGCCCAGCTGGCTCGTGCGCGCGCCTTCGACGAGCACGCGCTGGATCACGGGATCGTCCGCCCACGCGCAGGCGGGCACGAACAGCGTGGCAAGCAGCAGGGCGGCAGGGCGCATCAGTGGACCGCGAGTTCGGTGCGGCTGCTCGTGAAACCGAACGTGCGCAGGCTGCCGTTCGCCGTCAGGTTCACGGTGTTCTGCTGGTCGGGCAGGAAGTCGCTCAGCACGGCGTCGTGGATCGTCTCGACTTTTACGACGGGCGTACGCACGGCTTCCTGGAACACGACGACGCTGTCCGTGTCGACCGTCACCCCCACCCAGTTCAGCGGCAGGCGGCGGCCGTCCTTGTCGGCCAGCCAGAACTGCTTGTCGACGTACTTGCGCAGCACGGCCTGGTCGTCCGGGTCGGAGAGGTCGAACTGGCGCTGGTAGAGCGCCGTCAGCAGCGCCTCGACGTCGTGCGCCATGTACGTGTGCACGACTTCGGTGCTGCCCGTGCGCTCGTTGTAGCTGATGTCGGTGATGCCGGCGTGGAAGCGGTGCGCTGATGCGTGGATGCTCACGCACGCGCACAGCAGCATCATGAGGCGGCGCAGCTTCACTTGTCCACCTTCTTCAATTTTTCGTTGAAATCTCTCATCAGGTTGTCCTTGTCGCGCTGGGTCTTGTACAACTCCAGCCGCGACGGCACGGCCTTGCGCGGCCAGCTGTTGTTGCCGGTGTCCGTGTCGGCCGTTTCCCAGTACGGGTCCTGCGTCAGCGCGACCATCGGTTCGTCCGTGACGATCAGCTTCGTGATCTTCTTCGGGCTGTAGCGCCACACCTCGGCCGGGATCCGCTCGACGTAGGTCTTGCCGCTCGCAAGCTGGATCTCGAGGATCAGCGGCGTCACGAGGCCGCCCACGTTGCCGAAGTCGACAAGGTAAAGGTGCTTGCCTTTCTTCAGCAGGTTCCGTTCCCACTCTTCCAGGTCGCCCAGCGCCTCATTGTACCGGTTGCGGTCGCGGTTCGTGACCGTGAACTCGTCGTGTTCATTATAGAAATCCTTCAGCTCCGGATGGGAGTCGACGCGGCGCGGCAGCGTGCCCTTGTTGCGCTGGTCCGTGATCGAAACCGGTTCAAGATCGCGCTGCGCCTTTTTCCACGCCTTCTCGATCCCGGGATCCTTCGTGCCGATGGTGTATTCGCTGATGCCGTCCACGCTCACGTCGACGTTGTCCGTCGTGTAGAACCAGCCGCGCCAGAACCAGTCGAGGTCCGTGCCGGACGCGTCTTCCATCGTGCGGAAGAAGTCGGCCGGCGTGGGGCGCTTGAACTTCCAGCGCTGGGCGTATTCGCGGAAAGCGAAGTCGAACAGTTCACGGCCGAGGATCGTCTCGCGCAGGATGTTCAGCGCCGTCGCCGGTTTCGCGTACGCGTTGTTGCCGCGCTGCGTGACGGATTCCGAATTCGTCATCACGGGCACCTGGTTGCGGCTCTTCATGTAGTCGACGATGTTGCGCGCTTCGCCGCGGCGTGACGGGTAGTGCTCTTCCCATGCCTGCTCGGCGAGGAATTGCATGAACGAGTTCAGGCCCTCGTCCATCCACGTCCACTGGCGCTCGTCGGAGTTGACGATCATCGGGAAGTAGTTGTGGCCCACCTCGTGGATGATCACGCTGATCAGGCCATACTTCGTGGTCTTCGAATACGTCAGCGCGCCCGTCTTCTTGTCCTTCACGGGCCGGCCGCCGTTGAACGAGATCATCGGGTATTCCATGCCGCCCACCGGGCCGTTCACGGAAATCGCGACGGGGTAGGGATAATCGAACGCGTACTTGTTGTACTCGGCGATCGTGTGGATGATGGCCTGCGTGGAGTACCGTTCCCACAGCGGGTTGCCTTCCTTCGGGTAGAACGACATGGCGAGGACGTTCGTCCCGTCCTTTTTAAAACCCTGCGCGTCCCAGATGAACTTGCGGCTCGATGCCCATGCGAAGTCGCGCACGTTGGCAGCCTTGAAGCGCCAGGTCTTCGTGCTCGTGGCACGCTGTTTCTCGTTCGCTTCCGCTTCCTGTTGCGTGACGATGAGGACGGGCTTGTCGGCCGTGCGCGCCCGCGCGAGGCGGTCGCGCTGGGCGGCGGTCAGCACGGCGCCGGCGTTCTGCAGCTCGCCCGTCGCGGCGACGATATGGTCGGCGGGGACGGTCAACTCGACGTCGTAGTCGCCGAATTCCAGCGTGAACTCGCCGTCGCCAACGTACTGCTTGTTTTGCCAGCCGTGCGCGTCGTAGTACGCGGCCATGCGCGGGAACCACTGGGCGATTTCGAACAAGTCGTTCTTGTCTTCCTTGTCGAAACGCTCGAAGCCCATGCGCCGGCCGAGCACGGTCGTCTCCGGCACGTTGAAGCGCCAGCTGATATCGAATGCGATGCGCGCGCCCGGCTTCAGCGGTTCGGCCAGGTCGATGCGCATCATCGTCTTGTTGATCGTGGTGCGCAGCGGACGGCCGTTGCGGTCGGTGACGGAGGTGATGTCGAAGCCGCCCTCGAACTTCGCGCTCTCGACGAGGAAGCGGGCCGATTCGAACGGCGTTCCGCCCGACCGCCACGCGTCGCGCGACGGGTAGCCGGCGATGCGGCGGTTGTCCGAATCGGCGCGGAACATGTTCTGGTCCAGCTGGACCCACAGGTACGCCAGGGTATCGGGCGAATTGTTGTGGTAGGTGATGGTTTCCGAACCGGTAACGGCGCGCCTAGCTTCGTCCAGCGTGGCGCGGATGCGGTAGTCGGCGCGCTGCTGCCAGTACGCGTGGCCCGGCGCGCCGGACGCGGTGCGGGTATCGGTGGGCGTCGGGAGCAGTTCGTCCAGCTGGCGGAATTTGTCGTCGAACGCCTGGGCGTGCGCGGTGGCGACGGAGGCGAGAAAGACGAGAGGCAGGAGTTTCATGGAGGTGTGCAGAATGGCGTAGGGTGGGCACGCCGTGCCCACGCGAACGTCAACAAACCGCGACCGTCCCGCGTGGGCGCAGGGCGCCCACCCTACGAGTGTTTAATCGGCTTTTTGGGCCTCGGTCTTCTCGTCCTTGGTCTTCAGCTTTTCGTTGAAGTCCCTCATGAGGTTGTCCTTGTCATGCTCGGTCTTGTACAACTCCAGGCGCGATGGGGTCGCCTTGCGCGGCCAGGCATTGTTGCTGGTGTCCGTGTCGGCCGTTTCCCAGTACGGGTCGTGCGTCAGCGCGACCATCGGCTCGTCCGTGATGATCAGCTTCGTGATCTTCTTCGGCGTGTAGCGCCACACCTCGGCCGGGATGCGCTCGACGTATTTCTTCCCGCTTTGCAGGGTGATCTCCAGCACGAGCGGCGTCACGAGGCCGCCGAGGTTGCTGAAGTCGACGAGGTACAGATGCTTGCCCTGCTTGAGCAGGTTCTTCTCCCAGTCTTCCAGGTCGCCGATCGCCTCGTTGTACTTGTTGCGGTCGCGGTTCGTGACCGTGAACTCGTCATGCTCGTTATAGAAATCCTTCAGCTCCGGATGGGCATCCACGCGGCGCGGCAGCGTGCCCTTGTTGCGCTGGTCCGTGATCGAGATCGGTTCCGCATCGCGCTGGGCCTTCTTCCATGCCTTCTCGATTTCCGGATCCTTCGTGCCGACCGTGTATTCGCTGATGCCGTCGACGCTCACGTCCACGTGGTCCGTCGTGTAGAACCAGCCGCGCCAGAACCAGTCGAGGTCCGTGCCGGAGGCGTCTTCCATCGTGCGGAAGAAGTCGGACGGCGTGGGGCGCTTGAATTTCCAGCGCTGCGCGTATTCGCGGAAGGCGAAGTCGAACAGTTCGCGGCCCAGCACCGTCTCGCGCAGGACGATCAGCGCGGCCGTCGGTTTCGCGTACGCGTTGTAGCCGAGGGCGGCGATGGATTCCGAGTTCGTCATGATGGGCACCTGGTTGGTGCTCTTCATGTAGTCGACGATGGCGCGCGGTTCGCCGCGCGACTGCGGGTAGTGCTCTTCCCAGGCCTGTTCGGCCAGGTATTCCAGGAAGCTGTTCAGGCCCTCGTCCATCCACGTCCACTGGCGCTCGTCGGAGTTGACGATCATCGGGAAGTAGTTGTGGCCCACCTCGTGGATCACGACGCTGATCAGGCCATACTTGGTGCGGCTCGAGTACGTGAGCTCGCCCGTCTTCTTGTCCTTGGTCGGACGCGGGCCGTTAAAGCAGATCATCGGGTATTCCATGCCGCCCACCGGGCCGTTCACGGAAATCGCGACGGGGTACGGGTAGTCGAACGAATACTTGTTGTACTCGGCGATCGTGTGGATCACGGCGGCCGTCGAGTATTTTTCCCACAGCGGGTTGCCTTCCTTCGGGTAGAACGACTGCGCCAGCACATTGGTCGCGTCCTTCTTGAAGCCCTGTGCGTCCCAGATGAACTTGCGGCTCGACGCCCACGCGAAATCGCGCACGTTCTTCGCGCGGAAGCGCCACGTCTTCGTGCCGCTCGCGCGGGTCTTTTCGCGTGCCTCGGCTTCGGGCTGCGTCGCGATGATGACGGGCTTCGTCGCCGTGCGCGCCTGCTCCAGGCGCTGGCGCTGCGCGGCCGTGAGCACGTCGCCCGGGTTCTGCAGCTCGCCGGTGGAGGCCACGATGTGGTCGGCTGGGACGGTCAGCTGCACGTCGTAGTCGCCGAATTCCAGCGTGAATTCGCCCGTGCCCAGGAATTGCTTGTGCTGCCAGCCCGTCACGTCGTAGTACGCGGCCATGCGCGGGAACCACTGGGCGATCTCGAACAGGTCGTTCTTGTCCTCGTCGAATTTCTCGTAGCCGGAGCGGCCGCCGAGCACCTTCTGCTCGTTGATGTTGTAGCTCCAGTCGATCGAGAACGCGACCTTCGCGCCCGGTTTCAAGGGCTGCGGCAGGTCGATGCGCATCATCGTGCGGTTGATGACGACGTGCAGCGGACGACCGCCCGCATCCTTCACCGCGGCGATTTTGAAACCGCCGTCGAACGTGCTCTTTTCCAGCACGGAGCGCAGCGCGTCGAATTTATAACCGTCTTCCGGCCCGCGCGCCTTGGCCCAGGCGTCGCGCGAGGGCACGGTGGCCGTCATGCGCGCGTCGGAATCGCGTTTATAAATGTTCTGGTCGAGCTGGACCCACAGGTAGGACAGCGTGTCGGGCGAGTTGTTGTGATACGTGATCGTCTCGGTGCCGCTGATCGCGCGCCTGTTTTCGTCCAGCGTGGCGCGGATCGCATAGTCGGCGCGCTGCTGCCAGTACGCGTGTCCCGGCGCGCCCGAGGCGGTGCGGATCGTGGTCGGGGTGGGCAGCAATTCGTCGAGCTGGCGGAACTTGTCGTCGAAAGGTTCCGCCGCGATTGCCCCCATGCTGAGGCATAGCGCCGCCAGGCCGATCGGGAAACGTATCATATTTACCCTGCATTCATGGTTGAAAGAAGGAAAATATTCTAGTCTTGACGTTCAGCTATTACCCCGTTTGATTTGTAACAAGGCTGATACATACGCATGGGCGTGGCGCGTGCGATACGGTCGGACACGCGGACACGTCGGCGGACACCCGGCGGACACCTCGAGCGGACACTTCAGTTTCGCTCGCCTGTAAGTACAGTAAATCTTGCAATTGAAACAATTGGTTAGATTTGCATATAAACAATAGTCTTATACTTATGGAATTATCTATACAGGTTGGCGGATGGACGCTTTCACACTCATCGTGGCCGCCGCGCTGGCGGCGTTGACCATGGCGGCCAGCATGGGGCTGCTGTACCTCGCCAGCGCGCGCCAGGCCTGCCTCGTCGACTGGACGGCGGCCGCCGCCCTGTTCGCCCTGAGCAACGGGCTGGCCGCCATCGGCCTGCACCAGCAGGCGAACCCCATCGTGTTCATCGCCTGCGTCAACGCGCTCCACATCGGCGGCCACTTCGGCATGCTGGCCGGCGTGCGGCGCCACCTCCACCTGGCGCCGGGCTGGCGCTGGGGCGCCGTCCTGATGGCCGGCCTGCTGGCGGCGCACGCATTGATGGTCGTGCGCGGGGCGCCGCTGTACCGGCTCGTGCTGTTCACGCCCTTCGTCGGCGCGCTCAACCTCGGCGCCGCGTGGCTGCTGTGGCGCCAGAGCGAGCGCGAAGCGCGCGCCTCGCACCTGCCGCTGATCGTGCTGCAGGTGCTGTCCGCGTTGCAGCAGGTCGCGCGCGTGACGATCATGCTCGCGTACGACGGCCGGCCGCCGGGCTTCCTGGGCGGCGATTTCTTCCGCACGTCGGGCGCGCTGGCGATGCTGGTGTACCTGTCGCTGGCGACGATGTGCTGTGCGCTGATGGTCAGCCACCAGCAGACCCTGGCGCTGCGCCGCGCATCGCTGACGGACGTGCTGACCGGCTGGCTGAACCGGCGCGCCCTGCACGACGTGGCCACGCGCGACTTCCGCCGCTGCCGCCGCACCGGCGCCGCGATGTTCTTCATCACGTTCGACATCGACCACTTCAAGGCCATCAACGACCGCTACGGCCATGGCGTGGGCGATGCGGCGATCTGCCACGTGACGGCGCTGTCGGCGCGCGTTCTGCGCGGGTACGATGCGCTGTTCCGCGTCGGCGGGGAAGAGTTCGCGGTGCTGGTCGTCGGCGAACACGCGGGGAACGTGTGCGCCATCGCCGAACGCCTGCGCGAGGCGGTGGTCGCGGCGCCGCTGACCGTCGACGGCAAGGCGATATCGATGACCGTCAGCGTGGGCGTGGCCGCGCTGGATGCGCACGACCACAAATGGGAAGAGATCCTGCGCCGCGCGGACGAGGCGCTGTACCACGCCAAGCAGAACGGCCGCAACCGCGTCAGCGTGCATGGCCGCGACGTCGCGGGCCGCGGCCAGGTGACGCGGCTGCAGGCGGTGGGCGCCTGAGCCGCGTCCTGCGGTTTACTTCATCCAGACGGCGTAGTTGTTACCCGACGTCTGCAGGGTCCAGCCGGCGCCCGGGCTCCAGCTGTTCGGGCCGATCTTCATCGCCAGCTGGTGCGTCGTGCCGGTGATGATGGCCGCGTACAGGCCCTGCGTGGCCTGCTGGATGGCGACGGCCGACGTCGAATTCACGCCCGCATTCTTGCGCGCCGCCATCAGCGCCGCGATCGGCGTCTTGAGGTTCCAGTTGTAGATGTGCGGGTAGAACACGGTCGGAATGCCGGGGTGCGACAGGATGTAGGCATAGCCTTCCATCACGGCGCCGCACGGCACGGCCCACAGGTTCTGGCCCGTGCCGCAGCTTTCGGCGGGGCCGGTGTCGTGGTTGTCGACGAACGTCACCGACATCGCCGGCCACCAGCCGATCGCGCCCTGCGGCTTGCCGTCCGTCGCCTTCAGGCGCCAGTAATTGCCGTTGGCGAGGGCGTCGTTGAGGATGCCCTTGGTCGTGAAGTCGAACGCGCCGCAGCTGTTGCTCGTGCCGTTGATCCAGTCCATGATCACCTGGCGGTTCGCGTTCAGGTTGTTCAGGTCGAACGAATCCGGCCACATCTCGCCGACGCAGAAATCGGACGCGAACGCGTTCGAATACTGGCCCACGAAATTGGCGCCGAAGCCCTTCACGTAGTCGAAGCGCAGGCCCGAGAAGCCCACCGGTTTCAGCGTGTAGTTGAGCCAGTTGATGATGCCGTTCTGGACTTCGCCCACGTTCTTGTGGTCGAGGTCGCGCGCGGCCGAATAGCCCTGGCCCGTGTCGGCGTTACCGAGGCCGCAATTGCACTCGTCGCCGTTGACGATGCTGTAGGTGGTCCAGTTCGGGTTGGTGAAATCGGACCAGCCCGTGCTGCCCACGCGGTGGTTCACGACGACGTCGACGATCGATTTGACGCCCTTGCTCTTGAACGCGCTGACGACGTTCGTCAGCTCGGCCGCGCTGCCGTACTTCGAATCGAGCTTGTTCAACTGGCGCGGCAGGTAGCCTTCCTTGGCCGCCGAATCCGACGGCGGCGGGAACCATACGTGCGTGAAGCCCATGGCGCTGATGTCGCCGACGTTGTTCAGCAGGGTGTTGTACCAGTCCGGGCCGGCGTAATTGGCCGAGTTCCAGTGGAAACCCTGCAGGACGACGGCCGTGCTGCCGCCGGCCTGCTGGGTGGGGGTGGCGGCCCCTGCAGAGGCCATGGACGTGATCATGCCCGCCGCCAGCAGGGCGACGATGGTGCTCTTCTTCATGCTTCTCCTCCGATGTGATACGGGTAAGGTCCCGGCAGGCAACGGAGGTCGTGCAAAAGTCCGTTGCTTGCTCAGGTACTTTTACTACGTATTGGGCGATCATTCTGCGTGGTTTTCGTGCCCAACAGGGGAGATTCTTCGCTATACGTATTTTCGTGTCAATCTAATTCGCATGAAGTGTGTAGTTTTAATACTTGCGGTTTGTGCTTGCGCAAATGAAACCTTCCAGCGTCGTCGGGCCGCGGACAGGTGCGTCCGGCCAGCCGTCCTGTTCGTCCATGACGGTTCCCGTCATGCAGGCATAGGAGCGCGCCGCTTCCGGCGAGAAGCCGAGCTGGCGGTACGTCTGCTCCCACGCGTGGCGGGGGATGACCTCGACGTCGACGGGCCGGCCGAGCGCGTGCGCGAACGCGTCGGCCACGTCGCGCGGCGTGTAGCGGCGGGGGCCTTCGACGTCGATGGTGTCGGTCCGGTCCGCGGGCTCCAGCAGCCGCCGGGCGGCCACTTCGCCCAGGTCGTCCGGTGCGACCATCGGGATGACGAGGTCCTCGGGGAAGAAACTCGGCAGCTTGCCGCGGTGCCGCACGGTGTCGAGCATCTCGGTCCAGTTGCTCATGTAGTAGACGCCGCGGTTGATCGCGACAGGGACGGCCTGGGCCTTCAGCTTTTCTTCGAATTCGAACAACACCGTCAGGTCGCCGCACCGCTCGCCGCGCCGGGCGCCGGTCGTCGAGACCGCGACGGCCTTGCGCAGGCCGGAGCCCGTCACCGCGTCGACGATGGCGGCCGCGTTCGCGCGCTCGACGGCGTCGGTGTCGGTGAACGGCGCGGCCGGTGGATTCAGCAGCAGCGCGGTCGTGCCCGTGCGCAGGATCGCACGCAGGGCCGCCACGTCGCGCACGTCCGCGACGGCGACCTGCGCGCCGGCCTCCCGCAGGTCGGCCGCATGGCCGGCGTTGCGCGTGACGACCGTGACGGGCTCGCCCCGGCGCAGCAGTGCGCGGGCCGTGGCCGAGCCGACGTGGCCGGTACCTCCGATGATGATATGCATGACGGTCTCCTTGGGGGTAACGAAGCGGCAATCTTACGAGAGGACGTTGACAGTTTTTGTCAGGAGCGGCGAATCGGTGGTATGGTCGAGATTGTTAATTTCCGACATACAATTGCATGGACGAAAATTCACTGGCTTTCGCAGGATATTGGCGGAGTGCCTTGGCCGATGCGGCCCTCGGCAGCGGCGGATTGACGAAGGAAGACGTCGACACGTTCCTCCACAGGCCGCTCGACGAACTGGAAAGCGGCGTGCTGCCGGAAGACGTCGTCGCGCAGATGTTCGAGGGCGAAGCCGAGGATGTGCAGACGGTCGAGGTCGTGCTGCGTCCGCACGTGCTCATCCTCAAGCTGGCGCATGGCCAGGCCCGCCGCAATGCCAAACCGGCTTTCGTTGCGCCACTGCTGAGCACAGCCGTGCTGAGCCGGGCCGGACGCCTTTATCCCACCGGTCACACCGTCGTGCCGCGCGACCTGCTCGAGCCGCTGGAGCGGCCGGCGCTCGCCATCGGTACGGTCGACACGCAGGATACGTTCCTGACGACGCATTCGGCGCCGCGCATGGAGCCGGCCGACCCGGCGGCGACGGCCGGCGGCCTGGACGGGCAATGGCGCGCTTACCGGGCATATTGCGCCAGCCTGTTCGCAGCCGTGGCGGCGGGCTGGCAGCCGCGCGACGACGGTTACATCGACGCCGGGTACTGGTGCGTCGCCAAAACGGCCGCCGTGAAGGGCGCGGCGCTGCACATCCTCGCGTTGTACGATCATCTCGCCGAACACTGTCCGCACGCCCCCCTGTTCGACCGTTATGCCTGCGATACGCCGGCGGCCCGGTTGCCGTGCCTGCCTCCGCATGCGCGCTTCGCCGCCCGGCTCGGACATGCGAGCGACAGCTACCCGCTCGCGGATGCGCAGCGCGACAGCCTGTCCCACGTGCTGGCGGGACAGACGGGCGACATCACTTGCGTC
The DNA here is from genome assembly GCA_966211695.1 of uncultured Massilia sp. Lineage (GTDB taxonomy): Bacteria > Pseudomonadota > Gammaproteobacteria > Burkholderiales > Burkholderiaceae_D > Telluria. Next base: position 98,146 of record CBIHOW010000006.1, on the reverse strand, counting down.
AACGGCCCACCCGGCACCGGCAAGACGACCCTGCTGTTGTCCGTGGTCGCAACGCTGTGGGCACAGGCCGCGCTGGAAGGGGGCGAGGCGCCGGTGATCGTCGCGGCGTCGACCAACAATCAGGCGGTGACCAACGTCATCGACGCCTTCGGCCGGGACTTCGCCACCGGTACCGGGCCGCTGGCCGGACGGTGGCTGCCCGACGTCGAGAGCTTCGGGGCGTATTTCCCTTCGCAGCGGAAGGAGGCCGAGGCCGCGGCCCGATACCAGACCCGGGCTTTTTTCGAGACCGTGGAAAACGCCGTCTTCGTCGCGAGGGCGGAAGCACATTACCTCGAGCGGGCGGGGGTGGCCTTCCCCGACCTGCGGGCGCCGACGGTCGACGCGGTGCTCGCGCGCCTCCAGGATGCCATCCGTGCGGCTGCCGGCACGCTGGCGCGTCTCGAAGACCTGTGGGCGACGCGTTCGCGCGCGAGCGCGGCCCTGCACGATGCGTTCGGCGCGACGCCGGAGGACGCGCTGCGCGCCTTGCGCGAAGAGTGCGCCGCGCGCGAAGCGGACCTGCAATCGGCGCGCGCCATGCTCGACCATTGGGAAAGCTACCTGGCGCGCGAATCGATCTGGCTGGCGCTGTTCGCCTGGCTGCCGCCCGTCGCGCGCAAGCGCTTGCGGCTCGCGAAGCAGTTCTGGAAGTCGATCGGCGCGGATGCGGCGTCGTGGGAGCATCCCGAGCATGCGGAAGCAGTCGTGAAAGAACGGGTTGCGGACCACGCCGCCCGCATCGCCGTGCTCGAGCAGGAGATCGCGCGGGGCGAGGCGTTGCTGTCGGTCCTGCACCGGGCGACCGGGGAATGGGACAGCGCGGCGAAGCCGTATGTGGGAGACGCCGCCGTATGCGACCTGGCGGCCGCCGACTGCGCACTCGACACGCAGCTTCGCTTCGACGTGTTCCGCCTCGCGACGCACTATTGGGAGGGACGCTGGCTGCTCGACATGAAGGCAATCCTGCCGGACCTCGACAAACAGAAGCGCAAGAGCGGCCGTGTCGCCGTCGAAGCGCGCTGGCGCCGGCGCATGAAGTTGACGCCATGCGCCGTCTCCACCTTTTTCATGCTGCCCTCGCTGTTCAAGGTGCAGCGCTTCGAAGGCGGCGAATTCCTCGCGGATTACATGTACGACGCCATCGACCTGCTGATCGTGGACGAAGCCGGGCAGGTGCTGCCGGAAGTGGCCGGCGCGGCGTTCGCGCTGGCCAGGCGGGCGCTGGTGATCGGCGACACGATGCAGATCCCGCCGATCTGGTCGATTCCGCGCCACGTCGATGGCGGCAATCTCCTCGAGCATGGCCTGCTCGAGGCGGGCGGCGGCGACGCGTCGTTCCAGCGCATTGCCGCGTCGGGCCGGACGGCATCGTCGGGCAGCGTGATGCGCATTGCCCAGCATGCGAGTCATTACCAGTACGATCCGGACCTGTCGCCCGGCTTGTACCTGTATGAGCACCGGCGCTGCTACGACAACATCATCGCGTACTGCAACGCGTTGTGCTACAAGGGCAAGCTGCTGCCCCGGCGCGGTCCACGTCCGGCCGATGCGGACGCGCTGCCTGCCCTCGGCTATTTGCACGTCGGCGGCATCTGTCAGCGCAACCGCGGCGGCAGCGCGTACAACCTGCTCGAAGCGCAGACGATCGCGGCGTGGCTGAAGGCGCACCGCACGACGCTCGAAGCCCGCTATGGCAAGCCGCTTGCGCAGATCGTCGGCGTCGTGACCCCGTTCAGCGCCCAGGTGGACGCGCTCGAAACGGCCTGCGGCGAAGCGGGGTTGCTGCAGCCCGGCGCCATTACGATCGGCACCGTGCACGCCTTGCAGGGCGCCGAGCGGCCCGTCGTCATCTTTTCGTCCTGTTATTCGAAGCACCTGGACGGTGGTTTCATCGACCGTGATCCCAGCATGCTGAACGTGGCGGTCTCGCGCGCGAAGGACAGTTTCCTCGTATTCGGTGACATGGACGTGCTGGAAACGGCCGGCCCGGCGTCGCCGCGCGGGATGCTGGCCGGCTTCCTGTTCGGCGACGAGGCCAACGCGCTGCGTTTCGACACGGGCCCGCGCGCCGACCTGGCGGCCGGGGCGACCGGCGTGACGCATTTGCGCGACGCCCACGAACATGACGCCTTCCTGCTGGAGGTCCTGGTGGGCGCGCAGCGCGAAGTGCGTATCATGACGCCGTGGATCCGTTCGGACAGGATTCGCGCGCCGGCCGTCTGGAACGCGCTGCAGGAGGCGATCGCACGCGGCGTCGTCGTCCACGTCTATACGGACGAGGATTTCAATACCGCGGCGCCCGGCCGCGACGCGGTCGCGCGCAACCGCGCGGCCCTGCACGTCTTGCTGGACGCGCTGGGCCGGGACGGCGTGCATGCCGCGACCGTGCGCAAGGTGCACAGCAAGATCGTCACGGCCGACCGGTCGGTGTATTGCGTCGGGTCGTTCAACTGGTTCAGTGCGTCCCGCGACGACACCTATGCGCGCCACGAAACGTCGCTGGTGTATCGCGGCACGGCCCTCAAGAGCGAAATCGATGCGATCCGGGACAGCCTGGAGCGCAGGGTGATACGCAGGTATCCGGCAGCGGTGCCGGCGTGAGACCGCGCTGTCAGGTGGGGCGCGGTTTTCTTTTTGTCCGGCCGCGGGCTGCGCCGGCGGCGGTATCCTCGGAAGGGCTGGCTGACGGGGACGACGAAGCGGGCGCGCCTTCCGGTGTTTTGCGACGTCGCCTGACAACGTTCAATTCGGCGTCGAGTTCGGCGACCTTCTCGTTGAGTGTGCGAACAAATTGGTCCGTCGCCATGCGAGCCACGCGGGATGCCTCTGCATAGATCTCGTCAAGGTTCAGCGTGACCACACCATGACCTGTGGGCTGCTGCTGATCTACCGCGTGCGAATCGCGCTGGATCGGCACGAAGGCCACTTCCAGCCCGAAGAATTCGCCGATCTGGTTCATCGTCGCCACGGTCGGGTTTGCCTGGCCAAGCTCGATCGCCTTGATCACCCGTGCGCTCACGCCGCGGTGACGCGCGAATTCTTCCTGCGTCATGCCGGCAATCGCGCGCATCTCGCGCACGCCTTCGGTGAGCGACAAGCGGGCTGCGGCCGCGGACTCCAGCATCCGGTTGCGCCGCTCGCGGGCTTCAGCCTTGTCCAATGGTTTTCTTTTGCTCATGACTATCTCAGTGCCAGAAGTTGGAGGCGTTGCGCTTCGATGCTGGGCGTGACGAAATCGACGATGTCGTGATCGACGCCCACCTCCCGCATGCACTCCGACAGGGTCGTCAATTGTTCACCGAACCGTACCAGGGCCTCGACGACTTGCGCACGCTCCGGCCCGGGCAGGGCCAACTGCGCCAGGATATCTTCCCAGTTCCGCAGCTCCTTACGGCTCTCCGGATGGTACCAGCGCGCCGAGCGCGTGATGCCTTCGGGGTCCAGGTACATCGGCGCGAAATCGAACAGCGGCGTGAGGCGCGTGATGCCGTTCACAGTCTGTACGGCGGTGTTGCGTGCATGGTTATCCGTGTTGCGCATTGCCAGGTTGAGCACGTCGCGCCGTATGAATTCGACGGTTTCTTCAAGCGGTTCATCGACCACGTTGCGAATCGCGTTCAGCAACTCGAACTGGTCGGCCTGGGTGCCGAACCCGGCCAGGCCAGCGATCGAGGCGACGCTCTCCTGATGGAAACGCAGTACCTGCCCATCCTGGGCGCGCCGATCGAAGCGGGGGATGAACAGCATGTCGCCGTGCAGGACAGGCACGTCGAAGCTGCGGATGCCGAAGCGTCGCGCGACCTCCATGTAGCGTGCTTCGTTGCGCAGGACCTTGCGGTCTGCATCGGACGGGCCGCGCGGGCGCTTGATGATGTAATGCCGTTGGGCCTGATCATCAGCCAGTGCTGCGTCGGGATACCATTTGTCGTCATGCCCTTGGGTCAACAGGTACTTGGGGGCGACGCCCTGGACACCTGTGCCGCCTGCGGCCAGCATGCCGTGCACCATCATCACTTCGTGAAAGTCGGGCGAGCGCGCCAGCAACTCGTCAAACGTGAAGCCGCCAGCGGCAAGTTCGTGGCGCTCGACATGCCGCTCGTAGTAATGGACGGCTTCCCGGATGCGCAATCGCCCGATCGGGTTGAAGGCACCGGCGCACAGCAGCGGGAGATCGGACGCTTGAGCGTCGGGAAGCTTCAGATGGTCGAGCAGGAATCTGCGTCCGTTACCTTGCGGTACCAGGTCATACAGAAAAGTGGGCCAGGTTTTCCGAACGTGACGATCAGCGTCTACCGGTATGACAAGCGACAACGGCGCCGGTGCATCGCCGAAAGCATAGAGCAGATCGTATTCGAACACACAGTCGTTCGGCCGGAAGCCATTGCGCACCACATCGGAGAAGCTTGCCTGCGCAGCTTCCAGCCACTCACCTTCGTGAAAAATCTCGATGTGACAATCCATGCCCGGCTTGCGCTCTGAAAGTGCATTAAAAGATACTGCAGAAGTATATCAGCCGAAGCCCCGTACCGGGAAACCGGCATTCCGCTGGATCCAGTTGCGCGGCGAATACACGGTCCGCGCATCCGTCACGTGCAAGGTGAACGCATGCCGCGACACCGGCGACCGGTTCGGCGCGCTGTAGTGCGGCAGCAGCCCATGGAAACAGACGAGATCGCCGGCTTTCGCTTCCAGCGGCACGGCCGTGCTGTCGTCCGGCCAGGGCGTGCTGTCCAGCTTTTCCATCGTGACGGCAGCGCCGTCGCGGAGAAAACGCTCGCGCAGCGGGCCGCGGTGGCCGCCCGGTTCGACCCACAGGCAGCCGTTCTCGATGGTCGCGTCTTCCAGCGCGAACCAGAACGTCGTCACGCTGATCGGCGTGGAATCGAAGAACGTCGCGTCCTGGTGCCAGCGCACTTCGCCGCCGATGCCCGGCTGCTTGAAGATGTACATCGATTGCCAGATCTGCGGCTGTTCCAGGCCCAGGTCGCGCGCGACGGCAGCCAGCTTCGCATCGTGCGTGAACGCGTCGAACACGGGGTCGAGGTCGTGCATGGCGTGGCCGATCTTGTTGATCGACAGGGCCTTGGCCTGTTTCAGCCGGCCGTCCGGGCCGAAGGCTTCCTCTTCGAAGAAGCAGCGGATCGTGTTGTCCGAGCCGAGGAACCAGGCGTCGCTGGCGCTGGCCTGGTCGCGCGTCGTGAAGATGGCGCGCGATTCCGCCGGGTCGAACGCATCGACGATCTCGCCGGCGCGGGCGCGCAGGCGCGCGATCTCTTCAAGCGATTTGAAATTCGGGATGACGATGTAGCCGTCGCGCCGGTACCGGTCGCGTTGTTCTTGAGTGAGCATGGCATGGTCCTTCAAAGTGACGGTGCCATTGTAGAGAAAGCCGGCCACCACTACCGAAAAATCGTTGATTCGTCTCGCCCGACCTCATGAGCGTCGGCAACGCCGTTCCGATGTGTTCGAGCAAAGATCGGGGTTCAACTTAAAATGGAGGAAGGCATGATCGACGCATACTTGCAGATCGGGGACATCAAGGGTGAGTCACAGGACGACAAGCACAAACAGTGGATTGAAGTCCAGAACGTGCACTGGGGTGTAACCCAGCCTAGAGCCACTGCCGTATCGACCGCAGGCGGGCACACGAGCGGCAAGGCCGACGTGCACGAAGTTGTTTTCGATAAACTGGCCGACATCGCAAGCCCGGTCCTGTTCCAGACGTGCGCAATGGGTAAAACGATCCCGCGTGCCAAGTTTGAGTTCTTCCGGGCAGACGGTGACGGCGCTCGGGTTAAGTATTTTGAAATAGAACTGGAAAACGTGATGCTCTCGAACGTCACCCCGACCAGTGCCAATGGGGGAATCATCACAGAAACGGTGCATCTGGCGTCGTCCAAGTTCAAATGCGCCTATGTCCAGCAGAAGATCGGCGGCGGTGCTGGTGGACAGACTGCCGGTGGCTGGGATTCGGCCGCCAACAAGGTCTACGCCTAACAGGAGGCCAGCATGCCGCATCCGGTTGTGTACTCCGGCGACCTCAGCGCCTTGTTGAGGGAATGGGACGAAAAGGCCAAACAAGTGTGGAAGGAACAGGGTAAAGAGGGTTTAAAACACCTGATGATCGACAATGGTGAGTGCGCGAGGCTTCCGCAGACACTGACGACCGTTGGCTGGACTGGACGATGGCAACGGGGCGAACGGGTCATTGATGTCGCAAGAACGCTCAAGCCGGGGACCGTTATTGCCACTTTCAAGCTGATCGACGGGAAGTGGCAATACCCTCGTCCTCCCGCCATCGTGCACGGATACCATGCTGCCCTCTTCCTCGGAGGGGAATCGTACAGTGGAGGCAAGGCCACGAAAATCCACATGTTCGACCAGTGGAAGGGGAAGTGGCCCAGCCCTCGTGGCGTGCCTGTAGTGCCCGAGCCATCGCAAAAGAAGCCGTGTGACCGGGCGGAAGAATTCTACGTGGTGCTCGTCCCATGAGCCGCCTTCTCATAGCGGTACTCGTCATGTGGGCACCCATTGTCGATGCGGAAGTCTATCGTTGCCCTCCGACCTACCCCGATCAGTCCTACCCCGTAAAGGACGTGCCAAACGCCCCGCTCACCGGTGCAGAGATCATGTTCGGCGAGCGGCCCAGCAGCGGACCACCGTACCCTGATGGCTGGATTACGCCGGATGAGATTCCGAGGGAAGGTGGCATGGACTTCCAATACTGGCTTTCAAAAGATGAGCACGGCTGGCTTATCTGCACGTACGGCGCCCGCAAACGGATCAACGGACGGCTCCACGGTGGAAAAGAATGGGGCCAGTACATGGAATCAGGACAGCCGTGGTTCGTGAGGCTCGCCCCTAAGATTAAGGGCTGTACGGTGCAGGTCAGGGAAATCAAAACCCGTGACCCGAACAGCAGCACATGGACGGCTACAGCGATTTGCACACGTTAGCCATGAAGCGATACCGCCGAGAGAACTACCACGGCAGGCCCGACTGGCGTACTCAGGGCGTGGTTGATGCGGCAATCGAGTTGCGGAAACGTGACGGAACACGGGAAACTGCCCGCTTTCTGTACTCACTGGGGGGCCGCGATCGTGTGATTGATGTTGCAAGGACTCTTAAACCGGGAACGGTGATCGCAAATTTTTTATTCGAGTTGACGACCGGGAAGCCGGGCAAGATTTGGCTATTCGATCAGTACAACGGCGATAAAACGAAGACTCCCGATGTACGCTGGATCAACTGCTACTCCGATGAACACGCAAAACGATATGGTTTTGCAGACTGCGATAACGGTAGCGCATTTTTTGTGGTGATGGTTCCATGAGAGGCCTGCTATTCCCTGCTCTGGTACTGTCCTGCGCTGCGGCCAATGCGCAGTTCGTTTATAAGTGCCCTCAAATCTATCCTGACAAAGACCAACCTGTTGCCCCTCTAACCAACGCGACGATGGCATGGGGCGAGCTACGCGGCAACGGATTGTTTGCAGGTGACTATTCAGAAGCTGCTGAGGAAGGGTATAACCTGCGCTACGGCTTTGAAGGCGACGAGCAAGCATGGTTGATATGCGGCTACGGCAGCACAAAGCGCGTCAAAGGTAGATTCCACGACGGGCACGAGTGGAATCAACGGATGGCGTGGAGCACAAGCGAATGGTGGGTCAAGATCGCTCCGAAGGTGCGTGTATGTGACGTGCAGGTTCGGGAAGTCAAAAACCGCGATCCGAGCAAGAGTACATGGACCGTGACGGCCACTTGTCAGTAACCTTCATGTCACGTCGAGCGTGAAGATTTCGAATACGGGGAGAGAATCAGGCAGTCACGATCCACGCCCCGTCCGCATACACGCGCTCGTCGTCCAGCCAGACGGCGTCCGTCACGACGAACACGTCGATGTGGTAACGCGCATCCTTGCGCTTGAACCCCGGTTTCGCATACACGCCGTGCTTGGCGCCCAGCGACAGATGGATGCCGCACATGCGCTCGTACGTGCCGATGTCGTCCACGCGGCGCTCGCGCGTGAAGGCGCGGTTCATGCCGAAGCCCAGTTCGCGCACCCACACTTCGCCTTCGTCGCGGCGGATGATGTCGAGGACTTCCTGGAACGCCGGCGTGACGTTCTCCGTGCCGACGACGCGGCCGCGTTCGATGATCAGCGTGATGGGCGACGCGGGCCGGTTGACGAGGTAAGACGTATCGCCGAACACGTGCACCTGCGTGCGCCCGCTGACGGCTTCCAGGTCCTGCGCTTCCGTGAACACTTCGCCGATCGGGAACTGGCCGCCGACATTGTTCATCGCGCTGTAGTCGCCCACGTTCAGCTTGGCGGATTCGAATGGCGAGGCGAACGTGAGGACGTCGCCGCCGCCATGCACCTCGGCGCGGCGGGCGCGGTCGATGCGGGCCTTCAGCGCATGGCCCACGCCGCGGAAGTAGGCGGGGTCGTAGGCCAGCGCCTCGATGTAGTGCTCGCCCTGCGCGCCCGGCATGCGCGACAGGTGCACGTGCTCGATGACCTTCAGGCCCAGCTTGAACAATTCCACGCGCAGGCGGAAGCCGTCCAGGCGGAAGTTCGTCGACTGCACGAGCACGACGAGATCCTGCGGCGCCAGCGTGCGGAACGTCGCGAGCACGTCGTCCGGGGCCACGGTATCGAAGTCGATGAAGGTGGCTTCCGCCAGGTTCGCGCGGTACGCGTCGACGAGGGCGCGGGCCAGGGCCGTGCGGGTGTCGAAGACGACCAGCGCGCGCCGCTCGGACGTGTGTTCGAGCGCGATCGCGAGCACGTCGCGCAGGTGCGCGGTGGCGGAGTCGATGGCGGCGGCGGGCAGGGCGTCGGTGAGCGTCATGGCGTGCGTGAAGGGGAAGACAACCCGGCATTATACCCTTGCGGCAGGTCACGGCCTGCCCGGCCGGATTGCTGCACAGTCTGGCTGTCAGGAGCCCATCATGTTGATTCATAAAGGAAATTTTCTAAAATTCATTCTGGCCGGCCTGCTGTTGGTCTGTCTCGCCGCGCGCGCGTCGGCATTGCGCGCACCGGAAACCGTGGCGGCGGAATTCTATGGCTGGTACCTGCAGACGCTGGACGCCGACCAGGATCCCCTGAGCGACCGCTACGACCGCCTGAATGCATACGTCGCGAAGCCCCTCGTCGACCAGTTGCTGAAACGGCTGCAGGAGAAAAACCCGCAGGCGGGCGACTACTTCCTGCAATCGTCCCGCATCCACGGCGCCTGGCTGCGCGGGCGCGTGCAGGCCGTCACCCTGCGGCGGCAGGCGCGCAGTGCCGACGTCCTCGTCACGCTCGATGGCGACGGCGACGCGAAGCATGAAGTGGTGCTGACGATGGTGCTGGACAACGGCACCTGGAAGATCCGCCACGTGAACCGCGCGGCACTCGATGCTGCCGAAAGTTCCACTTCCCGCGCTGCTATTTGATCCCTGAAGCACAGCCAGGCGCTACTCCGTGAACAGGGCGCCGTCGGCTTGATCCCGGCGCTATGATTTCAAAACGATAACGGTCCCGACGTTGAGCGGACCGTGCGATTTTTGATTTCAACGGTGGGAGCGCATGGCATACCGATGGGAAACGCCGGCCAGCATCTGGCTGGAGGACGAGCGTAGCGGGCAGTTCGAGCTGGCGTCCAGCGACGGGCTGGGCCGGGTCGACTGGCAGGCCGCCGCGCGCGGCCGCCTGGCCGATTGCGCGCACCTGCTCGGCGCCTCGCTGCCGCAATCCTGCGACCACGCCGCCATCTATCCCGAGGGGTTCGCGTACTGCCCCACCTGCGGCCGGCCGCTCGAACGCCTCGGCGCCATGCCCGAACGCCATCCCGACTGGTGGGGTCCCTATGCAGATGCGCTGCTGCCCCGGCACGTGCCCCATGGCCTGCCCGTGACGTCGCTGGCGCTGGGCGACAGCCTCGAAGAGCGGCCGCCCGCCCCGGAAGTCGGCCGCTTCGACGCCGCCATGCCGCCGCCGCCGAACGCCCATTGCGTGTTCGCAGCAAGCACCTACGGCTTTCCCGAACAGCGCCTGCTCGCGCTGGCGCCGGGACGGGGCGTGCTGCAGTACTGGGATCCGCTGGCGGAAGTCTGGCACGTGCTGCTGCCGGAAGAGGGCGCGGCCGACCTCGCGTTCGGCGCATCCGACTACGGCTGGCTGCCGGCGTCGCATCTGCAGGTACCGGCGCGCCGCGGCGACGTGGCGCTCGTGCCGACCGCGCGGGGCCTGTACCGCCTCGCCATCAACCCGGTCAGCGAGACGTGCCGCACGGAGGCCGTGCTGGCCGCGCCGGTCGTCGCGGCGCCGGGCCTGATGCGGCGCCAGCTGGGCGTCCTCGTGCGCAATCCGGGCGGCACGCTGGGCCTGTGCGGGCTGGGTGCCGACCTGTCTCCGGGTCCGCAATTCGATTGCGGCGCGCTGCCGCTGTCCGGCTGGACACGGCCCATCGGCTACGACGGCCAGCTGTTCTGGCTGCACGGCGAGGGCCAGCTCGTGTGGCGTCCCGGCGAAGCCCCGCGCTGGCTCGCGTGGCCGGACACGTGGCTGCCCAGCCTCGACCTCGGCGGCCCGACACTGAGCCGCGACGGCCGCATGTGGCTGATCGGGCACGACGGCCAGTCGTATTCGTTCCTCGAGCTGGGGACGGAGCGTCCGCAGCGCGAGTTCATCGACGGCGCGCGCCTCGGCTTCGCCAACCTGCTGTTCCGGCGCGGCCATCCCGTCGTCGACGAACCGTGGTCCGGCGAGCACGTCGAGGACCAGCACGAGGACGATTCCCTCGTCCTGCCGCTGCTGCGCAGCTTCAACAATAACCGCAGCCAGCCCAGCGGGCTCGTGCTGCGCTTCCACAAATACACCGGCCGCGCCGAAGAGGCGCTGGCCAACCGCGTGATCGCCCGCACCACGGTGGAGTGGATCGGCCGGCGCAACGTGATCCTGGACGAAGTGGCGCGCCTCGCGCGGCCGCTCGAGTGCGTGCCCTTCGTCTACGCCAATCGCCTGTGGCTGCACCACCCAGACTGGAACCGGATCCGCGGCTGGAACCTGGAAGCGCCGACGTGAGGGCCGCCCACGTCTTTGTCTGGCTCCTCGCCTTGTTCGGCATGGCGTCCGCCTGGGCCGTGCCGCAGGTCGTGCTCGTGCAGAACTCCGGCTGGATGGAGCCGTTCTACGCGGACCCGCAATCGCCCTTCAAGCCGCTGGTGGCGGCGCTGGCCGGCAATGTCGCGCAGCCGGGCGACGCACTCGTGCTGGCCGCGTTCAACCAGTCGCTGCCCGGCGCGCCGTCGCCGCGCGCGCTGCTGTCCGAGCAGGTGACGAAGGACACCCCCGCGCACGTGCAGGCCGCGCTGGCGGGACTGCAGACGGCCCGCAAACCCGGCGGCACGGCGCTGGCCGACACGGACCTGGGCGAGGCCGTCGAGACGACCGTGAACAAGGTATTGGGCGGCAAGGCGGGCCTCGTCTGGCTCGTGACGAACAACCGCAACAGCCCGAACAACGACCAGGCAACGGCCCAGCGCAACCGCGAATTCTATGCGCTGATCCACAAGGGCCCCGCCATCACGAAGGCGCTCGCCTTTCCGCTGCGGATGCCGGTCCAGGGCCAGCACTACCGCGCCAATGGCCTGATGGTGTACGTGTTCGCCGTCGGCCAGGAGGGAGGGAGCGCCCTCGACGCGATGCTTGCCGCCGGGCGCGTGCAGCGCGTGATCACGGAACCGCCCGCGCGCCTGAAACCGCTCGACCGCGACACGGTGCGGCTCGTGCCGCGCAAGGTCGAGAACGCGCCCGGCGTCGAGTTCTCGATGGATGCGGCGGGGCGCCTGCGCGCGGACGTCGCGCCCGACGCGCGCACGCCCAGCGCGACGATCCAGTGGCAGCTGCAGAACACGATGTATCCGTACACGATCGCGGGCGCGACGATCTCGGCGCGCTCGATGCTCGGCGGCGAGAATCGCCCGATCGCGTTGAAGACGAATACCGTCACGCGGCTGGCGCCGGGCCGCGCGGAACCGCTCGAATCGACCGTGCAGCTGCCGGTCGCGCAACTGCCAGGCAAGTGGTCGATGGCGGCGCTGAAGTCGGCCGGTTCCGCGTACGTGCTGCCGGGGCGCATCGAACTGCATTTGCAGGGCCAGCGGCTGGAACTGTCGCAGGCGTTCCGCGAGCGCATGGCGGCGCTGTTCCCCGGCGACCCGCTGCCGGACATCTTCACGCCGCCGGCGGATATCCAGGCCTCGACGGCCGTGCTGCCCGTCGAGGTGCACGTGCACTACGGCTCGGGTCCGCTCGTGCTGCTCCTGGGCGGCGGCCTCGCATTGCTGGCGGCCGGCGCGGGCGCCGCATTTGCGTACGGCCGGCCGCGCCGGGTGCAGCTCGTGGTGGAAGACGAGCTGCGCACCGTGCACACGCGGGCGGGCGCCACGCAACCGATCTACGACAAGGCGGGCAATGAAGTGGCCCGCCTGAAGACGACCTTGTTCGGCCACCAGTTGCTGGACCTGCGCGAAGGCGCGCAGGTGCGGCTCGGCCGATGAACCCACGGGAACCCACCATGCAGAACGACCAGACCAAGCCCGCCCCCGACACCGCCAGTACCGACCCCGGCTTCAAATTGCCCGGCCAGGCGCCGACCACGCCGCAGGACAGCCTGCCGAAGACGACGCCCGACACGGCCACGCAGCCCGTCGAGATCGCACCCGGCGGCGCCACCAACACGAGCGCGGCGCCGCTGCGCGACACGGCCGGGCGCGACATGGCGATCGGCGCCGTCGCGTTCGTCGTGCTGCTGGTGATTTACTTCTTCGTGCGCAACGCCTACGTGCACCACCTCGTCGTCAAGCGCGTCGCGCCGTCGGCGGCGGGCAGCGCGGGCTGGCTGCTGTTCGTCGGCATGGGCTTTTTGTCCGCCGCCGTCGTGCTGGCGATCGTCAACGCGAGCAAATACCTGACCCCGGCGATCACCGGACCGCTGGTCGTCGTCGGCGTCGTCACGCTGGTCGCGGCCTTCTTCGTCGGCCGCCGCTGACCTTTCACAGAGAACACCATGGCAGATTTTCCCGATCCCGCATCGCTCGGCAATAAAGCCTACGCCGGCCGCGCAGAGCTCAAAGTCGACCTGCGCCCGACGCTGTTCATCGGCGCGGGCGGCACCGGCATGGAAGTCATGATGCGCATCCGCCGCCGCATCCTCGCGGCCGTGTGGAACCGCCGGCATCCGACCCGCGTCGAATCCATCGCCGACTTTCCCGTCGCGCGCTTCCTCCACTTCGACCTCGATGCGAACGCCGTCATCGACGAGGGCAAGTCGCAACGTACGGACCCGTGGTTCGAGCTGGTGAAACTGTCCGACGAAGAACGCCTCGTCGAACCGCTCGACCTGCCGCAGTACCACGAGTCGGACGACAGCCTCGCGCGCTTTCCGTTGATCGAAAACTGGATGCCGCTGCGTCCGAAGAAACTGCGCTCGCTGGGCATCGACCCGTCCAAAGGCGCGGGCCAGATCCGCGCGCTGGCGCGGCTGTACCTGTTCGACAAGTATCCCAAGCTGCGCGGCCGCATCAAGGGCGCGCTGAATTTCCTGAGCAGTAACGCGGGCATCGAACGCAAGGAGAATTACCAGCGCCTCGGCCTGCAGGTCGACACGTCGAAATTCCGCATCGTCGTCATCGCGTCGAACGCCGGCGGCACGGGCGCGGGCAGCGCCATCGACCTGGGCTGGATCGCCAAGGCCGTCGCGCGCCAGGAAGTGTCGGACAGCCAGGTCGACCTCGTGATGTTCCTGCCGTCCGGCTACGCCAAGGCGAACAAGGAACGCACGGAGGCGAATGCGTACGCCACGCTGATGGAGCTGGAGACGAGCATGCGCGACATGAACGCGCGCGTGCAGTGGATGGAGCCGGACAGCATCGTCGGCCGCGGCACGCCGTTCGACGACGTCTATTTCGTCGACACCGCGAACCTCGCGAACAAGGCCACGCAGGACGTGAAGGACGTGTACCAGATGGTGGCCGATACGCTGTTCGAGGATTTCGCGTCGGCCGATTTCGCCAACCGCAAGCGCTCCGTCGCCGTCAACCAGCAGCAGCACAAGCTCGGGCCGTACAACCCGCGCGTGCCGGAGCAGCGCTTCGGCGACATGCGCCTGTCGTATTCGAAGGTCTATTCCGCGTTCGGCCAGGCCGTGCTCGACACGCAGCAAAGCCTGCGCGAAGACATCCGCGCGTACGAACTGGCGGCGTTGATGGTGAAGGCGTTCTTCGGCCTCGTCGCGAGCGACGGCACGGCCGCGCGGCGCGCCACGGACCAGGAACGGGATGCGTTCATGCGCGAGCAGATGGGCATGGCCGAGCACCCGTTCACGGAATTCCCCGATTTTAAGAAGGGCACCGTCGACGTCACGCCTTTCCCGGAATATGCGCTGACGGACATGCTCCTGCTGGACAAGGACCAGCGCTCGCTGCTGGAGCGTGTCGAGAGCAAGGTGCAGCTGGAGATGGACCGCATCATGGCGTCGTACGACTTGAAGCTGTGGCGCGAAAAGGTCGTCGAGCTGCTGCCGAACCTGGAGCGCGACGCCATCCGCGAGGCCGGCGCCACGGCCGAGACGAGCGAGGACCGCATCAAGCGCCACACGGGCGAACTGCTCGCGCAACTGCGCCTGAACGTGCGCGGCCGGCTGTACATGCTGCTGGACGACCGCAAGCAGGGCGGCCTGGAATTCGTGCTGTCGCTGCTGGAGCAGGTGAAGGCGCGGCTGGCGCAGCGCGACCTGGCCAACGTCCAGCGCAACGGCAAGCGCTACCGCGACGTGCGCGACGCGCTGCGCACGCGCCAGGTCGAGGAATCGCTGAACAACCTCACGCAGGCCGCGGGCCGGCTGTTCGGCAAGGATGCGCAGGCGCGCGAGATCATGAACCACCTGAAGCGCGACATCGCGGACTACCTGCGTTTCCACCTGCTCGCGGTCGCGGCGGGACAATCCATCGAGGTGATGCAGAGTTTGTCCGGTTGGCTGGGCGAGCCGCAGGCGCCGGACGAACACGGCCAGGTGCGCTGGAGCGGCGTGGCCGGCGAATTCCAGGAAGGACGGCGCAACGTGGGCGCGATGCTGGCCGCCGTCGACCAGCGCATCGGGCAATTGCGGGCCGACGCGCGCCAGGAACACGCCACGTACATCAAGCTGGCGAGCGACGTGCTGCCGGAACCGGTCCGGCTGACGGGCGACGTGAGCGCGTGGAGCGAAGAGGTGCTGCTGGAATTCGGCGGTTCCGCGCGCCTGTTCCCGCAACTGGGCGACGAGCGGCTGCGCTCCGACCTGCTGCTAAAACTGTTCCGGCGCGCGCAGCTGCAGCTGTCGGGCGAGCAGGCCGTGGCCGAGCTGCCCGATCCGCTTGTCGAACGCCTCGGCGCGATGTCGCCGCAGGAGCGGCATCGCATCTTCTCGGAGTGGATCAAGAGCGCCATGCCGTGGATTAACGCGCGCTTCTCGGCCGAGTTCACGCCCAGCGCCGACCAGTTCAAGTGCTTCATCGGCGTGGGCGATCCGGCCGCGTGGCGCAAGCTGGAGCCGGAGATCCGCGCCGCCGTGCCCACCGGCTTCTTCCACGGCGATCTCGTGTCCGTCGTGAACACGGGCGTGCCGGGACGGGCCGTGTGCTACATCGAGCTGTCCGGCTACCCGATGACGGTGCTGCGCGGCCTGCCGACGTGGCGCGCCAGCTACCAGATCGAGAACCCGAAGATCCCCACGCACCTGCACTTCGATTCGACGCGCTTCCGCCATCCGATCTCGCCGTCGATGGACGAGTTGAATCGCCTGGCCGACGATTACGAATTCTTCCTCGCGGCGATCGCGCTGGGTGTCCTGCGCCGCAAGCAGGACGCGGGCGACCGCGAGGCCGCGTTCCAGCCGCGCGGGCAATACCTGTTCGAGGTCGAGCAGGGATCGGGCGAATGGCTCCAGATCGGCAACGAGTACGCGATCCGCTCCAACGGCCTGCCGCCTTACTACCGCGAGCAGGTGATCGCGGCGACGCGCCAGCGCCTGGCCGCGATGGGCCCGCACCAGCTCGCGCTGCTGGCCGCGCTGATGCGCCATTATCAGTTGCGCGTGTACGAGCCGAAGCTGGAAGTGGACGAGACGGGCGCCCAGCTGCCGTCGCCTTCGCTGCCCTACATCACGGCGCGGCGTTTGTACGACCAGTGGATGCGGCGCGCCGTCTCCATCGACCCGCAGCTGTCGCCGGCACAGGTGGAAGCGGCGCTCGCGCAGCTGGACACGTGGACGGAACCCGTGCCCGATTCCGCCTCCGACGCGTACGCGTGGGAAGTCGAGCGGCCCACCGACAAGCGCGTGATCCGGCCCGAGTTCCTGTCCGCCGACGCACGTGCCGCGCAGGCGCTGGAACGCCGGGCCGCGACGCCTGTGATGCCGTCGGCGCAGTACGCGCCGGCCGCGCCGACCGTCGTCGCACCGACGCCGGGCGCGCCGGATGCGGTGCCGGCCCCGAGCCTCGGAGCGGCCGCCTACGTCGTCGGCGTGACACCGATCCCCGCGCGCTACAAGCTGTTCGTCGGCGGCACGCAGCGCGGCCCGTTCGCGCTGGAGGAAGTCGTGCAGCAGCTGACACGCGGTGAGATCGATACGAGTACGCGCATCTGGAACATGCAGTGGAATCCGCGCGCGGACAAGTGGAAGACGGTCGGCGACATCCCGGAAGTGATGGCGGCAGCAGGCGCCGCGATTCCCGATCCGGACGACGACGGCATCCCGGACCCGGAATAAGGACGCACCGTGCAGGACGAAGCGATCTACCGCTGCATCAACGCCGCCTGCGCGCGGGGCATGCCGCGCCGCGTGAATTACTGTCCGTATTGTGGGACGGCCCAGCAGGCGGGCGCGCAACCGCCACCGCAGGAGGATGGACGCGCACGCCGCGATGCCGCCGATGCTGTTGCAACTGCGGCCGCCGCGACGGCCGGGGCGGAGGCCGTGGCCGCGTTGTCGGGCTGGTCGGATGCGCCGGACACCGTGCAGGAGGCACCTGCGCCGCCGCCCAGGCCGACACCTTCCGCGACAGCCTTCGGCCGCAGCGGCCGCCCGGTCGAGGCCAACGCCGCGCCGCCGCCGGAGCGGGGCCGCGGCATCCCGTGGTCGCCGCACCCGACGCCGCCGCCCGCACCCAAGCCGGCGGGCCGCCAGCCGATCCGCCTGCGCTGGTGGGTCGTCGCGCTGGCCGTGCTGTGGGGCGTGTGGCTGTGGGCCAAGCCGTCGGCGAAGAAGATCGACAAGCGCATCGACGCCGCCATCGCGCTTGCCCAGGCCTGCCAGGGCAAGCAGGCGCAGGACGAGTTGATCGCGCTGCGCAGTAGCCGCGCGACGCCGCAGCAACTGGAGCGGCTGCAGCGCGGACTGAACGAGGCGTCCAGCGCATGCACGCGCAAGCGCCAGCGCGCGAGCGCGTGGGCGGAGGCGCGCGGCCCGATCGAATCCGCGCTGGCGTCCGGCAGCGTCGAGCGGGCGCGCACGCGCCTGCAGGCGTTCACGAAGCGCTGGGGCGAGGACGACAACACGCGCGCGCTCAAGGCGCGCATCGATGCCGCGCGCGCCGAGCATCCGCTGGCTATCCCGCCAGGCGCGTGAAGCCGTCCTCGCTCCACGCTTCGCTGCCCACGCCGTGGCGCACGAAGAACAGCCCGTCCGGATCGTACTTGCGCTTGACCTGCGCGAGCCGCGGATAGTTGGCCCCCCAGAAGGCATCCTGCCAGTCGGCCTGGAAGTAATCGCTTTCGGAGACGTATGCGCCGGCCCGCGGCGCCACCGCCAGCAGCGCATCCATCGCCCGGCCGATCGCCTGCGCGCGGGTGCGGCAGCGGCTTGCGTCGATGGCGCCGCCCGGCATGCCGGGGAAGCGCGGTCTGTCGCCGCCCGCGATGATCGCCAGCGCGAAGGCGTCGAGCACGGCGGGATTGGTCGCGGTGTCGCGCGCCGCGTCGATGTCCGCTTGCGGCGCGCCGGCCAGCCCCTTGTTGAAGTGCAGGCCCACGCTCCAGTGCCGGCTGGCCCGGAACAACGCATCGGCGAGACTGGCCTGGCGCTGCGGATCGAGCAGCCCGGCCGGCAGCCACGCGGACTTGTAGCCGTGGATGAACCAGCCTTCCTGGTCCGTGTCGCCTTTCCAGATCACGTGGTGCGCGGGCGCGCCGGGACGCGGATCGGCGACCATGAAGCCGGGCGCATGTTCGCGGAAGAACGCGGCGTCCCACATGTGCCGTGCCGGCAGGGACAGCACCTGGAACGGCTTCTCGCACGTGTAGCCGGGCTGGCTGCGCAGCCACTGCAGCAGCGGCGCCCACGTGCGGGAGGCAGCGGCTTCGTCGAGGTCCTGGAACACCATCGAGACGTCGATGGTGTTGTCGCCGTGGATGGCGATCTGCTCGCCCCAGTGCGGATTGAACAGGTCCTTCGCATAGAACGCGACCAGCTTGCCGAGCAGCGCGCGGAACGCGGCATCGTCGGCCGCGCGCACCTTGCAGAACACGGCGCCGAACGTGGCCGGCAGTTCGCGCGTGCGCAGCGTGAGGCGCGTGACGATGCCCACGCTGCCGCCACCGCCGCCCTTCAGCGCCCAGAACAGGTCCGCGTTCGTGCAGGCGTTGGCGATGCGGACCTGGCCGTCGGCGGTCACCACTTCCGCCTCCAGCAGGCCCGCCGCCGCCGTGCCGTAGCGCTTGGAAAAGCTGCCGAAGCCGCCGCTCTGCACCAGTCCGGCCACGCCGACGGTCGTGCAGCCGCCGCCTTGCACGTAGCGGCCGGCGCGCGTCGTCACGGCGTCGTAGGCGTCGATCCACATGGCGCCCGCGCCCACCGTGACGGCCGGCTGTGGCGTGCCTCCGCAGTTCTTCGCGACGAAGGCGGGTTCCACGCGTACGTCGTTCATGTGCCGGGTCCAGACCAGCAGCGAATCCGGCGCGTCGGACGTGCCCTGGTAACTGTGGCCGCCGCCCTTGACGACGAGGCGCAGGTCGTGGGTGCGCGCGAAATCCACGGCGGCGACGACATCCGCCGTCGTGCGCGCCGCGACCGCGTACGCGCTGGGCTGCGACGACCACGCGTCCAGCCAGCCGCTCGTATGCGTGAAGTTCGGTTGGTCGCCCATCTCGAAACCGTTTTTCAGGCGCGCCAGGGCAGTCGCGCAGGCCGGCGTATCCGCACCCGCGGCGCAGCCGGCGAACGGCGCGTCGAGCTTGACGAGCCGGCCGCCCACATCGCGTTTCAGGTCGTCCCACGCGGCGGCGGACGGCCAGAGCGGATCGCCCGGTCGCACGCGCCGGCGCAGCGGTGCGGCGATCGATACGCCTGCGAGCGCGAACGGTAGCGTCGCCGCGGTCTTGAGAAGGAATCGTCGTTTCATCGTGTCTCCCACTGGATCGAATGCCGGTCAGGCTACGCCGGCGGGCGCCCGCGGGCGAGCGGAATGTGGCGAGCCGGGAGACGGATGGGGCGAGCCGGATTCAGGCCGCCGCCTTCGGCAGCCCGAACACGAGATCGAACGCCCAGTTGAACGCGAAGCTGTAGAGGACGAAGAATATGACGAGGCCGATGTCGAGCAGGAAGGCGTCGACGAGCGACGTGTCCAATGCCCACGCGAACATCGGGACGATGGCGAGCACGAGGCCGCCCTCGAAGCCGATGGCGTGGACGACACGGCGCAGCAGGCTCCGTCCGCGCCTGGCCTGGCGCGCTTCCCACGCTTCGAACAGCGTGTTGTAGACGAGATTCCAGGCGACGGCCGTCGCCGACGCGAGGACGGCAGCGATGCCGGCGGCGCCCGCGTCATGGTCCGCCAGGCCGGCCAGTCCGGCCGTCGTGCACGCGATGGCGATGGCTTCGTACAGTGCGACGTAGACGATCTTGCGTTGAATACCCTGCATGGTTCTGCTTCCTCAAAACACGATGGAACGAGGATATGTCGATGAACTTGATGTATAAAGTCGGCATCTATCAACTTTATTGACAGGATATGGCGTTCTCCAGCGACAGCCTGCGCATCTTCCTGGCCGTGCTCGACCATGGCTCCTTTTCGGCAGCCGCCCGTGCGCTGGGACGGGTGCCGTCGGCCGTCAGCATGGCCATCGCCCAGCTCGAGGCGGAGCTGGACTTGACCCTGTTCGACCGTTCCGGACGCGACCCGCGGCCGACGGACGCCGCCCGGGCGCTGGAACCGCGCGCCCGCCACGTGGCCAGCGAAATGCGGCGGCTGCAGGCGGACGCGCTCGCGCTGCACGGCGGGCTGGAACGGCGGCTGACGCTGGCCGTCGTGCCGGAGCTGATCGCGGGCCGCTGGAGCGCGCCACTGGCCGTGCTGGCGCGCGAGTTCCCGTCGCTCGAGGTGGAGGTGCTGTCGGCGCCGCAGGCCGACGCCCTGCGCCTGCTGCACGACGGGAGCGTCCATCTGGCCCTCGTGTTCGAGCGCGAACGGCTGGACGACCGCGAGGCGTTCCAGGAAGTCGGCAGCGAACTGCTCGTCGCGGTGGCGGCGCCCGGCCATCCGCTGCTGGCCGGCGGCGCGCCGCGGCTCGAAGACCTGATCGATGCGCGCCAGATCGTCGTGGCGGGCCGCAGCAGCCCAGCGCGCGATCCGCGCTTCGTGCACGCGCGCGACGTGTGGCGCGTCGACAGCCATCTGGCCACGCTGAATCTCGTGCAGGCGGGCCTCGGCTGGGCCTATCTGCCGCGCGCGCTCGTGCAGCCACTCGTGGCGGCCGGGAACCTCGTGGAGATCGGCTTCGACAACATCAGCAATGCGCTGCGCCTGTGGGTCGACGTCGTGTGGTCGCGCGAACGGGCGCTGGGCCTCGGGGCAAGGCGCTACGTGGAACTCATGCGCGAGGACTGGAGGATGTCGTCGCCATTCGAAGCGTCCGCCGCGGCGCATGGAGCAGGTGTATATTCGGCAACAAAGGAGGGCAAGCGATGAACCGCATATCCATCATCGGCGCGCTGCTGGCGGGCTGTCTCCTGGCGGCGTGCAACCGCGGCACCGACGGGGTCGGCCCCGCCCAGCAGGCCGGCAAGGCCATCGACGACGCGGGCGCCCGCGCGCAGGCGAAGGTCGAGGAGGCCGGCGCCCGGGTGCAGGAAAAGCTCGACCACGTGAACGACAAGATCGACCGGATCAACGAGAAGGTCGAGGACAAGGTCCAGGCCCAGGTCGACAAGGCCGACAAGGCCGTGCGCGAGGCGCGCGAAGGCGCGCAGGAAGCGACCGAGCGGGTGGGCCAGAAGGTGGAAGAGGCCGGGGAGAAGATGCAGCAGGCGGCGAAATAGCCGCTAACTCGTCGTTCCCGGCATTGCCGGAAACGACTTCCTGCGAAGGCGGGGACCCAAGTACGTTGCGTCAACGCTAAATAACTTGGGTTCCCGCCTTCGCGGGAACGACGGTGACTCTCAGGACGCCATCCGCAATTCCGGCACATGCGCCGTCACGATCGACAAATCGACGAGCCCCGCGTGCCACGCCTTCTCGATGTCGTGCTCGACCTCGTCCAGCGCCGCCGGATCGAGGCCGGACACGCCGCGCACGCCGTACGCGCGGTTGCGGCCGTGGCCCTTGGCCAGGTACAGCGCCATGTCGACGAGGTTGATCGCGCGTTCCCACGAGAGCGTCATGCCCGGCACGAGCGGGAAGGGCGCGAAGCCGATCGACACGTTCACCGACAGCCGCGTGCCCTGGTAGTCGATCGTGCGCGCCGGGATGCCGGCCAGCAGGCGGCGCGCCACCTCGTCGAGGCTGTTCCTCGGCACGGCCGGCAGGAAGGCGAGGAATTCCTCGCCGCCCCAGCGCACGATCATGTCGGTCTCGCGCAGGATCTCGCGCAGCGCCTCCGCGATCTCGCGCAGCACGGCGTCGCCGGCGCCGTGGCCGTACGTGTCGTTGATGTGCTTGAAGTGGTCGACGTCGAGCAGGTACATGGCGCTCACCATGTCCTCGCCGCTCGTGCCCGCACCCCTGCGCTCGATCTCCTGGTGCGAGCGCATGAATTCCTGGAAGTGGCGGCGGTTGTACAGGGCCGTCAGCGGGTCGCGCGCGCTCTGCTGCTTGAGTTCCTGGTTCTTGACCTCGAGCTGGGCGTTGGCGTGCCGCACCTTGCGGTACAGGATGCCGACGATGACCGACGCGAGCGCGAACACGAGCGCCAGCAGCCACCAGATGCGCTGCTGCAGGCGGCGGTTGTCGATCTCGGTCGACTTGACCTGGTTTTCCTGGCGCAGCAGCTCGATCTGGCGCTGGCGCTTGTCGGCCTCGTATTTTTCCTGCAGCTCCATCATCGCCTTCTGGCGGCGCGTCTCGAACAATTCGTTCGACAGCGCGCGCTCGCGGTGGTACGCGGCCAGCGCGCCCGCCAGGTCGCCGGCGCGTTCCAGCGCGTCGCCGTATTCGACCAGGACGCCCTGCTGGTCGGGCTTGTTGCCGGAGCGCTGGTACCAGTCCATGCCCTGTTCGATGTGCTTCTTGCCCTCGGCCAGGCGGCCCATGCCGAGATAGGCCTGGCCCACGTTGACGCGGGCCGTGGCGGCGAGGGCGTCGTCGTGCAGCTTCTGCGCCTGCTCCAGCGCCTGCTGGGCGTACGTGAGCGCGCGGCGCCAGTCCTGCTGCTTCAGGTACGAGTCGGCCAGGTTGACGAGGGTGTTGGCGATCATCGCGTCGGCGCCGATGCGGCGCTCCAGCGCGAGCGCCGACAGCAGGGCTTTCGTGCCCCGCTCCATGTCGCCGCTGTTGGCGGCCAGGATGTATTCGGTCGTCTTGAAGATGGCCAGGCGGCCCGGCGAATCGATGGCCTCCGCCAGCTGTTCCGCTTCGCCGATCGCCTCGAATCCCTTGTCGAATTCGCGCATCTGGTTGTACAGGTAGGCCAGCGACTTGAGCGCGACGGCGATCTGCAGCCGGTCGCCCGTCTGGCGCGCGAGCGTCACGGCGCCCTGCATCTTGGTCAGCGCGACGGGGAAGTTGCCTTCCTCGGCGAACGATTCGCCCGACGAGATCAGCGACAGGATGCGCAGGTCGACGTCCGGGCTATTGGCGGCGAGGCGCTCCGCTTCCCACACCAGCTGGTGCGACTGGCTCATCTCGTTGAGGCCGAACACGGCATAGGCCTTGGACAGCAGGGCGCGCGCGACGAGGCTGTCGTCGTGCGCCTCGCGGCCCAGTTGCAGCGCCTGTTCGCACAGCTGGACGGCTTCCTCGTGCTTGCCGAGGCGGTGGCTCAGGTCGCAGGACAGGGTCAGGAGGCGGGCGTGTTCGGCGGGCGTGCGGCGCGCCTGGGCTTCCAGGCCGGCCAGCAGCGGCACGGCGTGCTGGGGCGTCACGCGGATGATTTCCCCGAGTTCGGCATAGCGGGCGCGCACGGGCGCCTCCGGTACGTCGGCGGCCAGTGCGCCCCCGCAAACGAGCAATAGCAGGGCCAGCAGCGCACGGCTGCGTCGGTGCTGCGCTGCACGGTATAGACCTGCCAACATGCCTCCCCGGGGAAGTGTAGTCCCTTAATTTAGGACATCTGCATATCGATTATAGGCTCTTGCAATTGAGAAAGATCAAGTATTAGAACGATTATGCGTAAAAGACACAGGTTTCGTATCGAAAAAGCCGCGTTGTCACAAAAATAGTGATTAACCAACAAAGTTTCCTCGAAGATAAGCATATCAAAGAGGAAAAAAACCGGCTCAGACGCTCAGTTGCTGCAGTAAATACAGCCGCTGGTACAGGCCGCCTTCGATGCGCATCAACTCGTCATGGTTGCCGGATTCGCTGATGCGGCCGTGGTTCAGCACGACGATGCGGTCGGCGTCGCGGATGGTCGACAGCCGGTGCGCGATGGCGATGATCGTGACCTGGCCGCGCAACTCGTCCAGCGCCTGCTGCACGATCTGCTCCGTCTGGCTGTCGATGCGCGACGTGGCCTCGTCCAGCAGCAGGATGCGCGGCCGGCCGGCGAGGGCGCGCGCGATCGCGATCAGCTGCTTCTGGCCGGACGACAGGCGCGAGCCGCCTTCGCCCAGCGGCGTGTCGTAGCCTTGTTCCAGCCGCGCGATGAACTCGTGCGCATGCGCGGCGCGCGCGGCCGCCTCGATGGCCTCTTGCGGCAGGCCGCGGCCCATGTCGATGTTCTCGCGCGCCGACGCCGCCAGCAGGAACGGATCCTGCGGCACGAGGCCGACTTCGGCGCGGAAGCGCTCGTTGCCGATCGTCGCCAGCGGTTCGCCGAACAGCGTGATGGTACCCTGGTCGAACGTGTAGTAGCGCAGCAGCAGCGACAGCAGGGTCGACTTGCCGCTGCCCGTGTGGCCGACGATGCCGAAGAAGGCGCCCTGCGGGATGTCCAGCGACAGGTCGTGCAGCACGGTCTGGCCTTCCACGTAGCCGAAGGAGAGGTCGCGCACGCGCACGGCCGGCACGTCGGCGGACACGGGCTTGCGTTCGGACGTGATGCGGCCGGCGGCGTGTTCGGCCGCACCCGCTTCGTCGAGCAGCGCGGCCACGCGCGCCGTCGCGACGACGGCCTGCTGCAGGCCGGAGAACTGCATCGTGATCTGGATGAGCGGTTCGACGACGCGTGCGATGTAGCTGATGAACGCGTACAGCACGCCCACTTCGACGGCATTCATGCTGCGCTGGCCGAAGCTGAAGATGACGACGGCCAGCAGGATCACGTTGAGGAAGTCGAGCGCGGGCCGCAGCAGGAAGGCGTTGGCGCGCAGCTCGGCCACGCGGGCCGTGTAGTGCTGGTCGTTGGTGTGGGCGAAGCGCTGGCCGAAGCGGTGCTGCGCATTGTTCGCCTGCAGCACGCTCATGCCGCCGATGGATTCCGCCATCTGGCCGTTGATGTCGCTGCGCAGCGCGCGCGCGCGCGTGACCGCCGGCGCGGACAGCCGCTGGTACAGCCACACGATGCCCAGCACGGCCGGCACGAGCGCCAGCACGATCACCATCAGGCGCCAGTCCAGCCACGCCATCGCGATCGACGTGCCGACGAGGACGATGCTGGAATCGAGGATCACGAACAGCACCTGGATGTACAGGGTTTTCACGGCCTCCGTGTCGTTGGTGACGCGGCTCACGAGCTGGCCCGTGATGGCGCGGTCGAAGAACGCCATGGGCAGGCGCAGCACGTGGCCGTACACCCATTCGCGCAGCCGCTGCACGGCGCGCATCGCCATGCCGGACAGGCGCACCAGCTGCAGAAAGCGCAGCCACGACGCGGCCATTCCCGTGACGACGACGCCGGCCAGCAGCCACGCCATGCGCGTCCAGTCCAGGTGGTGCGGCAGCAGGTGGTCGTCGATCAGCTTCTTGCCCAGCAGGGGCCCCAGCACTTCGAGGCCGGCCGCGAGGATCAGCCACATCGTGGCCCAGCCGAGGTGGGCCCGGTCCGGATGGGCGGCGCGGCGCAGCAGGCTCGTTGCCTGGCGCGCCTGCGCCGCGGTCACACTCTTTTTGACGTCTTCAGATGGCATCGAGGCTGGCCTCCAGTTGCTGGTAGCGCCACTGGCTGGCATACCAGCCGTCCAGGGCGAGCAGTTCGTCGTGCGTGCCGCGCTCCACGATGCGGCCTTCGCGCAGCACGACGATCAGGTCTGCCTTCACGACGGCCGACAGGCGGTGGCTCGCGATGATGGCCGACAGGTCCGGGCGTTCGCGCCGCACATCTTCCAAATGTTCGAGGATGTTCGTTTCCGTGCCCGTGTCGACGGCGGACAGGGCGTCGTCGAGCAGCAGCAGTTCGCTGTCGGCCAGCAGCGCGCGCGCGATCGCCACGCGCTGGCGCTGCCCGCCCGACAGGGTGATGCCCTTTTCGCCGACCGGTGTGTCGTATCCATCCGGGAAGCGCAGGATGTCGTCGTGGATCGCGGCCATTTTCGCGGCCTGCTCGATCTCCGCGCGCGACGCGCCCGGGTGGCCAAGGGCGATGTTTTCCGCGATCGACGCGGAGAACAGGAACGATTCCTGCGGCACCCAGCTGATGTGCGCGCGCAGGGTCTGGAGCTTGTACTCGTCCAGCGCATGGCCGCCCCACGTCACGCGCCCATGCTGCGGCGTGGCCTGGCGCAGCAGCACGCGCAGCAGGGTCGATTTACCGGCGCCCGTCGCGCCGACGAGGCCCAGCGTCTTGCCCGGTTCCAGGCGCAGCGAGACGTCGTCCAGCGCGGGGCGCGCGTCTTCGCCATAAGTAAAGCGGACGTGCTCCAGCACGAGCGGGCCGCGCGCGAGCGTGTCCAGCGTGCCGCGATCGTCGACGGTCAGCGGCGCATCGAGCAGCGGCTGCAGGCGCGCGAGGGCCGCGCGGCCGCGCTCGATCAGCGACAGCACCCAGCCCGCGGCGAACATCGGCCAGATCAGCTGGCCCAGGTACATCGTGAAGCTCGTCAGGCTGCCGATCGTGATCTGGCCCTGCCACACGAGATAGCCGCCGAGGCCCAGCGTGAGGCCCGTCGCGGCGGTGAGCGTGAGGCCGACGGCCGGTTCGTAGGCCGCTTCCCATTTCTGTGCCGAGAGGCTCGCATCGGCGGCGCGCGCGGCCAGTTGCGCGAACTGGTCGGCGCTGCGCTGTTCCAGGCCGAGGGCGCGCAGGGTGCGCACGCCGGACAGCGTTTCCTGCACGTGGTCGTTCAGGGCCGAGAAGCGCTTCAGCGAATCCGTGGACGCTGTGTGGATGTGGCTCGAGATGCGCCAGAACGCCAGCGCCATCAGCGGGAACGGCAGCAGGGCGATCGTCGTCAGGCGCCAGTCGACGCCGAGGAACATGATGCCCAGCACCATGACGAGCGTGAGCGTGCCGTCGAAGCCGGCCAGCATCGCTTCGCCGGCGGCCTGCTCGATGGCGTCGATGTCGTTGGTGCCGAGCGCCATCAGGTCGCCCGTGCGCTGGCGCTGGAAGAAGGCCGGGCCTTGCGCCGACAGGCGGTCGTACAGTTTCGTGCGCAGTTCCACGCCGAGCCGGTACGACGCGGAGTACAGGCGCAGGCGCCACGCCACGCGCAGGCCGTAGATCGCGAGGCCGAGGCCGAGCAGTTGGGCGATCTGGATGAGCAGGTCGTGTCCGCCGAGGCGGTGCGCGGCGAGGCCGTCGATCATCGCGCCGACCTTGCGCGGCACGAGCACGGTGCACAGGGCCACGCCGAACAGCATCACCGCCGACGACGCATAGGAACGCCAGTGCCGGCGCACGAAGCCGCCGATCAGCTTTGCCAAACCCATTGAAGATCCTCTGTTCTTGTTGTTCGTGAGCGAAAAAAAAAAGCGGGCCGAAGCCCGCTTGCATGCATATGCCGGCGCGCAGGCGCCGGCGGCGGGTCAAGGCCCGCTAATGTACTCTTTTTGCCGCACCCTTGCAGCGCACCGCTTACTTCTTGCGCGGCGTGCGCGAGGTCTTGCCGCCGTGGGTCACGACGCGCAGCGGCGGCGTGCTTTCGGTCGGCGTGACGATCGGCAGTTCCACGTGCGGACCCGCTTCCAGCGGCAGGGTCGATGCGATCGGATGCTCGGCGGCGGCCGGCTTCGGCGCGGCCTTGTTCAGCGCTTTCGCGAGCGGCTTGGCCTTGGCGGGCGGCACCTCGTCGGCGATGGCCGTTTCGACCGGATCGGCGGCCGGCGCTTCCGGTTCCGCGGCCACCGCTTCGGTCACGGTGGTCGTGATCGGTTCCGGTGCCTGGGCTTCGGCCTGCGGCGGCGCCGCTTCTTCGGTGCGGCTGATGGCCTGGGCCCCCGCGTCCAGCGCCGCTTCGGCCATCGCGCAGCCGGTGTCGACGGCGGCGCTGGCGATCTCGCCGCTCACCGTCGCGGCATCGGCCGTCGCGATGGCGGCCTGTTCCATGAGCTGCTCCACGGACGTCGGGATGTTCGCCGTCGCGGCGGGCACCAGTTGCAGGGGAGGCTGCGTGCTCCACGTGCGCTCGTGCGTGCCGGCGGCAATGCCCAGCAGCTCGCGGCCGTAAGAGAAGAATTGCTGCCACTGGCCCTGGGCCGTCGAGCCGATGGCGATCAGGTCGCGTGGATTGGTAATTTCGAGCAATTGCTTGAAGGTTCCCGTGGCTTGTTCGACCGACGCGCGGGAGGTCTTCATGTTGAGCGCAATCAGCTGTTCAGCGCTGTCGAGTGCGCGCTTGCTCAATGCCCGGAACACGTCGAGCTGGGCTTCCCATTGGGACTTGCGGACGGCGGACAACTGTTCGGAGAGTGAAGTCATCTGGGTTCCTTGTCTTTCAGGTTGTAACCATACGGTTTATGACGCACTGCAATAAGTCTAGTGTAAAGGGGTTCATGCGGGATGAAAAGCGAATTCTATGTTGTTTTTATAAGGAAATCTTGCGGTGCAGCATTTGGGTTTGATATATATCATTGACAACATAACCATCGTGGTAATCTGATGATGTCCCAACGCATCAGGAGCCCCTGCATGGATCTCGTTCTCCGCAACGCCACCCTGGCTGACGGCCGCAAGGTCGACATCGCCATCGCCGGCGGCACCATCGCCGCCGTCGAGCCCACTTTGCCGCAGCGCGGCGCGCGCGAGATCGACGTCGGTGGCGACCTCGTCACGCCGCCGTTCGTCGACGCCCATTTCCACATGGACGCCACGCTCAGCTATGGCCTGCCGCGCGTGAACGAATCGGGCACCTTGCTGGAAGGCATCGCGCTGTGGGGCGAGCTGAAGCCGCAACTGGCGCAGGAAGCGCTCGTCGAACGGGCATTGCGCTACTGCGACTGGGCCGTGGCGCGGGGCCTGCTGGCGATCCGCACCCACGTCGACGTGTGCGACGACCGCCTGCTGGCCGTGGAAGCGCTGCTCGACGTCAAGCGCCGCGTGGCCCCGTACATCGACCTGCAGCTCGTCGCGTTCCCGCAGGATGGCCTGTTGCGCAGCAGGACCGCGTTCGCGAATCTGAAACGCGCGATCCGTATGGGCGTGGACGTCGTCGGCGGCATCCCGCATTTCGAGCGCACGATGGCCGACGGCGCGGAATCCGTGCGGCTGCTGTGCGAATTTGCGGCGGAGCAGGGCCTGATGGTCGACATGCATTGCGACGAAAGCGACGATCCCTTGTCGCGCCATATCGAGACGCTCGCGGCCGAGACCTTGCGCCTGGGCTTGCAAGGCAAGGTCGCCGGCTCGCACCTCACGTCGATGCACTCGATGGACAATTACTACGTGAGCAAGCTGCTGCCGTTGATGGCGGAATCGGGCGTGGCCGCGATCGCGAATCCCCTCATCAACATCACCTTGCAAGGCCGCCACGACACGTACCCGAAACGGCGCGGCATGACGCGCGTGCCGGAACTGCTGGCGGCCGGCGTGCCGGTGGCGTTCGGCCACGATTGCGTGATGGACCCGTGGTACGGCCTCGGTTCCGGCGACATGCTGGAAGTCGCGCACATGGGCCTGCACGTCGCGCAGATGACGGGGCAGGCCGCGATGCGCCAATGCTTCCAGGCCGTGACGGCGACGCCGGCCCGCATCCTCGGCTTGCCGGGCTATGGCATCGCGCCGGGCTGCCGCGCGGACCTCGTCTGGCTCGACGCGGGCGACCCCGTCGAGGCGATCCGCCTGCGTGCGGCAAGACGGCTCGTGCTGCGCGCGGGCCAGGTCGTCAGCGAGGCGCCGCCGGCGCGCGCGACCCTGCATCTGCCGGGCCGCCCGGCGACGGTTGATTTCCGGTTGGAACGATCTAAGCGAGCCGGGCAGTAACCGGCGGCACGAAGTCTTTCCTACTTCTATTCAACGGAAATTTTCTACGTTCAGTTACCGGATCGGCATTCGTGCAACCCGAAAGCCAAGGTAGAATCTTGCGCTTTCGATACCATCCGAGCGGGTCACGCAGTGAAAGATATCCAGATTCGTCCAGCCACCGAGACTGATTTCAATGCTATGTGGACCATTTTCCAGGCGCACGCGGCCGAGGGCGAAACCTATGCCCAGGACGCCGGCACGAGCCGCGAAGAGACCTACGATTACTGGTTCGCGCCCGAGGCGTCGACGTATGTCGCGGTGCGCGGCGAGGAGCGGATCCTCGGGATGTACAAGCTGCAGCCGAACCACGTGGGACGCGGGGCGCACGTCGCCAATGCGTCGTACATGGTCAGCCCGAATGCGCAAGGCGTCGGCGTGGGCCACCTGCTCGGCGAGCACAGCATCGGCGAGGCACGGCGCAAGGGCTACCTGGCCATGCAGTTCAACTTCGTCGTCAGCACGAACAACCCCGCGATCCACTTGTGGAAGCGGCTCGGCTTTTCCATCGTCGGCACCCTGCCGAAGGCGTACCGCCACCGCCGGCTCGGCTATGTCGATGCGTACGTGATGTACAAGCTGCTGGAAGACCCCGCGCGCTGGCCGCTGCCGGAAGAAGACTGATGGCGGTGGACATCCTCGCGACCCCGCGCCTGCGCCTGCGCACCGCCGACCGCGACGACGCCGATTTCTATCTCGCGCTCGTCAACGATCCGGGCTTCCTGGAGCACATCGGCGACCGCGGCATCCGTACCCGCGAGGACGCCGTCCAGGCCCTGCTCGACGGCCCGATCGCGATGCAGCACATGCGCGGCCACTCGCTCTACGTCGTCGAGCTGAAGGACAGCGGCGAGCCGATCGGCATGTGCGGCCTGATCAAGCGCGAGACGCTGGACGGCGTCGACATCGGCTACGCCTACCTGGCGCCTTACTGCGGCCGCGGCTATGCGTACGAGGCCGGCATGGCCGTGCTGGCGCTCGCGCCCGCGCTGGGCCTGTCGCGCGTACTGGCCATCACGTCGCCCAACAACCTCGCCTCCAACGGCCTGCTGCGCAAGATGGGCATGCGCTTCGAGCGGTTCGTCCACCTCGTGCCGGGCGACGCCGGCAGCAATTTGTACAGCCTCGATATCAAAACGCTCACGTAATGTTGCTGCACGGATACGAATAATCACGGATTGTAACGCCGGGATTGGTTTTTACCTCTCTTTTGGCCATCATTCACGCTAACTCTGTGAATGATAGCGCCATCATGAAACTCGTGAATGTAAAGATTTCAATCCGCTTGGCCTTGCTGGGCGGCTTTTTTCAGCTTGCCATGCTGGTCGTCAGCATGAATGCATGGCATGCGCTCGGTACCGCCAACCGGCGTGCCACGGACGCACTGGCCAAGGTCGAAGCGCTGGCCGAGGCAGCGGATACGGCGCGCGGCGCCCAGGTCGAATTCAAGATCCAGGTGCAGGAATGGAAGAACATCCTGATCCGCGGCAGCGATCCGGCCGACCTCAAGAAATACCAGGACGGTTTCGAAAAGAGCGCAGCCGCGACGCTGGGCGGCCTCGACAAGCTGAAGGCGGCCCTGGCCGCGCAAGGCGCCGCGACGGACAAGGTGGATACAGCCCAGGCGGCCCTGCGCGAACTGAACGACCGCTATCGCGCCGCGCTGAAAACGTACGACGGGGCGAACCCGGAGAGCTACAAGCTGCTCGACCAGCAGGTCAAGGGCAGGGATCGCGCGCCGACGAAGGCGATCGACGACATCGTCGACGGCATCCAGGATTACGCCAGGATCGCCATCGCGACGATGCGCAAGGACAAGGAAGCGGCCGAACAGGCCGAGCGACATCTCGCCATCGCCACGTTCGTCACCGTGCTGCTCGTGGCGGCCGCCGTCACGACCTGGCTGGCGCGCAGCATCACGCGCCCGATCGACGATGCCGTGGCCATCGCGCGCACCGTCGCCGCGGGCGACCTCACGCGTCCCATCGTCGTCGACCGCAAGGATGAAATCGGCATGCTGCTCGATTCGCTGAAGCACATGCAGGACAGCCTGGCGGGCATCGTCGCGCGCGTGCGCAGCGGCACCGACACGATTTCAGTCGCGACGGGCGAGATCGCGCAGGGCAACCAGGACCTGGCCGCGCGCACGGAGGAACAGGCCAGCTCGGTCGAGGAAACCGCGGCGTCGATGGACCAGCTGACGTCGATGGTGCGCAGCAGCCTGGACAGCGCCGACCGCGCGCGCCGCATGGCGGACGATGCATCCGGCGTCGCCACCCGCGGCGGTGCGGCCATGGAACAGGTGGTCAGCACGATGGGCGAGATCGACGCCGCGTCGCACAAGATCGTCGACATCATCGGCGTCATCGACGGCATCGCGTTCCAGACCAATATCCTGGCCCTCAACGCGGCCGTGGAAGCGGCGCGTGCCGGCGAGCAGGGCCGCGGCTTTGCCGTCGTGGCGTCGGAGGTGCGCACGCTGGCGCAGCGCTCGGCCAACGCGGCGAAAGAGATCAAGGCCCTGATCGGCGATTCGGTGGACAAGGTGCAGGCGGGCACGCGCCTCGTGGGCGAAGCGGGCAGCACGATGCGCGACGTGGTGGACAGCGTGCAGCGCGTGGCCGGCATCATCGCCGAGATCACGGCCACGGCCACGCACCAGAGCGAAGGCATCGCGCAGGTCAACGACGCAATGGGCCAGATGGATGGCGCGGTGCAGCAGAATTCCGCGCTCGTGGAAGAAGCGGCCGCCGCCGCCGACGCCCTGCAGCAGCAGGCGCTGGCGCTGGCGGAGGCCGTGGGCGTGTTCCGCCTGGCGGACGACGCGGACCGCGCCGGCGCCCCGGCCCCCGTGCGCAAGGCCGTGGCGGCACCGGCGCGCGCGGTCGCGCACGCGGACGCCGACGGCTGGCAAACGTTTTAGATCACTGGCGGGTCGAGCCCCACGGGAAGAACCACGTGAGGGGCTTGTCCACGCGCGCGGCCCACGACGACTCGTGGTGGCGCGCGCCCTCGGCCTTGTAGAACATCAGGTCGTCGTTCTCGCGCCAGCCCTTGGCCAGCATGGCGTCGCGCATCTTCGTCGTGTCGTCCAGGCCGTCGTCGCGCGTGCCGGCGTCGAGGTAGAACTTCACCGGCACGCGGTCCGGCACCTTCGCCAGCAGCGCCCCGTTGTTCCACCAGAACGAGCTGGAGACGCCGCCCGCCTTCGAAAAGATGTCCGGATGGCGCTGCGCGATCAGCACGGAGGCGAGGCCGCCCAGCGACGAGCCCATGATCGCCGTCGTGTCCTTGCCGGGCAGCGTGCGGTACGTGCGGTCGACGTACGGCTTCACCGTCTCCACGATGAACGCGTCGTACGCATTCAGCTTGCCGCCGCCGTATTTCGGGTCGCAGCAGGGCGTGTATTCGGGGATGCGCTCCGGCGTGTTGTCGATGCCGACGACGATCACCTCGTCCATCACGCCCGTCGCGACGAGGCGGTTGATCGTCTCGTCGATGCCCCATTCGACGCCGTACGATGCCGTCTTCGCATCGAACAGGTTCTGGCCGTCGTGCATGTACAGCACGGGGTAGCGCTTCGCCGCGTTTTCGCCGTAGCTGGGCGGCAGGTAAATACGCAGCGCGCGCTTGTTGTCCAGTTGCGGCGACGCGAAATCCTTCACGATCGTTACCTTGCCGAACGGCGGGCCGAAGAACGGGTAGATATCGAGCGTGCTGCCGGCCGGGAGTTGATAGACACCGCCGATCGACACCTTGTCCGCGCCCAGTGTGGGCTTCATCCGGATGTCGCCCAGCGCGTCCGGCCACGTGAACGTCCATACGTTCAGCGGACCGGCATCGAGCTTCGCGGGCACGCCCTGCGACCAGCCTGCGGCGCCCTTGTCGGCGCGGACCTGGATGCCGTCCTTGCCCGCGGCGTAGTGGATGCGCACGGTGGTGGCGTGGGCCTGGGCCAGCAGCATGGTCGCCGCGGCGGCGATTGCGATTCGTTTGATCATTTCGTTCCGTCGGTATGCAGCAGCCGTACGCCGTAGATGTCGAAGCGGTTCGACGGCCCGTCGACGCCGCCGGCCGCGCTGAAGCTGCGGTTGCTGTCCAGATAACTCATGTTGTAGAAGTCGCTCATCTCGATCCGGTACGCCACGTTCGCCTTCAGGCGCGCCGCCAGCGGGGTCGAATACACGGTCGGGGTGTTCGCCTTCTCGATGCGCGCGTGCGGCAGCTGCACGACGCCCTGCGCGACGATGCGTCCCGACGCATCCTTGAGCGCCAGCCATTTTACGCCACCGCTGATGCCCAGGTTCACCTGGTTGGCGCCGTTGTGATAGCGGACCTGCACGGCGTAGTCGCCGGCTTGCGGCACGCGCACGTCGCGCACGTCGAGGCGGTCGGCCGGCCGGCCCCAGTTGGCGAGGTGCGGTTCGGCGAAGCGCGCGTTGGCGGGCGCGATGGCCACGCTGGCCCCCACGCGCGGGTCCGTGGCGGCGATCGCCACGCTGGAGCCTGTGCAACGCGGCACGCTGTGGTGGCTGCGGTTGCCCGACGCCGCGTACTGCGCTTCGACGGCGTAGCATGCGGCGCCGCTGTCCCCGCGATCCGCCCACGTGCCCGCGGCCACGTTCGAGGCCACCAGCCTGCCGTCGCGGTAGACGTTGTACGTGATGCCAGGCTGCCGGTCGGCCGGCGCGATCGTTACGGTCGTGGTCCCGCCCGCGCGCGCGATGCCGTCGATGCGCGGTTCGCGCGGACCGAACACGGCCGGCGTCTCCGCATACGGATCGGCGTTCACGCGGCGGATGGCCGTGGCGCCTTCGACCAGCTTGCCCAGCTGGACCTCGATGTCGCTGTGCGCATCCAGCGCGCTCCACGGGATGCTGGTGCCGGCCGGCTTGCCGTCGACGAGGATGCGCTCGACGGCGTAATACCCGCTCGTGCCGGCCGCCGGCACGGGCGGCAGCCGCAGCTTCACGTTGACGGCATGGCCTTGCAGGCGCAGGTTGTACAGCGCGATGCTGTCGCCGGCCGCGAACACGCCGCCGCGCAGCTTCGCCGTCACGAACGGCTTCACCTCGATGCCCTCGCGCGTCGTCGAGACGCCGAACACGTCGCGGATCACCATGCCGAGGTAGGCGCCGACGGACCACAGCTGGCGTTTCGAATTGATGACGGGGCCGATCAGGTTCGGATGCGCCTCGTCCAGCAGCAGCGGCTGGCCGGAGAGCCACTCCAGGTTTTCCATGTTCGACAGGTTCAGCGCCGCGCCCCGCATCAGCGAGTCGTACGCCGCATCGGCCACCGCGACGTTGCGGCCCGCGATGGCGGCGCGCAGGCCGTACGCGGTGACGAACGGCCACATCGCGCGGTTGTGGTAGACGGGCAGGTCCTGCTGCTGCGGCCAGATGACGGGCGCGCCCATCGGGCCGTGCGGATAGCTGGCGAGGATCTTCCGTGCCCGCGCGCCGTCCGCGACACCGGTGACGATCGCGAGCGACTGACCCAGCCAGTCGAACTTGTGCAGCGGCGCGCCGTCGAAATGCGGCGCCGTGAGGCTGCTGTACATGCCGGCGTCGTCCAGCCACAGGCGCGTATTGATGGCGCGTTTGAGGTCGCGCGCCCAGTCCTCGTAGCGCCTGGCGCGTGCTTTATCTCCCTGTTCGCGTGCCAGCATCGCCGCCACGGCCAGCGCCTTGTAGTGGCCGACGTTCGTCGACAGGGCTTTGCTGCTGGCCATCGATGCCAGGTCCTCGGGGATCCATTTCGCGTACGTCTGGTCGCGCCAGTCGAGGAAGGATTCCTCGCCCGTGTACAGGCCCGTCGTCTTGTCGAATGCGGCGATGCGGTCGTTCTCGATCGTGTTCGACAGCGCCTGCAGCGCCTTGGCCGCAAACGCGGCGCGCTCGGCGGCCGGCAGCGTTTTCAGGACTTCCTCGGCCGCGAAGGCCCACGTGATGCGGTCCGTGCTGACGGGCCAGCTGCCGCCGCTGCCCGTGTCCTGCACGACTTGCAGGCCGTCGGGCGTCCCTGCCACCTGCGGCGCCTTCGTCACGCCCGCGCGCCAGCCGGACAGTTTGAACAACAGCGAATTGCGCACGCGCTGCGGATCGAGCAGCGCGAGGCCCAGGTCGGCCGCGTACGACAGGTCGCGCGTCCACACGTAGTGCCACTTTTCCCCCGTCTCGAAGCAGTCGCAGGGGATCGCGGCGCCGCCGTTGTAGTTCCCGTCGCGGATTTCCTTCACGGAGTCCAGCTTCATCTCGTGGCCCGCCAGCGCGAACAGCGCGTCGAACGCGAGGTTGCCGCTGCGGACCACGGGCAGCGCCGCGTCTTCCTCGTACGTCGTCGATTGCGGGCCCGGGTCGCGCAACTGCATCGTCGTCGAATGCGCATAGCTGCGCAGCGGGGCCTGCGGGTCGCGCACGGAAAAGCGTGCCGATTCTTCCTTGCCGTCCCAGGTGGGGAAGGTCAGGGTGGCCGTCGCGCCGGCGCCCGCGTGCGGATCGGCGGCCGCCGCGGCTGCGGGCGTCTCGACCTGCGTCACGGTCAGCACGGGGCGCTTGGGATCGGACACGTCGACGCGGAAGCGGAACGACGCCGTCTTCTTCGTGAACAGATAGTCTTCCGGGCCCGCTTCCGTCGCGAGCGGATAGGCGTCGCCCAGCTTGACGCTCACGCTGGCGGCCGGATTCGCGACCCATTCCGCGGCCCAGTCCTTGCTGCCGATTTTAAAAGCGTGGTTGCCGGGGCTGACGAGGATGTCGGCCTGGTACACGCCCTTGCCCTGGTAGGCGAGGACATTGTCGGTGCCCCAGCCGTTGAAGGCGCCGCGCACGTAGATGCCGTAGCGCAGCGGCGGGGCTTCGGCCGCGACGGCGGCGATGGATTGGGCGAAGAGTGCGGCGGCGAGAACGGTGTGCTTGATCATGGCTTCAGAGTTCGAGGATGACGACGGACTTCGCAGGCAGGCGGATCTCCTTGCCCAGGTCGAAGCGCTTCCCGGTCAGGACGTCCGTACCGGCCGCGACCCCGGACAGCATCTCATGGAAGCGCCCGGCGGGTAGCACGGCTTCCTTCGCGTTCGCATTGAACGCCACCATGACCTTGTGCCGGCCATCGTAACGGAAGTAGACCCACGTATTGTCCTCGGGCCCGTACTGCATCAGCTTCCCGTCGTGCACGACGGACGCGCCCTTGCGCCAGTTGACGAGCTTCCTGACGAAGGCCTGCGCCTCGCGCTGGCGCGGCGCGAGGCCCGTGCCCGCGAAGGCATTGACCTTGTCGCCGGCCCAGCCGCCGGGGAAGTCGCGGCGGTAGCTGCTGTCGTCGCGGGTGCCGACGGTGCTCGTCATCAGGAGCTCGTCGCCCACGTAGAAGTGCGGGATGCGCGGCATCGTCATGATGAACGCGAGGTCCATCTTCCAGCGCTCGAAGTCCTCGCCGACGACGCTGTACAACCGCGCCATGTCGTGGTTCCCCTCGAACAGCACGAGGTTCGAAGGATCGGGGTACAGGTAGTCCAGCGCCAGCATCTCGTACACGTCGTTGAAGACGTTGGGGTTGGTCTTGTCGGCCAGCGCCGTGCGCATCGCCTCCGTGAGCGGGAAGTCCATCATGCTGGGCATCGACGTCGGGGCGCGCTGCCAGTGCGCGACGACGGGCGGCAGCTTGCTCCATTCCTCGCCCACCATGTTCAGGTGCGGATACTCGGCCAGCACGCGCTGCGTGTAGTGCGCGAGGAAGGCGCCGTCCGAATAGCCGAACGTGTCGATGCGCAGGCCGGACAGCCCCGCGTACTCGATCCACCAGATGCTGTTCTGGATGAGGTAGTTCGCGACGAAGGGGTTCGTCTGGTTCATGTCGGGCATGCCGGGGCTGAACCAGCCCGTCGTGAAATTGCCGGCGTCTTCCCTGGACGCGTAGGGATCCTGCACGGCCGTCCGGTGGTGCATCGTCGCCACGAACTTGCCGTCGTTATGGTTGATCCAGTCCGGCGTCGGCAAGTCCTTCATCCACCAGTGATTCAGGCCGATGTGCGACAGCACGACGTCCTGGATCACGCCGATGCCATGCTTCCTCGCTTCGGTCGACAGCCGCACGTAGTCCGCGTTGCTGCCGTAGCGCGGGTCGATCCGGTAGTGGTCCGTGGCCGCGTAGCCGTGGTAGGACGCGGCCGGCATGTCGTTTTCGACCAGGGGCGTGGGCCACAGCTGCGTGAAGCCCATGCCCGCGATGTAGTCGAGGTGGTCGATGATGCCCTGGATGTCGCCGCCGTGGCGGCCATGGCCGAGCTTGCGGTCGAGCTTGTCGGCGAGGCCGGGCACGCTGTCATTCTTCGTATCGCCGTTGGCGAAGCGGTCCGGCATCAGCTGGTAGATCGCGTCGCCCTTGCCGAAGCCCTTGCGTTCGGCCGATCCGGCGGCGCGCGCCAGCAGGCGGTAGGTAGTGCGGGTGGGATGCGCGCCGCGGAACTCGATGGCGACGTCGCCGGGTTTTGCGTCCGGTGCGATGTCCAGGTCGATGAACAGGTAATTGCGGTTGGCCACGCGCGTGACGGCCGCGATGCGCACGCCGGGATAGGCGAGGGCCGGTTCCAGGTCGGCGATGGCGGGGCCGTGCACCATCAGTTGCAGGTGGCGGTCGTGCATGCCCGTCCACCAGAACGGCGGGTCCATGTGGTCGATGGCGGCCGGCGCGG
Organism: uncultured Massilia sp.; assembly: GCA_966211695.1. GTDB lineage: Bacteria > Pseudomonadota > Gammaproteobacteria > Burkholderiales > Burkholderiaceae_D > Telluria. Next base: position 59,607 of record CBIHOW010000006.1, on the reverse strand, counting down.
CGGCTGCGCCCGTCAGGAAGAGGCTGCCGATCAGCAAAGCGGCGAGGCGGGTGGGGATGCGCATATGGGTCTCCAAGACGTAGTCGAACTACAGCGATTCGCTCATTTGTTACTCAAGAGCAATGCGCTTATTACATTATTGCCCGGAGAATACTACATGGGATTGAGTGCAGCAACGCACGTAGCCCCTCGAATCTCTAGTTTTGCTACACGGGTTTTGAAAGAGGGTACAAGATAGATTGTGGGGCAATTCCAACAATAGGTAAAACTACTATCGAATTTTGCGCCAAAACGGTGCGATCTAGGCAAAAAGTGGTGCATGGAAACCAATTTGTAGCGCGACTACAGCCTTGATGTTCACTTTCTGTAGCTCGAATACAACGAGAAAACCTATTTTTTATGCAAAACGGCGTAAAACTCCTACATTCCTGTAATGGGGAGCAACTCTCGTTGACACTGAATCTAGTTTTAATACAGAATTCCTGAAGAAACGTACGTACTTATAAAACGTTTGCTTTTCTGGCTCCCGGGTGCGGGCTCACGCTGCCGTCGTCGGGAAAAACAATGAGATCTGATGATTTGAGGGGACAAATGAAGACTTTTAATGGCAAGCACGCGCGTAACGTCAATGGCGCCCTTGTGTTCAAGCTGAGCCCGGTTGCAGCCGGTTGCGTCGTGTTCCTGTCGGCGCTCGGCACCAATGTATACGCCCAGGACGCCACTGTCTCGCAAGCCGCGCAGGCGACGGACGCCAACGGCAACCCGGTCAGCACCGTGACCGTGACCGGTATCCGCCGCGGCATCGAGGCGGCCATCAACATCAAGAAGAATTCCAACTCCATCGTCGAAGCGATCTCGGCGGAAGACATCGGCAAGCTGCCGGACGCCACCGTCGCCGAATCGATCTCGCGCCTGCCGGGCGTGACCGCGCAGCGCGATCCGTCGACGGGCCGCGCCGCCGCGATCTCCGTGCGCGGCATGTCGCCGGACTTCAACGGCACGCTGCTGAACGGCCGCGAGCAGGCATCCGCCGGCGACAGCCGCGGCGTGCGCTTCGACCTGTATCCGGCAGAAATGCTGGGCACCATCACCGTGTACAAGTCGCCGGACGCCACGCTGATGGGCCAGGGCGTCGCATCGACCATCGACCAGCGCACCGTGCTGCCGCTGGACTTCGGCAAGCGCACCGTGGCCGTCGGCTACAAGCGTATCTGGACCGGCGAAAAGAACCAGGACGAAGGCGGCGGCACCGGCAAGGGCTACCGCAGCACGATCACCTACATCGACCAGTTCGCCAACCGTACCGTCGGCGTGGCCCTGGGCCTGGTGAAATTCAGCGACTCGGGCGCGGACCAGACCCGCGGCGACGGCTGGGGCGGCTGGACGCCGGCGCTGAAGGATGTCGGCGTGCCGGCTTACAATGGTTCGGACACCATCAAGGTGCCGGGCGGCTTCCAGAGCGTGAAGCAGCGCGACCCGCAAGGCAACAAGTCGGCGATGGCCGTGTTGCAGTTCCGTCCGAGCAAGGAGTTCGTGACGACGGTCGACCTGTTCCACTCCAAGTTCACCGACGACACCCGCAAGAACGGCCTGGAAGGCGCGGTCTGCGGCAACAACGGCAGCTATGACCCGTCCGGCGTCCTCTCGAACGCCCAGATCGTCAACGGCGTGGCCGTGTCCGGCACCTGCTCGAACTACAAGGCTGTCCAGCGCAACGACATCGTCGGCCAGGCCGACACGCTGAACGCCTGGGGCCTCAACAGCCGCCTGAACTCGGGCGACTGGACCTTCACCGGCGACGTGTCCGGCTCGAAGGTGACGCACCACACCGACCGCTACGAGACGACCGCCGGCCGTCCGGGCAATGCCACCGACCTCGACACGATCTCCTGGACCGGCTTCAACGGCACCAGCAACCTGAGCCCGACCTACAAGGTCAACGCCAACCTCACCGACCGCAGCCGCTATGTGCTGACCGACGTGAACGGCTGGGGCGGCAGCGTCCCGCAGGCCGGCTATGTGGCCGTCGGCGACCAGACCGACGACCTGAAGGCCGTCCGCCTGTCCGCCAAGCGCGACGTCGAATGGGGGCCGGTGACCGCGCTCGACTTCGGCGTGTACCACAGCAACCGCGACAAGGAACGCGTGTCGGACGAAGGCAACCTGACGATCAATAACCTGCAGTACGGTTCGGCCACGGTGCCGGGTACCGAGACGGGCGTGACCCCGAACGGCATCCCCATCGTGCGCTTCAACCCGGCCGGCACGCTCGGTACGGTCTACACGCTGCTGCCGAAGAAGGACCAGCCGATCCAGACGGACAAGAACTGGGAAGTGTCCGAGCGCATCACGACGCTGTACGCCATGGGTAACCTGGAAGGCGAACTGTTCGGCTTCCCGTACCGCGGCAACGTCGGCGCCCAGTACGTGCGCACCAACCAGTCGTCGTCGGGCGTCGTCGTCCAGCCGGGCAATCCGTCGGGTTGCGGCGATGCGGGCAAGCCCTGCGCGAGCTACGCCATCGGCGGCGGCGCGAAGTACAACGACTTCCTGCCGAGCCTGAACCTGAGCTTCGAACTGCCGTACGACCAGATGCTGCGTTTCGGCCTGGGCAAGACCCTGTCGCGCACCAAGATGAGCGACATGCGTCCGGGCGGCGGCGTGACCGTGAACAATAGCAACCCGACCGGCCCGCGCCTGTCCGGTGGCGCCGGCAATCCGAAGCTGGAACCGTTCCGCGCCAAGGCCCTCGACCTGTCGTATGAAAAGTACTTCCAGGTCAATGGTGCCAAGGGTTACATGGCCGTGGCCGGCTTCTACAAGAAGCTGGACACCTATGTCCTGCAATACGGCACCGAAGTCGACTTCAAGACGACCGGCTATTATCAACCGGGCATGGCGCTGCCGACCAGCGGCCCGTACGCCGGTTCGACCGTCGGTATCCTGACCGTGCCGACCAACCTGAATGGCGGCAACATCAAGGGTATGGAAGCCACCGTCTCGCTGCCGTTCGCGATGGTGTCGAAGTACCTGAGCGGTTTCGGCCTCGAGGTGAACTACTCGAGCACGCTGAGCTCGCTGAGCCTGCCGTCGTCGGGCCTGGGCAACACGAAGGACACGCCGAACAACGTTTCGCTGCCGGGCCTGTCGCACATCGTGACCAACGCCCGCCTGTACTACGAAGCGAACGGTTTCCGTGCATCGCTGGCGGCCAAGAAGCGCGGCGACTTCCTGGGTGAAGTCACCGACTTCCAGGACAATCACCAGCTGACCTACATCAAGGCCAGCACGCTGATCGACGCCCAGGTGACCTACGACTTCGGCGACAAGAGCATGTTCAAGGGCTTGTCGATCACCGCATCGGCGAACAACCTGACGAACGCCGCGTTCGACCGCTTCAACAGCACGCCGGACGTCGCAGTGGAGCACTACCGCTTCGGCCGCACCTATGGCCTGGGCGCGAGCTACAAGTTCTAAACGACGTTCGCGTTGTGTTGGCGCCACGCGTGGGTATGGCGTGCCCACCCTGCCGACGTCTGGTAGGGTGGGCGGCCTCCGCCCACGCGTGACGTTCGCGTTGTGTCGGCGTCACGCGTGGGCACGGGGTGCCCACCCTACGGCCCCTCGTCCGCAGGGGTGTTTTTCTTTACCGAATTTAAAGAAGCCAGCATGAACGCACCTCTCCTGAACACCATCGTCATCGTGGGCGGCGGCACCGCCGGCTGGATGGCCGCCACCGCCCTCGCCACCGCGCTGCGCGGCCGCTACACGATCCGCCTGGTCGAATCCGACGAGATCGGCATCGTCGGCGTCGGCGAGGCGACCATCCCGATGATCCAGCGCTTCAACACCGTGGCCGGCATCGACGAGGCCGAGTTCATGAAGGCGACCAACGGCACCTTCAAGCTGGGCATCGAGTTCGTCGACTGGGGCCGCCAGGGCGAGCGCTACATGCACGGTTTCGGGCGCCTCGGCCAGGACTTGTGGATGGTCGGCTTCGAGCAGTACTGGCACAAGATGCGTGGTCTCGGCCGCGCGCGCCCGCTGGACGAGTACTCGATCACGCGCATGGCGGCGCAAGCGAACAAGTTCATGCCGGCGCGCACGGACCTCGGCAATTCTCCGCTGGCCGACATCGCCTACGCCTACCACTTCGACGCCAGCCTGTATGCGCGCCACCTGCGCAAGCTGGCGGCGTCGCGCGGCGTCGAGCGCATCGAGGGCAAGATCGTGCAGGTCAGCCAGCGGGCGCACGACGGCTACATCGACGCCGTCGTACTGGAGAGCGGCCGGCGTGTCGAGGGCGACCTGTTCATCGATTGCTCGGGCTTCCGCGGCCTGCTCATCGAACAGACGCTGCACGCGGGCTTCGAGGACTGGAGCCACTGGCTGCCGTGCGACCGCGCGCTGGCCGTGCCGTGCGAATCGGCGGTCGTGACGACGCCCTACACGCGCGCGACCGCGCACGGGGCGGGGTGGCAATGGCGCATCCCGCTGCAGAACCGCATCGGCAACGGCCACGTGTACTGCAGCCGCCACATCAGCGACGACGAGGCGGCGGCCACGCTGCTGGCGAACCTGGACGGCAAGCCGCTCGCCGATCCGCGCCCGATCCGTTTCACCACCGGCATACGCAAGAAGGCCTGGGTCAAGAACGTGGTGGCGCTGGGCCTCGCCAGCGGCTTCCTGGAGCCGCTCGAGTCGACCAGCATCCATATGGTGCAGTCGGGCCTGCAGCAGCTGCTGGACTTCTTCCCGGACCGCGGTTTCGCGCAGGTCGACATCGATGCCTACAACGACCTGACACGCTTTCACTACGAACGCATCCGCGACTTCATCATCCTGCACTACCACGCCAACCAGCGCACCGACAGCGACTTCTGGCAGGCCTGCGCCCACATGGCGATTCCCGCCACGCTGCGCGAAAAGCTCGACCTGTACAAGAGCCACGGCCGCATCCAGCGCTTCAATGGCGAACTGTTCACGGAAGTGGGCTGGCTGCAGGTGCTCGTCGGGCAGAACATCCATCCGGACGCGTATCACCCCCTGGTGGACGTGCAGTCGGAAGAGGGCATCCACGACTACATGGAGGGCGTGGCCGACGTGATCCGGCAATGCGTCGGCTTCATGCCGGACCATGACCGGTTCATTGCCGACCATTGCAAGGCGCCGATAATGTAATCGCAGTACCGCGGACGGCGCCTGCGCGCCGTCCGTCCCGTCCCGCTTCTTCCGCTTCTCCCGCCGCTTCCGCCTCTTCCCCCGCATGGCATACGCACGCCATGCAGATGTCAAAGTTTTATCGCGACTACATAGTAAATACGCGTTCTGGTACTTAAATTACGGACAAAATTGCAGATTTTTTCGAAAATCTGTGGGGAAAATGCCAAAAGTCTCGCGGAATTACATGTTCCGTTGACGCCTTATCTAGTTTTAATACAAAATTCGATCCGGACTCCAGCGTTGGGTCGGCACGTCGTGTTTCGGCAGGCGGCTGGTGTGAATACAGATAGCGAATTGAGTTGAGGGGACACATGAAGATTTCGAAGGGTATGCAGACCTGGAAACTGAGCCCGGTTGCAGCGGGCTGCGCCGTGTTCATGGCGCTGGCCAGCCACGCGGCTTCGGCACAGGACCAGCAGCAGACGACCAGCCAGGCCGATGCGGCCACGGGCGTGCAGACCGTCAAGGTGACCGGTATCCGCCGCGGTATCGAAGCGGCCATCTCGGTCAAGAAGAACAACGATTCCATCGTCGAGGCGATTTCCGCCGAAGACATCGGCAAGCTGCCGGACCAGAGCATCGCCGAATCGCTCGCGCGCCTGCCGGGCGTGACCACGCAGCGCGACGTGCACGGCAATGCGTCGATCATCTCGATCCGCGGCATGTCGCCGGACTTCTCGACGGGCCTGCTGAACGGCCGCGAGCAGGTGTCGACCGGCGACAGCCGCTCGATCGAATTCGACCAGTATCCGGGCGAACTGCTGTCGGGCGTGGTGGTGTACAAGACGCCGGACGGCGCGCTGATCGGCCAGGGCCTGTCGGGCACCGTCGACCTGCAGACCGTGCGTCCGCTGGACTTCAAGGGCCGCACGATGGCCGTGAACTACCGCCGCGAAAAGAGCGGCCTGGGCCTGCAATACGACAAGGGCGCCGGCAACCGCTTCACGTTCTCGTACATCGACCAGTTCATGAACCGCCAGGTCGGCGTCGCCTTCGGCTTCGCGCGCCTGCAGGGCAAGGGCCCGGCATCGTCGCGCTTCAACGGCTGGGGCAACGGCACGACCACGTACAACGGCCAGACCGTCAACATCCCGTACACCGGCTTCGAAGCCTACACCGAGACCTACCGCCAGTCGCGCAACGGCCTGATGGGCGTCGTCCAATACCGCCCGAGCCGCAACTTCACGAGCACGCTCGACCTGTTCTATTCGAAGTACGACCGCAGCACCCGCAACGTCGGCTTCCAGGCCCCGCTGAACGACACCGGCACGAGCGCCTACGACAAGCCGAGCCAGCTGATCAACGCGACGCTGTCGGGCGCCGACGTGATGAGCGGCCAGGTCAACAACGTGCGTCCGATCATCCGCAACGACAACGAAGTGTGGAACGACGTCACCCGTTCGATCGGCTGGAACAACAAGCTGAAGATCGACCAGGACTGGACCGCGTCGCTCGACCTGTCGTGGAACAGCGCCGAACGTAACGGCACGAACCTCGAGACCTACGGTTCGGTCGCGGCCAACAACCTGACGACGATCGGCTTCGCCCGCGGCAGCCGCGCGTTCACCAGCAGCGTCGATCTCACCAACCCGAACAACGTCGTGCTGACCGACCCGCAGGGCTGGGGCGGTACCGCAACCCAGGCCGGCTATGTGAAATTCCCGCACGTGTACGACCGCCTGGGCGCCGTGCGCCTGGACGTGTCGCGCGACTTGCCGGAAGGCTGGTTCTTCAGCAAGTTCACCGGCGGCGTGAACGTGTCGAACCGCTCCAAGACCCGTTCGTTCGTCGAAGGCCTGCTGTCGATCAAGGGCGGCGCCGACCGCTACGCGACCGCGCCGTTCCCGTCGGGCAGCGGCCCGCAGGGCGTCGGCGAGACCGGCCTGACCGTGCTGGGCTTCGACCCGGTCGCCGCGCTGGCGACGATCTACAACGTGAATCCGAAGCAGCACCCGGACATCTACAACAAGGACTGGGTGGTGCGCGAGAAGGTCGACACGGCGTTCACGAAGCTGGGCATCGATACCGAAGCCGCCGGCATCCCGGTGCGTGGCGCGCTGGGCCTGCAGTTCGTGCACACCAAACAGGAATCGACCGCGTTCTCGGTGGACAAGAACCAGGGCACGGACGACCTGCACCGCCCGACCGCGACCGTCACCGACGGCACCAGCTACAACGACGTGCTGCCGAGCCTGAACCTGGTCGGCGACCTGGGCAACCAGCAGTCCCTGCGCTTCTCGCTGGAAAAGATCATGGCGCGTCCGGAACTGCAGCAGATGCGCGCCTCGGGCAGCTTCAGCTACGACGCGTCGAAGGGCTACTACACCGGCGGCGGCGGCAACCCGCAGCTGAAGCCGTTCCGTGCCAAGGGCGTGGACCTGTCGTACGAAAAATACTGGGAGAGCAAGGCGTACGTGAGCGCCGCCATGTTCTACCGTAAGCTCGACAGCTACATCATCAACACGGACCGCCAGTTCGACTTCTCGTCCGTGCTGCTGCCGACGTCGTACCAGGCGCCGAGCACGATCGGTACCTACAACACGCCGCTGAACGGCACCGGCGGCAACATCAAGGGTGTCGAGCTGGCCGCGTCGCTGCCGCTGAACGTGCTGACCCGTTACCTGGACGGCTTCGGCGTCGTCGCCAACGTGGCGCAGAACGCCAGCTCGGTGTCGATCCCGAACACGACGCAGGACAACGGCGGCGGCAACATGAACCTGCCGGGCCTGTCGAAGCGCACCGCCAACCTGACGGTGTACTACGAGAAGAACGGTTTCTCGGCCCGCGCCGCCGAAACCTACCGCTCGGACTTCATCGGCGAAGTGACGCAGAACACGGGCGACCGCCAGCTGACGTATGTCGTGGGCGGCAAGGTGCTCGACCTGCAGCTGGGCTACGAGTTCCAGGACGGCCCGCTGAAGAACCTGTCGCTGCTGGTGCAGATGAACAACGTGAAGAGCGCGCACTTCACCCGTTATCGCAAGACCAAGGATAACGTCATCGAAGACCGCCCGCTGGGCCGCACCGTGCTGATCGGCCTGAACTACAAGATGTAAGTCTCCTATGTCGGCCCTGTGCTGATGCTCCCACCCCTTGCCGGTTTGCGCCGGCAAGGGTTTTTTTTTATCCTACGACCATGACGCAACAGACTCCTCTCCAAGACATCGTGATCGTCGGCGGCGGCACGGCCGGCTGGATGGCCGCCGCCGCGCTGGCACGCCTGCTGCAGGGCCGGTTCGCCATCCGCCTGGTCGAGTCGGACGAGATTTCCACCGTCGGCGTGGGCGAATCCACGATCCCGATGATCCGCCTGTTCAACGACGTCCTCGGCATCAACGAAGACGAGTTCGTGCGCGAGACGAAGGCCACGTTCAAGCTGGGCATCGAGTTCAAGGACTGGAGCCGCCCGGGCGAGCGCTACATGCACGGGTTCGGCCGCTTCGGCCAGGACGTGCTGACCGTCGAATTCTTCCAGTACTGGCTCAAGGCCCACCAGGCGGGGTTCGCGCCCGACCTCGAGCACTATTCCATCAACCGGATGGGCGCGCGCGCGGGCAAATTCATGCGGCCGCCGGCGGAGGCGCCGAATTCGCCGCTGGCCGACATCGTGTACGCGTTCCACCTCGACGCCGGCCTGTACGCGCGCTACCTGCGCACCTATGCCGAAGCGCGAGGCGTGCGCCGCACCGAGGGCAAGGTGGTCGAGGTGCGCCAGCGCCCGCACGACGGGTTCATCGAGTCCGTGGTGCTGGCAAGCGGGGAAGTCGTAACGGGCGACCTTTTCCTCGACTGCACGGGGTTCCGCGGCCTGCTGATCGAACAGACCTTGCACGCGGGCTTCGAAGACTGGAGCCACTGGCTGCCGTGCGACCGCGCGTGGGCCGTGCCATGCGAACTGTCGGGCGACCTGTTGCCGTACACGATCGCACAAGCGCGTCCGGCCGGCTGGCAATGGCGCATCGGCCTGCAGCACCGCACGGGCAACGGCCATGTGTTTTCCAGCCGCCACATGAGCGAGGACGAGGCGGCATCCATCCTGTTGAATAACCTGGACGGCGCACCGCTGGCCGAACCGAAGCTGCTGCGCTTCACGGCCGGCCGGCGCCGCAAGGCGTGGCACCGCAACGTGGTGGCCATCGGCCTGTCGTCGGGGTTCCTGGAGCCGCTGGAATCGACGTCGATCCACCTGATCCAGTCCGCGCTCTCGCGCCTGCTGGCCTTTTTCCCGGACAAGGGGTTTCACCAGGCCGACATCGACGAGTTCAACCGGCAGGGCGATTTCGAGATCGAGCGCATCCGCGACTTCCTGATCCTGCACTACCACGCGACGGCCCGCGCCGACACGCCGTTCTGGAACCACGTGCGCACGATGGACATCCCGGACACGCTGCGCCGCAAGATCGACCTGTTCAAGGCCCACGGCCGCGTCGTGCGCGAGAACGAGGAACTGTTCACGCCCATCGGCTGGCAGCAGGTGCTGCACGGGCAGGGCGTGCGCGCGGAGGGTTACCACCCGCTGGTCGACGTGATGGGCGAGCGCGAGCTGCGCGATTTCCTTGCCAATACGGAGCGCGTGATCGGCCGCTGCGTGGACGCGATGCCGGCGCACAAGGACTTCGTGGCGGCCGTCGTGGGCACCCGGCGTTGAGCGTAGTCTTTGTATTTTAGTTACAACCAAAACTTCAGATAACGTATAGTTTTCTCAAGTTAACCTGCTGTTTGTCGTAAAACTACAGAATTTATTGATAAAGAATCTAGTTTTACCTACAGAATCGACCCCGTAGTTCAATGACATCAAGGGGACATATGAAGATTCTGAAGGGCAAACGCGTGTTCAAACTGAGTCCGGTCGCCGCCGGTTGTGCCGTCTTCCTGTCGGTACTGGGCGCTGACGTGCAGGCGCAGGCACTGGACGCCAACGGCAACCCGATCAGCCAGGTGACCGTGACCGGCATCCGGCGCGGCATCGAGGCGGCGATCTCGATCAAACATAATTCCAATTCGATCGTCGAGGCGATCTCGGCGGAAGACATCGGCAAACTGCCGGACGCGACCGTCGCCGAGTCGGTCTCGCGCCTGCCGGGCGTGACGGCGCAGCGCGACGCCCGCACCGGCCGGGCGGCGTCGATCTCCGTGCGCGGCATGTCGCCGGACTTCAACGGCACGTTGCTGAACGGCCGCGAACAGGCCTCCGCGAGCGACAGCCGCGGCGTCCGCTTCGACCTGTACCCGGCCGAGATGCTGGGCACGATCACCGTCTACAAATCGCCGGACGCGACCCTGATGGGGCAGGGCATCGCCTCGACCATCGACCAGCGCACCGTGTTGCCGCTGGACTTTTCCAAACGAACCGTCGCCGCCAGCTACCGGGCGCAACGCACCGGCGAACACAACGAGGACCTGGGCAGCGCCCGCGGCTACCGCACGTCGCTGGCCTACATCGACCAGTTCGCGAACCGGACGGTCGGCGTGGCGCTGGGCGTGGTCAAGTTCAACGACAACGGCCCGGAGCAGATCAACGACGACGGCTGGGGCGGCACGACGAGCACGGCGAGCTACAACGGCCGGACCGTGACGGTGCCGAACGGCCTGCGGACGGACGTGATCCACAACCCGAATACCAACAAGGGCTTGATGGGCATCCTGCAATACCGCCCGAGCAAGGATTTCCTGACAACCATCGACCTGTTCCACTCGAAGAACACGGACAACACGAAGCGTACGGGTTTCGAGGGTTCCATCTGCGGCAGCACGGGCGGGTATGACCCGGTGGGCGTGCTGAGCAACGCCAACATCGTCGATGGCGTGGCCGCGTCGGGTACGTGCTCGAACTTCAAGGGCGACATCCGCAACAACACGGAGGTCGCCGTGGACACGCTGAATTCCTGGGGCATCAACAGCCGCCTGCGCCGCGGCGACTGGACCTTCACCGGCGACGTGTCCGGTTCCCGGGTCAAGCACGACTTCACGCGCTACGAAACGACGGCCGGCCTCGTCGGCAGCACGCTGCCCGCCGACCTGGACAGCATCTCCTGGACCGGCTTCGACGGCCGCAGCAACCTGTCCGCGCGGTACAAGACCGCGCTCAGCTATACCGACCGCAGCCGCATGCTCCTGACGGACGTCGACGGCTGGGGCGGCGGCCTGACGGGCACCCAGCAGTCCGGCTACGTGGCCATCGGGGCCACGATCGACGAGATCAAGGCGGCACGCTTCAGCGTCCGGCATGACGTGGAGCTGGGGCCGCTCACCGGCATCGAATTCGGCCTCAACCGCACCAACCGCACCAAGAGCCGCGACACGGACGAGGGCAGCCTGCTCATCGGCACGGGCCCGTACGGCGCGGCGCCCATGCCGGGCAGCGAGACGGTCGTGACCCGCCAGTCGGGCATCCCGGTCGCGTCGTGGAACCCGCTGGGGTCGCTCGGCTCGGTCTACCACCAGCTGGCGAAGGTCGACCAGGTGATCCAGACCGACAAGAACTGGCACATCTCGGAAAAGGTCTCGACCGCGTACGTGATGGGGACGCTGGAGGGCGAGCTGTTCGGCCTGCCGTACCGCGGCAACGCCGGCGCCCAATACATCCACACGAACCAGGGCTCGACGGGCCTCATCGTCGACAACGGGCGTTGCGCGGGCGTGGCGGGCCAGGCTTGCCCGGCCTACACGATTGCCGGCCACCATTCGTACAACGACTTCCTGCCGAGCCTGAACCTGAACGTGGAGCTGCCGGCCGACCAGGTGCTGCGCCTCGGCATCGGCAAGACCCTGTCGCGCCCGACCATGAGCGACATGCGCCCCGGCGGCGGCGTGGGCCTGGACGCGACGAATCCGGCGGGCCCGATCCTGGCCGGCGGTTCCGGCAATCCGAAGCTGGAACCGTTCCGTGCGAAGTCGTTCGACCTGTCGTACGAAAAATACTTCGAGGCGAACGGCGCCAAGGGTTACGTGGCGATGGCCGGCTTCTACAAGAAGCTCGACACCTACATCCTGCGGGCGCCGCAGCGCGTCGACTTCGCCTCGACCGGCTTTCTCGTCGCCGGCATCCCGCTGCCGGCGACGGGTCCGAATGCCGGCTCGACGGTCGGCCTCCTGACCACGCCGAGCAACGGTTCGGGCGGCAACATCAAGGGTCTCGAATTGACGGCGTCGCTGCCGTTCGCGATGCTGACCCGGTACCTGAGCGGTTTCGGTATCGAGGCCAGCTATTCGAGCACGCTGAGCTCGGTGACCTTGCCGAGGAGCGGCATCACGGTGATCAGCAACGGCAACATCAGCGCCATTCCGCTGCCGGGCCTGTCGCACACGGTGACGAACATGCGCGTCTACTACGAAAAGGCCGGCTTCCGCGCATCGATCGCCGCCAGGAAGCGAGGCGACTTCGTGGGCGACATCCACGACTACAAGGACGACGCGAGCCTCACCTACATCAAGGGCAACACGACGGTGGACGGGCAGCTCACGTACGACTTCGGCGACACGACCATGCTGAAGGGCCTGTCGCTGACGGCGGCGGTGAACAACTGGACCAATTCGCCGTACATCCGCTACAACGGGGACCCGACCAGCGTGGTGGAAAACGTCCGGTTCGGCCGTACCTACAGCCTGGGAGCGAGCTACAAGTTCTGAGTTGCCGGGGGTTGTTTCATGCGCGGATGTCGCTGCCGGGCGTCATCCGCGTGAAATTCTGGCAGCGGGGGAGGGCCCAAAGTAGTAAACTGCAGGATTGCTTACGATTTTTGAAGATTCCCTCCATGCATGACACACAGCTCCAGACGTTCGCCGATCTCGATATCCCATCCCCCATCCTCAAGGCATTGAAGGAGGTCGGCTACGAGACGCCGTCGCCGATCCAGGCGGCCACCATTCCTCTCCTGATGGAGGGACGCGACGTGCTGGGGCAGGCGCAGACGGGCACCGGCAAGACGGCCGCCTTCGCGCTGCCCGTGCTGTCGCGCATCGACGTCAAGAATCCGGCCGTGCAGGCCCTCGTGCTCGCGCCCACGCGCGAGCTCGCGATCCAGGTCGCCGAAGCCTTCCAGAGCTATGCCGCGCACCTGAAGAACTTCCACGTGCTGCCGATCTACGGCGGCCAGAGCTACGGCCCGCAGCTGTCGGCGCTGCGCCGCGGCGTGCAGGTCGTCGTCGGCACGCCGGGCCGCGTCATCGACCACATCGAGAAGGGTTCGCTCGACCTGTCGCAGCTGCAGACCCTCGTGCTGGACGAAGCGGACGAGATGCTGCGCATGGGCTTCATCGACGACGTCGAGCACATCCTGCAGCAGACGCCGGAAACGCGCCAGACGGCGCTGTTCTCGGCCACGATGCCGCAGCAGATCAAGCGCATCGCCAAGACCTACCTGAACGAGCCGAGCGAGGTGACGGTCGCCGCCAAGACGACGACGGCCACCAACATCACCCAGCGCTACTGGCTCGTCGCGGGCCTGCAGAAGCTGGACGCGCTCACGCGCATCCTGGAAGCGGAACCGTTCGACGGCATGATCATCTTCGCGCGCACGAAGCTCGGCACCGAGGAACTGGCGAGCAAGCTGCAGGCGCGCGGGTTCGCCGCGGCCGCCATCAACGGCGACATGGCCCAGCAACAGCGCGAGCGCACGATCGAGCAGCTCAAGAACGGCAAGATCGACATCCTCGTCGCCACCGACGTCGCCGCGCGCGGCCTGGACGTGGAGCGCATCAGCCACGTGATCAACTACGACGTGCCGTCCGACCCGGAAAGCTACACGCACCGCATCGGCCGCACGGGCCGCGCCGGCCGCAGCGGCGACGCGATCCTGTTCATCACGCCGCGCGAACGCGGCCTGCTGAAGGCGATCGAACGCGCGACGCGCCAGCCGGTGGCGCCGCTGTCGCTGCCGACCATCAAGGCCGTCAACGAAGTGCGCATCACGAAGTTCAAGGAGCAGATCGGCGAGACACTGGCCGCGGGCGGCCTGGACGTGTTCCGTTCCCTGATCGAGGAATACGAGCGCGAACAGAACGTACCCGCGATCGACATCGCGGCCGCCCTGGCCAAGCTGTACCGCGGCGACGAGCCGCTGCTGCTGGAAAAGCCGGAGCGCGAGCCGAAGCCCGAATTCCGCGAGCGCGAGGAGCGTCCGGCCCGCGCGGGCCGCGAAAGCTTCGGCGACGAGCGCCCGGCCCGCGCTGGCCGCGAGTCCTTCAAGAAGGAACGCGTCGTGCGCGCGCCGGAAGAGGGCATGGCGACGTACCGCATCGAGGTGGGGCACTACCACGGCGTCAAGCCGGGCAACATCGTGGGTGCCATCGCCAACGAAGGCGGCATCGCGGCGCGCGACATCGGCCGCATCGAGATCTACGACGACTTCAGCACGCTCGACATGCCGGCCGGCCTGCCGCAGGACCTGCTGGACCACCTGAAGAAGGTATGGGTGGCGGGCCAGCAGCTGGGCATCACGCGCGACGGCGAAGAACCGCCCGAGAAAAAGCCGGCGAAGCGCAAGTTCGCCGACAAGAAACCCCGCAAATAACATTTCCCCAATTCGGGGTCAGAGCACATTTTGCCGAAAATTCGGGGTCAGAGCACATTTTCGGGTAATTGATCCGGGGCACGATTTAACGCGGAAGCCAGCGTTGACGACGGTTGTCAACGCGCGGCCTGTCGGGTTTCGCATCGCGCGACTATCGTGGGCAAGCAAGGTGTTTTGCGCAGTTGCTCGGATCAATTGCCCGTCAGCTATTGCCAATAAAAGTGCTCTGACCCCGAATTTTAAGAAAAATGTGCTCTGACCCCGAATTTGTTGTTTGACTACATTTTCTGTGGCTTCCCTTTAGATTAAGGGCTGTTATCGCATTGACACCCAGAAAACCCCATGTTACTTTGCTACATGTAGCAGCCTGGCGGGAGTCCAGGCGCGTTAGGGGACACAGATGGAAATGCAAACTCATGCGCTCAAGCCGCGGCTGACCTTCTGGCAGCTGTGGAACATGAGCTTCGGCTTCTTCGGCATCCAGTTCGGCTTCGCGCTGCAGAACGTGAACACGAGCCGGATCTTCGCCACGCTGGGCACGTCGATGGACGACCTGGCCCTCGTCTGGCTCGCGGCGCCCGTCACGGGCCTGCTCGTGCAGCCGGTGATCGGCTACCTCAGCGATAACACGTGGCACCCGACCTGGGGCCGCCGCCGTCCGTTCTTCTTCCTCGGCGCCGTGCTGGCCGCCACCGCCCTGTTCCTGATGCCGAATTCCGCCGCCATCTGGATGGCCGTGGCCGTGCTGTGGCTGATGGACGCGTCCATCAACGTGTCGATGGAGCCGTTCCGCGCGTTCGTCGGCGACAAGCTCGATACGTCGCAGCAGACCGCCGGCTTCGCGATGCAGACCTTCCTCATCGGCTGCGGCGCCGTGATCGCGTCGCTGCTGCCGATCCTGTTCACCGACGTCCTCGGCGTCTCGAACGTGCCCGTGAACGGCGCCGTGCCGGATTCCGTGCGCTACTCGTTCTACATCGGCGGCGCCGCGTTCCTGCTGGCCGTGACGTGGACCGTGTTCACGTCGACCGAACTGCCGCCGCCGGACCTCGACCGCTTCGAGGCCCAGCGCAAGCATTCGCGCAGCTTCGGCGTGGCGCTGCGCGAGATCATGGGCGGATTCGCGCACATGCCGAAGACGATGGTGCAGCTGGCGTTCGTCCAGTTCTTCTCGTGGATCGCACTGTTCGCGCTGTGGATCTACACCGGTCCCGCGATCGCCGACAACGTCTACAACACGACCGACCCGCTGTCGGCCGGCTACCAGGACGCGGGCAACTGGGTCGGCGTGATGTTCGCCGTGTACAACGGCATGTCCGCGCTGGCCGCGTTCGTGCTGCCCGTGCTGGCGCGCCGCACGAGCCGCAAGGCGTGCCACGCCGTGTGCCTCGCGATCGGCGGCCTGTCGCTGGCCAGCACGTTCTTCATTCACGACAAGCACCTGCTGCTGATTCCGATGGTGGGCGTGGGCCTGGCGTGGGCCAGCATCCTCACGATGCCGTATGCGATCCTGGCCGCGGCACTGCCGCCCAACCGCATGGGCTACTACATGGGTCTCTTCAACTTCTTCGTCGTCATTCCGCAGGTCGTCAGCGGCCTCGTGCTCGGCTACGCCACGAAGCACCTGTTCGGCAACCACGCCGTGTTGACGCTGGTGCTGGGCGGTGCCTCGATGCTCATCGCGGCCGTGCTCGCGGTGTTCATCACCGATCGTCCGGAGCGCGCCGCGCACTGAGAGCGGCGCCATCGTCGGGGTGAGTGTCGTATCCTTACGGGTTTGACAACAACCCCCCCCGACAGGAGCAAGACATGACAATTCAGACGATTGCGACGACCCCGTTCGCCGGGCAACGCCCCGGCACGTCCGGGCTGCGCAAGAAGGTGACGGAGTTCCAGCAGCCCGGCTACCTGGAAAACTTCGTCGAGGCCATCTTCCTGACGCTGGGCGACTTCGAGGGCCGCACCCTGGTGCTCGGCGGCGACGGCCGCTATTTCAACCGCGAAGCCATCCAGACCATCCTGCGCATGGCCGCCGCCCACGGCGTGGGCCGCGTGCTCGTCGGCCGCGGCGGCATCCTGTCGACGCCGGCCGTCAGCTGCGTGATCCGCAAGCGCGCCGCGCTGGGCGGCATCGTCCTCTCGGCCAGCCACAATCCCGGCGGTCCCGACGGCGACTTCGGCATCAAGTACAACATCGACAACGGCGGCCCGGCGCCGGAAAAAATCACCGACGCGATCTACGAACATACCAGGACGCTGACGTCATACCGCATCAGCGACGCCGGCCCCGTCGACCTGGACAAGATCGGCAGCATCCGCCTCGAAGACATGGAAGTGGAAGTGATCGATTCCGTCGCCGACTACGCCGAGCTGATGGCCGGCCTGTTCGACTTCGACGCCATCCGCGCCCTGTTCCAGCGCGGCTTCACGATGCGCTTCGACGGCATGCACGCCGTGTCCGGCCCGTACGCGAAGGCCATCATCGAAGGCATGCTGGGCGCGCCCGCGGGCACCGTCGTCAACGCCGAACCGCTGGAAGACTTCGGCGGCCACCACCCGGACCCGAACCCCGTCAACGCGGCCGAGCTGATCGCGCTGATGGACGGCCCCGACGCGCCCGATTTCGGCGCCGCGTCGGACGGCGACGGCGACCGCAACATGATCGTGGGCCGCAAGCTCGCAGTCTCGCCGTCGGACAGCCTCGCCATCATCGCCGCCAACGCGACGGCCGCACCGGGCTACCGCGACGGCATCAAGGGCATCGCCCGCTCCATGCCGACGTCGCAGGCCGCGGACCGCGTGGCCGCCGCGCTGGGCGTCTCCTGCTTCGAGACCCCGACGGGCTGGAAGTACTTCGGCAACCTGCTCGACGCGGGCCTCGCCACGCTGTGCGGCGAAGAGAGCTACGGCACGGGCTCGATGCACATCCGCGAAAAGGATGGCGTGTGGGCCGTGCTGTTCTGGCTGAACCTGATCGCCGCGACGGGCAAGTCCGTGAACGAGATCGTGCAGGAACACTGGGCCCGCTTCGGCCGCAACTATTATTCGCGCCACGACTACGAAGCCGTCGATTCCGGCGCCGCGAACGCGATGATGGATGCCTTGCGCGGCCAGCTGGCATCGCTCGCGGGGCAGACGTTCGGGGATTTCCGCGTCCAGCTGGCCGACGATTTCACCTACACCGACCCGGTCGACAACTCCGTGTCCACGCGCCAGGGCGTTCGCATCGTCATGACGGACGGCTCGCGCATCGTGCTGCGCCTGTCCGGCACCGGCACGGAAGGCGCCACCGTGCGCCTGTACCTGGAGCGCTACGAAGCCGACCCGGCCCGCCACGACCTCGACACCCAGCAGGCGCTGGCGCCGCTGATCGCCATCGCGGAACAGGTGTCCGGGCTGAAGGCACGCACGGGCCGCGAGCAGCCGAGCGTCGTCACCTGATTTACCCACCACCACAACAGGACCCTGAATGAAACCCTCCGTTCTCGCCGCCTCCCTGATGCTCGCGCTGGGCGCCGCCAAGGCCGCGCCGGATCTGTCGCCGGTCAAAGGCAAGCCGTTCACCTGGGACAGCGCGACCGTCTACTTCCTCGTGATCGACCGCTTCAACAACGTCGATCCGTCGAACGACCACGCGTACGGCCGCAAGAACGATGCGGCCGTCGCGCGCGGCTTCATGGGCGGCGACCTGGCCGGCGTCACGGCCAGGATCAAGGAGGGGTATTTCACGGACCTGGGCGTGGATGCGATCTGGATCTCGCCGCCGGTGGAACAGATCCACGCGTCCACCGACGAAGGCACGGGTGCCAGCTACGGCTTCCACGGCTATTGGGCGCGCGACTTCACGGCGGTGGACGCCAACCTCGGCAAGGAGAAGGATGTGCGCGACCTCGTCGAGGCGGCGCACGCGCGCGGCATCCGCGTGCTGCTCGACGTCGTGATGAACCACACGGGTCCGGTGACGCTTGACGACACCGTGTGGCCGTCCGACTGGGTGCGCACGGCGCCGATCTGCAGCTTCAAGGACGTCAAGGGCACGGTCGATTGCACCCTCGTGAAGAACCTGCCGGACATCCGCACCGACAGCAATGCGAACGTCGACCTGCCGCCGTTCCTCGTTGCGAAGTGGAAGAAGGAAGGGCGCTACGAGCGCGAGGTGAAGGAGTTGGACGACTTCTTCAAGCGCACCGGCTACCCGCGCGCACCGCGCTACTACCTGATGAAATGGCACGCCGACTGGGTGCGCAAGTACGGCTTCGACGGCTTCCGCGGCGACACCGTCAAGCACACGGAACCGGGCGTGTGGAAGGATCTGAAAAAAGTGGCGAGCCAGGCCTACGAGGATTGGAAGCGCACGCCGGCCGGCAAGCAGGGCATCGAGAAGATCGGCAACCAGCCGTTCTTCATGGTGGCCGAAGCGTTCGGCCATCCGATCGCGGACGGCCGCCAGTTCGCGTACGGCGACGGCGCCAAGGTCGATTATTACAACAACGGCTTCGACAGCATGATCAACTTCAGCCTGCCGACCGACGCGGGCCAGAGCTACGAGACGCTGTTCTCGAAGTATTCGAGCCTGCTGAACGGCCCGCTGAAAGGCGTGACAGTGTTGAACTACCTCGACTCGCACGACGACAGCCACCCGTTCGACGCCATGCGCGCGCACCCGTTCGAGGAAGCGAACAAGCTGCTGCTGGCACCGGGCCAGGCCCAGGTCTACTACGGCGACGAAACGGCGCGCGTGCTGAAGATCGAAGGCGCCGTCGACGACGCCAACCTGCGCTCCTTCATGAACTGGGACCAGCTGAAGAACAACGCCCAGGTCGGCCTGCACGGCGTGGCCGAGGTGCGCGACTACTGGGCGCGCCTGGGCCGCTTCCGCCACGCGCATCCGGCCGTGGGCGCGGGCGTGCACCAGATGATCGCTGCGAGCCCGTACACGTTCAAGCGCACCTACGAAAAGAACGGCGTCTCCGACCGCGTCGTCGTCGCCCTCGACCTGCCGCAGGACCGCACGGTGGCCATCCCCGTGGCCGGCGTGTTCGGCGACGGCCAGACGGTGCGCGACGCGTACACGGGCAAGACGGCCGTCGTCTCGGGCGGCAAGGTGCAATTCGACACGCGCGCACCGGTGGCGCTGATCGCGCAGGACTGAAGCGCGTATGCATGTTGCCATGGCTGCAAGGCCATGACACAATCCGCGGCGTTCATTTCACGACGCCGGGGGCGGGATGGGGATAGCGGGACGGGTTTCGACATGGGCGCGGCTGGTCCTGGCCGCATGCACGCTGTGCGCGGCCGGTGCGAGCCGGTCGGCGGACAAGACGCCCGACGAGTGGCAGGCCCTGGCCCGGGCCGACCTCGACGCCACGCGCGCGGCCATCGTCGCGGCGCATCCCGGCTATATCGACGACCAGAACCCGAAGTTCCGCGCGTGGACGGAGCAGGGCTACCGCGAGGCGCTCGCGCTGGTGCCGCGCGTGGACAGCTACGACGGCATGATGGCGGCCGTGCGCTGGTACGTCACCGGCTTCCGCGACGGGCACTTTATCTATTCGGACGACAAGCGCGACAACACGTACCGCGTGCGCACCGACGGCTGGGTGCTCGACCGCGTGGGCGACGCGTACGTCGTCGCGGCCCACAACCCCGAATGGCAGGGGCCCCTGCCTCCGCTCGGCGCGAAGCTGCTCGCCTGCGACGGCCGTTCGCCGCAGGCGCTCGTCGACGAAGACGCCGCGCCGTACGTCGAGCGGCGCGGGCTGCCCGACCTGCAGGGCGTCCTGGCCGGCGTGCTCGCCTATCCGCCCCTGACGGGCATGGACTATAAAAACTGCGACTTCGAGCAGGCCGACGGCAAGCGCCTGACCTTCCCCGTTTCGTACCAGACCGTCTCCTCGGCCAGCATCTTCAAGTCGCTGCCGCGTCCGCGGCGCGTCGAACGGCGCAATGCCTACACGTTCGAGAACGGCGTGCTGTGGATCCGCGCGCAGAACTTCATGCTCGCGCCGGCGCAGGTGAAGGAACTGGACGCCATGCTCAAGGAGATCGCCGCGCTGCAGGGCGTGCGCACCATCGTATTCGACGCGCGCGGGAACGGCGGCGGCGACAGTTCGGTCGGCAACCAGATCCTGGCGGCCGCGACAGGTGGCCTGGAATTCGACCGTGATGGGCTCGACCGGCTGCCAAGGACGTATCCGCAATGGCGCGTGTCCGACGTCGCGCTGGAGGCGGCCGACCGCTACGTGGGCATCATGACGAAGCGCTACGGTGCCGACAGCAACCGCGTGCGCGAGATGGCGGGGTTGCGCGACCAGTTCCGCGCGGCGAAACAGGCGGGCCGCGCCTGGGTCGACCAGGCCGGCGGCCCGCGCATCACGCGCGCCGATATCGCACAGCGGCACGGCCGCATGAAGCGCTTCGACGGCACCGTCGCGGTCATCGCGGACTCGACCTGCGCCAGCGCCTGCCTCGACTTCGTCGACCAGGTGCGCCTGCTGCCGAACTCGATCCAGCTGGGGCAGACGACCAGTTCCGACACCGTGTACCTGGAGAGCGCGGGCAGGGTCGTGCTACCCAGCGGGAACCACCTCGTGATGCCGCTGAAAGTCTGGCGCAACCGCGTGCGCGGCGACAGCGAGGCGCTCGTGCCGGATGTGCCGCTGCGCGTCGACATGCGCGACGACGCGGCCGTGCGTACCGCCACGCTGGCGGCGCTGGAGAAGGCGGCCGCGCCGCGCTGAACGCGCGCGGCGTGTCTCACCCCGGAGGTGTGCGTATTGCCGGCGTTACGCGTGGGCGGAGGGCCGCCCACCCTACATTCAACCTAGCCAAGGATGGGCGGCCAACCACCTGCCCAACTCATTGTCGTTGGCGCACTGCAGCTTGCTGAAGATGTTCGCGCGGTGCGTCTCCACCGACCGCGGCCCGCACGGCGGCACGAGCAGCCGCGCGATTTCCTTGTTCGGCTGGCCGAGTCCCACGAGCCGCGCGACTTCCCGTTCGCGCGGCGTCAGCTCCGCCCACAGGCGCAGCGCGTGCGCGCGGGCGCGTGCCTCCGCGATGGCGGCCGGCAGCTTGTCGAGCAGGTGCTGCGTGTCCGGCTTTTCCACCCAATCCCACGCGCCCTGGCGCACGGCTTCGAGCGCGGTCGGGATGTCGCCGTGGCCGGACAGGAACAAGGTGACGAGCGGGCTGTGTGCCGCACGCAGGCGGTCGAATACGGCCAGGCCGCTCATGCCGCCGAGGCGCAGGTCGAGGATCAGGCAACCGGGCTGGCGCATGTCGACGGCGTCCAGGAACGCTTCGCCCGATTCGAACGCCTGCACGGCCAGGCCCTGCGAGAACAGCAGCAGGAGGAGAGAACGGCGCAGGGCTTCGTCGTCGTCGACGACGTAGAGAGTCAGCGGGATATCTTTCATGGCACGATCGGAAGCGTGAAGGAAAAGGCTGCACCGCCGGAAGCAGGGTTCTCGACGGTCATGGAACCGCCGTGGGCCTCGACGATGGTGCGGCAGATGTTCAGGCCCAGCCCCAGGCCGTCGGGGCGGGTGGTGAAGAAGGGCGCGAAGATCTGGTCGAGCTGTTCCGGCGGGATGCCGGGCCCCTGGTCGCTGACGGTGACGCGCACGCCGTGGTCCACGCGCCGGCTGGCGACGTCGATGCGGCCGCGCGGGCGGTCCTGCATCGCGTGCATCGCGTTGTGGATCAGGTTCATGAGCACCTGTTCGAGCAGGACACGGTCGCCGCGCACGTGCGCATCGCCATCGTCCAACGCAAGCTGCAACGCGATCCCGGCCTGCTGCAACTCCGGCGTGAGCAACTCCGCCGCATGCGCGATGACGCCGTCGACGGCGAGGTTTTCGTAATGGCCCCGCTTGGGATTGATGAAGGCGCGCACCCGCTTGACGATCTCGCTGGCCCGTTTCGACTGCTCGACGATCTCGTCGAGCGCGCCGGCCAGCATGTCGGGCGGCGCCGATTGCGCGGCGAGGGCGCGCGCGGCGACGGCGAAGTTCGACAGCGCCATCAGCGGCTGGTTCAGTTCGTGCGCGAGCGTGGAGGCCATCTCGCCGACGCTCGCGAGGCGCGCGCTGCGCTGCAGGCGCACTTCCTGGTCGCGCTGGCGGGCCTCGGCCTGCTTCTGCGCCGTGATGTCGACGACGGAACTCATCCAGCCCCGGTGCACGCCCTGCGCGTCGACGAGGGGCGCCGTGTAGACCATCGTGATCACGTCGTGGCCGTCCTTGTGGCGGATGCGCGATTCGAAGCCGTGCGGGGCGGCGCGGCCCTGCAGCGCGTCGTCGCTTTGCCGCGCATGCTTGTCATGGTCGTCCGGATGCCAGTACGGATACGGCGGGCGGCACCCCAGCAGTTCCTCGGCGCTGTAGCCCACCATCGCGCACAGGGCCGGGTTCACGTAGATGATGGTCCCCTCCGGGTCGCGCGCGCGCATGCCGACGAGGAGGGAGTCTTCCATCGCCTTGCGGAACGCGTGCGCTTCTTCCAGGTCGCGGGTGCGCTCCTCGACCCGGCGTTCCAGTTCGATGCGGGCCGAGCGCTGTTCGCGGAAGCGCTTTTCGCGCAGGCGCCAGTACAGGACGCCGAGCAGCAGCAGCGCGACGGCCAGCGCGGCCAGCATCAGCGCCAGCTGGCGCGCCTGCACCACTTCCTTCATGTCGGTCGTGACGGTCAGGGTCCAGCCCAGTTCCGGCAGCGGCGTGTCCAGCGCGAGCAGGTCCAGGCGGCGTCCGCCCGCGTTCGTGTGCAGGACGAAGCCGGGCGACGTCCCGCGTGTCTCCGTCTGCCAGGGCAGCACGTAGAAGCGGTCGCGGTTGCCGTACTGGCGGTGTGCGACGATCCAGTGCGCGTCGGCGGCGGACACGGGCCGGATCGCGTGGAACAGCCAGTCCGGCACGGCGGACAGGAACACGATGCCGCGGCTGTCGCGCAGCACCACCGGGTCGCCGCCGCGCATCCATGCGGCCTGCAACGGTTCCAGGCTGATTTTCACGACCACGACGCCGAGAATTGGGCCTTGATGCGCGCCGCCCGCGCGCACGGGCTCCGCGATGAACAGGCCGGACTGGCCCGTCGTGAGGCCGAGGCCATAGAAGATGCCGCGCCGGCCCTGCACGGCGTCCTCGAAGTACGGCCGCTGGCGGTAGGACTGGCCGACGAAGCTGGACGGCAGGTTCCAGTTGCTGGCGGCGAGCGTGAGGCCTGCGCGGTCGACGAGGAACAGCGCGGCGGCGCCCGTCGTCGCCTGCAGGTCGGAAAAATAATCGTTGACGCGTGCCTGCAGCGCCCCGTCGCGCGGGGTGCGCAGCAGATCCTGCACGTCCGGGTGGCGGGCCGCCGCGTGCGGCAGGAAGTCGTGCTTCTCCACGAGGCCGCGCAGGCCCAGCACGTGCGCGGCCGCGGCCTGGCGCAGGCCTTCCGTCTTGGTCTGCAGTTCGTGGCGTTCGGCCCAGTTCCCCGACGCCGCGATGACGGCCAGCGCGCCGGCGCCGATGAGGAGGTTGAGCAGTTTGGGCATGACGCCAACGATAGCAGTTGCGGGATCCAAAAGAAACCGCCTCCGTAGTTTTACGGAGGAGGGCGCGCCGGAAGTTGCGGATGTGCGTGCGGCCCGCGGCTGGGATAGTGGGCATACCAAAAGAGGAGACATCCATGAACACCATCACATCCAAGGCCGGCGCCCAGGCGGCCGCCGGCGCGGGCGAACGCATTTCCGGCTCGCGCCTGAAGGCCATCTTCATCGGCTCGGCCGGCAACCTCGTCGAGTGGTTCGATTTCTACTGCTACTCGGCCTTCGCGCTGTACTTCGCCAGCTCGTTCTTCCCCAAGCAGGACCCGACCGCGCAGATGATGTCCACGGCGGGCATCTTCGCGCTGGGCTTCTTCGTGCGCCCGATCGGCGGCATCCTGTTCGGCCACATCGGCGACCGCCTCGGCCGCAAGACGGCGCTGATGACGTCCGTGCTGCTGATGTGCTTCGGCTCCCTGCTGATCGCCTGCGCGCCGACCTATGCAGCGGCCGGCATCCTGTCGCCGTGCATCCTGCTGCTGGCACGCCTGCTGCAGGGCCTGAGCCTGGGCGGCGAATACGGCGCCAGCGCGACGTACCTGTCGGAGATGGCGGACTCGAAGCACCGCGGCTTCTACAGCAGCTTCCAGTACGTGACCCTGATCGGCGGCCAGCTGCTGGCGCTGATCCTGCTGCTCGTGCTGCAGAACTTCCTGCTCGACGCCGAACAGCTGCGTGCCTGGGGCTGGCGCATCCCGTTCTTCACCGGCGCCTGCCTCGCGCTGCTGGCCCTGCGCATGCGCCACAACCTGCCGGAGACGGCGTCGTTCGAGGCCGCCCGTAAAAAGGCGAAGCCGATGGGCGGCCTGAAGCAGCTGATGCAGCACCCGCGCGAAGTGCTGCTGGTGATCGGCCTGACGATGGGCGGCACGCTGGCCTTCTACGTCTACACGACCTATATGCAGAAATTCCTGCGCCTGTCCGTCGGCCTGACGGATGCGCAGACCACCGCCGTCTCGGCCGCGTCGCTGCTGTTCGCGATGTGCCTGCAGCCGCTGTACGGCGCGCTGTCGGACCGCATCGGCCGCAAGCCGCTGCTCATCGGTTTCGCGCTGCTCGGCACCCTGTTCACCGTGCCGCTGCTCTCCGGCATCCGCCACGCCAGCGGCCCGTGGGAAGCGTTCGGCCTGATCGCCTGCGCCTGGATCATCGTGTCCGGCTACACGTCGATCAACGCGCTGGTAAAGGCCGAGCTGTTCCCGGCCTCGATCCGCGCCACGGGCGTCGGCGTGCCGTATGCGTTCGCCGTCTCCGTGTTCGGCGGCACGGCCGAGTACCTGGCGCTGTGGTTCAAGTCGGTCAACCTGGAAAGCGGCTTCTACTGGTACACGACGGCGATTATCGCCTGCACCTTGCTCGTCTGCTGGTTCATGCGCGATACCGGCGCGCTGTCGAAGATCGATGCGGAGGCCCGCGGCCAGTAAGCTTTTGCGTTGTCGATTTTATAAGAGCGGCCCCGCGGGGCCGCTTTTTCGTTGTAACCGCCCGAATCGGGGCACAATGGCTTTTTGGTGCATTTCAATCAATGGTATCCTACGCGCAATAGAGGAGACCTTCGCGAGAAGAGCAACACCATGACGCTTGAGCCCGACACCGAACAGAAGCATACCCGCGCCGCTTATTCCGACGGTCCGCGCCTGCTGGCCGACATCGGCGCGACCCATGCGCGCTTTGCCCTGGAGATCGCGCCGGGCGTGCTGCGCAACGTGGCCGTGCTGCTGTGCGACGACTATCCGGGCATCGTCCCGTTGCTGAACGCCTACCTGGCCCAGACCCAGGCCCAGAGCGGCGGCACCCGCATCAGCCACGCGGCGTTCGCGCTCGCGAACCCGATCAGCGGCGACTTCATCCGCATGACCAACCGCGACTGGCAGTTCTCGACGGAAGAGGTGCGCCGTACGCTCGGCCTGACGACCTTGCTGATCGTGAACGACTTCACGGCGCTGGCGATGGCGCTGCCGGGCTTCAAGCCGGAAGACCTGCTGCAGATCGGCGGCGGCAAGCCGATCGCGAATGCCGTGGCCGGCGTGCTCGGCCCGGGCACGGGCCTGGGCGTCTCCGGCGTGATCCCGACCGTGGACGGCTTCGTCACTCTCGGCAGCGAGGGCGGCCACGTCAACTTCGCCCCGGCCGACGAGCGCGAATTCGCCATCCTGCAATACGCCTGGCGCGAATGGCAGCACGTGTCGAACGAGCGCCTGATCTCCGGCCCCGGCATGGAAATCATTTATCGCGCGCTCGCGCTGCGCAACGGCGTCGAGGCGCCCCAGCGCGATGCCGCAGCCATCATGGCCGCCGCGCTGGACCAGAAGGATCCGCTGTGCCTGGAAGTGCTGGAATGCTTCGCCGGCATGCTGGGCGGCGCGGCCGCGAACCTGGCCGTCACGCTGGGCGCGTTCGGCGGCATCTTCATCGGCGGCGGCATCGTGCCGCGCATGGCCGAGTGGTTCAAGACGTCGCCGTTCCGCACGCGCTTCGAAGCCAAGGGCCGCTTCTCCAGCTACCTGGCGCAGATCCCGACGTACGTGATCATGATGCCGACGCCGGCGCTGTATGGCGTCTCCAGCATCCTGTCCGAACACCTGCGCAACCGCAGCGGCGCCAACACGCTGATGGAACGCGTGCAGCACCTGCAGGCGGAACTGTCGCCGGCCGAGCAGCGCGTGGCGCAGCTCGTGATCGAGCATCCGCGCAAGGTGCTGTCCGAGCCGATCGCCGAGATCGCGAAGCTGGCCGACGTCAGCCAGCCGACCGTGATCCGCTTCTGCCGCTCGCTGGGCTTCTCGGGCCTCGCCGACTTCAAGCTGAAGTTCGCGGGCAGCCTGACGGGCACGATCCCCGTGCGCCACAGCCAGGTGCGCATGACGGACAGCACCCATGACCTGTCGGCGAAAGTCATCGACAACACGGTGTCCGCGATCCTGAAATTCCGCGACCAGCTGGACGTGAATTCGATCGACCGCGCGATCGACATTTTGCGCCGCGCCAAGCGCGTGGAGTTCTACGCGATGGGCAATTCGCGCGTCGTCGCGCTGGACGGCCAGCACAAATTCTTCCGCTTCCGCATCCCGACGTCGTCGTACGGCGATTCGCACCTGTTCGCGCTGGCGGCCGAGCTGCTGGGACCGGGCGACGTGGTCGTCGCGATCTCGACGACGGGCCAGCTGCCGGAACTGCTGGACGCCGTCGACGTGGCGCGCGCCGCCGGGGCCGACGTCATCGCCATCACGAGCAGCAAGTCCGCGCTGGCGCGCAAGGCGAGCGTGTGCCTTGCCGTCGACCACAGCGAGGACAGCACGACGTTCCTGTCGATGATCTCGCGTATCCTGCAACTGCTCCTCATCGACATCATGGCCGTCGGCATCTCGCTCGGCCCGGCCGGCGAAGCGGCGGGTGACGGCGACAGCGAACGCCGCCGCCTGCTGATCTCCCACCTCGACATCTGACCGGGCCCCCGTCTTGGCGCGCGCGGCGGCACCGGCCACGATCGCCCTGACGGCTCTCGCAATGGCCGCGTTCGCGGCCAACTCGCTGCTGTGCCGTATCGCCTTGCGCGACGTCCACATCGATCCCGCGACGTTCGGCGCCATCCGCGTGACGTCCGGCGCGCTCGTGCTGATGCTCGCCATGCGCGTGCGCGCGCGTCCCGGGGCAAAGCCGGACTGGCGCGCCGCCGCCATGCTGTTCGCCTACGTGGCCGCCTTCTCGTTTGCCTACCTCACCTTGCCGGCCGGGACCGGCGCATTGATCCTGTTCGGCGCCGTGCAACTGACGATGTTCGCCGTGGGCCTCGCGGGCGGCGAGCGGTTCGCGCCGCGCGGCTGGGCGGGCCTCGCGCTCGCGCTGGCCGGCTTCATCGTCCTCGTGCTGCCCGGCGTGGCCGCGCCGCCCCTGGCCGGCGCCGCGCTGATGGCCGTCGCGGGCGTCGCCTGGGGCGCGTATTCGCTGCGCGGGCGCGGCGTGCCGGATCCGCTCGCGGCCACGGCGTCGAACTTCCTGCGTGCCGCGCCGCTGGCGTTGGCGCTTGGTGTGATGTTCGCGGCACGCGCACATGCGGATGCGGCCGGGGTGCTGCTTGCCATCGCGTCCGGCGCGCTGACGTCGGGCCTGGGCTACGTGATCTGGTATGCGGCGCTGCGCGGGCTGTCGGCGCTGCAGGCCGCGAGCGTGCAGTTGTCCGTGCCCGTGATCGCGGCCGTCGGCGGCACGTTGTGGCTCGATGAAGCGTTCACGGCGCGGCTGCTCGTCGCGGTCGTGGCGATCCTGGGCGGCATCGCGCTCGTGCTGACGGATCGGGCGCGCAAGCGTTAGAGCCGCCGGAACAGCAGGCTCGCGTTGACGCCGCCGAACCCGAACCCGTTCGAGATCGCATACTCCGTCGCGATCTTGCGTGCCGCACCGCCGACGACGTCGACGCCTTCCGCCGCCGCATCCGGCTGCGCGTAGTTCAGCGTGGGCGGCGCCACCTGGTCGCGCAATGCGAGCACGGTGAAGATGGCTTCCACGCCGCCGGCCGCGCCGAGCAAATGGCCCGTCGCGGACTTGGTGGCCGAGACGGCGGGGCCGCTACCCGCGCCGAAGATGGTCTTGATGGCAGCCAGTTCGCTGGCGTCGCCCACCGGCGTGGACGTCGCGTGCGCGTTCAGGTGCCCGATCCGTTCGGGTGCGACGCCCGCCTGCCGGATCGCGAGCGCCATCGCGCGCCGTCCGCCGTCGCCGTCTTCGGGCGGGGACGTCATGTGATAAGCGTCGGCGCTCGTGCCATAGCCGACCAGTTCCGCGATCGGCACGGCGCCGCGGCGCAACGCGTGCTCCAGCTCTTCGATGACGAGGATGCCGGCGCCTTCGCCCATCACGAATCCGTCGCGTGCCGCGTCGAACGGACGGGATGCCTGCGTGGGGTCGTCGTTGAAGCCGGTCGACATCGTGCGCGCGGCGGCGAAAGCGCCGAAGCTGACCCGGTCGATGCAGGCCTCGGCGCCGCCGCACACGGCGACATCGGCCTCGCCGGCACGGATCAGGCGTGCGGCGTCGCCGATGGCCTGGGCGCTCGCGGCGCATGCCGTCACGGGCGCGCCCAGCGGGCCGCGCAAGCCGTGGCGGATCGAGATCTGTCCGGCCGCCATATTGGCCAGGAAGCTCGGCACCGTGAACGGCGACAGGCGCCGCGGCCCGCGGCCGTCCGTGGTGCGCACGGCGTCCACGATGGCACCGAAGCCGCCGACGCCGGACGCCACGATCGTGGCCGTGCGCTCGCGCTCCTCGTCGGTCGCCGGCTGCCAGCCGGCCTGCTGCAGGGCTTCCTGCGCGGCGGCCAGGGCAAGCATGCTGAACCGGTCCATCTTCTTCTGGTCCTTGGGTTCCACGAAACGGTCGGGATCGAAGCCCCACGGACACTCCGGCGTCAATGCGGGGACCACGCCCGCGACCTTGGCCGCAATCCCTTCCGTGATGTCTTCGGGCAGGCCCACCAGGCCGGACTGGCCGTTCAACAGGCGCGCCCATGCGGCCTCGACGCCACATCCCAACGGCGATACCAGGCCCATGCCGGTCACGACGATACGCTTCGCAGTCATTCCATGCTCCCCAACGGTTTGCAAAATGCGCCATGCGGCGCACAATTCAAGCGCCAGTATAGGGGTCTCTCATGCGAAAAGTTGGTGCATCGCGCCAATCAGTATGCAAAACGCGCCATAATCACGGCATGATCACGCTCTCTTCCCACTTCCTGCACGGGATGCTGCACGCCATCCGCACCCGGCACGGCGACGACGTGGCGGCCCAGGCGCTTGCCGGCGCCGCCATTCCGCCATCGCTGCTCGACCAGCCCGACGCGCGGCTCACGCGCCAGCAATACGTCGCGCTGTACCGGACGATCGCGGCGACGCTCGACGACGAGATGCTGGGATTGTGGTCGCGGCCGATCCGGGGCGGCACGCTGAAATACCTGATGCTCAGCCTCCTGGACGCACCGACCGTGCTCGTCGCGTTGAACCGCTTCGTCCGTTTCTGGAACCTGCTGCTGGACGATTACCGGCTGCAGATCTCCACGAAGAACGACCTGGTGCGCCTCGCCCTGGTGGAAAGGACGCCCGGCACGCCCGTCACGCCGCTGGGCCACGAGCTCATGATGAAGCTGATCCACGGGATCGCATCGTGGCTGCTCGGCCGGGAGATCGGCCTGCATCGCATCGACTTCCGCTTCCCGCGCCCGCGCCACGCGCAAGACCATGCGTTCCTGTTCCCCGGCGAGGTGCGCTTCGACGCGGACATGACGGGCATCGAGTTCGCGTACGAGGATTGCGCGGAACAGTTCAAGCGCGAGAAGCATGAGCTGTGGGCATTCCTGAAGCGCGCCCCGGAAGACTGGACATTCAGCGCGGGCCAGCGCGGCACGCTGATGGCCAGGACGCGCGCGTATCTCGAGCAGCACATCGCGCAGCCGGTGACGATCCAGGATCTCGCGCAGGCCCTGCACGTCTCCGTGCGCACGCTCAACCGCCGCTTCGCGGAGGAGGGCACGCGCTTCCAGCTGGTGAAGGACGGGCTGCGGCGCGACATCGCCGTCCACCGGCTCGCCAATTCGAACACGGGCGTGGCGGCGCTGGCGTTCGACCTGGGCTTCGCCGACGCCACCGGTTTTTGCCGCGCCTTCAAGCAGTGGACGGGCAGCAGCCCGACCGATTACCGCAAGGGGAACCGCCAGGGCGAGTGAGCGCAACCATCAGGCGAAGTCCGCATCCAGCACGATCCGGTAGCTCGCCTTTCCCGCGCGCAGGTGGTCCATCGCGTCGTTCACGCGGCTCATCGGGAAATGCTCGACCTTGGGCGCCACGTGGTGGTGCGTCGCGAAGCGCAGCATCGTGTCGATCTGGGCGCGGCTGCCCGTCGGCGACGCGGAGATCGCGCGCTGGCCCATGATGAGGCTCATGACCTGCACCGGCACCGGCTGCAGCACGGCGCCGAGGAAGTGCAGGCGGCCGCCGGGCGCGAGCAGGGCGATGACGGCATCCCAGTCGAGCGGCGCGTTGGCCGTGATGAAGATGAAATCGAAGGTGCCGGCCAGGCGCTGCATGTCGGCGTCGGAGCGGCTCGAGGCCGTGTGATGGGCGCCGAAGCTCTTCGCTTCCTGCACCTTGCTCGGCGAGGACGTGAACGCGGTCACGTCGCAACCCCAGGCGTGGGCGAACATCAGCGCCATGTGACCGAGGCCGCCGATGCCGAACACCGCCACGCGCGCCGTCGGCGCCACGTGCAGCTGCAGCAGCGGCGCGAACACGGTGATGCCGCCGCACAGCAGCGGGCCCGCGTTCTGCGCCGCCAGCGCGGCGGGAATCGGGATGCTCCAGATCCAGTGGGCGCGCACGCGGTCGGCAAAGGCGCCGTGGTGGCCGACGATGGTCGCCTGCACGTTCGCGCACAGGTGGAAATCGCCGCGGATGCAGGCCGCGCAGTGCTGGCAGCTGCGCACGTTCCAGCCCACGCCCACGCGCTGGCCGATGGTGAGACCCTTGGTCGCGGCGATGGCGCCGAGCGCGGCCACGCGGCCGATCGCTTCGTGGCCGGGCACGAACGGGTACGCTGTGATGCCCCATTCGTTGTCCAGCATGGAGAGGTCGGAGTGGCAGACGCCGCAATTCTCGACCTCGACCTCCACGTCTTCCGGTCCCAGCGGGCCCGGGTCATACTCGAACGGTGCCAAAGGGCCGCCGGCAGACTGGGCGGCCCATGCGCGAATCTTGCTCATGGCGGTGCTCCCGTGTGATGGACGAGAGGATCGTAGCACCGGCGCCGCCGGGAGCGCGCGCCATTCAGTCTTCGACGAACACGACCGCCGTGCGCGGCGGGATCGAGAACGCACCGGTCGCGCCGTCGAACGTCGCCTGCGTGGCGCGCTTGTCCGCCACGTGTTCGGACTGGAACACGGGGTGCAGGTGCAGGCGCTTGCCGACCGCCTCCGGGTCCGTCACCGTGTGCCCGACCTTGTCCACGTTGATGACATAGGTGATGCCGGCAAACGCCGCGCCGTCCAGGCCGCGGCCGTCCAGGTGCGCGGCCACGACCGTCGGCACCTGCGCGCTGCCCGTGTTGAAGAAGCGCAGGCGCTGGCGGATGGCCGCCGCCGTCGGCAGGCGGAACAGCGTGGAGCCGGCGCGGATGGCGAGCAGGTCGCGGAACGCGTCGCGCGCGAACGCGATGTCGGCGGGGGCGGGCTTGATGGCGGCGTCCCGCAGCAGGGGCTTCAGCAGCGGCCAGTCCTTGCCGTTGTCGTCCGCGGGCGGCAGGCCCGTGCCGAAGTGGTTGTCGCGGTACGTCCAGTCGATGCGGTTGAACCAGTCGCCGGAATTGAAGCTGTTGCGGTCCAGCGATTTCGAGCGCAGCACGTCGATGCCCGCGTGGTAGTACGCGACGCCTTGCGCGAAGGCGTCCACGGCCATGCCCAGCACCTGCACGCGCGCCCGGTCCTGCGTCGTGGTGGACAGCGGCAGCTTGAACACGTCGATGTCGAACAGCGTCTGGTTGTCGTGGTTCTCGACATAGTTCACGACCTCGCCCGGCTCGCTCGCATAGCCGGCCGGCTGGCCGTTGTAGTCGATGGCTTCCAGCGGCACGGTCCTGTCGTCGAACGTGTGCAGCGGATAGGAGCGTATCGAGCCCGCGAGCCCCGCGCGCACGAGGTCCGCGGCTTTCGCCAGGTCGGCGGCGGGCCGCGCGCCGGCATGCGCGTTCGGATCGTAGACGAGGCCATTGATCCAGCCCTGGCGGCTGAACATCGCCTCGCCCGCGTCCCCCGCGGAGCCGCCGCGCACCGCGTCGCGCAGGCGGTCGTTGAAGGTGCCGATGCCGCTGCCGTTCAGCGACAGCTGCGACGCCTGCACGAAGCGGGCGCCGTCCGCCACTTCGCCGAAGTTCCAGCCTTCGCCGATCAGCTGGACGTTGCGGCCCGCGGCAGCATTCACTTTGCGCTGCAGGTCTTCCATGACGGCGCGCGGCTGGTGGCCCATCAGGTCGAAGCGGAACGAATCGATCCCGTACTCCTTCGCCCACAGCGCGACGGAATCGATCATCAGCTTGCCCATCATGCGGTGTTCCGTCGCCGTGTTGTCGCAGCAGGTCGAGCGCTCGATCGCGCCGCTCGCGTTCAGCCGGTGGTAGTAGCCGGGCACGATGCGGTCGAGGACGGACTTCTCCACTTGACCCGCGCTGAACGTGTGGTTGAACACGACGTCCATGCCGACGCGCAGGCCGGTCTTGTGCAGGCTTTGCACCATGCGGCGGAACTCGACGATGCGGCGCGCGCCGTCGGCCGGATCGGTGGCGTAGCTGCCTTCCGGGGCGTTGTAGTGGAACGGGTCGTAGCCCCAGTTGAAGCAGTCCGTCTCCGCCGTGCGTTTTATCAGTGCCTGCTGCGTGTCGCCGTCGGGCATGCCGGCCGGCTGCGGCACCGCGCATGCCGTCTCGGGCACGCTGCCGATGTCGTACACGGGCAGCAGGTGGATGTCCGTGAGGCCGCTGCGCGCCAGCGCCGCCAGGTGCTTCATGCCGTCGGAACCGGTATCGGTGAACGCGAGGTATTTGCCGCGGTGGGCGGCCGGCACGCTGGCGTCGTCGCGCGAAAAATCGCGCACGTGCAGTTCGTAGACGACCATGTCGGTCTGGTGTTTCACCGTCTGCGGCGCTTGCGTCGTGTCCCAGCCGGCCGGTTTCAGGCGCGGCGCATCGAGCCGCGCGATGTAGCTGCGCTTCGAATCCGTCGTCAGGCTGATGGAGTACGGATCGGTGACGAGGTTGCGCACGATGCCCGCATTGACCGGCACGTCAACCGCGTATTCATAATACTTGCCGGTCAAATCGCCCGGCAGCGCGGCGCGCCACGCGCCCGTGCGGCTGTCGAACGCCATCTGGTACACCGCACGCGCACCGCCCGTGCCGCCGTCGTAGACGCAGACGGCGGCCTGCTGCGCGGTCGGCGCCCACACCGTGAAGCGCGTGCGGCCGCCGCCGATATCGACGCCCAGTTGCTGCAGGTCGGCCGCGGCCGCGTACAGGTCGTCGAGGGCGCCGGCCGCCTGGATGCGCGTGGCGTCCAGCACACGGCCGTCCGCATCCTCGCGCACGAGCACGAGCTGGCCGCGGTGCAGGTCGGGCAGCTTGACGGCGTCCGCGTCGCCCACGCGCAGCACCGGGCCCGCGGCCAGGTACCTGAAGCCTGGCGGTACGCGGCCGGAGAACGGATCGAGACGGATCGCGCCGTCCGCACCGGTCACCGTGCCACCCTGCGGCGCGGCGATCGCCCCGCGCGCCGAGTGGTACAGCTTCATCGTGCCGGCGGGGGCGCTGCCGGGCCACTGGATCGTGCGGCCGTCGAGCCAGACGGCGCGCGCGTCGAATTGCGCGGCGGCCGGGTGCAGGACGGTCTCGAAGCGTTTGCCGTCGCAGGCGTCCGGTCCGATGGCGGCGTGGGCACTGGTGGCGGCCAGGCAGGAGAGCAGGGCGCCGGCGGCGCGGAGAGTCGTTCGAGTCATGGTCGTTGGTGTTCTGTTGACGCGACAGGCTAACACTTATTGATGTAGTTTGACTACCGATCTATAACGATCCTTTTTGTATGAAATATCCTAAGTCAATGATTTAAATGAAGATTTGCTATAGCTAGCCTTTTTTGCGCCGATTGTCATTGCCGATGTCATCCTGTATATTGCGTAAAATTACTGGAGAGACACCACATGACCACTTCCTCGCACGACAAGCATCCGTGGTGGCGCGAAGCCATCATCTACCAGGTCTACCCGCGCAGCTATCTCGACACGAATGGCGATGGCGTGGGCGACCTGCCGGGCATCACCGCCAAGCTGGATTACATCGCCAGCCTGGGCGTGGACATCGTCTGGCTGTCGCCGTTCTTCAAGTCGCCGATGAAGGACTTCGGCTACGACATCGCGGACTACTGCGACGTCGACCCGCTGTTCGGCACCCTCGCGGATTTCGACGCGCTGGTCGCGAAGGCGCATAGCCTGGGCCTCAAGATCATGATCGACCAGGTGATGGCGCACACGGCCGAGAACCACCCGTGGTTCGTCGAGAGCCGTTCGAGCCGCGACAATCCGAAGGCCGACTGGTACGTATGGTCCGATCCTCTCCCGGACGGCAACCCGCCCAACAACTGGCTGTCCGTGTTCGGCGGCTCGGCGTGGCAATGGGACAGCCGCCGCAAGCAGTACTACATGCACAACTTCCTCGTGAACCAGCCGCAGGTGAACTTCCATAATCCGGAAGTGCAACAGGCGCACCTGGATTCGCTGCGCTTCTGGCTCGAACGCGGCGTCGACGGCGTGCGCATGGACGCCTGCAACTTCCACTTCCACGACCGTACACTCCAGAGCAATCCGCCGGCGCTCGTACGCGACACGTCGACCGTGACCGACGTGAACCCGTACGGCATGCAGGCCCACATCCACGACAAGACGCAGCCCGAGAACATCGCGTTCCTGCAAAGGCTGCGCAAGCTGCTGGACGAATACGGCGCCGTGGCGATCGGCGAAGTGGGCGCGGACGATTCGCTGGGCGTGATGGCCGACTACACGTCTGGCGGCGACAAGCTGCACATGGCCTACAGCTTCAACCTGCTGACGCCCCAGTTCTCCAGCCGCCACATCCGCCGCCAGGTCGAGGAATTCAATGCGCGCGTGAAGGATGGCTGGGCGTCGTGGTCGGTCGGTAACCACGATTCGATCCGCGTCGCCACGCGCTGGTCCGCCGGTGAGTGGACGCCGGCCCTGTCGAAACTCGTGCTGGCGCTGCAGCTGTCGCTGAAAGGCACGCCGTGCCTGTACCAGGGCGACGAACTGGCGCTGCCGGAAGCGGACGTGCCGTATGAACTGCTGCAGGACCCGTACGGCATCACGTTCTGGCCCGAATTCAAGGGCCGCGACGGCTGCCGCACGCCGATGCCGTGGACGAGCGAAACGCCGCACGCCGGTTTCACGACCGGAACACCGTGGCTGCCCGTGCCGCCCGAGCACGTGGCACTGGCCGAGGAAGGCCAGGACAAGGACGCGCAATCGCCGCTGAACTTCGCGCGCAACATCATCCGGTGGCGCCGCAACCTGCCGCAACTGACGCGCGGCGAGATCGCGTTCTTCGACGTGCCGGAACAGGCGCTCGCGCTGCGCCGCGACGAGGCAGGCCTCCCGCCGGTGCTGGCCGTGTTCAACGTGACCAACGCGCCGCTGACGTTCGACTGGCCGGAAGCCGCCGGTGCGCGCAAGCTGGAAGGCCACGGCCTGCCCGGCGACGTGCACGGCACGACCGTCACGCTGCCGCCGTACGGCGCCTGGTTCGGTACAATCGCATAATGGAAGAGCAACCAGACAATACACGCACCGCGTTCGCCGACGGCCCGCGCCTGCTGGCCGACATCGGCGCGACGCACGCACGCTTCGCGCTGCAGACTGCGCCCGGCACCTATCGCTCGGTGCGCGTGCTGAAGTGCGACGACTTCTCGGGCATCGTCCCGATGCTGCGTTTCTACCTCGCCGAACACGCGGACACGCGCCTGCACCACGGCGCGCTCGCGCTCGCGAACCCCGTCGACGGCGACTATGTGCGCATGACGAACCGCCCGTGGGAATTCTCCACGGACGCCGTGCGCCGCGAGCTCGGGCTGGACACGCTGTTGATCGTGAACGACTTCACGGCGCTGGCGATGGCGATCCCGGGCCTGAAGGAATCGGACCTGATGCAGGTGGGCCCCGGCAAACCCGTGCCGGGCGCCGTGCTGGGCGTGCTCGGACCGGGCACGGGCCTGGGCGTTTCCGGCGGCATTCCGACCGTCGACGGCTTCGTCACGCTCGGCAGCGAGGGCGGCCACGTCAACTTCGCGCCCAGCGACGAGCGCGAGTTCGCGATCCTGCAGACCGCGTGGCGCGAATGGAGCCACGTGTCGAACGAACGCCTGATCTCCGGCCCCGGCATGGAGATCATTCATCGCGCGCTGGCGGAACGCAATGGCGTGGAGGCGCCCGCGCGCACCTCGGCCGAGATCATCACCGGCGCGCTCGACGACGGCGACCCGCTGTGCCTCGAAGTGCTGGAAGCGTTCAGCGGCATGCTGGGCGGCGCCGCGGCGAACCTCGCGGTGACGCTCGGCGCGTTCGGCGGCATCTTCATCGGCGGCGGCATCGTGCCGCGCCTGGGCGAGTGGTTCAAGACGTCGCCGTTCCGCACGCGCTTCGAAGCGAAGGGGCGCTTTTCCAGCTACCTGTCCGACATCCCGACCTACGTGATCTCGACGCCGCACGTGGCGTTCGACGGTGTCGCGAACATCCTGTCGGAACACCTGCGCGGCCGCAGCGGCGGCAACACGCTGATGGACCGCATTCACAAACTGCGCCCGGAACTGACGCCGGCCGAACAGCGCGTGGCGGCCCTCGTGCTGGAACAGCCGCGCCTCGTGCTGAACGAGCCGATCGCCGGCATCGCGAAGCTGGCGGACGTGAGCCAGCCGACCGTGATCCGCTTCTGCCGCTCGCTGGGCTTCCTCGGCCTCGCCGATTTCAAGCTGAAGTTCGCGAGCAGCCTGACGGGCTCGATCCCCGTGCGCCACAGCCAGGTGCGCGGCAGCGACAGCACGCACGACTTGTCCGCGAAGGTCATCGACAACACGATCTCGGCGATCCTGCAGTTCCGCGACCAGCTGGACGTGCGCGCCATCGACCGTGCGATCGAACTGGTGAGCCGCGCGAAACGGGTGGAGTTCTACGCGATGGGGAATTCGCGCGTGGTGGCCCTGGACGGCCAGCACAAGTTCTTCCGCTTCCGCATCCCGACGGCGCTGTACGGCGATTCGCACCTGTTCAAGCTGGCGGCCGAGCTGCTGGGGCCCGGCGACGTGGTCGTCGCGATCTCGAATTCGGGCCGGCTGCCGGACCTGCTGTCGGCCGTGGATGCGGCACGCGCGGCGGGCGCCGACGTCATCGCGATCTGCAACAGCCAGTCGCCGCTCGCGCGCCGCGCGGACGTGCTGCTGGCCGTGGACCACGCGGAAGACAGCACGCACTTCCTCGCGATGATTTCGCGGATCCTGCAGTTGCTCCTCATCGACATCATGGCGGTCGGCATTTCCGTCGACGTGCACCATGCGCGGGCGTTGCCGCCGGCGGCGGTGGAGGGCGAAGGGGAAGGGCGCAGGGCGCTGATCTCGCACCTGGACAGCTAGCCGTGAAATCGTCGTCCCTGCGAAGGCAGGGACCCAATTTGCACGTGTTGTGATAACGCGTGCAGAACTTGGGCCCCCGCCTGCGCGGGGGCGACGGTCTTGGCGCTAGCTGCGCGCTTCGATCTTCGGCAGCAGCGCCGCCAGTATCCCCAGCAACGGCAGGAACGACGCCAGCCGATACACCGTCTCGATACCGGATACGTCCGCGAGATGCCCCATCGCCGCGGCACCGATGCCGCTGACGCCGAACATCAGTCCAAAGAAGATCCCCGCGATCATGCCGACCTTGCCCGGCACGAGCTCCTGCGCGAACACGACGATCGCGGAGAACGCGGACGACATCACGAGCCCGATCACCACCGACAGCACGCCGGTCCAGAACAGGTCCGCATACGGCAGCGCCAGCGTGAACGGCGCGGCGCCAAGGATCGAGACCCAGATCACGCGCTTGCGGCCGATGCGGTCGCCGATCGGGCCGCCCGCGAACGTGCCCGCCGCGACGGCCGCGAGGAACACGAACAGGTACAGCTGCGCGGTGCCGACGGGGACGTGGAATTTCTCGATGAGGTAGAACGTGTAATAGCTCGACAGGCTGGCCATGTAGACGTATTTCGAGAACACGAGCAGCGCCAGCACGGCCAGCGCGGGGATGACGGTCGCACGCGGCAACGCAGGCCCCGCATGTGCGGCCGCCTTGCGCGTGATCGTCTTGAGGTGGCGGCCATACCAGCGCGACACGCCCACGAGCACGATCACGGCGACGAGGATGAACAGCATGAACCACGCGATGCGGCCCTGGCCGCGGCCCACGATGATGGCGGCGGCCAGCAGCGGTCCGAATGCCGAGCCGAGGTTGCCGCCGACCTGGAACAGCGATTGTGCGAAGCCGAAGCGCCCGCCGGACGCCAGCCGCGCCACGCGCGAGGCTTCCGGGTGGAAGGTCGACGAGCCGATGCCGATCATGCCCGCGGCCAGCAGCAGCATCGGAAAGGTACCGGCGACGGCCAGCAGCGCGACGCCCGCGAGGGTCACGCACATCCCGGCCGGCAGCAGGAACGGGATCGGGTGCTTGTCGGTATAGAGGCCGATCCACGGCTGCAGCAGCGACGCGGTGCACTGGAACGTCAGCGTGATCAGGCCGACCTGCGTGAAGCTGAGCGCGAACTGCTCTTTCAGGAGCGGATAGATCGACGGCAGCACGGCCTGTACGCAATCGTTCAGCAGGTGCACGAAGGCGACGGAAAACAGGATCTGGAGCACGGTCCCGGGCGCGGCGCTGGCCGGCCCGGCGTTGGTTACGGAGGGCGTCGTCATGGTGGTGTTCGATGGAAATGGCAGGCCAGTGTAATATCGTCGATCCGAACGCATATTCCATTTTTCGTCGTCCAAGTGACAATCGCGCCTTCTCCTCGCTACCGCCAGAAATTCCGCAAGCTGCCGCGCAAGGTGACGGCCATGCCGTCCGAAGTGCAGCACGGCGAACTGGTCGAAGCCCACAGCCATCCGTGGGTGCAGCTGCTGTACGCCAGCGAAGGCGTGATGCGGGTGCGCACGGAACTGGGCGTGTGGATCATCCCGCCGCGCCGGGCACTCCTCATCGCGCCCGGCATCGTGCACGAGCTGACGATGCTCAGCCGCGTGAACATGCGCACCTTGTACATCGAGCAGGACGCCGCCGGCGGCCTCGTCGACGGCTGCAAGGTGCTGGAAGTGAGCCCGCTGCTGCGCGAGCTGATCCTGGCGCTGTCGCTGGAACCCGTCGACTATCCGCCCGGCGGACGCGGCGAGGCGCTGGCGCGGCTGATCCTGTCGGAACTGGAGGCGATGGAGACGGTGCCGATCGCCGTCCCGTGGCCGCGCGACCGCCGGCTGCAAGCCTTGTGCGCGGACATCATGGCGCATCCCGCCAGCCAGCGCCGGCTCGACGATTACGCCCTCGACGCGGGCGCCAGCGCACGCACGCTGATCCGCTTATTCCCTCGCGAAACGGGCCTGCACTACCGCCAGTGGGTGCAGCAGGTGCATCTGGCGCATGCGTTCGAAATGCTGGCGCGCGGCGAGAGCGTGGGCAGGATCGCGCAGGCGCTCGGCTATGCGAGCCCGAGCGCGTTCACGAGCATGTTCCGCAAGCTGCTGGGCAGGACGCCGCAGCATTACCTGGCGGAGTGGCGGGCACGCGTGTGAAGCGATGAAGGGGAGGCGCCGCCGACCGGGGGAGGAGTGGCGCCACCGTTCACGCGAGTTGGCGGTGGCGCTGCACGGTCAGCGGCAGCGTCCACGATAGACAGATCGGATCGAGCCTGGTTTGTGGTCGATCAATGCGACTTCAGTTCGACGTTGCGGATGTTGCGTCGCCATTCGGCGAGCGATTGCACGGAGTCGTTGTCCAGGTCTTCGACGAGGATCTCGTCGCCCTCGTACGCCACGAGGAAGCTGGCGCGGCGGTGCACGTTCTGCTTGCGGTCTTCCACGAAGCTCAGCTGGTAGTACTTCCTGCCGTCGATGATGCGCGGGTTCGGGTCGTCTTCGATGACGGCCCCGTGGGCCGCGCCATGCGAGCGCTTTTCGATCTGCTCCGACCACGTCTTGAGTTCCGGCAGCGCCATCAGTGCCGCGATCGCCTGGTCGCGCGTGCGCGTGGGCGCGGCCGGTGCCTGGACGGCGGCCGGCTTCGGCGGCGGCGCCGGTTTTTCGCCCTTGCAGGCGGCCAGCGCGGCCAGGGCGAAGAGGGTGGCGCTCAGCAGGCGGACGGGGCGTGCGGACATGTTGGCAAGTTGGAAGGGAAAGAACCAGTCTAAACCAACTGGTGTTGCCCGGCAACTTAGCGGCCGGCTGAAGTCAGTGCGACCCGCGTGAACCGGACGTTGCGCGCTCTCTCAGTACTGATCGTGAACCCGCTGCAGCCATCGGCGCCGCACTCGTATTTGATCGTGCCGAAGCCCGTTGCGTAGTCGCGTTCGCCGTTGAAGCCGAGCGTGACCGTGCCGCCCGGATAGGTCAGCACGAGGTCGCCGTCCTTGCCGACGAGCGAATACAGGACATGCAGCTCGTCGCTGTAGAAATCGCCTTCGACTCGCTTCAATTCGGCTGCGGAAGGAATCGGACGTGCGGTGCGGGTGGCGGGAATATCCTGCTCGCCCCAGTGCAGGACGCCGCCCGCGACGATGCCGTCCGGGCCGGGTGGATCGAAGCTGAAGCGGGAGTCCGTCACCCTGGCGAAGAAATCGCGCTCGCTATAGGGAAACGCGGGCATTTTTGGGAAGCCCATGCCGAGCGCCATCAGCCGGCCGTTCTCCTTGGTGAAGGTGATGCCGGATTGCGGCGACGTCGCGTAATAGCCGACCAGCGCATCCAGCCGCGCAGGGTCGAGCGGGATTTCCTTGAACGTCTGCGCGGGTGCCGCGGGCGCGGCCGGCGCCACGCCGGGTACGCGGTCCAGCATCATGTCGGCGATCCTGCGTACGGTCTGGAACGTATCGATGTCGGAGGTATTGGCGAACACCATCACTGAAAGATGCTGGTCGGGAAAACGCCACAGCTGGTTGCCATAGCCGCCGGCCGCGCCGCTGTGTTCGACCAGCCGCAAGCCGCGGTAGGTGTACACCAACAGGCCCGATGCGTACGCGATCGGCTTGCCGTCATTGAGCACGCCGGTTGCCTGCATCTGCCTGACCACGTCCATGCCGCCGACGCGTCCGTCGTAGAAATTGCGGTCCCACAGGGCCAGGTCGCCCAGCGTCGTCAACACGCCGCCGTCGCCGGCCGTCGAGATGTTGACCGGCGCGAGCCGGTAGCCGCCGGTGTCGGCGGGCACGTACGACAGCACACGGCCGGGCACGAGGGTGCGGTAGTCCTGCTGGAACAGCGTGTGCGTCATGCCGAGCGGGACGAAGATGCGTTCGCGTGCAAATTCGGGAAACGGTTTGCCGGCCACGTGCTCCACGATCCGCGCGAGCAGCACGTAGCCGGTGTTGGAGTAGTCCCATTCCTGGCCGGGTTCGAAGTTGAGCGTGCGCTGGCGCTTGATCAATGCCAGTGCCTTGTCCTGGTCGATGACGTCGCCCGGGCGCAGGCCCGCCATGGCCATCAAGTCGAAATAGTCGCGCAATCCACTGGTGTGGTGTAACAGGTGGCGAACGGTGATCTTCTTGCCGAAGTCCGGCACGTCGGGCAGGTACATATGGACGTCGTCGTCGAGCGCCAGCTTGCCGTCCTTTGCCAGCAGGTGGATGGCAAACGCGGTGAACTGCTTGGACATCGAGCCGATGAAGAACTCGGCGGACGGCGACATCGGCACGCCGCGCTCGATGTCCGCCATCCCGTAACGCTTCGTCAGCACCACCTTGCCGTCGCGGATCACGCCGACGAGCGCGCCCGGCACGCCCGGCCGGTTCCATGGGGCGAACAGTGCGTCGATCTGCCGTTCCGGCGACTGCGCGGCGCCGGCCATTCCCGCCAGCGGCAAGGCGGCCAGGAAGGCCGCAAACAATGCGATTCGTTTCATGGTGTCCCTTCATTTCCCGCCGATGTGTTGCGGCAGTATGGCAGATCCTGAACACGAATGGATGCGTTCTGGTATTTATTTTTGCAAGTTGAGAGAATTCATAACTGCTATGCGGTAGAAGTAGATATTGCGCACACGGAGAATTGGATGCTACAGTCCGGCTAACATATTGAACAATTCACCCGCGGGAGCGCCGGCCGTGAATGGAGCGTGCGGACCGCTTTTGAAAGCCGATTCCGACCATGAACCAGCAACGCATTTTTCTCGGCCTGTGTGCCTTCGCCTTGACCCTGCACGCGGCCGCTGACGAACGGATAACCCGCATCGAGAACGGCCTGCGCGAACCGGTCGCCGTGCGCGGCGCGCCCGTGCGCACGATGCGTTTATCGGACCGCATGCGCGACCTGCACGTGCCCGGCGTGAGCATCGCCTTCATCGACCATGGCCGCATCGCATGGACGCGCGCGTACGGCGTCGCCGATGTAGACAGTGGCCGCCCCGTGACCCCGGCGACGCTGTTCCAGGTCGCATCGATCAGCAAGTCCGTCGCCGCCGTCGCCACGGTGAAGAGCCGCATCGATCTCGACGCGGACGTGAACACGCGGCTGCGCGCGTGGCATGTGCCGGATGGTCCGTTGACGGCGCAGCATCCGGTCACGGTGCGCGGCCTGCTGAGCCACACGGCCGGCGTGTCCGGCGACGACCTGTTCGGCTATGCGGCCGCGGAACCTTGCCCCGCCTTGCCGCAGGTGCTGGCGAAGATCGAGATCAAGTCCGTGCCGGGCAGCCGCTATGCGTATTCGAGCCTCGGCTACGCCGTGCTGCAGCAGGTCCTCGTCGACACGACGGGGCGGCCGTTCGACGCGCTGGCCCGCACCACGGTCCTGGCGCCGCTCGGCATGCGCGATTCGCTGTTCGTATCGATGCTGCCGGCCGCGCTGGCGCCGCGCGCCGCCAAGGGCCATGGGGTGGACGGCACGCCGATCGCCGGCGGCTGGCATTGCTATCCCGAGGAGGCGGCGGCCGGCCTGTGGACGACGGCGTCGGACCTGGCCCGCTTCGCCATCGCGCTGCAGGACAGGGTGCAAACCCGGCATGCCTTCCTGACCCGGCAGCAGCGGGACACGTTGTTCACGCCCGTGCGCAACGACTACGGCCTCGGCTTCCAACTGGATCACGGGGGCAAGGAACCCGCGTTCCACCACAGCGGCTCGAACGCGGGCTACAAGGCGCTGCTATGGGCCTACGCGCGCACGGGGCAGGGCGCCGTGATCCTGACGAACGGCGATTACGGTACCCCCCTGATCGCGGAACTCATGCGCGCCATCGCGGCCGAATATG
Organism: uncultured Massilia sp.; assembly: GCA_966211695.1. Lineage (GTDB taxonomy): Bacteria > Pseudomonadota > Gammaproteobacteria > Burkholderiales > Burkholderiaceae_D > Telluria. The sequence continues at coordinate 15,226 of CBIHOW010000006.1, read as the reverse complement.
GCTGGGAGGACTGGCGTCCCATCGAGCGGGTTGCCGTTCCCGCCGACACGGCCCTGTTCGACCGCTACGTCGGCAGCTATGCCGTCTCGAACGTGACCTTGCGCGTGGAGCGCCGCGGCGATGTGCTGACCCTGGCCGGACCGCCGCTCGGCCCGGAACCGGTCGAGCTGGTCCCGGCCGGCGACGCCGATTTCTTCATGCGAGAGAAGGACGCGACCCTGCACTTCGACCTTGACGCCGACGGCCAGGTGAACACGCTCACGTTCGTCGACGGCCGGCCACGGCCGGGCCGGCGCATCGATCCGGCGAAGGTCAACCGCTGACCCGCAGTCCGTGCTCGTCGCACCAGCGGCGCAGCGCGGTCTGCGTTTCCTCGGTGCGGAAGCGCTGCCACGATTCGGTGGCGCCGCGCTCGTCGAGCAGGCGCTCGAAGCCGTCGGTGTCCTCGGCGCGGACGAGGTCGCGGATCGCCGCCTGGTCGCCCGCGAGGTGCGCGGCGGCGAAGCGGAACACGAGCTGGTCGCCGATGCCGAGCGTGCTCGCGGGCGGCACGGCCACGTAGTCGCTATCGCCCGCTGCCGCGTCGGCGGGCAGCGGCGCTTCCTCGTCCATGTAGTCGTCGTTGAGCAAATGGATCATGCCCGTCGCGCGCGCGACGAGGGCCGTGGCGCGGCCTGCGCCATCGTCGACGACGAGGGCCGCGTGTTCGAGTTCGTCGAGATTCACTGCTGCCATGGTGCCTCCGCTGTCCCAATCGATGCCGCCAGTATGCAGCGGCTGCCGATCGAGGCTCGCACGGTTAGTCCGGACAAAGAAAAAGCCCGCAGGGCGCGAACCCTGCGGGCTTTCGGTACGACTCGTACGGCAAATTACATCATGCCGTCCATGCCCATGCCGCCCATGCCGCCCATGCCGCCCATGCCGCCTGCGGCCGGCTTGTCTTCGACGACTTCCGAGACCATGCAGTCGGTGGTCAGCATCAGGCCGGCGATCGACGCTGCGTTCTGCAGTGCCGAACGGGTGACCTTGGCCGGATCCAGCACGCCCATTTCGACCATGTCGCCATAGGTGCCGTTGGCGGCGTTGTAGCCGTAGTTGCCCTGGCCGTTGATGACGGCGGAGACGACGACCGACGGCTCTTCACCGGCGTTCTGGACGATCATGCGCAGCGGCTCTTCCATTGCGCGCAGGACGATCTTGATGCCGGCTTCCTGGTCCGGGTTGTCACCCTTGATGTTCAGGGCCGAACGGGCACGCAGCAGGGCCACGCCGCCGCCCGGGACGATGCCTTCTTCGACGGCAGCGCGGGTGGCGTGCAGCGCGTCTTCCACGCGTGCTTTCTTCTCTTTCATTTCGACTTCGGTCGCGGCACCGACGCGGATCACGGCAACACCGCCGGCCAGCTTGGCCACGCGCTCCTGCAGCTTCTCACGGTCGTAGTCCGAGGTCGCTTCTTCGATCTGGATGCGGATCTGCTTGACGCGCGCTTCGATCGCTTCGGCGGCACCGGCGCCATCGATGATGATGGTGTTTTCCTTGCCGACTTCGATGCGCTTGGCCTGGCCCAGTTCGTTCAGCGTGACCTTTTCCAGGGTCAGGCCGACTTCTTCGGCGATCACCTGGCCACCGGTCAGGATGGCGATGTCTTCCAGCATGGCCTTGCGACGGTCGCCGAAGCCCGGGGCTTTCACTGCAACGGTCTTCAGGATGCCGCGGATGTTGTTGACGACCAGGGTCGCCAGCGCTTCGCCTTCGATGTCTTCGGCGACGATGACCAGCGGACGGCCAGCCTTGGCGACTTGCTCCAGCACCGGCAGCAGGTCACGGATGTTCGAGATCTTCTTGTCGCACAGCAGGACGAACGGGTTCTCGTGAACGGCAACCTGCTTGTCCGGGTTGTTGATGAAGTACGGCGACAGGTAGCCGCGGTCGAACTGCATGCCTTCGACGATGTCCAGCTCGTCGTTCAGCGACTTGCCGTCTTCGACGGTGATGACGCCTTCCTTGCCGACTTTTTCCATCGCCTCGGCGATGCGCTCGCCGACGGACGAATCCGAGTTGGCCGAGATCGTACCGACTTGCGCGATCTCTTTCGAGGTCGTGGTCGGCTTGGCGATCTTCTTCAGTTCTTCGACGGTGGCGGCGACGGCCTTGTCGATGCCGCGCTTCAGGTCCATCGGGTTCATGCCGGCGGCAACGAACTTCATGCCTTCGCGCACGATGGCTTGTGCCAGCACGGTCGCGGTGGTGGTGCCGTCACCGGCGTTGTCGCTGGTCTTCGACGCGACTTCCTTCACCATCTGCGCGCCCATGTTCATGAGCTTGTCTTTCAGTTCGATCTCTTTGGCGACCGAGACACCGTCCTTGGTGACGGTCGGGGCGCCGAACGAACGTTCCAGCACGACGTTGCGGCCTTTCGGGCCCAGGGTGACCTTGACGGCGTTGGCCAGGATGTTGACACCCTCGACCATCTTGGCGCGCGCAACGTCGCCGAACACTACATCTTTAGCTGCCATATTTAATTCTCCAGATTCAGGAAGTTGTTTGGACGATTACTGGGCCACGACGGCCATGATGTCTTCTTCGCGCATGACCAGCAGCTCTTCGCCGTTGACCTTGACGGTCTGGCCCGAGTACTTGCCGAACAGGACGCGGTCGCCGACTTTCACTTCCAGCGGACGGACGTTGCCGTTCTCTTGCACTTTGCCGTTGCCCACGGCAAGCACCTCACCCTGGTCCGGCTTCTCAGCGGCCGCATCGGGGATGATCAGGCCGGACGCAGTTTTGGTTTCCTGGTCGAGACGCTTCACGATCACGCGATCGTGCAATGGGCGAAGGTTCATGCAAAACTCCTTTTAGTTGGTTTGACGAGCTATTCTTCAGGACCGCGACGGGCCATCTTGTGATCGGCCCGGCGCGGCGTAGAAAGGTTTGTTAGCACTCTCTACTAACGAGTGCTAATTATAGGGACGATAATTTGGCATTTCAAGCCACTGTGTTCGGGTTTTAACTGACTTTTTTGCGGCTTCGCAACCGGGTGTGACGGCCTGCCGCAATGCGGGGACGCGCCGCCGGATGCGCGATCGGGCAGCGGTTGGTGAACGCATAAGCATATGAGGGTAGCATCGATCGTCTTCAGCAGGGCGCACGATCGGGCGCACGCGAACGCGCGCCTGTTGACGAAAAATTCAAGTCGATCCTATAGTTATGGATGATTTCCGAATTCCAAGACCTCTCCGATAAGATCGACCGGCTCGCCCAGTTGACCCAGGCGCTGCGCAGCGAGAACTATTTGCTGCGCCAGGCGAACGCCTTGCTCAGCGCGGAAAACGTCGACTTCAAGAACCGGCTGGTCGCGGCCCAGCAGCGCGTCGAAGCCCTGCTGGCGCACCTCGAACCCGCTCCCGAAACGACCGACGACGCCGAGGCCGCGCAATGATCCAGCTCGACGTGACCATCATGGGCATGCCGTATCGCCTGGCCTGCCGCGACGGCGAAGAGAAGACGCTGCGCGAAGCCGTGGCCTATCTCGACGGCAAAATGTGCGCGTTGCGCGACTCGGGCAAGGTCAAGGGCACGGACCGCATCGCCGTGATGGCGGCGCTGTCGGTGGCGGCCGAATTCCTGTCCGTGAAAGCGCCGCAAGGCCCCTTGTCGGACCTGACGATCCTGGAAGTCAAGCAGAAACTCGAGGCGATGCACACCGTGTTGGATGCCGCACTTTCGGGCGACCAAAACCTGGCCTGAGCCCAAAAACGTTTGACATGCCCGGCCATCGTAGTAAACTGCCGTCTACCCTGCGGTGTTCGAGATTTGCCATATATTCCTTGAACCATTCTTTCGCATAGGTTGTGGGACATGTTCGGTGGGCGCGATCGTCGCTAGTTCGACGAACCCGAAATTGAACTGACTGCGACCACCTTGAGCCATCAGGTTCGGGATGCCGGCAAAAACGGCACAGGCGGGGATATATTCCGAAGCGGTTGCGTACGATAAGTTCGCAGCCGCTTTTTCATTTGTGCCGACGAATGGAGAGCCGCGCATGCGTTACTGGTTGATGAAATCCGAACCCGATGAAGTGAGTTTCGCGGACGTCCTCGCGGCGCCCGGCAAGACAGTCGCCTGGTTCGGCGTACGCAACTACCAGGCCCGCAATTTCATGCGCGACCAGATGGAAGTGGGCGACGGCGTCCTGTTTTATCACTCCAGTTGCGCCGTGCCCGGCGTGGCGGGCATCGCTCGCGTGGCGAGTGGCGCATATCCGGATGCGTCGCAATTCGACCCGGCCAGCCACTATTTCGATCCGAAGGCGACGCGCGAGCAGCCGCGCTGGATTTCCGTCGACGTGACGGCGGTGGCGGAGGGACGTTATCTGCCGCTGACCGAGATGCGTGGCGTGCCGGCGCTGGAAGACATGGTGCTGCTGCAGAAGGGGAGCCGGTTGTCCATTTCGCCCGTCACGAAAGGGCAGTGGGACAAGGTGCTGGAGTTGATGGGCGTGTCCACCGTGGCCACGTAAAGTAATCCGTCGTCCCCGCGAAGGTGGTATTCATGCGTGCACGGCGCGTTTATTCGAACCCGAATACGCCCACCCCAGCATGATCAGCCCCGCCACGATCATCGGCAACGACAACACCTGCCCCGACGTGATCGGCAATCCCATCACATGCGTCTCCCAATCGGGCACGCGGAAGTACTCCGTGAAGAACCGCGCGCAGCCATACAGCAGCGTGTAGAGCGCACCGACGGCGAGGCGCGGCCGCGGCTTGCGCGCGAACAGCCACATGATCACGAAGACGAGCACGCCGTCCACGAGCATCTGGTACAGCGGCGACGGATGGCGCGGCCCGTCCACGCCCGGCCACAGCATGGCCCACGGCAGGTTCGGGTCGGCCAGGCGGCCCGGCAGCTCCGCGTTGATGAAATTACCGAGGCGGCCGCACGCATAGCCGATTGGGACCATCGGCGCGATGAAATCGTACACATCGAGCAGGTTGCGGCCACGCTTCCTGGCCCACAGCGCCATCGCGATCAGCACGCCGAGGAAGCCGCCGTGGTACGACATGCCGCCGTGCCACGTCATGAAGATCTCGGCCGGGTGCGAGAAATAATAGTCCGGGCGGTAGAACAGCACTTCGCCGAGGCGTCCGCCGATCACCACGCCCAGCATCCCGTAGAACAGCATGTCGTCGAGGTCGGCGTTGGTCCAGCCCTGCGCCTGCACGTGCGGCTGCGTCTTGATGCGGACGCGGCCCAGCAGGATGAACAGGGCGAAGGCGACCACGTACATGATCCCGTACCAGTGGATGTCGACGGGGCCGATGCTGAAGGCGACCGGATTCGGTTGCGGATGAACGAGCATAGTTAAATTGTCCTCAGTAGTTCCAGGAAGCCCTTGAGCACCGGCGAAGGGTTATCGCGGCGCCATGCGATGCCGGTCTCGACCAGCGGGGTCGAGTCGGCGAGGGCACGGTATTCTACGCCCGGCCGCATCAGGTTCGACACGGATTGTGGCACAAGTGCCAACCCCATGCCTGCGGAGACCAGACTCACGATCGTTTGCATCTGGATGGCCTGCTGGCCGATGGCCGGCGTGATGCCGGCGTCACGGAAGCAGGACAGGATCGCATCGTGCAGCGCGGGCGAGATCTCGCGCGGGAACACGATCAAAGGGAGAGGGGGCAGGTTGCGCAGCGCGACCGGCCCCTTCCTGCGCAGCAGGCCCGTGGGCGCGCACAGGATCAGCGGCTCGTCCAGCACCTTCATGTAATCGAGCTCGGCGCGTGCGCGGTCGGGCAGCGGGGGAATCAGCAAACCGGCGTCGATGCGGCCGCGCAGCAGCTCGTCCACCTGCACGTCGGACGTCGCTTCCTGCAGCGACAGTTGCACGCCCGGATAGCGTTCGCTGTAGCGGCGCAGGAAAGGCGGCAGCACGCTGTAGTCGGCCGACGTGATGAAGGCGAGCGCCAGCCGTCCCGTCTCGCCGCTGGCCGCGCGCCGCGCCAGGTCGGGCAGCAGCGCCGCCTCGGACAGGATGCGGCGGGCTTCGGGCAGCAGGGCGCTGCCGGCCGGCGTCAGCGCGACCGTGCGGCGGTTGCGCAGGAACAGCGCGGTGCCGAGGCCATCTTCCAGCGCGGCGATCGCCTGCGACAGCGGCGGCTGCGTCATGTGCAGGCGCGCGGCGGCGCGGCCGAAGTGCAATTCCTCGGCCACGGTGACGAAGTAGCGCAGCTGGCGCGTTTCTATGTTCATCGTATGGGTGGCATGTCTGTGATTCGCGCAGCATATCAGAAGCACGGCTGGCCACGCATTTGACGCGGGCCTGGCCGCGCGGCATGCTGGAAAAATCGTCCATCAGGAGCCGACCATGCCTTACAACCGCCGTTCCCGCCACGTGACCGAAGGCGTCGCCCGCAGCCCGAACCGCTCGATGTATTACGCGATGGGCTACCGCAAGGAGGATTTCGACAAGCCGATGATCGGCGTCGCCAACGGCCATTCCACGATCACGCCCTGCAATTCGGGCCTGCAGAAACTGGCCGACGCGGCCATCGCGACGATCCGCGACGCGGGTGCGAATCCGCAGGTGTTCGGCACGCCGACCATCTCCGACGGCATGTCGATGGGGACCGAGGGCATGAAGTTCTCGCTGATCTCGCGCGAGGTGATCGCCGACTGCATCGAAACGTGCGTCAACGGGCAGTGGATGGACGGCGTCGTCGTGATCGGCGGCTGCGACAAGAACATGCCGGGCGGGATGATCGCGCTGGCGCGCACGAACGTCCCCGGCATCTATGTGTATGGCGGTACGATCAGGCCGGGACACTGGAAGGGCAAGGACCTGACGATCGTCTCCGCCTTCGAAGCCGTCGGCGAATTCACGGCGGGCCGCATGAGCCAGGAGGATTTCGACGGCATCGAGCGCAACGCCTGTCCGTCGTCCGGGTCGTGCGGCGGGATGTACACGGCGAACACGATGTCGTCGTCGTTCGAGGCGCTCGGCATGTCGCTGCTGTACTCGTCGACGATGGCCAATCCGGACGACGAGAAAGTCGACTCCGCGGCGCAATCGGCGCGCGTGCTCGTGGAAGCCGTCAAGCGCGACCTGAAGCCGCGCGACATCATCACGCGCGAATCCATCGAGAACGCCGTCGCCCTGATCATGGCGACCGGGGGCTCGACGAACGCCGTGCTGCACTACCTCGCCATCGCCCACGCGGCCGAGGTGGAATGGACGATCGACGATTTCGAGCGGGTGCGCCGCAAGGTCCCCGTGATCTGCAACCTGAAACCGTCCGGGGAATACGTCGCGACGGACCTGCACAAGGCGGGCGGCATCCCGCAGGTGTTGAAGCTCCTGCTGGACGCGGGCCTGCTGCACGGCGGCTGCATCACCATCACGGGCCGCACGCTGGCCGAGGAGCTCGCGAACGTGCCGTCCGTGCCGCCGGCAGGGCAGGACGTCATCCGTCCGCTGGACCGGGCGCTGTACAGCGAAGGCCACCTGGCGATCCTGAAGGGGAATTTGTCGCCGGAAGGCTGCGTGGCCAAGATCACGGGCCTGAAAAATCCCGTGATCACGGGGCCGGCGCGCGTGTTCGACGACGAGTACAGCGCGATGGACACGATCCTCGCGAACAAGATCAATCCGGGCGACGTGCTCGTGCTGCGCTACCTGGGCCCGCGCGGCGGTCCGGGCATGCCGGAAATGCTGGCGCCGACGGCGGCGCTGATCGGCAAGGGGCTCGGCGAATCCGTGGGGCTGATCACGGACGGCAGGTTCTCCGGCGGCACCTGGGGCATGGTCGTGGGCCACGTGGCGCCGGAAGCGTTCGAGGGCGGCACGATCGCGCTCGTGCAGGAAGGGGATTCGATCACGATCGACGCGCACCGGCAGCTGATCCAGCTGAACGTGCCGGACGACGAGATCGCCCGCCGCCGCGCGGCCTGGGTACGTCCGGCGCCGCGCTATACCCGCGGCGTGCTGGCCAAGTTCGCGGCGATTGCGCAGCCGGCGAGCAAGGGGGCGGTGACCTGCTAGGACCGTCGTTCCCGCGCAGGCGGGAACCCAATTTCTCGTGAGCTGGCGATACGCGTGCAACTTGGACCCCCGCCAAGGGGGACGCCTAGTCCGGGGGCGACGTTTACACGGTCGTATGCGTTGATACGTTCATACGCCCCAAGCACATGCCATATACGCCACATGGCATGTTCGGCAACGAATCCCGCGTGCTAAGCTCCCGGGCGCACTACTTGCGCTTGTCGAAACTTTGCTTCACGCGTTCCTTGCGCCGTTTGTCGTCAAGGTCGTGGGCCTTGCGCTTGTCGAGGCCCAGCATCTTTTCGATGAACTCGAACCAGATGAAGCCGGCCACCATCAGGCCGACGATCCACCACCAGGACAGTTCGGCGAAGCGCCAGACCTCGAAATAGCGCAGGACGACGAGGACGAGGATCAGGAGGATCAGGGGCATACGGTTTCCTTTCGAACGGCCATGTTACAACACTGCTGCCGTTAAGCAACGGAATACTGCCATCTGGTCAACGACTATCTGTATCATCCGTTACTGAATATGTCTACGCCGCTTTTGCGCTGGAAACCCGATAGAATTCGAATTAAAGAAATATCCCCTAACTGGAGAGAGTCGATGAAACGTACCATGATGTTGTTTGCTGCAGTGTCCGCCCTGGCTTCGACCGGCGCCTTCGCGCAAGACGCGGCCGCCCTGGCCAAGGCCAAGAATTGCATGGCTTGCCACTCCGTGCAAACCAAGCTGGTCGGCCCGGCCTACAAGGACGTCGCCGCCAAATACGCAGGCCAGAAAGATGCCGAAGGCAAGCTGGTTGCGAAGGTCATGAAGGGTGGTTCGGGCACCTGGGGCCCGGTCCCGATGCCGGCCAATCCGCAAGTCAGCGAAGCGGAAGCGCACACGCTGGTCAAGTGGGTCCTGGCGCAGAAATAATTCCCGGTAGGGTGGGCTCACCGAGCCCACGCGTGACGTTCGCGTCATGTTGACTTCCGCGTGGGCACATGGTGCCCACCCTACGTGCCAAAAGCGCGCCATGCATGTGCCGGCGCGCTTTTTTATTGAGCTTAACGAATCACGTCCAGCTTGGTCCGCTTGCCGCCCTTGTAGGTGAACAGCGTGAGCGCGCCATCCTTGATGTCGCCGTTCGCATCGAACTGGATCGTGCCGGTCACGCCCTCGTACTTGATGTTCTTGAGGACCGGCAGGTATTTGGCGGGATCGGCCGATTTCGCGTTCTGCATCGCCGTCGCCATCACCATCACGGAATCGTAGACGTACGGCGCATACAGCTGCACGTCCATGTTGAACTTCTTCTTGTAGCGGGCGCGGAAGTCTTCCATGACTTTTTCCTGCGGCCCTTTCACGCCACCCGCTTCGGCGCAATAGACTTTACCTTCGCCGAGGCCGTCGCCGGCCAGGCGGCCCAGCGCGTCCGTGCACATGCCGTCGCCGCCCATGAACACGGCCGGGATGCCCAGTGCCTTCATCTGCTTGAGCATCGGGCCCGCGACGGAATCCATGCCGCCGAAGAAGACCAGGTCCGGCTTCTTCGCCTTGATCGACGTGAGGATCGCCGTGTAGTCGGTGGCCGTGGCGCTCGTGAATTCGCGGCCGACGACCTTGATGCCCGGCTTCTTGAGGCCCTTCGCGAATTCGTCCGCGACACCCTGGCCGTACGTGGTGCGGTCGTCGATGATGGCGATGTTTTTCGCGTGCAGCGTGTCGATCGCGTACTTGCTCAGCGTGCTGCCCAGCTTGGCGTCGCTGGCGACGACGCGGAATGCGCCCGGGAAATGCTGGCGCGTGTAGACGGGCGCCGTCGTGGCGGGCGAGATCTGCACGATGCCGGCGTCGTTGTAGATCTTCGACGCGGGCACGGTGGTGCCGGAATTCAGGTGGCCGACCACGCCGTTGACTTTCGCGTCGACGAGCTTCTGCGCCACGGCCGTGCCCTGCTTGGGATCGGCGCCGTCATCCTCGGACACCAGCTGCAGCGTGGCCTTCTGGCCGTTCAGCGTGAAGCCCTTCGCGTTGAGCTCGTCGATCGCCATGCGCGCGGCGTTCTCGTTGTCCTTGCCGAGGTGGGCGCTGGGGCCGGAGATCGGCGCCACGTGGCCGATCTTGACGACTTGCTGCGCGCTTGCCGTGCCCGCGAAGGCGAGTGCGATGGCGAAGGGGATGAGTTTCGTAGTGACCTGCATGTTCTCTCCAAGAAGGGTGTTGTGTGCGCTAGGCAAAGTTACCCTAATTTACGCTGCGCGCAAAGCGCTCCAATCGAGAGAACGATCCTGTTCAGTCGCGCGTGCGCAGGTGCGCGAGCTCCTGGGCGACGGCGCGCGCGACGACCTGCTCGACCGTCACCTGCAGCCCGTCGCGCAATTCCGTCGCGAGCCGCGTCACCACGTGGTCCAGCACGGGCGCCATGCTGCTGCGGACCTGGTCTTCCAGCACGAGCTCGACGCGGTCCTGCAACCGGTCGAGCACGCGTGCGACGAGGCGTTCCTCGAGCGCGCGCCAGGCGTCGTCGTCGAGTTCGCGCGGCGCGGGTTCCGGTTGCGGTTCGGACACGGGCGCCGGCGCGCTTTCGGGCACGACCTCGGTGAGCACGGGGATGCTTTCGTCGTTAAAGGGAATATCGCTCATGATTGCCCCGCCACGAAGTGGGTCAACGGGTAGGACTGCTTCTTGTAGGCGACGTAGCGCGCACGGCCGGCGGCGGCGTCTTCCTCGTCCGTCGAGATGATCTCGAACACGCGCGCGAACTGCTCGAAGCCGGCCGGCGTGCGGCGCGTCAGGTTCACGAGCATGTCGCGGTGCGGCAGCTCGACACGTTCGTCTGCCGTGACGATGACCGGGGTCTCCGGCGCGAGGGGATCGCCCGCCATCACGTGCGGGATGAAGTCGGTGCCGGACAGCGTCCACAGCGCCTCGTTCAGGGCTTCCGCCTGCGCGGGGCTGTCGGCCAGCAGGACGAGCTTCGCGCGCGCCGCGTACGCCTTGCGCGCGAGACGGCAGACGTAGCTGAGCTTGTCGGGGATGTTGGTGTGGAAGTCGATCCGGGTCATGGTCGGTCGGGAGTATAAACTACCGTCGCCCCCGCGCAGGCGGGGGCCCAATTTTGCGCAGCCGACTGCGCATACGGACTTGGGTTCCCGCCTGCGCGGGAACGACGTGCTTGTGCTAACGATGAAATGAACATTGTCGGCATCATGCTCAGAACTGAAAATCCGGTGGCGTTTTCTTCGGCTGCGGCTGCTGGCGCGGTTGTTGCCGTTCCGCTTGCGCGGCCGCAGCATCGGGCGCCTTTGCCTCCGGCAATCGTGGCGGAGGCGAAGGCAGATTCGCCGGAGCGGCCGCTTCAGCCGCGCCGGTCTGGTAGCCCGGCGGCAGCATCGTCTTGCGTGGGTAAGACGCCGCGTCGAGCGTATCGTTCCACGTGGCGGCCGTAAAACCGGTCACCCGGCGGTTGCCGACGACGAGCAGCGGCAGCTCGTCCTTGCCGCCGGCACGCTGCAGCTGCTCGCGGTCTTCCGCCGTGTTCACGGTCTTTTCCGCGAACGGGATGCCGCGCGCGCGCAGCAGGGCGCGGCCCTGGTCGCAGGCGTCGCAGCGGGCCGTCGTGTACAAGGTCACGGGGTGGAGCTTGACGGCGCGCGCCAGCTCGTACGGCAGCGACGGGGTGGCAAGCGGTTGGCTGTCCGGGCGCAGCACCTGCGCTGCCCCTTTCGCCGGCGGCGTGTCGCTGTAATGCGTCACGCCGGCCGCATCCTTCCACTTGTACGTCTGGCCCTGCGCGGCGGCAGCGGCGAGGGCCAGTGCGGCGACGGCCACGGCGCGCATCTTGCTCAGGCCTGCATCCCGTTATGGCGCAGCAGCGCGTCGATCTTCGGTTCGCGGCCGCGGAAGGCCTTGAACGATTCGAGCGCCGGGCGCGAGCCGCCCACGGCCAGGATCTCGCGGTGGAAGCGCTTGCCCGTCTCGTCGAGCAGCGCGCCGCCGCCCGCTTCGACGGCTTCCTCGAACGCGGCATACGCGTCCGCCGACAGCACCTCGGCCCACTTGTAGCTGTAGTAGCCGGCCGCGTAGCCGCCCGCGAAGATGTGGCCGAACGAATGCTGGAAGCGGTTGAACGACGGCGGGATCAGCACGGCGAACTTGGTGCGCACCTCGTCGACCAGTTCCTGCACGGTCTTCTGGCTGTTCGGGTCGAAGTCGTAGTGCAGGTGCATGTCGATCAGCGAGAACTCGACCTGGCGCAGCGTCTGCATGCCGGACTGGAAGTTCTTCGCCGCGAGCATCTTGTCGTAGAGTTCGCGCGGCAGCGGCTCGCCCGTCTTCACGTGCGCCGTCATGCCCTGCAGGACGTCCCACTCCCAGCAGAAGTTTTCCATGAACTGCGACGGCAGCTCGACCGCATCCCATTCCACGCCCGAGATGCCGGAGACGGACAGCTCGTCCACTTCCGTCAGCATGTGGTGCAGGCCGTGGCCGAATTCGTGGAACAGGGTCGTCACCTCGTCGTGCGTAAAGAGCGACGGCTGGAGCTTGCCATCGACTTCCGCCGGCGGCGTGAAGTTGCAGGTGAGGTAGGCGATCGGCGTCTGCACGATGCCGCCCGTGGTCAGGCGGCGGCCGCGCGCGTCGTCCATCCATGCGCCCTGGCCCTTGCCGGGACGGGCATAGAGATCGAGGTAGAACTGGCCGATCAGTTGACCGTTCTTCTCGATGCGGAAGAAACGCACGTCCGGATGCCAGACCGGGGCGTCGTCCGGAGAAATCGTCACGTCGAACAGTGTCGAGATCAGGCCGAACAGCCCGGCGACGACCTTCGGCTCCGGGAAGTATTCCTTCACTTCCTGCGCGGAGAACGCGTAGCGCTTCTCGCGCAGCTTTTCCGACGCATAGGCCACGTCCCAGGCCTGCATGTCGGCGATGCCCAGCTCGTCCTGCGCGAACGCGCGCAGCTCGGCGAGGTCCTTCTCGGCGTATGGACGGGCGCGGCGGGCGAGGTCTTCCAGGAACTCGATCACGTGTTCCGGCGTCTCGGCCATCTTCGGTTCGAGCGAGACATGCGCAAAACTCTGGAAGTCGAGCAGCTTCGCCTCTTCATCGCGCAGTTTCAGCAGCTGGGCGATGTTGCCCGTGTTGTCCCACTTTTCCAGCTCGGAGAACACGGCACCCATCTCGGACGCCTTGGTGGCGTTGGCGCGGTAGATCTGCTCGCGCAGCTCGCGCTTGTCGGCGAATTGCAGGATCGGGAAGTAGGACGGGAAGTGCAGGCTGAATTGCCAGCCCGTCTTGCCGTCCCGCTCGGCCGCGGCGCGCGCGGCCGCCTTCACGTCGTCCGGCAGGCCGGACAGGTCCGCTTCGTCCGTGACGAGCAATTTATAGTCGTTGGTCGCGTCGAGCACGTTTTCCGAGAAGCGCGTGGACAGTTTCGCCTGCTCTTCCTGGATCTCGGCGAAGCGTTCCTTCTGCTTCTCCGGCAGCTCGGCGCCGCCCAGGCGGAAGTCGCGCAGGGCGTTCTCGACGATGCGCTTGCGGGCCGGCACCAGGTTCGCGAAGTCGGGGCTCGCGCGCAGCTGCTTGTATTTGCCGAACAGCGCTTCGTTCTGGCCCAGCTCCGTCCAGAACTCGGTGACCTTCGGCTGGTTCTCGTTGTAGGTGGCACGCAGCTCGGGCGTGTCCATCACGTGGTTCAGGTGGTTGACCACGCCCCAGGCACGGCCGAGGCGTTCCGTCGCTTCCTCGAGCGGGACGACGAAGTTGTCCCAGGTGACGCTGTCGGCCGGCGCCTCGGCCTGGCGGACGGCATCGCGCGCCTCGGCGATCAGTTGCTCGATCGCGGGCGTCACGTGCTCCGGCCGGATCAGGTCGAACCGGGGCAGCCCGGAAAAGTCGAGGAGGGGATTGGTCGTTTCGGTCGTCATATATAGAGTCCTTTATTCAATCTCACCGCCATCTTACCCGGGCCAGCCCTGTATGGGCGTTACGCGCGCTTGGCGACGCGCTCGGCCGACTCCAGCGTATTCATCAGCAGCATGGTGATGGTCATCGGACCCACGCCACCCGGCACCGGCGTGATGTGCGAAGCCACTTCCTTGACGCTGTCGAAGTCGACGTCGCCGCACAGCTTGCCTTCGTCGTTGCGGTTGATGCCCACGTCGATGACGATGGCGCCCGGCTTGACCATGTCGCCCGTCAGCGTGTTGCGGCGGCCGACGGCGGCCACGACGACGTCCGCCTGGCGGGTGTGGTAGCCCAGGTCCGGCGTACCGCTATGGCAGATGGTGACGGTGGCATTCTGTTGCAAGAGCAGCAGCGCCATCGGCTTGCCGACCGTGTTGCTGCGGCCGATGACGACGGCATGCTTGCCGCGCAGGTCGACGCCGGTCGTCTCGATCAGCTTCATGCAGCCGTACGGCGTGCACGGGCGGAAGCCTTCCAGGCCGGCCATCAGTTCGCCGGCGGACAGCACCGAATAGCCGTCCACGTCCTTGCTGGTGGCGATGGCTTCGATGACTTTCGAGGCGTCGATGTGCTTCGGCAGCGGCATCTGCACGAGGATGCCGTGGATGGCCGGGTCCGCGTTCAGCGCGGCGATACGGTCGAGCAGGGCCTGTTCGGAGAAATCGGCCTCGTACTTTTCCAGCACGGAGTGAAAACCCACGTCGCCGCAGGCCTTGACCTTGTTGCGCACGTAGACGTGGCTGGCCGGATCGTCGCCGACGATGATCACGGCCAGGCCGGGCTGGTGGCCGGCAGCGGTGAGGGTGGCGGTGCGGGCGGCGATGTCGGCGCGCAGTTGTTGGGAAAGTTTGACTCCGTCGATCAGTTGGGCGGTCATGGCAGGGACTCGTGTGCTGGACAAAAACGAAATTATACGTGCCGCAAGGGTATCGCGCGCCACCCGGCGGCGTTCGTTGTCATATTTATAGACGTGCTTGTGCTCTGTCCGTCGCCCCCGCGGAGGCGGGGGCCCAAGTTCTCATGCGTTCCGACGGCGCATGCAAGATTGGGTCCCCGCCTGCGCGGGGACGACGTTTTTATGTTGTCTCATATGCAAACGCAACAGTCCGCATGCGCTGCGCATGGGTCTCATACCACATTATGAAATCGAATATCATATTTTGAAAATTGCGTGTTCCACTGGTAGAATCGACAGGCTTTATTCAAGGGATAGTCTTTTCGCCACC
>CBIHOW010000005.1:0-140883 GCA_966211695.1 uncultured Massilia sp. | reverse complement strand
CTCAGATCGTCAATCCCATCTTCCCCCAGTAACCGCGTAGAACCAAAAAAAAGCCCGCATGGCGCGGGCTTGAATCTATTTTCTTGGAGGAAGATAGAGGAGACGGTTCAGATTATGCGGGGGCGAAAGAAATAAATCCAATTTGATTTTCAGATATCGATCATACGGATCTGAAATAATATGGTTGAGATAATTGGTGATGATTCAATGCGTACGTACGCTCTAGAATGAGATGCTGTATTGCAAGCATTCATTCTTCGAATCTCTCGCCCATGCCAACCCTTTCCCCCGCATCGCCCCTGCGCCTTCTCGGCCGCGCATTGTCCATCCTGTTCCTGTCGATGCCGCTGGCGCAGGCCGCCGACGTGGGCGATCTCGTCGACCGGAATTGGGTCGAGATCGGCAGCCCCAATTTCCGCGTCGTCACCGACCAGCCGGAAGACGTCGCGCGCCACATGATCGTCGACCTGGAAAACCTGCGCTATATCTCCAACCGCGTGCGCGGCGCGCAATCGCTGGACGGTCCGCCGCTGACGATCGTCGCGATGGGCCGGAGCAGCTTTGCGACGCTGGGCCTGCCGCGGGGCATGGCCGGCGTGTTCCAGTTGTCGCGCCACGGTTACGCGGCCGTCGCGAGGATCGAGGACTACGTCACGTCGGCCGCGGCGAGCGACGTGTCGCGCGCGACGATCCTGCACGAATACCACCATTTCCTCCTGCATTATTCGCCCGAGACGACGGCGTATCCGCGCTGGTACGACGAAGGGATGTCGGAGTACTGGTCGTCGCTGGTCATCCAGGACGGCATGGCGTGGTTCGGCCATCCGGTGGAAGGCAGCTATCGCGAAGACTGGCTGGTCGACCGGGCGGGACGGATCAATCTCGACACGAAATGGCTGTTCAACACGACCAAACTCAACTATGAGAGCACGCGGACCGACGCGAGAGAGACCGCCCGCTTTTATGCCTGCGCGAAGTACGCGATCCACTACTTCAATTCGAGCCCCGAATTGCGCAGGCAACTCGCGCACTACCTGCGCCTGCATAACATGGGGCTGTCGGAAGACCAGGCCGTGCGCTTCGCCTTCAAGAAGTCGTACGAGGAACTCGACGTCGACATGCGGCGATACATCGAACGCCGCCTGACGGCACGTGGATTCTCGACCGGCAAGGATGGGCTCGACCTGCCGCAAGTCCAGGTGAAGGTGACGCAGCTCGATCGTGCCGCAACGTATGCCGTGCTGGCCGACGTCGTGCCGCGTTTTGCGAAGCGCGCCGCCAACGTGGCGCGGGAACTGATCGAGACCAACCTGAAGCTCCATCCGGACGATCCGAAGGCGGCCATCATTGCCTTCCAAAACGGCGTCGGCACGGATGGCGACGCACGGCTGGACGCGCTGCTGAAACGCTACCCGAACGATGCCGGCCTGTTGGCCACGCGCGCCGAAGGCCTGGGCATGGCGGCGGTCGCCATGCGCGACACCGGCGCGCCCGGCTGGGAAACGCCGTTGAAGGAGGCGCGCGACCTGGCCCGGCGCGCCATCATAGCGGACCCGCGCAATGCCCTGGCCTACCATGCCTTGGGCCAGGTGTATCAACTCGCGCCCGACACCGGGGCGGTCCAGGAGGGCATCGCGGGCCTGGACAGCCTGGTGATCTACGAACCCCGGCCAGGCAGCTTCCGCGCACTGGCCCACCTTTACCTGCGCAACAAGCAGTTGCCGGAAGCAATCAAGAGCATCCGCAGCGCCGTCGCGTTCGATGCGGCGGGCAAGAACCCGCTCGACGCATTGTTGATGGAAAACCTGGAACTGGTCGCCGACATGGCATCCAGTGCGACCCCGGACAGCAAGGGATTGCGCTACGCGAGCGGTGCCGTCTACGAAGGCCCTGTGGCGGGCGGCAAACCGGACGGGAAGGGCAAATGGCTGCGTCCGGACGGCAGTTATTACGAAGGCGACTTCGTGCAGGGGCTGCCGTCGGGCCACGGCAAGCTGGTGAGCGAGCGGGACGTCGCGTACGAGGGAGCGTTCGCAGCGGGCATGGCGCGCGGCACCGGGCGCATCCGTTTCCCGGCCGGCGGCAGGATAGTCTCGTACGAAGGTGGTGTCGAGGACGCCGTGCCGTCCGGTCCCGGCGTCCTCGTGACGAAGGAGGGGCGGCTGGAAGCCACGTTCGTGCAGGGCGAGGCGCAGGGCGACGGCGTGTTCGTCCCGGCCCACGCCGCCCCCATGCGCGGGACGTGGCGCTACGGCGCGTACCAGTGGCCGGTGGCCGACAAGTTCGCCTTCTTCGGCGGCATCGATGGCGAAGGGCGGCGCCACGGCATGGGCTGGTGCCGGACGGACGCCTCGCCGCGGATCGACCTGTGCCGCTACAAAGCAGATCGCAAGGTTGCGTTGGACACGGAAGACGATTGACGCGCTACAATGAATTTCTTCGACCATCGAACGAAAGGCATTCCATGCACGTGCGCACCGTCCTCGCCCTCCCTGGCCTCCTGCTGACCCTGTCGTACGCTGCCCATGCCGCCCCCGCCTGCGGCACGGCGCCGTCCGGCGAGTTGCGCGCGGAGCGTATCGCGAGCGTCAAGCCCTCGCGCACGGAGCCGGGCCTGTACGAGGGCCCCGTGTGGATCAAGGATGCGCTGTACTTTTCCGATTTCAGTCTCGCGCCCGGCTTCCCGTCGCGCATCCGCAAGCTGGCGGCGGACGGCGCGGTGACGACGGTGGTGGAAGACAGCGGCAGCAACGGCCTCGCCGTCGATGCGCACGGCGACCTCGTCGCAGCCACGCACAAGTACAAGGCGTTGTCCCGCTATGCCATCGCGGACGGCAAGCGCGCCACGCTGGCCGCCGCCTACAACGGCCAGGTGTTCAATTCGCCGAACGACATCGCCATCGCCGGGGATGGCACGATCTATTTCACGGATCCGGATTTCCAGAAGGCGGCGGCGCCCGGCGGACAGCCCGTCACGGGCGTGTACCGCGTGGGCACGGACGGCAAGGTGACGCTCGTCGACGGCAGCCGGCCGAACCCGAACGGCGTCGCGCTGTCGCCGGCCGGCGACGTGTTGTACGTGAACGCGGGCGACGGCTTCCTGCGCGCCTATCCGATTCGAAACGGCGTGCCGGGGCAGGGCCACGACATCGCGCAAGGGCTCGACATCCCGGACGGCATGGCCGTCGATTGCCACGGCAACCTGTATGTGACCGAGCACCCGGCCAAGCGGGTGCGCGTGTTCTCGCCGCAGGGGAAAGAGTTGGCGACGATCCGCACGGATGCCAACGTGACGAATGCCGCGTTCGGCGGCGCCGACGGCAGGACGCTGTTCCTGACGGGCGCCGGCGCCGTGTGGCAGATCCGGCTGGACGTCACCGGATCGGCATATTAAGTAACGGCCTCAGGCTTTCAGCGCGATGCGCCTCTGCTCGCGCGCCGATTGGTAGATCGCCTCGATGATGCGCAGGTCGCGCAGGCCTTCCTCGCCGGCCACGATCGGCTCGCGGTTCTGCAGCACGCATTGCGCCATGTGGTCCAGCTGGCCGGCCCATTGGGTAGCGCCCGGACCCGGCGGCGGCGTCACTTCCTTCTCGCGGCCATTGCCGACCCACATGCGGTTGCCGTGGTACCCGGTCGCCGGTTCCATCTCGATGCGACCTTTGTCGCCCATCAGCAGGATGTGGTTCTGGTTGGCGCTGTACATCGACTGGCACGAGCCGATCACGCCGGACGGGAATTCCAGCTGGAAGCCGATCATGTCTTCCACCTCGCGGAAGCGCGGGTCCTTGCGGTCCGTCGTGTCCTGGGCGTAGACGGCGGTCGGTTCCTCGCCCGTCATGTAGCGCGCCGCATTGAGGGCGTAGATGCCGATGTCCATCATCGAGCCGCCGCCGGCCAGCGCCTTCTTCAGGCGCCAGGCGTTCGGGTCGCGGAACGTGAAGCCGTGCTCCGAGCGGAAGTAGCGCAGCTTGCCGATCTCGCCCGCGCGGGCGATGCGGCGCGCTTCCAGGTTGTACGGCTCGAAGTGGCAGCGGTAGCCGATCATCAGTTTCTTGCCGGCCTGGCGGCAGGCCGCGATCATCGCTTCGCACTCGGCCGACGACACGGCCATCGGCTTTTCGCACAGCACGTGCTTGCCGGCCTTGGCGGCGCGGATCGTGTACTCGGCATGCATCGAGACGGGCAGGCAGATGTAGACGATGTCGATGTCCGGGTTGTTGCGGATGTCGTCGTAATTCTGGTAGTTGTAGATGTTCTTGTCGGGAACGCCGTATTCCTGCGCCACGCGCTTGGCCTTGGCCGGATCGCCGCTGACCAGCGCGACGAGGCGGCTGTTCCTGCAGTTCTTGAATTGCGGCATGATGACGCCCAGGCCGTACGACCCGAGCCCGACGATCGCATAGCCGAGCTTGCGATCGGGCGGAGCCGCCCATGCCATGTCGCCCACCGCACCCGCCGCCAGCGCGCCGCCGGCGGCAAGGACCAGACCTCGCCGATTCCTGTCGATCATCACGTCTCCTTTGTTATGGATGTTAGCGCTCACAGTTGCGTGTTCATTTTAATACGAATGGACGGGCTCGCCCACAATTGGCGCCAATCAATAATCAACTCACCCCGACGCGCACACTGACAGATGGTGCCCGGACCGGCCGGGCCATCTTCCAACGAGGTGAATCATGGTCAAACTCCAGGGCAGCGTGCCCGCAACCATCGCCGACATGCGGTCCCTCGGACCGGCGCCGGACGACGAACGCATCGACGTCACCGTCTTCGTGCGCCGCCGCGCGCCGCTTGCCCCCCATCCGCTGGATGCGCGGGTCGGACAGCGGCGCTACCTCACGCGCGCCGAATTCGCCGCGCAGCACGGCGCCAGCGACGCCGACCTCGACGCGGTCGCCGCGTTCGCACAGCGGGCAGGACTCGTCGTCGTCGAACGCCGGCCCGCCGCGCGCAGCATCGTCCTGTCCGGCACGGCCGCGCAGGTGAGCGCCGCGTTCGGCACGGCGATCGAGCGGGTGGAGCACGCGGCCGGCATCTCGCGCCGCCGCACGGCGCCCGTGCACGTGCCGCCCGAGCTGGACGGCATCGTCGAAGGCGTGTTCGGCATCGACGACGTGCCCATCGCGAAGCCGCATTTCAAGTTCTCCAAAGAATCCGCGCAGGCTGCCCTGGATGCATCGATGCCGCTGGGCGCCGCGCCCGCCGAAGCGCAGGCTGCGGGCGGTTTTACGGGCGTCGACATGGCGAAGCTGTACGACTTCCCGGCTGGCCTGGACGGCAGCGGCCAGTGCATCGCCATCATCGAGCTGGGCGGCGGCTACCGCACGTCCGACCTGAAGGCCTATTTCAAGAGCCTGCACCTGCCGGTGCCGCACGTGACGGCCGTGTCGGTCGACGGCGGCAAGAACAGCCCGTCGCTGCCGTGGAGCGCGGATGCCGAGGTCATGCTGGACATCGAGGTGGCGGGCGCCGTCGCGCCCAAGGCCAATATCGCCGTGTACTTCGCGCCGAACAGCGAGCAGGGCTTCGTCGATGCGATCGCGGCCGCCGTTCACGACGACGTGCGCAAGCCGTCCGTGATCTCGATCAGCTGGGGCGCGCCGGAATCGGAATGGACCGACCAGGGCCTGGCCGCGATGGACCAGGCGTTCGAGGCCGCGGCCGCGCTGGGCGTGACGGTGTGCTGCGCGGCGGGCGACGCCGGCGCGCACGACCAGAATCCGCAGAACGGCACGCCGGACGGCCTCGCCCATGCGGACTTCCCCGCGTCCAGCCCGTACGTGCTGGGTTGCGGCGGCACACGGATCGCCGTCGACGGCCATGCCATCACCAGCGAAACGGTGTGGAACGACGACCCGGCCACCAGCGCCACGGGCGGCGGCGTCAGCGACAAGTTCGCGCTGCCGGCCTGGCAGGCGGATGCGGGCGTGCCTGCCTCGATCAACCCGGGCGGACGCGTGGGCCGCGGCGTGCCGGACGTGGCCGGCAATGCGTCGCCGTCAACCGGCTACCGTGTCCGGGTCGACTTCATGACCTACACCATCGGGGGCACCAGCGCCGTGTCGCCGCTGTACGCGGGGCTCGTCGCGCTGCTGAACCAGAAGCTGCCGCAGCACGTGGGCTGGCTCAATCCGCTGCTGTACGGTCCGCTGGCGGGCAGCGGCGCGCTGCGCGACATCACGAGCGGCGACAACGGCGGCTACACGGCCGGGTCCGGCTGGGATGCGTGCACGGGCTGGGGCGTGCCCGTCGGCTCGAAGCTGCTGGCCGCGCTGGCAAGCTGATCATCGGGTAATCAAGTCAGCCGCGCCAGCACGTCGGCGCGGTACTGGCGGCTGCACGGCACCCGTGCGCCGCCACGCAACAGCAATTCGCCATCGCCCTTGTCCAGCGTGACCACCTGTTCGATCCACGCCACTTGCACGGCGGCGCGCCGGTGGCAGCGCACGAAGCCCGTGCCGAGCCGGTCGACGAGGCCCGCCAGCGTCTGGCGCAGCAGCGGGCTGCCCGCGGCCGTGTGCAGCACCACGTAGTTGTCGGCCGTCTCGATCCACTGGATGTCCGCGACGCGCACGACGCGCGTGACGCCGCGTTCGCTCACGAGCAATTGCTCGAGCGGGGCGGGCGGCAGCGCGGCGGGCTGGCCGTCGACCTTGACCTCCAGTTTCCTGCGCAGGCGTGCCAGCGCGCGTGCGAGGCGTTCGCCGTCGTAGGGTTTCAACAGGTAATCGATGGCGTCGCAGTCGAACGCCTGGCACGCGTAGCGTTCGTACGCCGTGACGAACACGACGAGCGGCGCCGGTTCCGGCAGCGACGCCGCCAGTTCGATGCCGGATAGCTCCGGCATTTCGATGTCGAGCAGCAGCGCGTCCGGGCGGAAGGCGGCGATCCGCTCCAGCGCATCGATCCCGTCGGCCGCTTCCTCGACGGCCGTGATGCCGTCCTGCTGCGCGAGCAGGTGGCGCAGTTTTACGCGCGCGGGGCGCTCGTCGTCGACGATCAGGAGGCGCAAGGCAACCTCATTTCCGCACGCACGCCCCCTTGCGGCCGCGCCATGACGTCCAGCCGGCCCGCGTCGCCGTATAACGCCTGGATGCGGGCACGGAGGTTCGACAGGCCGATGCCGCCGGGGCGTTCCGATGCCGCCAGCTTGCCGGCATCGTCCTCGACGCCCAGCACGAGCTCGTCGCCCTCGCGGCACACGGACACCGCGATGTGCGTCCGGCCGCGGCGCCGTTCGACCGTGTGCTTGAACACGTTTTCCAGCAGCGGCTGGAGGCTCATCACGGGCACTTCGCGGTCGAGCAGGGCGTCGTCGACTTGCCAGGCGATGGCGACGCGGTCGGCGAAGCGCTCGGCCATCACATCCGCGTACCCGCGCGCGAGGCGCAGCTCGGTGGCGAGCGGCGCCGCGTGGCGGTCGCCCAGGGCCAGCGTCTCGCGCAGCACGTCGGCCAGTTGCGTGAGCGTGGCGTCGGCGCGAGCCGGGTCCGTCCAGATCAGCGCCGACACGGTGTTCAGCGCGTTGAACAGGAAGTGCGGCTGCATCTGCTGGCCCAGTCTCTGGAGTTGCGCCTGGCGCAGCAGGGTGTTCGAGCGCTCCGCGCGCAGCCGCGCGTCGAGCAGGGCGCGGTAGGATTGCACGCCGAAGCGGATCGCCATGAACAGGCCGAAGAAGATCGTGATCTTCATCGATTCGTACACGAACAGCTGCGGCACCGTGTCGTGGCGGTACGTTTCGCCGACGAGCGCGTACACGCCATGGCGCAGGCCGAAGGCGAGGGGCACGAACGCGATCCAGTACATCGGCAGCCAGCGCGCCTGGCGCGCGAACCAGCGCCAGGGCGTGCCGAGCAGGTGGTCATCCGTGTGCGACCAGCGCAGCTGAACGAGCGCCAGCACCGTCACGACGAGCGCCGAGGATCCTTCCCACAGCAGCGGTTTCCAGATCGCGTGGCTGTGTTCGTTGCGCACGAAGTCCTGCACGGCGACGAGCATCATGAGGATCCAGAACAGGATCCAGGCGGATACGAAGACGGCGTTACGGCGCAGGAAGGTCATGCGGGGATGATCGGCCATCCCCGGGTGATTGTCAAAAGTCATCGGTGCGGCATCGGGACGAGGCTTCTGCTAACGTCGAGCCGAGCAAACCAACCACAGGAGGAAGCCATGGAACGTTTCCTGTTCGTGTACCACGGCAAACCGGGCGCCGATGCGGACACGCGCCACGACCTGTCGCGCTGGGCCGCGTGGTTCGACGGCATGGGCTCGCGCGTCCTCGACCGCGGCAGCCTCACGCACAGCGCGGTCGAAGTGCCGCGCCGCCTGCTCGGGCCGAAGGAATCCGCCAGCTCGCTGTGCGGCTATTCGGTGGTCGAGGCAGCGGACTTCAACGAGGCGGTCGAGATCGGCGAGCGCTGTCCCATCTTCGACGAGGGCGGCTCGGTCGAGATCGCCCGGCTGACGATCCCGCTGGCGTAAGCGTCAGCCCTTGCGCAGCACCACGTGCGTGGCGGCCTTCGTCGGCACGTGCTCGCTGATCTCGAACCCGAGCGCCGGCAGGTCGATGCCGGCCAGCAGCGCTTCGCCTGACCCCAGCAGCACGGGCGCGATGGCCAGGTGCATCTCGTCCACGAGCCCCGCCTGCAGGTATTGGCGGATGGTGGAGACGCCGCCGCCCAGGCGCACGTCCTTGCCGCCGGCCGCTTCGCGCGCGCGGGCGAGGGCGGCTTCGATGCCGTCGGTGACGAAGTGGAAGGTCGTGCCGCCTTTCATTTCGAGCGGGGCGCGGGCGTGGTGCGTCAGCACGAAGACCGGCACGTGGTACGGCGGTTCGTCGCTCCACCAGCCTTTCCATGCGTCGTCCGGCCACGGGCCGCGCACGGGGCCGAACATGTTGCGGCCCAGGATCCACGCGCCGATGTTGTCGAAACCGCGCGCGGCGAAGTCCTCGTCCGGGCCGTCGGTGCCTTTCGACTCGTCGCCCAGCATGCGCTGGAAGGTGCGCGTACCCAGGAACCAGGTGTGCAATGCCTCGCCGCGCTCGCCGAGCGGATCCTGCAGGCTCTGGTTCGGGCCGGCGCCGTAGCCGTCGAGGGAGATCGAAAAGCTCTGGACTTTCAGTTTGGACATTTTTAGTCTCCAGTTGAACAGGGCACGGCCGTGCCCCCTGTTCGTATGACGAACGGGGCGGACCGTTTTCGACAACGTGGCGCCATCAATCGCCGATCTCGTCATCGCCCGGCTTGCGCCCGCGGCTGCGGTCGAGCGGGCCCTTCATCGCTTCCACGTCGCGCATGAATTCGTCCACGCCGTGGTCGGGGCTCACGCGGATGGCGGGCGGCATCAGCACGGACATGTAGAGCTCGTCGGACCAGCGTCCCGTGCGCTGCACATTGCCAGCCAGAATCAGCCCGGAGCATAGCACGGCGAAGCCGGCGCAGACCCAGCGGTAGCGCGTGCGGTTACGGGGGCGGATCGTGCACAGGTGAAAATAGATCATCCCGGCCAGCAGCACCGTCGCGACGTGCGACGCGTAATGCGTGAAGCCTTCGGCCGAGAACGCATACGCGAGCAGGCTGCCCAGCAGCGCATAGCCGGCCAGGGCTGCGGCGCCGCAGCCGAACACGAACAGGTGCCGGCCCAGCCGCGCGTGGCGGGCAAACAGCCGGTTGGCGCACGCCCAGATGCCGCCCCACAGCAGCGCGGCCGCGAGTCCGCCCGCGAGCGCCTCCGCGTAGCGTACGAGCTCGAAGTACTCCGTGTCGCTGAGCCAGCGCGCCAGCAGCGCGACACCGCCGGCCAGCAGCAGGCCCGCCGCGCCCGGCAGCACGCCTTCCCAGCCGTGGAACGTGCGGTCGAGGAGTTCCGGCACGACAGGGAAGTCGGCCGCGCGCACGCGCAGCGCCGTGTGGCCGATGCGCACGACGGTGTCGCCCGTCAGCTCGGCATCCTGCCGGCGCTTGCCGTGGATGACGATGCCGTTGCGGGTGCCGAGGTCGTGCAGCAGCAGGCGGCCGGACGCATCCTCGTCGACGACGGCGTGCGCGGCGGCCGCGTAGTCGTCGTCGAGGATCACATCGTTGTCGTAGCCGCGCCCGATGCGGATCGGCAGGCGGTCCACGCGCTGGCGCTGCAGCACGTCGCCATTCCTGGCCAGCAGCTCGACGAACCAGGGACCGCTCATCGCCGGCTCCGTCCGAGCGCGGAAAGAAAAGCGCGGGTGGCGCGCATGCCGTTCTCGTACGAGACGCCCGCCAGGTCGAGCCGGCTCTGCAGGCTGGCGTGCGGATCGTCCGTGCTGGCGGCCAGCAGGGTGAAGTTGTACAGGCCGGCGAACTTGCGGTACGCGCGCACGCACGTCACGGCGCGCACCGGCAAGGTCGCCGTGTGCACGAACATCTCGGCGCAGGCGGGACGCGTGAGGCGCGTATCGCGGCCGGCGCCGATGCGGTCGACGCGAAAGCGCGAACTCGCCAGCACGGCGAACTGCAGCGGGTGCAGCGAGCTGGAACGGATCACCTGGTGCGTCATCGACACGTGGCCCGTCTGCTGCGTGTCCGACACATAGATCGCCGCTTCCATCGCGCAGCTGACGGAATCGGCCGTGTACTCGGCCTCGGCGCGGAAGTTCGAGCGGCCCCAGCAGCGCAACTGCTGCGATTCGCGCACGGGCACCTGGTAGGGACCCATCGCGCGCATCGACAGCGGCTCGGCCAGCAGGCGGTCGATCAGCGCGCGCTGGTGCGCCAGCAACTGCTGGCCGATCAGCGGATTGAAATTCTTCGGCGGATGCGGCTGCGCCGACGCCTGCCGCAGCAGCTCCTGGGCGTACTTGACGGGCACGAGGAAGCTGACCAGTTCGCCGTCGCGCCGCTTGGAGACGTTGACGCCCGCGACGACGCCCGCCGCCGTCACGCTGGGGCCGCCGCTCATCCCCGAGTTGATGGGGCCGGTAAAAATCAGCTGCTCGTAAAAGCTGCGCGTGACGATGCCGTTGTACGACCCTTCCGAGATGGCGAAGCCGAGGTCGAGCGGATTGCCGAGCGAATACAGGTACTGGCCCTGCACGAGTTTCACGGGCTTGTCCGGCACCTGGAAAAAGCCCGTCCCGTTGCGGTTCACGCGCACGACGGCCAGGTCGTGCAGCACGTCCACGGCCAGCAGTTCGATGGGGCCGCCGTTGCCGTCCGTGTCGACGTATTCGCCGACGTAGACGTCCGGGTCGAGCGCCATCTGCGACACGACGTGGTAATTGGTCAGCACGAGGTTGCCGGTGCCGACGAGGAAGCCGGAGCCGACGCTGGACTGGCTGCGGCCGTTGCGCAGCAGCATGCGGATCTGCAGCAGGTCGGCCTTGGCGGCGGAATACAGGGTTTGCGCGGCGCTGGAGGGCGTCGGCAGCGCGGCCGTCTCGTCCGTCTCGCCGGGGCCGGGCGCGGGCGGCGTCGTGGCGGGCGGCGTCGCGGGCGGGATCACGAGCGGCGGCTGCGGCACCGGTTTCGCACGCTGGCCGGCCTTGCCCGCGGCGACCGCGATGGACGCCGCGCCGCCGCAGGCGAGGGCGGCAACGAGCAAGACGCGAAAAACGGGCGGGAGGCGCATGGTGCCTCCATCTTGCCAGAACCGCCCGCGGCGGTGATTACACTTCGCTGTCGAGCGCCGCTTCGGTGACCGGGGCCATCATGTGTCCCAGCTTGGCCTGCTTGGTATTCAGGTAGTTGTCGTTGTAGACGTTGCGGTTGACGAGCAGGGGCACGCGCTCGGCGACCTTGATGCCCAGCTTGCCGAGGGCGTCGATCTTGCGCGGGTTGTTCGTCATCAGGCGCACGGCCTCGATGCCGAACTGCTCCAGCATCGGCAGCACGAGTTCATAGTTGCGGGCGTCGGCGTGGAAGCCCAGCTGCAGGTTCGCTTCGACCGTGTCGGCGCCCGCTTCCTGCAGGCGGTAGGCGCGGATCTTGTTGACGAGGCCGATGCCGCGGCCTTCCTGGCGCAGGTACAGCAAAATGCCGCGGCCCTCGTCGGCGATGCGGCGCAGCGCGGATTCCAGCTGGGCGCCGCAGTCGCAGCGCTGCGAGAACATCACGTCGCCCGTCAGGCATTCGGAGTGGATGCGCGCCAGCGGGGCGTCGCCCGTGGACAGGTCGCCCAGCGTCATCGCCAGATGCTCCTTGCCCGTCGAATGCTCGACGAACGCATGCAGGGTGAACTGCGCCCACGGCGTCGGCAGGGAGCACGACGTGACGTAGTCGACGAGGTTGGACGGCGCGGGGGCTTTGTCTTGCATGGCTGTTCCTGGGGCGATAGCGCAAATAATGGTTACGTAACAGGCGAGTTTACCGGAAATCGGACATGGCCGTGTAATTGGCCCCTGCGCCTTCCCATCCGATATGGGCGCGGCTGGTCGAAAATGCAACAACGTGGCGTAGGTGTTCACGTGGTGCAACACAATTCCCGCACGGAATCTTGGCTGTGCTAGGCTGGCACCAGCGTCGATACGGGCGCCGTGTTCTCTTGTTTGCCATGCAAAATCCCCTGAAATTCGTCCGCCGCCTGCTGCCGCGCGCCCTCGGTGCCTGGCTTGCCCTGGCCTTCGTGCTGCTGTCCGTCGTCCTCACGCTGGTCCTGACGTCCGTCATCGAACGCAAGTCGGCGGAACAGGTCCAGACGAGCATCGGCCACGGCCTGGCGGAGCTGGCGATGCAGACGTCGGACAAGCTGGAACGCGGCATGTTCGAACGCTACCGCGAGGTGGGCCTGCTGGCCCGGCGCCGCGTGCTGGCCGAAGGGCAGCCGCAGGAGCGCCGGCGCGCCACGCTGGACGGCATCCAGCAGAGCCTCGGTTACTACAGCTGGATCGGCCTGGCCGGCCTGGACGGCAAGGTGCAGGTCGCCGCCCAGGGCTTGCTGGAAGGCGCGGACGTGTCCAAGCGGCCGTGGTTCCGCAATGCCTTGCGCGGCATCCACGCGGGCGACGTGCACGAAGCGGTACTCCTGGCGCGCTACCTGCCCAGGCAGGACGAGCCCTGGCGCTTCGTCGACGTCGCCTTTCCCTACGTCGACGACGAGGGTTTGACGCGCGGCGTGCTGGGCGCGCACCTGTCCTGGCAGTGGGCCCGCGACGTCGAGCGTTCCGTGATGGCCGGGATCGCGGCGCGGCGCCAGGTCGAGGCCCTGATCGTGGATGCGGACGGGAATGTCCTGCTCGGGCCGGCCGGCGTGACGGGCCGGCGCCTGACCCTGCCGAGCCTGAAGGCGGCCCATGCGCAGCGCCGCGGCGGTTATGTCGTCGAGACGTGGCCGGACGGCCGTTCCTACCTCGTCGGCTACCAGCTCGGCCACGGCTACGGCGAGTACCCCGGCCTGGGCTGGACCGTGCTCGTACGCCAGAACGCCGACGACGCGTTCGCCCCCGTGCGCCGCCTGCGCGAATACGGCCTGGCCAGCGGCATCGTGCTGGCGGGCGTGTTCTCGCTGGCCGGCGTGTGGCTGGCGCGCCGCATCACGCGGCCGCTGGGCGACCTGGCCGAGACCGCGCAGCGCATCCGCGCGGGCGAGACGACCCCGATCGAAATCAGGCGGGGCGGCTATGCCGAGGTGCGCGCGCTGGCCACGACCCTCAATGCCCTCGTCGCGAACCTCGTGCGGCGCCGGCGTGCGCTGGAAGACTTGAACGCGACCCTGGAAGCGCGCGTCGCCCAGCGCACGCGCGAGCTGGAACAGGCGCTGGCCAGCGTGCGCGCCAACGAGCAGCGCATCGCCACCATCATCGAGACGGCGCAGGATGCCTTCGTCGGCATCGACATGCGCGGCCGCATCTGCGACTGGAATTCGGCGGCCGAGAAGATGCTGGGCTGGTCGCGCGACGAAGCGCTGGGCCGAATCGTGTCCGAACTCGTGATGCCGGAACGCTTCCGCGCCCGCTCGCGCGAACTGCTCTCCGGCTTCCTCGAATCGGGCGAGCTGGAGACCCTCGGCCGGCGCGTCGAACGCATCCTCCTCACGCGCGACGGCCGCGAGATCCCCGTCGAAATGACGCTGGGCCTGGCCGGCACGGGCGATGGCCTGTTCTTCTCCGCGTTCATGCACGACATCTCGGCGCGCAAGGAAGTCGAGCGGATGAAGGACGAATTCGTGTCGACCGTGTCGCACGAACTGCGCACGCCGCTGACGGCGATCTCGGCGTCGCTGGCGCTGCTGGCCGACGGCATGGCAGGCGACCTGCCGCCCGACGCGAAGGGCCTCGTGGACGTCGCCAACGCGAGCTCGGGACGGCTCGTGCGCCTGATCGGCGACGTGCTCGACATCCAGAAGATGGACGCCGGCAGCATGACGTTCGAGCGCCAGGTGCAGCCGGTGCTGCCGCTGGCCGCGGATGCCGTCGCCGCGATGCAAAGCTTTGCCGCGCAGTCCGGCATCGAGCTGTCGTGCGTGGCGGCGCCCGGCGCGGAAAGCGCGCGCGTGGACGTCGACCGCGACCGCCTGGCCCAGGTGCTCACGAACCTGCTGTCGAACGCGATCAAGTTTTCCGGACCCGGCTCCACCGTGCGCACGCAGGTCGAAGCGGGCGCGGAGCACGTGCGCCTCGCCGTGGCCGACGAGGGCGCGGGCATTCCGGAAGCGTTCCGCGAGCGCGTGTTCCAGCGCTTCGCCCAGGCCGACGGCGCCGATTCGCGCCGTCAGGGCGGCACGGGCCTCGGCCTGTCGATCTGCAAGACGATCGTCGAAGAGATGGGCGGGACCATCCGGTTCGACAGCGTGGAAGGCATCGGCACCACGTTCTACGTCGAGCTGCCGCTCGCCGCCTGAACCTGCGCGCGGCCGTACCTGCGTTCGAATTCGTCCATGGCGACGGGGCGACCCAGCAGGTAGCCCTGCATCACGTCGCAGCCGTGTGCGGCCAGGAACGCCTGCTGCGCATCCAGTTCCACGCCTTCGGCGATCGTCGCCAGGTGCAGCTTCCTGGCCAGTGCGATGATGGCTTCGACGATCGACGACGCGTTCGGATCGTGATCGACCTCGCGCACGAACGAGCGGTCGATCTTCAGCGCCGCCAGCGGGAAGCGGGCCAGGTAGGCCAGCGATGAATAGCCGGTGCCGAAATCGTCCAGCGCGAAGTGGATGCCGAGCCGGCGCAGCTGCTGCATGCGGTCGACCAGGTCGTCCGGGTTGCGCGCGAACACGCTCTCCGTCAATTCCAGCGTGAGGCGGTCGGCGGGCGCGCCCGTGGCGGCCAGCAGGGTGGCGACGGCATGCGGGAAATCCGGGTCGCGCAACTGGTGCACGCTGACGTTCACCGCGAGTTTCAACGTGGCGAGGTGCGGCGCCCGGGCCCAGCGCGCGAGCGCGTGGCAGCCCTGTTCCAGCACGTCCATCCCGAGCGCGGCGATCAGGCCGCCGGATTCGGCCGCGCCGATGAATTCGCCGGGACCCACCAGTTCGTCCGCGCCGCGCTTCCAGCGCACGAGCGCCTCCGCGCCCACGAGGCTCCCGTCGTGGCCGAACTGCGGCTGGCAGTACAGCACGAACTGGCGCCGCGCGAGACCCGTGCGCAGCGCGGCCGACAGCGCGGCCTGGCGGTCCACCGCGGCCTGCATGCCGGGGTCGAAGAAGCGCAGCGTGTTGCGGCCTTCGTCCTTGGCGCGGTACATCGCGAGGTCGGCCTGGCGCAGCAGCGCGTCGATGTCGGTGGGGTGGCCGTCGAACAGGGTGGCCCCGATGCTCGGGCTGCTGGCGCATTGGCGCCCGGCCAGCTCGAACGGTTCGCCCAGCACCTCCAGCACCTTGCGGCCCACGGCCTGGACTTCGATCGTCGCCTCGGCCGGGCTGGCGCCCAGGTTTTCCAGCACGATCACGAATTCGTCGCCGCCCAGGCGCGCCAGGTGGTCGCCTTCGCGCAGCGCCCGGCGCAGCCGCCGCGCCACTTCGCGCAGCAGCAGGTCGCCCACGTCGTGGCCCATCGTGTCGTTCAGGAGCTTGAAGTTGTCGAGGTCGAGGAACAGCAGGGCGCCGTGGCGGCCCGCGCGGCCGTTGCGCGCGAGGATCTGGCTCAGTTCCTCGATCAGGAAGCGCCGGTTCGGCAGGCCCGTCAACTGGTCGAAATACGCCAGTTCGTGGATGCGGCGCTCGGCCTGCTTGCGCTCCGTGAGGTCCGTGTTCGTGCCGGACAGGCGCACCGCGTTGCCCGCGCCGTCGCGCAGGATGTAGCCGCGGCTCAGCACGGGCACGTAATGGCCGTCGCGGTGGCGCAGGCGGAATTCCATGCTGTAGGCCTGGCGCGGCCCGGGCAGCAATTCGTCCAGGAAGGCGACCACGCGGATGCGGTCCTCGGGATGCGTCAGGCGCACCCACGCCTGGGCGTCGGCCGCCTGCTCGCCGGGCACGTAGCCGAGCATCTCCCACCAGCGCGGCGAATAATACAGTTCGCCGGTGACGAGGTCCCAGTCCCACGGCGCATCGGTCGACCCCTGCAGCGCGAGGCGCATGCGCTCCTCGGATTTGTGCAGCGATTGTTCCGCGTCCTTGAGGGCCGTGCAGTCCGTGAAGCAGACGACGACGCGGTGGATGGCGCCATGCTCGTCGCGCTCCGGATACGCGTTGCAGATCGCCCAGCGCACGTCGCCGTGGGCCGGACGGGACACGCCGACGACGAGGTCCGACACCTTGGCGCCCGTGCGCAGGACCGCGTTCACGGGATATTCGGAGGACGGCATGCGCGAACCGTCCGCACGCACGAAATGCCAGCCGTCGTCGCCCGCCTGCGCCTCCTGCGCCTCGTGTTCGCTGCGTCCGAGCAGCACCAGCGCCTGGCGGTTGGCCGCCACCACGCGGCCGCTGGCATCGTGCATCACGACACCGGCCGGGAGGTGGGCGAGCAGATCGTCGAAGCGGCGCTGGGCGTCGTCCGGGACGCCGTCGGCGCGACTGATGCTTGGCGGGTTCGCGTGCATGTAAACTTTTGGTTACGATTTCCGCGCATGCTAGCAGTTCCCGAACGCCAGTGGCGCGCGCCCGGCCCGGTTTTGTCGCGTCAACCCGACGGCAGCACCCGTCGAGCAGTCAACGCTTGCCGAAGTTGACGAACTCCGCCAGCAGATTGCCCACGGCCGGCATCATGCCCGAGAAAGACAGGCCCACGCGGACGGCATCGCGCACGAAGATGCTGCTGGATGCCCGGGCATTCAGTTCGATCCGCCGCACGCTGCCGCCGCTGAAGATGGAAAACGCGACGCGGCATGTGGCGCCGTCGGGCAAGGGTCGGGGCAGGAGGACGGCCATGCCGTCGCGGCCGATGTCGACGGTGACGCCGGGCAGAGAGGGCCCGGCGGTCACGTCGACGACGGCGCGGAGGCGACACAGGCGGCGCGGGGACCGCCGGTCGTCGGCATACGTGTCCGTCCGAAAAGCGCGGCCTAGCGAGGCCCGATTCGAATCCACAGCAAAAACGGTTGTATAGACAAACCCGTCAATTGTTGCCGATGGGAACTAACTTGTGGTTGTCGGTACGCGACTTAGAAGGTTTACTCGGTTCGTCAGCGCAGCTCGTGGATGGCAATACCGCCGAAGCCGTCCCACGCGCCGAATGCCGCTTCCAGGCCGGGCAGCAGGCGCAGCAGGGCGGCCTTGTCCTTGTGGAAGGTGGTTGCGCCGCCGTCGATGTAGCGCGTCGATTGCAGGCGGTACAGCCGGGCATCCTTCGCCGCGAGCGGCCGGCGCAGCAGGGCCAGCACCTGGCGTCCTTTGACGTCCACGGCCAGCAGGTCGCCGGGGCCGTCCCCGGCCCGGACATAGCGGCGCTGCACTTCGGGATCGATGGGGCCCGCCTCGAGCGCGATGCGTACATGGCGGCCGTGGGCGCCGGCCCAGTCGAGGAACGGGATGGCGACATCGACGATCTGGTCGCGGTCGGTGCGGTAATCCATCACGGCGAGGGCATCCGCGTGGGGCGCGAGCGCGTCCAGCAGCGCCTGGTTCCTGCCCCACCAGAACGGGACGACGAATTCGACGCGCAGCGCGGCGCCGGCCGCCGCTTTCACGGCGCGCGCCATGTCGACGTAGGCGGCGTCGCGCCGGGCCGCGGGCAGCACGGTGTCCGGCAACAGATAGGGTTCCACGTCGAACTGCACGCCGCGCAAACGGGCTTCGGGCGGCTGCGCCGCGTTGTAGGCGGCATAGGCCTGCACGCGCTTCACCACGGCCGGGACTTCGTCCGCCAGCACCATGTGCGGATCGCCGTCGACGCTGTACACCTTGATCCCCTTGGCGCCCGCCTGGCGCACGAACGCGGCCAGCAGGTCGGGGGCGCGCACGGCACTGCCGTCCTTCAGCGGCACGGTGACGAACAGTTCGCGGATGCCCTGGGCCGCGGCCCAGTCGAGCAGGGCGGGCCCGCCGTCGATCCAGTCGCCGGGACGCCAGACCCACGTCGAACGGGGCGCCGGGTTGGACGCCGCGATCGGCTCCAGCGCGAGCGACGCCACGTCGATGCCGGCCTGCGTCGCGGGGCACAGCAGCACGAACTGGCGCCAGCCGGCGCGGTCGAGGCGCGGCGGCAGCGCCAGGCGCACGGCCCTGGTGTCCGGCGCGGCGCTGCCCATGTCGAACGCATCGTCGCGGGCGCGGCGCGCCTCGTCGGCCACCTGCCACGTGAACGCGCCGCCCTGCGCCGTGTAGGACGCGGCCAGCAGCGCGTTCGCGCGCGTCATGAACCACGGCCCCGTGAGGATCACGCCGGCGGCGCGCTGGCCGGGGCGGCAGGTCACCTGCAGCCGGCCGTCCGCCAGCGTCGCCTGCACGCGCTCCTCCACGCCGAACGTGCGCGCGCGCATGTGCGCCAGCAGGTTCGCGTGCAGCGGCATGGGTCCCGGCCGTTCGGGCCCGGGCTTCGACGACGGCAGGTCGTGTTCGCTGACGGCGAAGCGGCCATCGGCCACGTTGCCGTGCAGGAGGATGGTGTTCTCCGGCGTCTCGCCGGGCGCGAGCGGGTACAGCGTCTCGACCTCGGCGCCGGGCGGCAACGCCACGCTCGTGCAGCCCGGCATGCTGGCCTCGTCGCCCACGACGTAGCGCGGCTTCCCGTCGGCGGCGCACTGGTGCAGCGTGGCGGCATGGACCGGAATGGACATGGCGAGCAGGGGTAACAGGAATCGACGGATCATCAGGGGCCTTTCGGCGTACTGGTCTGCCAGTCGCCCTTGCGCTTCATCGTACCCCACGTGGATTCCTTCTGCGCGACCCAGCGCCACAGGCCGATCAGGCGCCACATCGTATTGAGCTGGCGGTAGCCGAAGTTCTCCAGCAGCACGACGGCAGCGAGGGCCAGCAGCTGCTTGCCGCGCGGGTAGATGTGGAAGGACATCTCTTCCAGCAGCAGTCCGGAGGCCGACAGCAGGATGCCGAGGCCGATGGCGACGAACATGAACGTGGTGAACGCCTGCCACGAGATCGCGCCCGTGAGGAAGGACCAGGTCATGAAGATGTAGCCGCCGATTTCGACGAGGGGACCGAGCCATTCGAACAGCAGCATGAACGGGAAGGCGAGCCAGCCCGGCACGCCGCCATTCCGCGAAAACATCAGGCCCCAGTTGGCGTTCAGGCTCTCGGCCAGGCCGCGCTGCCAGCGGATGCGCTGGTTCTTGAGGGTCTTGTAGTCTTCCGGCGCCTCGGTCCAGCACACGGGATCGGGCACGAATTCCACCTTGTACGGCTGGCGCTTCGCGCGCAGCAGGCGGTGCATGCGGACGATCAGTTCCATGTCCTCGCCGATCGTGTCGGGACGGTAGCCGCCGGCCTGGATCACGGTGTCCTTGCGGAATACGCCGAACGCGCCGGAGATGATCAGCATGCCGTTCACGGACGACCAGCCCAGGCGCCCGAACAGGAACGCGCGCAGGTATTCCACGACCTGGAACAGTGCCCAGATGTTGCGGGGCAGGCCGACCTTGGTGAGGAAGCCGCCCGTCACCTCGCACCCGTTGGCGACGCGGATCGTGCCGCCTGTCGCGACGACGGTCGGGTCGCGCAGGAACGGCTCCGTGACCTTTTCCAGGCTGTCGCGCTGCAGGATCGAATCCGCATCCACGCCGCACACGAGCGGATAGCGCGACGCGTTGATGCCCGCGTTCAGCGAATCGGCCTTGCCGCCGTTGTCCTTGTCGATCACGCGCAGGTTCGGGAAGCGCGTGGAGCGGTAGATCTGGCGGATGTCCTTTGTCCTGATCTGGCGGCGGTAGGCCTCCGGGAACGGCAGCAGGCCGAATTCGCGCTTCAGCACCTCCAGCGTGCCGTCCTTCGAACCGTCGTTCACGACCACCACTTCGTACTCGGAATACGTCAGCTGCAGCATCGAGCGCACGGACGCCGCGATCGTGGCCTCCTCGTTATACGCGGGCACGAGGATGCTGACGGGCGGTTCCAGGCCCGAGTATGCGCGCGGCAGGTCGTCGAGCAGCTCTTCCTGGCCCTTGCGGTGCAGGGTGCGCAGCGACAGCATGTTCAGCACGAGGTAGCCGCCGTTGAGCAGGATGAAGTAGCACAGGACGAACCAGGTGACGAACTGGATGAGGAGGTGGTGCGACGTCATGCGGTCCTTTCGGCGATCACGTGGCCCAGGATGTCCGCGGCGAAGCGGTCGGTCAGCGTTGCCTGCAGCGCGTCCAGTTCGGCGCGGCCCAGCCAGGGCAGTTCGACGATGGCCTGCGCGGCGCGGTAGCGCACCCACCATTCACGGTCGTCCAGCAGGGCGGCGAGGCGGCCGACGTCGGACGCGTCGCCGATCCGGCCCAGCGCCTTGGCGGCCAGCACGCGCACCTGCCAGTCCGCATGGGCGAGCAGGCCGCGCACCTGGTCGCGCAGGCCGGGCGTGGCGACGATGCGCAGCGCGGCCGTCACCAGTTCGAGGTCGTCGCTCGCGAGGGCGGCGGACAGCGTGTCGTCCGGCAGGTCGATGCGCAGCGCTTCCGCGATGCGCAGGGCGCGCGGCAAACGCGCCTGCGGCAGCGCCGGCAGCAGGTTCGCGAGCACGCCGGCGACGGGCGCGCTGGCCTCTTTCAGGATGCCGGCCACGTGCGACATCGCCCAGTCGTCGCGCTCGACGAACAGCGGCGTCAGGTACGCCGCGGCCGCGTGCGGGTCGATGCGCACGAGCGCCCATAACGCGGACAGCGACAGGGTGACGTCGGGGCTTTCGGCCAGCGTGCGGAGCAGGTTCCACGACGCGCGGTCGCCCAGGTGGCCGAGGAGGAGCGTCGCGAGCAGGCGTTCCGTGCGCGGGCCGCGCGCGAGCATGGCGCGCGCGTCGTGTTCCACGCCGAGGCGGCGCGCGACGTCGTTCAGCGCGACACAGGCGTCGCCGCGCAGCGAGGCCTGCAGGTGGACCCACAGCTTGATGAAGTGCGGCCGCTCCGATGGGCGCAGGGACGGCAGCGCGTCCGGCGTCTCGCCGACGATGGCGGCGTTGAGCACGGGACGCCAGCGGGCCAGCGCGCGCGCTGCGCGCCGTTCGCGCCGGCGCAAGGCCATGCGCAGGCGGACGATCTGCGCGCCGAGAAGCAGGGTCAGGAGGAGGGCGCCGATGCCCGTCCAGTAGGCCGCCGCGAGGATCGGATCGGCGGGCGCCGTGAACGCGGCCGCGAGCGCGTGGGCGGGAATCACGCCGCCCGTCGGCAGGATCATACTGGGGTCTTCAGGAAGCGGCGCAGGCGCGCCAGCAATTCCTGCGGCTGGAACGGCTTGATGATGAAGTCGTTGGCGCCGGCGTCGAGGGCGCGCACGGTGTCGCGTTCCGTGTTCTTGGCGGTCAGCATGAGGACGGGGACGGTTTCCCAGCCGGCCTGCGCGCGGATCAGGCCGACGATCTCGAACCCGTCCACGTACGGCAGCATCACGTCCAGCAGCACGAGGTCGGGCGCGGGCTGCGACATGACGTGCTGGACGGCGGCGCGGCCGTCGGCCACGTGGATCACGCGATACCCCTGGCGCTCCAGCATGAAGCCGAGGACGTGGGCGATGTGGACATCATCCTCGACGACGAGGACGCTGGGTTGTGCGCTCATGTTGATGGGGTCGAAAGTTGCCGTAGAGTTTCATTATACGGGGAGGATTTAACATTCGACGCGCGATTGTGGCGCTTGTCGAGACCTGTTGGTATGTTGTGGAATGGACGACAACATGAATCGGAGGCAGAATGCCGAGCGACACACGTAACTGGTTCGACCAGGGAGGACGGGCCTACGCCCGGTTCAGGCCCGAATATCCGCGGGAGCTCGCCGCGTACCTGGCGTCCACGGCGCCGGACGACCGGCTCGCGGTCGACGTGGGCTGCGGTAACGGGCAGCTGACGCAGCTTCTCGCGCCTCACTTCGAGCGCGTGATCGGGCTCGACCCGAG
Organism: uncultured Massilia sp.; assembly: GCA_966211695.1. GTDB lineage: Bacteria > Pseudomonadota > Gammaproteobacteria > Burkholderiales > Burkholderiaceae_D > Telluria. The sequence goes on along the minus strand of CBIHOW010000005.1, from coordinate 118,491 downwards.
CGCCGACCAGATCGCGAATGCCGTGTCGAACGCGCGCATCCGTTACGAGTGCGCGCCTGCCGAGCAGTTGCCGGTGCCCGACGCGAGCGCGAGCCTGGTCACCGCCGCCCAGGCCGCGCACTGGTTCCATCTGCCGGCGTTTTACGGGGAAGTGCGCCGGATCGCCGTGCCTGGCGCCGTCGTGGCGCTCGTCAGCTACGGCGTCCTCCGGCTGGAGCCGCCCCTGGATGGGCGCTTCCAGGCCTTTTACCGGGACGAGATCGGACCGTACTGGCCGCCGGAGCGCAAGCTCGTCGACACGGGCTATGCGACGATCGAGTTCCCGTTCGACGAATTCACCCCGCCATCCCTGGACATCCGCCTTGCATGGCGCCTGGCCGAATTCCTCGGCTACGTGTCGACGTGGTCCGCCACGCGCAGCGCGCGGGAAGCCGGCAAGGAAGCGCTGCTCGTGGCGTTCGCCGACGACCTCGCCGCCCTGTGGGGGGACCCGGACACCACGCGTCCGGTCTCCTGGCCCATCAACATGCGCATCGGGCGGGTGTAGCGTGCGTCAGGCCGGCAGGTCGAACAGCAGGATTTCAGCCGCTTCGGCCTGGTCGAACACGACCCGTTCCTCGCCGCCGATCTTGAGCGCATCGCCATCCTTCAGCGCCACGCCGTTGACGGTGATGTCGCCGCGGATCACGTGGACATAGGCGAGGCGCTCGCGGTCGAGGGCGTGTTCGACCTTGTCGCCTTCATCGAGGATGGCGGCGTAGATCGACGCATCCTGGTGGATCAGCACGGACTCCTGGCGGCCGTCGCGCGAGGCGATCAGGCGCAGCCTGCCCTTCTTGCTGTCGGTCGAAAAATGCTTTTCCTCGTAGCTGGGCGGGATGCCTTTCGTGTCCGGCTCGATCCAGATCTGCAGGAAGTGCACCGGGTCCGTCTTCGACCCGTTGAACTCGCTGTGGCGCACGCCGGTGCCCGCGCTCATGCGCTGCACGTCGCCGTAGTGCAGCACGGAGCCGGTGCCCATGCTGTCCTTGTGCTCCAGCGCGCCGTCCAGTACGTACGAGATGATTTCCATGTCGCGGTGGCCGTGCGTGCCGAAGCCGGCGCCCGGGGCGACGCGGTCTTCGTTGATCACCAGCAGCGGGCCGAAGCCGCTGTGGCGCGGGTCGAAATAATCGGCGAACGAAAAGCTGTGTTTGGACATCAGCCAGCCGTGGTGGGCGGCGCCCCGTTCTTCGCTCCTGCGGACTTCCATCATGATCTGCTCCTTTGTGTGTTTGCCTGTCGATGGAACGAGTATAGGGAAGCCGCCCTGCAAAGAAAAACGAGTACTTTTATGGCTTAGGATCGAAAAAATCGATCATCGGCGCAGGGGATCCAGCAGGCTGCGCAGGTTGTTGTGGTCCAGCTCGTACATGAGCGCGAGCAGCTCGCCCAGTTCTCCTTTCGGAAAGCCTTCGCGGGCGAACCAGCCCAGGTAATGGCCGGGCAGGTCGGCGATCGTGCGGCCCTTGTATTTGCCGTAGGGCATTTCGCGGGTGAGGAGGAGCGTCAGGTGTTCGGGTTTCATCGTGCGCGTACTTTAGCAAATCGCGCGAACGGCGTAGCATGGGCTGGAGAGGAGAGACCATCATGGCAACCGACTTCAACCTCGAACGCTTCGTGGAAGCCCAGAACGGCGTCTACGACACGGCACTGGCCGAGCTGCGCGCCGGCCACAAGCGCACCCACTGGATGTGGTTCATCTTTCCCCAGATCGAGGGACTGGGGCACAGCGCGATGGCGCAGCGCTACGCGATCCGTTCCGCCGACGAGGCCGCGGCCTATCTCGCGCACCCCGTGCTGGGCCCGCGCCTGCGCGCCTGCGCGACGGCGGTGGCGGGCCACGACGACCGCGGCGTCGACGAGATCTTCGGCCACCCGGACAACCTGAAATTCCATTCCTCGATGACCTTGTTTGCCGACGTGGCGCCCCACGAAGCGATCTTCCAGACCTGCCTCGACCAGTTCTTCGACGGCCGTCCCGACCCTGCCACGCTGGAGCGGCTGGGCTGACCGCGCGGGCACCGGACGCGTCCGCGACGGTGCCGTCGACGTTGTTGCGTATAATCCGTGGTCAGCTTGTCTACCAACCACACAACAACACACATGGCTTCATCTCCAGACAATATCAGCATGGCGGTGTTCTGCGACTTCGAAAACGTCGCACTCGGCGTGCGCGATGCGAATTACGAGAAATTCGACATCAAGCCCGTCCTCGAACGCCTGCTGCTCAAGGGCAGCATCGTGGTCAAGAAATCCTATTGCGACTGGGATCGCTACAAGGGCTTCAAGGCGACGATGCATGAAGCGAACTTCGAACTGATCGAAATCCCCCACGTACGCCAGTCGGGCAAGAATTCCGCCGACATCCGCATGGTCGTGGACGCGCTCGACCTGTGCTACACGAAATCGCACGTGAACACGTTCGTGATCGTGTCGGGCGACTCGGACTTTTCGCCGCTCGTCTCCAAGCTGCGCGAGAATGCGAAGCGGGTGATCGGCGTGGGCGTCAAGCAGTCGACGTCGGACCTGCTGGTCGCGAACTGCGACGAATTCATCTTCTACGACGACCTCGTGCGCGAACAGCGCCGCGCCGCCGCCAAGCGCGACGAGCGCAAGGCGCAGCCGCAGCAGGGCCGCGGGCGGTCCGACGGCAACAACCGCAAGCGCGAAGAGATGGAAGCGCGCAAGCTGCAGGCGCTGGAGATGGTCGTCGAGACCTTCGACGCGCTCGTCTCGGAACGGGGCGACACCGGCAAGATCTGGGCCTCGCTGCTGAAGGACACGCTGAAGCGCCGCCGTCCGGACTTCTCCGAGACCTATTACGGCTTCCGCACGTTCGGCAACCTGCTGGAAGAAGCGCAGACGCGCGGCCTGTTCGAATTCGGCCGCGACGAGAAATCCGGCACCTATGTCTTCCGCGGCGCGAACGCCCAGGTCGACCTGCAGCCGGTGGAAGCCGCGCCGGTGGAAACCGCCGCCGAGCAGCCGCCGGTGGCGGCCGAGCCGCCGGCACTGGACACCGGCGACGAACTGGCCGCGGAAACCCAGGGCGAACAGCCGACGGAAGTCCCGGCAGCCGCCCGCGAATCGCGCCGCCGCGGCGGCCGTGGACGCAAGGGCCGCGAGGCGCAGGCACCCGCGCCCGCGCTGGAAGCGGTGCAGGAAGCCGTGCCCGTCTCCGAGGAAGCCGCGATCGCCACCTGGCCGGCGCCGACGCCGGACCTGGCCGAGGCACCGGAGCCGGTCGTTGCCGCCGAGGAACCCGCCGAACCCGCCGCCGAGGAAGTGCCCGCACCGGCGAAGGAACGCCGCCGCGCGACGCGCACGCCGCGCAAGCGCAAGGAAGAGGCCGCCGGAACGGCCGTGACCGCGGAGGCGGTGGCGCAGGAAGACAGCGCCGCGGCGCTGGACGCGCAGAATGCCGTCACGGAAGCTGCGCCGGTCGAACCTGTTGCTGCGGAAGGCGAGGGCGACGCCCAAGGCGCGAAACCGGCCCGCAAGAAGTCGGCCCGCCCGGCGCACAAGGCACCGTCGCGCAAACCGGCCACGCGCGCACCGCGCCGGCCGGCCAAGGCGAAGACGACGCCGGAAAACGGCTAACCCGTCGTTCCCGGACGGCCAGTCCGGGAACGAGGTTATAGCCGCGCGCGCGTCCTGTTCACGCCTGTGCAATAATGACAATAACGCCGTCGCGTCCACCGTCATGCAAAGGCCCATCATGCGCACGCTCACCGGACTGTTCGCCTGCCTCCTCGTCGCATTCGCGCTGCCGGCCCACGCCGCCGCGCCCTCCGCGGCACATCCCTTGCTGGGCATCTGGATCCTCGCGATCCCCCAGCTCGGCTGTTCCGAGACTTACCACTTCCGCGGCGACGGCACCACGCTCGTCAAGAGCGCGGAAGAAGTGTCGGAAAGCGAATTCACGGTCGCCGAAAAGCCCAGTGCCAAGGGTTTTTATAAACTCGAAGACAAAATCGTGAAGGACAACGGCAAGCAGGATTGTTCCGGCGAGGTCATGAAGCCAGGCACGCGCGCCACCAACTACCTCCGCTTCCACCCGTCCGGCGCCCGCTTCGTGATGTGCCGGGACGAGACGATGGAAGCGTGCATCGGCCCGTTCGAGCGGATGCCGGGGCAAGGCATTTGAAGTATATTGCCGGGCGATCAGATAACTTTTTGGATCCCCGATGTCCCCGGCTTTACTCTTCTGCATCCTCATCGCCTATTTCGCCCTGTTGCTCGGCGTCGCCTGGGCCACAGGGCGGGGTGCCAACAACGACAGTTTCTTCATCGGTAACAAGAGCAGCAACTGGATGCTCGTCGCGTTCGGCATGGTCGGCACCACGCTGTCCGGCGCCACGTTCATCAGCGTGCCGGGCGCCGTCGGGGCCGACGGCTTCGGCTATGCGCAAATCCTCATCGGCTACGTGATCGGCTACATCGCCGTCGTGTACCTGCTGCTGCCGCTGTACTACCGCCTGCGTCTGACGTCGATCTACCACTACCTCGACGTGCGCCTCGGCCGGCGCGCCTACCAGAGCGGCGCCGGGTTCTTCATCCTGTCGCGCCTGTTCGGCGCCACGGCGCGGCTGTACCTCGTCGTCGCCGTCCTGCAGAACATCATCCTCGACAGCCTCGGCGTGCCGTTCTGGCTCACGACCTTCGTCATCCTCGGCATGATCCTGCTGTACACCTACCAGGGCGGCGTGAAGACCATCGTCTGGACCGACACGCTGCAGACCACGTGCATGCTGGCCGGCCTGTTCGCCTGCGTCGCGTTCATGCTGGGACAGCTGGACCTGACCATCCCGCAGGCGCTCCAGCAGATGCAGGACAGGGGTCTCGCGCGCGTGTTCACGCACGATTCCGACAGCCCCGGCTACTGGCTCAAGCAGGTCGTGGCCGGCATCTTCATCGTGCTGACGATGACGGGCATGGACCAGGAAATGATGCAGAAGACGATTTCCGTGAAGACGCTGAAGGATTCGCAGAAGAACCTGCTGAGCCTCACGGCCGTGCTGGTCGTCGTGCTGTGCGCCTTCCTGTTCCTGGGCGGCCTGCTGTACCTGTACGCGCCGATCGCCGGCGTCACGGCGACGGGGGATAAAATCTTCCCGGCCGTCGTGATGGGTCATTTGCCGGCCGCGGTGCAGATCATCTTCTTGATCGCGCTGATCTCGGCGCTGTTCCCCAGTGCCGACGGCGCCATCACGGCGCTGACGTCCACGTTCTGCATCGACATCCTCGGCATCAAGCGCCGCACCGACCTGACGGAAAGCCGGCGCATGCGCCTGCGCCGCCATGTGCACCTGGCGTTCGCCGCACTGTTCCTCGCGATGGTGCTCGTCTTCAAATGGGTGGACAATCCCAGCATGATCGTCGTCATCCTGAAGCTGGCAAGTTATACATACGGACCCTTGCTCGGACTGTTCGCCTTCGGCATGATGACGACGCGGACGCTGCACGACCGCCTCGTGCCCGTAGTGACCGTCGGTGCGCCGATCCTGTGCGCGCTGCTGGAGTATTACCAGCATGCGCTGCTGGGCAGTTACCGCCTCGGCCTCGAACTGCTGATCGTGAACGGCGCCCTCGTGTTCGCCGGCCTGTTCGCGATCTCGCGCCGCGCCGAGCCGTCCGCACTGACCGAACCGAACCTCAACTAGCCGGAGCTTTAATGTCATTCAAGCCTTTCTCCTCCTTGCGCCGCGGCATCGGCGCGCTGTGGCGCGGCCTCGACGCCACCCGCCGCTTCGTGCTGAACCTCATCTTCCTGGTCATCCTGATCGCGTTCTTCTGGGCCCTGTTTGGCGGCGGCCTCAAGCCGCTGGCGCCGAAGACGGCGCTCGTGCTGGACCTGAAGGGCGAACTGGTCGAGGAGCGCGCGGGCAGCGTGCGCGATTCCGTCGTCGCCGGCCTGTCGGGCAACGCCCGCCGCCTCGTGCGCCTGCCGGACGTCCTGAAGGCGCTGGACGGCGCCGCGAAGGACGGCAACGTGAACGAAGTCCTCATGCTGCTGGACGAGCTGGATGGCGGCGGCCTCGCGTCCGTGCGCGAGATCGGCGCGGCCATCGAGCGCGTGAAGGCGGCCGGCAAGCGCGTGGTCGTCTGGGGCGGCAACTTCGACCAGAAGCGCTACCTGATCGCCGCGCACGCCAGCGAAATCTACCTGCACCCGATGGGCATGGTGCTGATCGAAGGCTTCGGCCGCCACCGCAATTACTACCGCGATGCGCTGGACAAGGTCGGCGTCACCGTCAACCTGATGAAGGTCGGCACGTATAAAAGCTTTGCGGAGCCGTTCATCGGCAATGGCCCCTCGCAGGCCGCGCAGGAGGCGGACAGCTTCCTGTACAACGGCCTGTGGACCGCGTACACGGCCGAAGTCGAGAAAGCGCGCAAGCTGCCGGCCGGCGCCATCGCGAAAGGCATCGACGAGCTGCCGCAGCGGCTGCAGGTGGCCAACGGCAACGCGGCCAAGGTGGCGCTGGACTGGAAGCTGATCGATGGCGTCAAGACCCGCGACGAAGTGCGCGACATGTTCATCAAGCGCGGCGCGTATGACGACCGCATCAAGAGCTTCCGCCAGGTGGGCTTCGGCGACTACGTGATGCGCCATCCGGACAAGCCGTTCGGCGACGCGGTGGCCGTCGTCGTCGCGGCCGGCGACATCACGGAAGGCACGGGCGGCCCCGGCATGGTCGGCGGCATCTCCACGGCGAACCTGATCCGCAGCGTGCGCGAGGACGCCTCCGTGAAGGCCGTCGTCCTGCGCGTCAACTCGCCGGGCGGCAGCGCCTACGGTTCGGAACTGATCCGGCGCGAGCTGGAGCTGACGCGCGCGGCCGGCAAACCCGTCGTCGTGTCGATGGGCGACGTGGCCGCGTCGGGCGGCTACTGGATCTCGATGGCGGCCGACGAAGTCATCGCCGACCCGTCCACCGTCACCGGCTCGATCGGCGTGTTCGCCATCCTGCCGACCGCCGACAAGGTCGTCGACAAGCTCGGCATCCACACGGCCGGCGTGACGACGACGTGGCTCGCGGACGCCTACAATCCGCTGCGCCCGCTCGATCCGCGCTTCGGCCAGCTGATCCAGTCCGCCATCAACCACGTGTACGACGAGTTCACGACCAAGGCCGCCATCGCGCGCAAGACGACGCCGGCGAAGATCGACGAAGTGGGCCAGGGCCGCGTGTGGACGGGCACGCAGGCCAAGGAACGGGGCCTCGTCGACCGCCTGGGCAGCTACGGCGACGCGCTGCGCTCGGCCGCGAAGCGCGCCCACCTGGGCGACGATTTCCGCGTCACCTATGCCGAGCAGCCGACCACGCTGGCCGAGCGCGTGCTGGAGCGCATGGGCCTGTCGGACGCGCAGATCCTGAACGTGCAGGTGAAGCTGGGCCTGCTGCCGGTCGACCTCGGCGCGGCCGCGCTGGGCGGCAACGCGACGGCAGGCATCACCCGGGACCTCGGCTGGCTGTCCGCCGTCGCCGACCGCAAGCAGCCGTTCGCGGCGGTCACGCACTGCCTGTGCGCGGTGCCCTGAACCTTTCCGGAGCGTTAAGGTTTGTAACAGCGTGTAGTCAGGCATACATACATTGCAACACGGGCGTGGGAACCCTTCCACGCCCGTTTTTGTTTCGATCTCCCCGCATGTGGGCGGCTTCTGTGTAAAGCCATGTAAAGAAGCAACTGCCTGTGCCCGGCTGAGCAATGCGCCGTCCGTACGTTACGAAACATAACGTGGTGGGAGCCCGTGCTACATTTCAAAGGAACTTTTGTTGTGCTTTTGAACACTCGGCCGCCAAGGACTAGCATGGATTCGACCGTCACACCCGACAAGAACAAGACCCCGACCCAACCCAAGCGTTCGCGCCGCACCCGCGTCATCGGCATCCTCATCGCGCTCCTCGCGATGGCCGGCCTGGGCTGGCTGGCCTGGCATCTCGTGCATCAGCAGCCGCAGGGCGCTCCTGGCGGTGCGCGCGGCCAAGGGGCGGGTGGACCGGGTGCAGGTCGGGGCGGCCCGGGCGGTGGACGCGGGATGCCGGCGACGACGGTCGGCGTCGGCAAGGCCGAGCGGGCCGACATCCCGATCGTGCTGGACGCCCTCGGCACCGTGACCCCGGCCGCCGTCGCGACCGTGCGCCCGCAGATCGGCGGCGTGCTGCAGAAGATCCTGTTCACGGAAGGCCAGCTCGTCAAGCAGGGCCAGGTGCTGGCGACGATCGATCCGCGCCCGGCGCAAATGGCGCTGCTGCAGGCGACGGGCCAGCGCCAGCGCGACGAAGCGCAGCTGGAGACGGCCAAGGTCCTGCTTTCGCGCTACCAGACCCTGCTCCAGCAGGACTCGATCGCGCGCCAGGACGTCGACACGCAGGCGGCGCTGGTGAAACAGCTGCAGGGCGCCGTCACGACCGACAAGGCGGCCGAAGGCATCGCGCAGATCAACCTCGGCTACACGCAGGTGCGCGCGCCGATCGCCGGCCGCGTGGGCCTGCGCACGGTGGACATCGGCAACCTCGTGGCCAGCAGCGACGCGAACGGCATCGCCGTCATCACCCAGCAGTCGCCGATCGACGTCGAATTCGCCGTGCCGCAAGACCACCTGCCCGCGATCCAGGAGCGCATCAACGCGAACGCCGCCTTGCCCGCGACGGCGCTGGACCGCACCCGCACGCGCGAGCTGGCGCAGGGCCGCTTCATGGCGCTGGACAACCAGGTCGACACGCAGACCGGCACCGTCAAGGCCAAGGCCCGCTTCGGCAACGAGGCGTCGAAGCTGTTTCCCAACCAGTTCGTGAACGTCCGCCTGCAGGTGAACGTCATCAAGAACGCCGTCACGGTGCCGGTGACGGCACTGCGCCACGGCGCCAACGGTGACTACGTCTACGTGCTGGATCCGCAGACGCGCACGGTGGCGCTGACGAACGTGAAGCGGGGCGAGGAGGATGCGGAGCGCGTCGAGATCACGAGCGGCCTGAAAGGCGGCGAGACCGTCATCACGGAAGGTGCCGACCGGCTCAAGGATGGCGCGAAGGTGACCTTGCCGGGCGAGCATCCGGCGCGCGGGCAGGGCGGACAGGGCAACTGGAAGGGCCGCCAGGGTGGGCAGGACGGCGCGCAGCAGGGCCAGCACCGGCGCCGCCAGCAGCAGGAAGGAGCGGCACAATGACGGCGCTCGTAGGGTGGGCACCACGTGCCCACGCGGGCGCTTGCGGTGTGTTGGCGTTGTGCGTGGGCACAGGGTGCCCACCCTACGGCCACGTTGAAACGCGTAGTGGAGGTTTTGAATGAGCCCCTCCGCACCCTTCATCCGCCGCCCCGTCGCCACGTCGCTGCTGATGCTGGCGATCGTGCTGGCGGGCCTCGTCGGCTACAAATTCCTGCCGCTGTCCGCGCTGCCGCAGGTCGACTTCCCGACCATCCAGGTGCAGACGCTGTACCCGGGCGCGAGCCCGGAAGTGATGGCGCGGACCGTGACGGCGCCGCTGGAACGCCAGTTCGGCCAGATGTCGGGCCTGGCGCGCATGAGTTCCAACAGCGCGGCCGGCGTTTCCGTGATCACGCTGCAGTTCACGCTGGGCCAGACGCTCGACGTGGCCGAGCAGGAAGTGCAGGCCGCGATCAACGCGGGCGGCTCGCTGCTGCCGACCGACCTGCCGGCGCCGCCCGTCTACGCGAAGGTCAACCCGGCCGACGCGCCCGTGCTGACGCTCGCCATCACGTCCGACTCGATGCCGCTGACGGAGGTGCAGAACCTCGTCAACACGCGCCTCGCGCTGAAGATCAGCCAGGTGACGGGCGTGGGCCTCGTCACCCTGCAGGGCGGCCAGCGCCCGGCCGTGCGCATCCAGGCGAACACCGAGGCGCTCGCCGCCAACGGCCTGGGACTGGACACGCTGCGCACCGCGATCACGAACGCGAACGCCAACAGCGCCAAGGGCAGCTTCGACGGTCCCTTGCGCGCCTACACCATCAACGCCAACGACCAGCTGGTGACGGTGCCCGACTACACGAACCTGATCGTCGCCTACCGCAACGGCGCGCCCGTGCGCCTGGGCGACGTGGCGCGGGTCGTCGACAGCGCGGAAAACGTCAAGCTGGGCGCGTGGGCGAACATGAAGCCCGCGATCATCCTGAACGTGCAGCGCCAGCCGGGCGCCAACGTGATCGCCACCGTGGACGCCATCAAGCAGCGCCTGCCCGAGCTGCAGGCCAGCCTGCCGCAGAGCATCCACATGGACGTGCTGTCGGACCGCACGAACGGCATCCGCGCCTCCGTCGAACACGTGCAGATCGAGCTCGTGCTGGCCGTCGTCCTCGTCGTGCTCGTGATCTTCGCGTTCCTGCACAGCGTGCGCGCCACCGTGATCGCGAGCCTCGCCGTGCCGATCTCGCTCGTCGGCACGTTCGGCATCATGTACCTGCTCGGGTACAGCCTGAACAACCTCTCGCTGATGGCGCTGACGATCGCGACCGGCTTCGTCGTCGACGACGCCATCGTCATGATCGAGAACATCGCGCGCTACATCGAGGAGGGCGAGAAGCCGATGGATGCCGCGCTGAAGGGCGCCACGCAGATCGGCTTCACCATCATCTCGCTGACCGTGTCGCTGATCGCCGTGCTGATCCCGCTGCTGTTCATGGGCGACGTCGTGGGCCGGCTGTTCCGCGAATTCGCCGTGTCGCTCGCGATCACGATCCTGATCTCGGCCGTCGTGTCGCTGACGCTCGTGCCGATGATGTCGGCCCGCTGGCTCAAGCAGCACGACAAGGCGCACGAGACCCCGTTCGCCCGCAAGTTCCAGTCCTTCTTCGACTGGACCGTCGGCCACTATGACCGCGGCCTGAACTGGGTGCTCGCACGCCAGGGCCTCACCTTGCTCGTGGCGCTGGGCACGCTCGTGCTGACGGCGATCCTGTGGACATTCATCCCGAAAAGCCTGTTCCCCACTCAGGACACGGGCCAGCTGCAGGCGCGGGTGGAAGCGCGCCAGGCGATCTCGTACAGTTCGATGGCCGAGATGCAGCAGGCCGCCGCGCGCGAGATCCTGGCCGACCCGGACGTCGAATCGCTCGCGTCGACGGTGGGCGTGGATGCCGCCAACAACACGATGCTCCACACGGGCACCATGCTGATCAACCTGAAGGCGAAGCACGGCGACCAGCAGGACATCATGAACCGCCTGCGCCGGCGCGTGGCGCAGAATGTCGCCGGCGTCACCTTGTACCTGCAGCCGACGCAGGACCTCACCATCGACGCCGAGACGGGACCGACGCAATACCGCCTGTCGATCGAAGGCGCGGACACCAAGACGGTGACGGAATGGGCGCACAAGATGGTCGCGGCGATGGCGCGCCGCAAGGAGCTGGCCAACGTCGTGACGGACGCCGGCGCCCTGGGTGCGGCCGCCTACGTGAACATCGACCGCGACAGCGCGTCGCGCCTGTCCGTGACGGCGGCGAACGTCGACGACGCCTTGTACAGCGCGTTCGGCCAGCGCATCGTGTCGACCATCTTCACGGAGACGAACCAGTACCGCGTGATCCTGGAAGCACGGCAGGATGAAAAAATGTCGCTCGACGCGCTCGCCAACCTGCAGCTGCGCACGGGCTCCGGCACGCCGACGCCGCTGTCCGCCATCGCCTCGATCACCGAGCAGGCCGCGCCGCTGCAGATCACGCACGTGGCGCAATACCCGGCGACGACGGTCGGCTTCGACACCGCGTCCGGCGTCAAGCTGGGTACCGCCGTCGCCGCCATCAAGGACGTCGCGCGCGAGATCGGCCTGCCGGGTTCCGTGACCATGACGTTCCTCGGCGCGTCCGGCGCCTACCAGGCGTCGCTGTCGAACCAGCTGTGGCTGATCCTCGCGGCCGTCGTCTGCGTGTACATCGTGCTGGGCGTGCTGTACGAGAGCTACATCCACCCGCTGACGATCCTCTCCACGCTGCCGTCGGCCGGCGTGGGCGCGCTGCTGGCGCTGGGGATCACGGGGCAGGGCCTCGGCGTCATCGGCATCATCGGCATCATCCTCCTGATCGGCATCGTGAAGAAGAACGCGATCATGATGATCGACTTCGCCATCGAGGCCGAGCGCGACGAGGGCAAGGACCCGCGCACGGCCATCCACCAGGCCGCGATGCTGCGCTTCCGCCCCATCATCATGACGACGCTGGCCGCGCTGTTCGCCGCCATCCCGCTGATGTTCGGCTGGGGCGAGGGTGCGGAGCTGCGCCGGCCGCTGGGCCTCGCCATCTTCGGCGGCCTGATCGTCAGCCAGCTGCTCACGCTGTTCACGACGCCCGTCATCTACCTCGCGTTCGACCGCCTCGCGCGGCGCTGGAGCGGGGCCGAACCGGCCACGGTCAAACCCGGCGGAGCGGGCGCATGAGCCTCTCGCAGCCGTTCATCAAGCGGCCCATCGCGACGGTGCTGCTGACCATCGGCATCGCGCTGGCGGGCATCGGCGCGTTCTTCGTGCTGCCCGTGTCGCCGCTGCCGCAGGTCGACTTCCCGGCGATCTCCGTGTCCGCCAACCTGCCGGGCGGCAGTCCGGACACGATGGCGACGTCGGTCGCCACGCCGCTGGAACGGCGGCTGGGCGTGATCGCCGGCGTCAACGAGATGACGTCCAGCAGCGGCAATGGCTCCACCCGCATCAACCTGCAGTTCGACCTGACGCGCCAGATCGATTCCGCCGCGCGCGAAGTGCAGGCCGCGATCAACGCGGCGCGCGCCGACCTGCCGGCCACCCTGCGCAGCAACCCCACGTACCGCAAGGCCAATCCGGCCGACGCGCCGATCATCATCCTCGCGCTGACGTCGAAGACGCGGAGCCCCGGCCAGATCTACGACGAAGTGTCGAACGTCGTCCAGCAGAAGCTCGCGCAGGTGAAGGGCGTGGGCGACGTGGAGCTGGGCGGCGGTTCGCTGCCCGCCGTGCGCGTCGACCTGAACCCGTACCAGCTGAACCAGTACGGCCTGTCGACCGAGGACGTGCGCGCCGCCATCCAGGCGACGAACGCCAACCGGCCGAAGGGCGCGCTGGAAGGGCAGGGCATGCGCCTGCAGATCTATTCGCAGGCGAACACGCCGACCAATGGCCGCACGGCGGCCGACTACAAGGGTCTCGTCGTCGCCTGGCGCAACGGTTCCGCGATCCGGCTGCAGGACGTCGCCACCGTGTGGGACGGCGTCGAGAACATCAACACGCTGGGCCTGTTCAACGGCCAACCCGCCGTGATCGTGCTGGTGACGAGCCAGCCCGGTGCCAACGTCATCGAGACCGTGGACGGCGTGCGCGCGCTGCTGCCGCAGCTGCAGGCCCAGCTGCCGCAGGACGTGCGCATGCAGGTCGCGTCGGACCGCACGAATTCCATCCGCGCGTCGCTGCACGAGATCGAGATGACCCTCATGATCTCGATCCTGCTCGTCGTGCTCGTGGTCTCCGTGTTCCTGCGCAGCGTCCGCGCCACCGTCGTGCCGGCGGTGGCGACGGTCGTCTCGCTGCTGGGCACCTTCGGCGTGATGTACCTGCTGGGCTTCTCGCTCAACAACCTGTCGCTGATGGCGCTCACGGTGGCGACGGGCTTCGTCGTCGACGACGCCATCGTCGTGCTGGAAAACACGAGCCGCCACGTCGAGCAGGGCATGGACCGCATGAAGGCGGCGCTGCTGGGCGCGCAGGAAGTGGGTTTTACCGTGCTGTCCATCAGCCTGTCGCTCGTCGCGGTGTTCATCCCGCTGCTGTTCATGGGCGGCCAGGTGGGCCGGCTGTTCCGCGAATTCGCCGTCACCCTGTCGGCCGCCGTGATGATCTCGCTCGTGATCTCGCTGACGACGACGCCGATGCTGTGCGCAATGCTGCTGAAACCCGGCCAGACGCTGCACGACCATGTGGGCCGCAAGCAGGGTCGTATCGCGCGCTGGGCCGAACGCGGATTCAACGGCGTGCTGAAATCGTACGAACACGCGCTCGACTGGGCGCTCGACATGAAGCCGCTCGTGATGCTGATCCTCGTGTTCGTCGTGGGCCTGAACGTCTACCTGTTCTCGGCGGCGCCGAAAGGCTTCTTCCCGCAGCAGGACACGGGCCAGGTCAACGGCGGCCTGCGCGCCGACCAGAGCATCTCGTTCCAGGCCATGCAGGGCAAGCTGCGCCAGCTCGTCAACATCATCAAGAGCGATCCCGCCGTGGATACGGTCGTCGGCTTCACGGGCGGCTCGCGCGCGGGCGGCGGCTTCATGTTCCTGAACCTGAAGCCGGTCGAGGAGCGCGCCAAGGGCGAGAGCGGCCAGGCCGTGATCGCGCGCCTGCGTCCGAAGCTCGCGCAGGTGACGGGCGTGCAGCTGTTCCTGAACCCCGTGCAGGACCTGCGCATGGGCGGACGCCAGTCGAACTCCACCTACCAGTACACCCTCAAGAGCGACAACCGCGCCGACCTCAAGACGTGGGCGACGAAGCTGGCCGACGCCATGAAGGGGCAGAAGGCGCTGACCGACGTCGACACCGACCAGGCGGACAACGGCGTCGAGACCTATGTCGACATCGACAAGCAGACGGCGGCGCGCCTCGGCATCAGCGCGAAGGACATCGACAACGCGCTGTACGACGCGTTCGGCCAGCGCCAGGTCGCCAACATCTACGACGAGTTGAACCAGTACCACGTGATCATGGGCGTCGCGCAGAAGTATGCGCGCTCGCCCGCCGCGCTGGATGACGTGTACGTGCCGGCCAAGAACGCGACGACCACCGCCACCGGCACGCCGGCCGCACCCGCGAACCTGACGGCCGCGCGCGACCCGTCCGGCGGTTCGGCGCTGTCGTCGTCCGCCACGACGATGGTGCCGCTGTCCGCCATCGCCCACTTCGCGGAACGGGCGACGCCGAGTTCCGTCAACCACCAGGACGGCGAGCTGGCGACGACGATCTCGTTCAACCTCGCGCAGGGCTATTCGCTGTCGGAAGCGCAGCAGGCCGTCAAGCAGGCGGAGGCCGACATCGGCATGCCGACCAACGTGCGCGGCAGCTTCCAGGGCCAGGCCAAGCAGGCGCAGGAATCGAACCAGCAGCAGCCGCTGCTGATCCTCGCCGCCATCGTCGTCATCTACATCGTCCTCGGCATCCTGTACGAAAGCCTCGTGCATCCGATCACGGTGCTGTCGACGCTGCCGTCGGCCGGCGTGGGCGCCGTGCTGGCGCTGCTGCTGTTCCACATGGAGTTTTCCATCATCGCCCTGATCGGCGTGTTCCTGCTGATCGGCATCGTGAAGAAGAACGCGATCCTGATCATCGACTTCGCGCTGGAGGCGGAGCGCGCGCGCGGACTCTCCGCGACGGAAGCGGTGCGCGAAGCGTGCTTGCTGCGCTTCCGCCCGATCCTGATGACGACGCTGGCCGCGGCGCTGGGCGCGCTGCCGCTCGCGATCGGCTTCGGCGAAGGCTCCGAGCTGCGCCAGCCGCTGGGCATCGCCATCATCGGCGGCCTGGTCGCGAGCCAGCTCCTGACGCTCCTCACGACGCCCGTCGTCTACGTCTACCTCGACAAGCTCCGCCGCCGCAACGCGGACGAGCACCACCTGGTCCGCCACCCGCTGGAAGACCAGCCCACGACTTCCCAGCCATGAACCGAACCATGCGACTCGCCACCTTCCGCCCGCTGATCTCTGCCTTGCTCGGCGCCGCCGTGCTGTCCGGCTGCGCCCTTGCGCCCACGTACGAGCGCCCGGCGACGCCGCAGCCGGCCGCGTTCAAGGAGCTGCATGGCTGGGCGCCCGCCGCACCGGCCGATGCGCTCGACCGGGGTCCGTGGTGGACCCTGTTCGACGACCCCGTGCTCGACGGCCTGGTGCGCCAGGTCGAGGTCAGCAACCAGAACGTGGCGGCGGCCGTCGCCGCGTACGGCCAGGCGCGGGCCATCGTCGCGCAGCAGCGCGCGTCGCTGTTCCCGACCGTGACCTTGACCGGCGGCGCAAACCGCAACGGCAGCGGCGGAGGCAGCGGCACCAACGACAACGGCAACGGCCGCACGTCCAACAGTTTTCGCTTGAACATCGGCTCGAGCTGGGAGCCGGACGTGTGGGGCCGCCTGCGCGCGGGTATCTCCGCGGCGCAGGCCAATGCCCAGGCCAGCGCGGCCGACCTCGCGTCCGCGCGCCTGTCCGCGCAGGGCGAGCTGGCAGCCGATTATTTTTCGCTGCGCTCCATCGACGCCCAGCGCGCGCTGCTGGCCACGACCATCGAAGGCTACCAGCGCGTGCTGAAGATCACGCAGAACCGCTTCGACGTCGGCATCGTGCCGCACTCGGACGTCTACCAGGCCCAGACCCAGCTCGCCAGCGCGCAGAGCGACGACCTGACGCTGGCCCGCCAGCGCGCGCAGCTGGAGCACGCGATCGCGGTCCTCATCGGCAAGGCGCCGGCCGATTTCGCATTGGCCCCGGCGCCGTGGAATGTGACCGTACCGGAGGTGCCGGTCGGCGTGCCTTCGACCCTGCTGGAGCGCCGTCCCGACATCGCCGCCGCCGAACGCGCCGTGGCCGCGGCCAACGCGCAGATCGGCATCGTGCGCGCCGCCTACTTCCCGCAGATCGGCCTCACGGCATCGTACGGCCCGTCCGCCAGCGCCATCGGCGACCTGTTCAAGGCATCGAGCATGGCATGGGCACTGGGCCTGTCGGCCACCGAGACGATCTTCAACGGCGGCGCCAACCGCGCGGCCGTGCAGGGCGCCGACGCGGCGCGCGAGCAGGCCGTCGCGCGCTACCGCCAGGCGGTGCTCGATGCCTTCGCCGACGTCGAGGACCAGCTGGCCGCCACGCGCGTGCTGGCGCAGCAGCAGGACCTGCAGCGCCAGGCATCGGAAGCGGCGGACAAGGTCGAGGAGCAGGTGCTGAACCGCTACAAGGCCGGCCAGGTGAGTTATTCGGAAGTGGTGCAGGCCCAGGTGACGGCACTGAACGCGCGCCGCGCGCTCGTGCAGACGCAGGGCAACCGCCAGACGACGGCCGTGGCGCTGATCCAGTCGCTGGGCGGCGGCTGGCATGCGGACCGGCTGACCGCGCAGGAGTAAGCGCCATGCCCGCATGGACCGCACTGTACCTGGCCGGCGACGTCGCGCTGTCGGCCTGGATGCTGCGCCACGACTTCCGCCGCCGCGGCCGCGCGGCGTTTATCGCGACGGCCGAACTGCTGGGCAGCGTGAGCCTCGCGTTGCCGGCGCTCGCTTACCTCGACGCGGACTTCGCGGCGCTGCTGGACGATGCCGCGCTATGGACGTTGTTCGCGACCGGGATGGTGGCGTTGTCCTGTTTCGGCTGGCGCGACATCCGCGCGAGCCTCCGCGACCCACGCACGGCCTGGCTGCCGCCGCGCCGCCGCTGGCTCATCACGGCGCTCGGCCCGGGCATGATGCTCATTGCCGCGCTGCCGGAGGTATGGTGGGGCAGCCTGGCTTTGGCCAAATAAGACCGGGATCAAACCTCAAACTCTGGCAACATCTTTAAGAACATTTCCCAAATTCGGGGTCAGAGCACATTTCGCCGAAAATTCGGGGTCAGAGCACTTTTTGGTGCAAGTTTTCCTAAGCATTAATCGACAAGCAGCGCGAGGTAAGCTGGCTCGCGCCCAGTCTCTGGCATGCTGTTTTCGCGCCGAATCGAAATGTGCTCTGACCCCGAATTTCGCGAAAAATGTGCTCTGACCCCGAATTTTCTGACCCGGGATTTCAGGGGCGCGGCTCGCGGCCCCATTTTTGGGCCAGCACCGCGCAGACCATCAGCTGGATCTGGTGGAACAGCATCACGGGCAGGATGACCATGCCCAGCGCGCTCGGCGCGAACAGCACCTTGGCCATCGGTACGCCGCTTGCGAGACTCTTTTTCGAGCCGCAGAACACGATGGTGATCTCGTCTTCGCGGTTGAAGCCCAGGCGCCGGCTCGTCCACGTGGCGAGCCCCAGTGCGATTGCCAGCATCGCGCAGCTGATGACGACGAGGCCCGCCAGCGATGCCCCCGACAGCTTGTGCCACAGGCCTTCGTTGATGGATTCGGAAAACGCCGTGTACACGACCAGCAGGATCGAGCCCTGGTCGACGATCTTCAGCATCGGCTTGTGACGGTCCACCCATTGCCCGATCCACGGGCGAAGGAACTGGCCGGCCAGGAACGGCAGCAGCAGCTGTTCGACGATGGTGATCACCGCGTCCAGCGTCGAGCCGCCCGCCGCGCCCTGCACGATCAGGGTCGACACGAGCAGCGGCGTGACGAAGATGCCGACGAAGTTCGAGGCCGACGCGCTGCACACGGCCGCCGCCACGTTCCCGCGCGCCATCGACGTGAAGGCGATCGACGACTGCACGGTCGAGGGCAGGGTGCACAGGAACAGGATGCCCACGTACAGTTCGGGCGCGATGACGCTGCCCGCCAGCGGCCTCAATGCGAGGCCCAGCAGCGGGAACATGACGAAGGTCGACGCGAGCACCAGCAGGTGCAGGCGCCAGTGCGTCATCCCGGCGACGATCGCCTCGCGCGACAGCTTGGCGCCGTGCAGGAAGAACAACAAGCCGATGGCGACGGTGGTGACCTTGCCGAGGACGACAGCCGTCTCGCCCGCGCATGGCAGCACGCTGGCCAACGCGACGGCGCATAGCAGCAGGATGGTGAACGTGTCGATCGACAGGCGGCGGAGGAGGGCGGAAACGGGGGCGAAGAGGCTGGACATGGTGATGGTTCGGCGAGAAGCTCCGGACGGCGCCGGACCCGTCATTCTATCTGCATCCGCGAGCCTCCGCTCAAGCGCGTGATTCTTTGCGTGAGACGCCGTGCGCCCCGTTGACCTGCCGCGCGCAAGCCGTCAATACTGATGTGCAAACCCGGGCGCGAACACAATTCACAAACAGGAGACAGACATGCACATCTTGATGCGCAGGACCGCGTTCGCCTCGACGCTATGCGTACTGGCCGCAGGCTGCGGCGGCGACGCGCCCAACACCGCCACCACGGGCGGCACCCGGATGCTGGCCGCCACCGCGACCGTATCCACGTTCGGCCTCACGCAGGATGCCAATTTCTACACGATCGACACGGGCGCGGGCCTCGTCTTCAAGGTACGGCGCCTGGACAACGGCGTCAGCACGCAGTCGGCCGGGGACATCGCGTCGATGATGTACAACGGCGTCGAGTACCAGGACCAAGGCCGCGGCACGCAGGTCAATTCCGGCTTCGACTACCTGTACAAGGGCATTTCCGCGGTGGACGTGAGCGCGGCGGCGGTGGGCAGCGACGTCGTCAAGGTGACCGTCCAGGCGGGCAACCTCACGCATTACTACATCGCGCGCCGCGGCGAGGCGAAGATCTACATGGGCACGTATTTCACGAGCGAGCCCGATACGCTGAACCTCGCGCGCTTCATCGTGCGCGTGCCGATCGCGCGGCTGCCCAACGGCCCGGCGCCGTCCGACCTGCGCGGCAACAGCGGGGCGATCGAGGCGAGCGACGTCTTCGGCATGCCGAACGGCGAGACGCGTTCCAAGCATTACTCGAACATGCGCCTGAAGGACTGGCAGTTCATCGGCGCGACGGGGACCAATGTCGGCCTGTGGATCGTCCGCGACAACAACGAGGGCAATTCCGGCGGCCCGTTCTACCGCAGCCTGCTGAACCAGGCCACGAGCACGAACCAGGAGATCACGTACATCATCAACTACGGCGAGGGCCAGACGGAGCCGCTGCGGACAAGAATCCTCAACACGTACACGATGGTGTTCAACGACGGCGCGGCGCCGGGACCGGTGGACACGTCCTGGCTCGGCACCCTCGGCCTTACGGGCTGGGTGGGACCGGAAGCGCGCGGCGCCGTCAGCGGGGCCGCCATCACGGGCCGCGATCCGCGCTTCGCCTACACGGTCGGCTTTTCGAATGCGACGGCGCAGTACTGGACCATGGCCGACGCCACCGACGGCCATTTCGCAAGCGGCGGCATGATCCCCGGGACCTATACGATGAAGGTCTACAAGAACGAACTGGCGGTCGACACGCGCACGGTGACGGTCAATGCGGGCGCCACGACGGATGCCGGCACCGTCGCCGTGACGGGCGATCCAGGCAGCGCGGCCGCGCTCTGGCGCATCGGCGAGTGGGACGGTACGCCGGCGGAATTCATCAACGGCGGCAAGGTGACGACGATGCACCCGTCCGACGTGCGCATGGCGGCGTGGACGCCGGGCGACTACGTGGTCGGCACGTCGGCGCCGGCGACGGGGTTCCCGGCCTACCAGTGGAAGGACGTGAACGGCACGCTGACCGTGCGCTTCAACCTGCGCGCGAGCCAGATCGTGCCGCTGCGGCTGCGCGTCGGCATCACCGACGCGTTCGCGGGCGGGCGGCCGAAGGCGCAGGTGAACGGCTGGGTGTCGGCGAATCCGCCCGCGTCCACGCAGCCGTCGTCGCGCACGCTGACGGTCGGCACCTACCGCGGCAACAACACGATGTACACGTTCGACATCCCCGCCAGCGAACTGGTCGTGGGCCAGAACGTGCTGACGCTGACCGCGATCAGCGGCTCCAGCGGCATCCGCTTCCTGAGCCCCGGCTACAGCTACGACGCGCTCGACCTGATTCCCACGCCATGATGGAGATGACCATGCATCACATGAACCGCCTGCTGTGCGCAGCCGCTTTGACCCTTGCGATGCAGGGCGCGGGCGCCGCCGTGCTGCAGACACTGGGCGCCGGGACGGCCGTCGGCGTCACGACCAACGCGGCGCACTTCGAACTGAACACGGCACTCGCCAACGACTGGGTCGAGGACGGCCTGCTGTTCCACGCGAGCGGCTACGGCGCCAACAACGGCTGCGGCTACGCGGGCGTCGACTGCTACGACGCCGTCTCGGAACTGAGTCCCGCGTTCTCCGGCAACTACTTTGCCACGTCCGGCATGAATGCTTATATCAGCGTCCGCCGCGCGGACGGCGCCGACTTCTACCGGATCGAGTTCGCGGCCGGCAGCGGCTACCAGGCCCTGAACGGCTACTGGGCCACGTATGCGGATGGCGTTCGTACCGGCAGCGGCAATGTCAGTTCTCCACGCGGTGCGGTCCTCGGCCTCGTCGACGGGAACGGCTTCGACGAGGTGCGCTACTTCGCCTTCTCGACCGCGAACCGGCAGGCGGGCTACAGCGCGCCCGCGCTGGACGAGGTGCGCGTCGGCCTGCCGGAGCCGGCGTCGCCGGCGTTGTGCGCGGCCGCGCTGGCGGGGATGGCGGCGGTGCTGCGGCGCCGCAAACGTAAATACGCCTGATCGGTGGAATCGCGGGATGTGGCGTCCGCGCTACGCCGATACACGGGCCGTACATACTCTCCCGGGGCGATTCATGACAATTTTGTTTCCGTAACAAGACAGGCTGGCGATATACTCGTGTCTGCTTTTTTTCGCGAGGCTTGTCTTGTTCAAATCCGTCGTCCTTCCCGTCGCCCTGCTGGGGGCGAGCGCCGGTGCGCTCGCCGACGAGGGCCAGTGGCAGCCGCACCAGCTGCCGCATCTGAAATCCGAGTTGAAACGCATCGGCATCACGATCCCGGCCGAGCGCCTGGCCGACCTGTCGAAACACCCGATGAGTGCCATCGTGGCCACCCCGGGCTGTTCGGCGTCGTTCGTGTCGCCGGACGGTCTCGTCGTCACGAACCACCACTGCGGCTACGGCGCGATCCAGCGCAATTCGACCCCGGAACACAATTACATCGCCAACGGCTTCCTCGCGAAGACGCGCGCGGAGGAACTGCCCGGCGGCCCGAACACGGTCGTCTACGTGACGGAGAAGGTCGAGAACGTGACGGACCGCGTGCTCAAGGGCCTGGGGGCGGGACTCTCCGGCAAGGAGCGCCACGAGCAGGTCGAGGCGCGCATCAAGGCGCTGATCGCGGAATGCGAGAGCGACAAGGCGTACCGCTGCTCGGTCCCCGCGTTCAACCGCGGCGGCTAGTACTACCGCATCAAGCAGCTCCTGATCCGCGACGTGCGCCTCGTCTACGCGCCGGCGAACAGCGTCGGCGATTTCGGCGGCGACATCGACAACTACGAATTCCCGCGCCACGTCGGCGACTTTTCCTTCCTGCGCGCCTACGTCGGCAAGGACGGCCGCCCGGCCGATCCGTCGCCGGACAACGTGCCCTACAAATCGAAGCACTTCCTCGTCGTCTCGGCCGAAGGCCTGAAGGCGGGCGACCCGATCCTGCTGGCCGGCTACCCGGGCCGCACGAGCCGCTACAAGCTGCCGGCCGAGATCCGCTTCGCGCGCGACGTGGACTACCCGGCCAAGGTGGCGTCGATCACGGCCGACCTGTCCGTGATCGCGGCCGCCACGATGGGCAACCCGGACTACACGGTGCGCTACGCGAGCGTGTCGAAGAGCCTGAACAACGTGCTGAAAAAGACGCGCGGCCTGCTGGACGGCTTCGCGCGCAAGGACATCGCCGCCATCAAGGATGCGCAGGATGCGGAATTCCGCACCTGGTACAAGCAACACGGTACCGGACCGAAGAACCTGATGGCCGACCTCGACGCCGCCATCGCCGCCGACATGGCGACGACGCAGCAGGAGACGGCATGGGCGGAGGCGACGCACAGCGACCTGTTGAAAAGCGCACGCACGCTGTACCGCCTGGCGCTGGAACACCAGAAGCCGGACGCGCAGCGCGAAGCGGGCTTCCAGGACCGCGACGTCTCGTTCATCAAGGCGCGCCTGACCCGCCTCGAGCAATCGTTCGTGCCGAGCGTCGACCAGGCCCGCTGGCAGGCCGCGCTGGTCCGCTACGGCAAGATCGACACCAGGGCGCGGCCGCACGGCCTGGACGCGCTGCTGCCCGCGCAGAACGCGCTGGCGCCGCTGTACAAGGGCACGGAGCTGGGCGATACCGCGAAGCGCCTGGCGTGGATCGGCAAGGACGCGGACGCATTCCGCAAATCGAACGACCCGTTCATCCAGCTGGCCGTGCGCTTGCACGACGTCGGCATGACGCTGGAAGAACGCCGCAAGGAAGTCGACGGCAACCTCGAACGCGTCGTCCCGCTGTACATGGACGCCGTCGTCGCCTGGAAGAAGGCGCAGGGCAAACCCGTGTACCCCGACGCCAACGGCACCTTGCGCGTGACCTACGGCACCGTGGCGCCGTACAGCCCGCGCGACGGCATCGTCAAGGGACCGTTCACCACCGTCGAAGGCATCCTCGAGAAACAGACGGGCAAGGCGCCGTTCGACGCGCCGAATTCGCTGCTGCAGGCGATCCGCGACAAGCGTTACGGCCGGTTCAAGGATCCGGCGCTGGGCACGGTGCCGGTGAACTTCCTGTCGAGCGCCGACACGACGGGCGGCAATTCCGGCTCCGCCGTGATGAACAGGCGCGGGGAACTGGTGGGCCTGAACTTCGATTCGACCTACGAGTCGATCACGAAGGATTGGTACTTCGATCCGGTGATCACGCGCGCGATCCACGTCGACATCCGCTACATGCTGTGGGTGATGAAGGAGGTCGACCACGCGGACAACCTGCTGAAGGAAATGACGATCAAGTACCCGAAAGGGTGATGCGGCGCAGCTCGCGCACAGTGTCCGGGCACGGGGAGCGTGACGGCGAGTCGCAGGCGGCCGCCGGGTTGCATAAACCCGCGCCACCTTCCATAATCGCCGACTCCCCTGTCATTGTCCGCCCATGAACGATACCCTGGTCCTGCTGGGCTTTTCCACCACGCCGCTCGAACTGCTCGGCTTCGTGCTGTCCGTCGCGACGGTCGTCCTGACCATCCTGCACAATCACTGGGGCTGGTTCTTCGCCATCGTGTCGTCGGCCACGTACGGCGTCGTGTTCTTCGACGCCCGCCTGTACGGCGACGCCGGCCTGCAGGGCGTGTTCATCGCCGCGTCGATCTGGGGCTGGTGGCAATGGTTGCGCGGCGCCGAGGGCCGGCCGCTGCCCGTGACGCGCCTGTCGCACACGGGCTGGATCGCAGCGCTGCTCGGCTGGGCCGTCGGCTTCTTCGCGCTGTCGGCATTCCTGAAGGCGTACACGGACACGGACGTGCCGCACATGGACGGGTTCCTCACCGCGGGCAGCCTGCTGGGCCAACTGCTCACGGCGAAAAAGAAGATCGAGAACTGGCACACGTGGATCGCCGTCGACATCCTGTACGTGGGCCTGTACATCTATAAAGGCCTGCACCTGACGGCGATCCTGTACGCCGTGTTCGTCGTGCTGGCCGTGCTGGGCCTGCGCGCCTGGACGTATGCGGCGCAGGACGCGGACATGCCGGTGGCAGAGGGCGCGCGATGACGTTGGCGCGCATCGCGCTGCTGGGCGCGGAATCGACGGGAAAATCGACGCTCGCGCAGGCGCTGGCGGCGCGCTACGGCACGTTGTGGGTGCCGGAATACCTGCGCGAATTCGTCGAGGTGAACGCGCGCGTGCCGCACGAGGACGACCAGCCCGGCATCGCGCGCACGCAGCGCGCGCGCGAGGAGCTGCTCGCGATCGACCCGCGCGCGCGCGACTTCCTGTTCGTCGACACGACGCCGCTGATGACGGCGGTGTACAGCCGCATCTACTGGGGCCGCGTGCCGGCCGACCTGCTTGCTTGGGAAGCGGAACACGACTATGCGTTCACGCTCGTCGCGGCGCCGGACCTGCCGTGGGTGCCGGATGGGCTGCAGCGCGAGTCGGAGGAAGTCAGGCAGCGGGTGCATGCGCAGCTCGTGGACGTGCTGGATGCGCGGGGGATTCCGTTCACGCTGCTGACGGGGGAGCTGGAGGAGCGGGTGCGGCAGGTGGAAGCGCTGATAGGACCACCCGCCCATTAACGTCGCCCCTGCGGAGGCAGGGGCCCAAGTTTTCCTCCGGAGCCGCAGAAATTGGGTCCCCGCCTTCGCAGGGACGACGATGCTTTACTTAGAAATCAAACTGCGCCGACGCCCGGAACGTCCGCGGCACCCCCGGCAGCAGATAGCCGCCCAGCGCCGGCGTCACGTCGCGCCAGTAGAACTTGTCGAACAGGTTTTCCGCCCGCGCGCGCAAGGTGACGTTCGTCGTGCCCCATTTCAGGCCGTACGACGCGCCCACGCCGAACACGTGGTAGTCGGGCACGAACACGGTGTTCTCGACGTCGAACGCCTTCTTGCCCGAGTATTGCCACGTGCCGTCCAGCTTCAGGCCCGGGATCGCCGCGACGGCGTACTGCACCCATGCCGTCGACTTGAACGCGGGGACGTCCGTCACGCGCTTGCCGTCGATGCCGGCCTGGCCCGTGCCTTCCTGGCGCGTGTTCAGCGCCATCAGCGACACGCTCCAGTCCAACGCCGGCGTCGCCTTGCCCTGCGCGGTCAGCTCGATGCCGCGGTGCGTCTCTTTGCCGTTGCGGACGAACGTGTTGTGCGCGTCCGTGTACTCCAGGCCCTGGCGGATCTGGAACAGCGCGGCGGACAGGTTGATGCCGTTGTCCAGCGCGGCCTTGGCGCCGATCTCGACCTGGTGCGAACGCTGCGGTGCCAGCACCTGGGTCTCGTTCGTCGTCTGCATCGGCGCGACGCCGCCGTGCTGCAGGCCGTGGCTGACGGCGGCGTACACGTTCCAGTCGCGTGCGGGACTGAACACGAGGGCCACGTTCGGCAGCAGGAACGAGTCGTCGCTGTGCGCGTCGCTGCGCTTGATCTGCACATGGCGCAGGCCCGCGTGCAGCGTGAGCTGCTTCGTCAGGCTCGCGATGTCCTGCGCGAAGACGGCGCGTTCCTCGTCGCTGCGGCGTTCGGACACGGGCCCCGTCACGCGGTCGGCCGGGACGTGCGGCGTCACGAGCGGGTGCCACAGGTTGCTGTAGCCGACGTAGTCGTAGACATAGTCGCCGAAGCTGTCGTGGCGCTCGGAATACGAGGCGCCGACGGTGAGCGCGTGGCGAATCGTGCCGGTCGCGAATTTACCCTGCACCTGCGCCTGCACGCCCCACGGCGACTTGCGCTCGCCCGTGCTCTGGTAGTCGTAGACGTCGTAGTCGCCGTTGGCGCAGTAGCCCGGATAATAGCCCGCGCCTTCGTTGCTGCAGCCGTAGGGGAAGGCCGTGAAGTCGTCGCGCTTGAACCAGTGCTTGTTGCCGGAGACCGTCGCGAGCCAGTCCGGCGCGAGCTTGTATTCGAAACGCAGGCCCAGGTTGCTGTCCTTCGTCGTGACGGGGCGCGTCCACGGCTGGTCGTTCAGCAGCATCCTGGCCGACACGCCGGTGGGGAGCGTCGCGTTCTGGATCAGCTGGAAGCCGGGCGCCGTGATCTGGGACTTGCGCTGGTAATCCATGTCCAGCTGCAGCAGCGCGTCCGGGGTGATCTGCCAGTCGAAGGCGGCGGACACGAACTGGCGGTCGCCGTTCGCGCCGCGCACGTACGGATGCAGGTCGGCGGCGGCCGCGTTGATGCGGTAACCGAAACGGCGGTCCTCGAAGCGGCCGCCGAGATCCACGGTACCGTACAGCGTGCCGCGCTCGGATACTTCCACGGTCGCGGAGCGCAGCGGCGTATTCGTCGGGCGCTTGGTCACGTAGTTGACGATGCCGCCCGGCGTGGCGATGCCGGCCGTCAGGCCCGCGAGGCCTTTCAGGACTTCGATGCGTTCCTTGTTCTCCAGCGGGATCTGCGTGTCGCCCGGGATCGCGAAGCCGTCCTTGCGATAGCTGTAGTTGTTGTCGAGGGCGAAGCCGCGGATCGAGAATTGCTCGGCATAGCCGACCGCGTTGTAGGCGTCGGCGACGGATGCATCGAAGCGCACCGCTTCGGTCGTCGAGCGGATCGACAGGTCCTGCATCTGCGTGCGGCCCATGGAAATGATGGAGGCCGGGGTGTCGAACAGCGACGCCTCGCCGAAGCCGCCGACGCTGGCGCGGTCGACGGCGATGAAGCGGTTGCCCGTCACGACGACTTCGGCGACGGGGCGGGTGGTGTCCTGCGCGTATGCGTACGCCTGCATCAGCGCGCAGGCCAGGATCGTGTACTTCAGTTGACGGTTCATGGTGTGCTCGTTTTCGCGCGCCGCAATGGGCGCGCCGCTTTTTCTTAAAAGCCGGAGCCAACGGGGGGAAGGGCAAACAAGGATGGGAACTGCGTTGCGCTTTCCTTCGCTGGCATTATCCAGATCAGGTACGAAGGGTATCTCTCACCCGGGAAGCGAACTCCCAGGACCCCTAGCGAAGGCGCGAGTGTAGCACAACGCGCCTTGTCGTGATGCTTCAGTCAATAGACATGTTGTAAAGCGGATGGTTCCGCGATCAGGCGGCTGCTTCTAGCACCTCGCGCGCCACCGCCAGCGTGACCTCGCCGGACTCGCCCATGCGGGTCATGCCGTGCGCTTCCAGCGCGGCGATCACGGCCGGGATCGCATCGCGGCCCAGGCCGTAGTCGGACAGCTTTGTCGCCACGCCCATGGCGCGGAAGAAGTCTTCCGTGCGGGCGATGGCCGATTCGATGCGCGCGTCCTCGCCGCCGGTGTGCAGGTCCCACACGCGGGCCGCGTATTGCAGCAGTTTCTCGCGCTTGGGGGCGCGGCGCACGCGCAGCATCGACGGCAGCACGATCGCCAGCGTCTGTGCGTGGTCGAGGCCGTACAGCGCGGTCAGCTCGTGGCCGATCGTGTGCGTGGACCAGTCCTGCGGCACGCCGGTGCCGATCAGGCCGTTCAGGGCCAGGGTGGCCGTCCACATCAGGTTGGCGCGCACGTCGTAGTCCTCGGGCGTGGCCAGCGCCCGCGGACCGTCCTCGACGAGCGTCAGCAGCAGGCCTTCGGCAAAGCGGTCCTGCACCTTGGCCTGGGCCGGCACGGTCATGTATTGCTCAATCACGTGCACGAACGCATCGACGACGCCGTTGCCCACCTGGCGCGCGGGCAGCGTGTAGGTGCGGGTCGGGTCGAGCACGGCGAACTGCGGGTACACGCTGCGTGAAATGAAGGCGAATTTCTCCTGCGTGCGCTTGCGCGTGATGACGGCGGCCGCGTTCATCTCGGACCCGGTGGCCGGCAGGGTCAGCACGACGCCGATCGGCAGCGCCGCGTGCACGTTCTTCGCGTGCCGTTCGAGGATGGTCCATGGATCGGCGTCGAGCAGGGCGCCGGCCGCCACGAACTTGGTGCCGTCGATGACGGAGCCGCCGCCCACCGCCAGCATGAAGTCGATGCGTTCGCGGCGCACGAGGGCGATCGCCTCCAGCAGCGTTTCGTACGTCGGATTCGGCTCGATGCCGCCGAAGTCGAACACGGTGCGGCCGGCCAGCGCGGCCATCACGGCGTCATACGTCCCGTTGGCGCGGATGCTGCCGCCGCCGTACAGCACGAGGACACGGGCATCGGGCGGGACCAGTTTGCCGATGCGCTCGATCTGGCCGTCGCCGAACAGGATGCGGGTGGGATTATGAAAGTCGAAGTTCTGCAAGATGATCCTCTGGTTGTGCTCAGAGGATCATTGTCGCGCAGGTCGCTAGCCGACGTGGGCCGGGGCGGCAGGCTTTCAGGCCGGCTCGGGAACCGCTGCCGGATGCGCCACGTGCGCGCGCGCATGCAGCAAATGGCGCTGGATGACGGCGCGGGAAGCATCGCCGATCAGGCGCCAGTGCTCGCGCCGCAGCGCCGCGCGCTTGCGGTGCTTGGACGGCATTTCGGACAACGGTTTCACGTAGAACGGCAGCGGGATCAGGTAACCGTCGCGGCCCGGCATTTCCTCGCCGCCGAGGATCTTCCAGAAACCGTCATATGCGTTGGCGAAATGTTTTTCCGGATCGGGATCGTACGCGATGTGCGCTTCGCTGCGGATCGCCACGACCTTGTCCATGCCGAGAGCCAGCGCGATGCCCTGCATGGCCGCGAAGCAGAAGAAGCTGGGCGAGTTGTTCGGGAAGACGCGCTCGAACGCTTCGAAGGCGGCGCCGGAATCGATCCAGCGGCCCTGGTTGCGGGCGATGAACGGGACGACGGGCATGTCGACGCCCACCATGTCGCCTTCGAGCCAGCTGAACGACAGGCGGTGCAGGCATTTGCCGTCCGCGACGAGGGCAATGGTGAGGTCGCCTTCGGCATTGCCGCGCGAGGCCATCTCGAGCTGGATCATGAAGGTGCTGCCGTCGGCCTCGTGCTGCCACAGGGGCAGGCTGCGCTGGCCGTAGACGGCGTCCAGGTAGCCGTCGTTGAACGTCGTTTCCTCGAACCGGTAGTGGCTCAGCACGGCCTGCACGCGCTGGCGCGGGCTCAAGCCCTTGATGAGGTAGTCGCGGTGGCTGAGGTGGTGGAACAGGTCGTCGTTGGCGTCTTTCGCGACGTGGTTGCGGTAGACGCCGAGCTGGCATAGCGCGCGGTGGTCGCGGTAATAGGCCAGCACGCGCAGGCTGCGCGCGACGCACAGCACCCACGACGACAGGCTGTACTGGCGGCGACGGGCCATCCAGTGTTTGGTCAGGTGAGCGAAAATCATGATGCGCTCCGGGCAATCGTTATCGGTGGAATCGTGTTCTTTGTTTGCTTGACGGTAATGAGTCGTTCAGCAAATCAAGATCGGAGCCTCCGATGCCCCATCCCTCTCATCATTATTCTTGTCTTCATGTCTCTCTTTATTAATCTTTTGTCAGGCAAGCGCCAGACGCAAGACTAGCACGATTGCCGCGCCGAACATCAAAATCCTGCTCGATAATTGAGTCAGACCGAACAAGTTGAGGAGCACGGCATGGTGTATGAACTTTTTTATTGGCCGAGCATCCAGGGCCGCGGCGAATTCGTGCGCCTGGCGCTGGAAGAGGCGGGGGTGCAATACGTGGACGTGGCGCGCGAGCCGGGCGGCATGGCGCGCATGATC
Source organism: uncultured Massilia sp. (assembly GCA_966211695.1). Classification (GTDB taxonomy): domain Bacteria; phylum Pseudomonadota; class Gammaproteobacteria; order Burkholderiales; family Burkholderiaceae_D; genus Telluria. The sequence goes on along the minus strand of CBIHOW010000005.1, from coordinate 88,581 downwards.
GCGGCGATGGACGGCGCCGACCACCCGTCGTTCGCGCCGCCGTTCCTGAAGGCGGGCGACGTGACGGTGGGCCAGACCGCCAACATCCTGATGTTCCTGGGCGAGCGCCACGGCCTGGCGCCGCAGGATGTGCAAGGTAAATATTGGGTGAACCAGATCCAGCTGACCATCGCCGACCTGGTCGCCGAGACCCACGACACGCACCACCCGATCGCTACGTCTTTGTATTTCGAAGACCAGCGCCCGGAAGCGAAGCGCCGGTCGGCCGATTTCATCGACACGCGCATCCCGAAATTCTTCGACTGGTTCGAGAACATCCTGGCCCGGCCCGAGCCGAAGGACTACCTGCTGGGCGACACGGTCACGTACGCCGACCTGTCGCTGTTCCAGCTCGTCGCGGGCCTGCGCTACGCCTTCCCGAAGGCGCTCGGCCGCATCGACGCGGGCTATCCGCTGCTGACGGCCCTGCACGACCGGGTGGCCGCGCGGCCGCGCATCGCGGCCTATCTGAAGTCGGCGCGGCGGATCCCCTTTAACGAAGAAGGGATCTTCCGCCACTATAAAGAGTTGGACAAGTAATCTAGTCCCACTGCGGCGCGAAGTCGGGGCTGACGAGGCGCTCGCCCCGGTCCAGCGCGTCGATGGCGACGAGGTCCTGCTGCGACAGGATCAGGTCGCGCGCCCGCAGGTTGCTCTCCAGGTTCACGCGCTGCGTCGACGACGGGATCACGGCATACCCCTTCGCCATCGACCACGCCAGCGCCACCTGGGCCGGCGTCGCGCCGTGCGCCCGGGCGATGCTGGAGATGGTGGCGTCGTCCATCACCTTGCCGTAGGCGAGCGGCATGTACGCGGTCAGGTGGATGCCCGCGTCGACCATGAACGCAGCAAGCAGCCGGTTCTGCAGGAACGGATGCAGCTCGACCTGGTTCGTCGCGATGTTGTCCGCGCCGACGGCGGCGATGGCTTCCGCTAGCTGCGCGATCGGGAAGTTCGACACGCCGATGGCGCGCGTCAGGCCCGCTTCGCGCGCGGCCAGCAACGCTTCCATCGATTCCGCGACGGACACCGCGCCGCCGGGCGACGGCCAGTGGATCAGGGCGAGGTCGACGTAGTCCGTGCGCAGCTTGACGAGGCTGTCTTCGAGGCTCGCGCGCAGGCGGCCCGCGGCCAGGTTCTCCGTCCAGATCTTGGTGGTGACGAAGACGTCGGCGCGGGCCACGCCGGATTCTGCCAGCGCCTGGCCGACCTCGGCCTCGTTGCCGTAGATCTGCGCCGTGTCGACGTGGCGGTAGCCCAGTGCCAGGCCGGTGGCGACGGCATCGATGGCCTGTTGTTCCTTCAATCGGAACGTGCCGAGGCCCAGTTGGGGAATCGTGGTATGCATGGTTTCTCCTTTCAATTCAATGCATGGCGACGACGCGTTCGCCGCGGGCGGCGTGCTGCGGCGCCGGATCGCGCCGGTCCAGCCAGCCGGCCAGCGTGGTGAGGGCGAGGGCGCCGACGACGATCAGTGCGCCGATCCAGGGCGTGTGCATCAGGCCGAGGTGCGCGACGATCAGGCCGCCGCCCCAGGCGCCGATGGCGATGCCGACGTTGAACGCGGCGATGTTCAGGCCCGAGGCCACGTCGACGGCACCGGGAGCGTCGCGTTCGGCGCGCTGCACGACGTAGACCTGCAGGCCCGGCACGTTGCCGAAGGCGACGGCGCCCCAGGCCAGCACCGTGACGAGGACGGCGATCTTGTTCGCGGCCGTGAAGTCGAGGATGAACAGCACGCCGGCCAGCAGTGCGAACACGATCTGCAGGGCACGCACGGGGCCCTTGCGGTCCGCCAGCTTGCCGCCCCAGATATTGCCGAAGGCGACCGACACGCCGTACACGAGCATCACGAGGCCGACGCTGTTGGACGAAAAGCCGGCGACCTGTTCGAGGATCGGCGCGAGGTACGTGAAGGCGATGAACGAGCCGCCGTAGCCCAGCGTGGTCATGGCGTAGACGAGCAGCAGGCGCGGTTTCTTCAGCACCGACAATTGCGTGAGGAGGCTGGACGGCTTGCTGCCGGCGATGCCGCGCGGGACGAGCAGGGCGATGCCGGCGAACGCGATCACGCCCAGCAGCGCGACGGCCAGGAACGTCATCTGCCAGCCGAAGTGCTGGCCGATGAACGTCCCGAGCGGCACGCCCGTCACGAGCGCCACGGTCAGGCCGCTGAACATCAGCGCGATGGCGCTGGCCGCCTTTTCCTTCGGCACGAGGCTCGTGGCGATCGTCGAACCGATCGAGAAGAAGACGCCGTGCGCGAGGCCCGTCAGGACGCGCGCGGCCATCAGGGCCGCGTAGCCGGGGGCCATCCACGCGGTCAGGTTACCGGCCGTGAACAGCAGCATGAGGCCCAGCAGCAGCGTCTTGCGCGGCACCTTGCCGGTGAGGGCGGTCAGCACCGGCGCGCCGATGGCGACGCCCAGCGCGTACAGGCTCACGAGCAGGCCGGCGGACGGCACGGATACATCCAGGCTGGACGCGATGGTGGGGATCAGGCCGACGATCACGAATTCCGTCGTGCCGATGGCGAAGGCGCTCAGTGTGAGGGCCCATAAAGCGAGTGGCATATTGTTCTCCTTAAAACCGTCGTTCCCGGACTGGCCGTCCGCCTTGGCGGGAACCCAAGTTCTGCGTGCGTTGCCGCATTGCCTGCAAAATTGGGCCCCTGCCTTCGCAGGGGCGACGGTGGTTGCGTCGAAGTGCAATTCTCTCTGGCCGACCCGCAAAGAAAAACCCGCCGCCGTACAATAGACTTTTGACCTGGGAGCAAAAATGCTGGACGTGGGCGCGTTGATCGCATTCGTCGCCGTGATCGACACGGGTTCGTTTTCCAACGCGGCCGAGCGGCTGGGGCAGACGCCGTCCGCCGTGTCGCGCACCATTGCGCGCCTGGAGCAGCAGCTCGGCATGACCCTCATCCACCGCACGACGCGCCGCCTCGACCTCACCGAGGAAGGCAGCTGGCTGCTGGCCCGCGCGCGCCGCATCCTCGCCGACCTGGAAGAGACGGAGTCGCAGGCCGCGCGCGCGCGCGCGCAACCCGCGGGCCTCGTGCGCGTGAACGCCGCCACGCCGACGCTGGACCACCTGGTCGCGCCGCAGCTGGCGGACTTCCTCGATGCGTACCCGCAGGTGCAGGTGGAACTCACGAGCGGCGAGACCGTCGTCGACCTGATCGAGGAAAAGGCCGACGTCGCGATCCGCATCGGCAACCTGTCCGATTCCACGCTCAATGCCCGCCGCCTCGGGCGCAGCCGGATCCGCGTGCTCGCCGCGCCGGGCTACCTCGAACGCCACGGCACGCCGCAGCAGGTGGACGACCTGGCGCGGCACCGGCTGGTCGGCTTCGTCGCGCCCACGTCGTTGAACACGTGGCCGCTGCGTGCCGGCACCGACGAAGGCTGGCGCGCCGTGCCGCACGTGACGGCGACCAGCGGCGAGACCATCCGCCACCTGGCGCTGCAGGGCGCGGGCATCGTCAGCCTGTCCGACTTCCTCACGCGCGCCGACGTCGCCGCGGGCCGCCTCGTGCCCGTGCTGGAAGACGCTTCCCTGCCGTGGACCCAGCCCGTGTGGGCCGTGTTCTACAAACAGGGCGCGCTGGCGCCGCGCGTGAAGGCGCTCGTCGACTTCCTCGCCGACCGGCTGGCCGGCGTCCTTGAACCCTGATCATCAACCCCAACCAGGAGACCGCATGACCATCACGACTTCGCACATCCTTCGCATCGCCGCATTCTCGGACGGCGACATTGGCGGCAACCCGGCCGGCGTGTGGATCGGCCCATCGCTGCCGCCGGCCGACGACATGCAACGCCTCGCGCACGCGGTCGGCTATTCGGAGACGGCATTCGCGGCGCCGGAGGGACAAGGGCAGGTCTGGCGCGTGCGTTATTTCTCGCCGGCGTCCGAAGTGCCGTTCTGCGGCCATGCGACGATCGCGCTCGGCGCCGCGCTGGCCCGGCGCAACGGCGACGGCGTGTACTCCCTGGCGCTGAACGAGGCCAACATCACGGTCGAAGGACGACATGAAGGTGGCCGCGTGGCCGCCGCGCTGCAATCGCCGCCGACGTGGAGCCGGCCGGCCGCGCCGGAACTCGTCGCGGACGCGTTGACGTTGTTCGGTTACCACGAGGCGGACCTCGACCCGCGCATTCCGCCCGGCCTCGCCCACGCGGGCGCGAACCACCTCGTGCTGGCGCTGGCCAGCCGCGACCTGTTGGCCGCCATGCGCTACGACCTGGAGGCGGGCCGCGCGCTGATGGCGCGGCACGGCCTGACGACGATCGTGCTGGCCTGGGTGGAAAATCCGCAACGTTTCCACACCCGCAATCCGTTTGCCATCGGCGGTGTCTACGAGGACCCTGCCACGGGCGCCGGGACGGCCGCGCTGGCCGGGTATTTACGCGACCTCGGCTGGCCGCACGGCGGCGCCATCGATGTCGTGCAGGGCGAAGACATGGGCATGCGGTCGTTGTTACGGGCCGAAATCGGTGCGGAACAGGGTGGTTCCATCCGCGTTAGCGGGACGGCAAGAACGTTATAAAACCATTAATAAAATTGATCATGATTTATTGAAAATTGAAATAGGGGCAAAAGACACGCTTTTTCGACAAATTGTTAACCCCTGGAACGTTGATAAAGTTCAAAGCACGATACGTTTCTGAATTTCAACACAGGAGTCAACATGGAAATGCGCCACCCCGGCGTTCTTCGCCCCTTCACGACAGCCCCCGCCGGGTTCGCGGGCAAGCCGACCGAACGCCTGCCCTTCACCATTCGCCGCGTGGACAACGAGGCCGACCTCTGGAAGGCCGTCCGCGTGCGCCACGCGGCTTACGCGCGGCACGTCCCGGACTTCGCGCGCCAGCTCGTCCAGCCCGAAACTTCTGACTACGGCGACGACGCAATCGTTTTCCTCGCCGAATCCAAGCTGGACGGCGCCCCGCTGGGCACGGCCCGCATGCAGACGAACCTGTACGAACCGCTGCACGTCGAAGAGTCCGTCGCGCTGCCCGACTGGCTGCGCGGCCAGCCCCTGGCCGAGATGAGCCGCCTGGGCGTGGACAATGGCCGCATCGGCCGCATGGTCAAGACCGCGCTGCTGAAGGCCGGCGTCATGTATTGCCAGCAGAACGGCATCCACTGGGCACTGGCGACGGGCCGTGCGCCGATCGACCGCCAGTACGAACAGCTGACCTTCGTCGACGTGTTCCCGGAACTGGGTTTTGTGCCGCTGCGCCACGTGGGGAATATTCCGCACCGGATCATGGCCTTCGACATCACGACGATCGAGGAGCGCTGGACAGCCGCGCAGCACCCGCTGCTGAACTTCTTCTGCCACACGCACCACCCCGACATCGACGTCGGCGGCCGGTCCGGTGTGCGACCGCCGTTACCCAATGCGGGTCGTATGGGTGTTGTAAGGCGGGTATCGGAACGGCACGAACTCGTTGCATGATTCATTAATTGCATGACGGCACTACTGTAAAGCTGTATCCTTGCGAAACGATAATGGCCGCCCGCGCCAACGGGCCACGAGCTTCGCAGATACTCATGCAATTCATATCATCCGGTCGCTGGAAACTGCCGGGCCTGGCGCAGTCGGCGCTTGACCTGACGTTCCGGACGTTCGCCTACTATCTGATTCCGATCGCGATCGGTGTCGTTTCCATCGTTGCCCTCGTGTGCTGGGACAGCCAGTACGTGTCGGGCAGCAGCGATGCGCGCGACATCCGTGTCCTGAAGGAAACGGCGCCGCTGAGCCCACCCGCGGCCAACGCCCGTCTCCATGCCGCCGTCCCGGTGTCGTACTTCGACACGCACCTGTCGGAAGCGCCCGTGTGGTTCCGCTTCAGCACGCGGCCGCGCGCGCCCGGCAGCATCGTCGGCGACGTGATCGAATTCCCGTCGCGCCATGCGGTCGATATTTCCTGCTGGGACGCCGCCACCTTGCAACCGCTCGGCACGGCCACGCGCGAGCAGGGCACGTCCTATTTGCACACGGTAAAGGCCGGCTTCGCCCTGCAACTGGCCGAACTGCCGCGCGAGATCCTGTGCCGGGGCACCTTCGCCGGTCCCGCGCGCGTGAACGTCGTGCAATGGCCGGAGACGCAGTTCGACCTGTCCATCGAGGGTTTCCACCGCAAGTCGGGCCTGCTCGACGGCGGCATGATCGTGCTGTCGCTGTTCGTCCTGATCACGGCGCTCATCAACCGCCAGCCGCTGTACGTGCTGTTTTCCGGCTGGCTGATCCTGAACCTGCGCATCGCCGGACTGTCGGCCGGCTGGGACATCCAATGGCTGGGCATGACCGTCCCGCCGCAATGGATGCTGCTGGGCCGCTCGCTGACGATCGCGCTGTACGGCGTGTCCACGCTCACGTTGTACCAGGCCTTGTTCCGCGACGACCTCGTCAAGACGCGCTGGGCGATCCCGTTGCGCATCACGCAATGGGCATGCATCCCGCTGCTCATCGGCGCCGTGGCCATGCCGTACGGTACGTTCCTGCCGATGCTGTGGGTCATCATGGCGTTCGGCTTCTCGCTGATGACGCTGGGCCTCCTCACGATTATCTTGCGGTCGCGTAACCGCGTGGCGGGCTGGTTCGCGGCCTCGTTCGCGCTGACCTATGTCGCGTCGCTGGCCGAGGTCGTATCGGCGGCGCTCGGCATGCACCAGGTGCTGAACGTGATCAACAGCGTCACGGCCGCGCTCGCGTCTAGCCTGCTGGCCGCGCTGGCGGTGGCCGAACAGATGCGCATGGAAACGCAGAAGCGCCGCGAAGCCCAGGAAAAGCTGCAGCATGCCTACGAGGCCATGCCCGTCGGCCTGTTCACGCTCGACATGTACGGCAAGATCGAGAGTGCCAACCCGGCCATGCGCAAGATGCTGGGCATCACCGAGATCGTCCCGGGCCGCACGTCGTGGAAGCAATTCTTTGCCGATAATCTGTGGACGGAATTGCTGGAACAAGTGCACCTGCGCAGCAATGCCGAGATGCAGATCGCCAGCCGCGACGGCGCCCAGCGCTTCATGGTCAGCGCCACGCTCGCGCGCGGCCGCGTGGAGGCCGTGCTGCAGGACGTCACCGAGCAATACCAGGCCACCGAGCAACTGCGCTTCATGGCCAACAACGACCCGCTCACCAAGGTCTTCAACCGGCGCGGCATCGAAAAGATGTTCGAGGGCGCGGCCCAGCTGCTCAACGCGGGCAAGCCGCTGGCGCTGGCGTACATCGACCTCGACCGCTTCAAACTGATCAACGACCTGTTCGGCCACGCGGCCGGCGACGAAGTGCTGAAGCAAGTGTGCGAACGCATGGAACTCACGCTGGCCGGCGGCCAGAAGATCGGGCGCGTGGGCGGCGACGAGTTCGTCATCGTCATGCCCGACACGGCGATCCCGCTGGCGTCGCTGATCTGCCGCGGCATCGTCGACCGCATCGGCGGCACGCCGTACCGCGTGGGCGATAAGGCGTTCCACGTGCGCGGCTCCGTCGGCCTGATCGAAGTGTCGCCGGGCATGCCGATGAAGGATGCGGTGTCCACCGCGGACCGCGCTTGCCGCGAGGCGAAGGGCGGCCACAACGAGGGCCTCGTCGTGTACGAGCGCGGGTCGAACGCGTTCCAGGAGCGCGCCAACGAACTGAACCTGGTCGCGCGCCTGTCCGGTCCGGACGCCACCGAGGGCATGTTCCTCGAGATGCAGCCGATCATGTCGCTCTCCTCGCCGTACGAATCGCTGAACTTCGAAGTGCTGCTGCGCATGCGCGAGGCGGACGGCCGCGTGGCCCCGGCCGGCCCGTTGATCGCCGCCGCCGAGAAGAGCGGGCGCGCGGGCGTGATCGACCGCTGGGTGCTGTCGACGACGCTATCCTGGATCGAGGACAACCTGGAATCGCTGGTCAACACGCGCTTCGTGTGCATGAACCTGTCCGGCGCGTCGCTCAACGACGAGCGCTTCGTGCAGGACACGCTGGAAATCCTGTCGCGCTACACGCACGTGGCGAGCCGCCTGTGCATGGAGATCACGGAAAGCGTGGCGCTGCACGACCTGGACAACACGCGCCGCTTCATCGACCAGGTGCGCAACTTCGGCGTGAAGGTGGCGCTGGACGACTTCGGCGCGGGCTACACGTCGTTCTCGTACCTGAAGGAGCTGCCGGCGGACGTGCTCAAGATCGACGGCAACTTCATCGTCAACATCAACGCGCATCCGGCCAACGTGGCCATCGTGGAAGCGATCGTCAACCTGGCCGGCAACCTGGGCATGCGCACGATCGCGGAATGGGCCGAGGACGCGGCCACGATCCGCACGCTGGCGGAGATCGGCGTCGACTACGTGCAGGGCTATGCGGTGGCGCGCTCGCAGCCGCCGGAAAAGCTGCTGGCCGCGAGTTCATCGGCCAGCTTCATCCAGGGCGAGGACGTGCTGCAGCTCGTGCGTACGCTGGGTACGTCGGCCAACGAGGCGGACCTGCTCGGGTTTGCGCCTTACGACGAACATTGGCTGTAGGGTGGGCGGCCTCCGCCCACGCGTAGCGTCCGCGTGGGCACGGGGTGCCCACCCTACCTAGTTCAGGCCCGCCAGGCGCGGGCGTGCATCCTGCAGCATCAGCATGCGCCGCGCTTCCTTCAGCGTGGCGATGTCGCGCGCCAGCTTCACCGGCGCCGCGAGGTTCGGCCGTTTCCACGCCACGCGCGGCAGATCGGCCGCCGGCAGCACGTGGCGCTGCGGCGGCAGGGGACCGGTATCGCGCGTCACGGGCGTGGAAATGGAACCGGACGCGCAAGGCTGGTCCGTCAGTGTAATGTGACCACTGCTGTCCACACATTTGACGATCTCGCCGGCCAGCGCCGGTGCCGCCAGAACCGCGGCGGCGATCATGCTCAGCAGTCTAACTGGGCGTTTCATGATGTTCTCCTGTGCTAGGTTCCCATCGTGCCCGGCGCGGCCGCCTGCCTCTGTTCGGTGCCTCACTGTGTGCGCATGTCCGCCTCCAGCGTCGTCGCGGCACGCGGCGCCTCGCGATGAGCCCGCGCGCACATCGCGACCCCCGCGATCAGCAGCGCCAGCGCCAGCGCTTCGAGCGATGTCGGCCAGCGGCTTTCCCACAGGTAGCCGTACAGCGACGCGAAAATGGTCTCGAACACGATCATCTGCCCCGTGAGGGCAAGCGGCAGCGCGCGGCTGGCGACGTTCCACAAGCTATTGCCGAGCACGGAACAGAACAGTGCCATCGCGCCGATCAGGCCGGCGAAGCGCAGCCAGTCCGCGCCCGCGTGGACGAGCGTGTCGCCGTAGAAGGCGGGCACGGCCAGCAGGATGGCTTCGAGACCCGTGACGACGCCCGTCAACAGGCTCCAGTCCTGCGCCGACACGTGGCTTGACGTTGCCAGCCAGCGGCTGTTGCTGACGGCATATGTCGTCCACGACACGAGGGCGCCGCCGGCGCACAGCAAGCCCGTCAGCGAGCCCCAGCCGGACGTGGCGAGCGATTGCCAGCTGATGCAGACGAGCCCCGCCGTGCTGCAGGCCAGCGACGGCAGCAGCTCGCGCAAGGTCGGTGCGTGCCGGTCGCGGCTGCCGACGACCGTGACGGCAAGCGGCAGCAGGCCGATCACGAAGGCCGTCATCGCGACACCGCCCGTCTGCACGGCCTTGGCCAGCAGCACGTAATAGAGGATGTTGCCGATGAAACTGAGCCAGGCAAGAGCCCGCCATTCGCGCCACCCGAGCGCCCCCTTCAGCCGGTTCCACGACGGCGCGACGAGCACGGCGGCGACGAGGCCGTAGGCGAGATAGCGGCCGGCGGACAATTGCAGCGGCGGAAAATCGGCGGCCAGCTTCGGCGCCAAAAAGACGAGTCCCCAGAACGCGCCGGCGACGATGCCGGCCGCGATGCCGAGGAGGGTTTTGTTCGTGGTCACGGGGATGCTCCAGGTACGGAAAGCATCCATTGTCGGGGGAGGGCGGCGGGGTGTCTTGGCGCGGGCTACCGGTTTCTTGACGGCGTCTCTCGGCAGACGCCGCCTTTTGCGAACGCTTTCAGCGCTTCGCCGATCGATTAATTGTGTTCGATCTTCACTTGTTGCGCGGCCCCGCTCTGCGAAATTGACCGGTTAAATTCGAGCCAACGATTGCCGAGCTCCGTGATCTTGTAGTCATTCCCGATACGCTGCAAAAACATGTTCGATTCCAGCCAGGCCCGAACTTCCTCGCTCATCACGAGCGCATCCGGCCCGCATCGAATGCTGCTGAGCGCACGCACGCAGGCGGAATGCTTGAGCGCTTGCCGGCCTTTCGCAGTGATCACGGGCTTGCCGTCGGCATCCAGCTGAATCAGGGCAAACCGTTGCAATTCGACGGGACACTCGGCGATCGTCATCCTGTGCATCCCGGTGTCCGCTTCGAAGCGAAGACGGTGCAGGATCGCCATCGCTGCCGCGTCGAGCGTGACAGGTCCGTCGTCGTCGGTTGGCGTTTGATGCTGGTCCTCGGACGTGGACGGCGCTTCATGGATACGACGTCGCTGCGCGCGCCGCTCCTCGGGAATGGCCAGCACACGCTCGGCCAACTCCTCTTCGAGGCCAATGCGCAAGAGCAGATTTTTGGCTGCGGCGTTGCCGAATCCGCGCCGCATGGCGAACATGGTGCGCAAGATTTTTGCGGTGACGTCATCGGTACGTCGATCTCCCGAGCGTCGATCAGGGTGAGTCACGAGGGCCATGGTCGCCAACAGACGTTTCGATGATTAATAATAACAAAAATTCATCGAAATCGGCGGCTCAGGCTGGCGGGTCTCACGTTTGAAACCGTTGGCGTCGGTCGGTCATGACAGTCTGCGGATTTTTTATCTCGACAACATGGTATGCTGAACTGAATGGCCGAGATCGGCCGGGAGCGGACATCGGAGACGTCTCACCTGCTTGTGCTTGAGGGGTTCACGAACATCGAGCTTCCGCGACGTGAAAAGCGGTCCTTCAACGATCAAAGTTCAGACGGACAAATGAATAATCTCATCCTGGAAAAGACTGATCAGGTTCGCTGGTATACAAACATGCGCGATGTGTTTGAGGCGGCCAACATTGCGCCGCAGGACTACGATTGGTACGTCAGCGACATTGAAACGAACTGGAAACCACCGGGGTTCTCATGGGAGGACCAATGGTTCACTGGCGACGAGCTCGCGACCTTCCTGCAGGCCCATGAGGTCCAGTTCATCTGGGCAGTGTTCAGCGCAGTGCCCAAGAACTTTCGTCCGAGGCTTGGTCCGGCACCATACGTTGAAAACAATCCACGGTACTGGGACGGTACCCATCCGGGGCCACGGATGCACGGCGCATTGTTCGAAATCGCGTGCTGGGACAGTAGCGGAACGATTCTGATTAACCTGCCTGCACAGGCCATCCATTCGTTTTTGACGCGATATCCCGACGCTAAGCCGTTGGCCACTGCGCGTTCCTGAGCGTCGCTGGAGTGTCTACTTCGGGTCGTGGATTAACTGGTGAACGCAATACGCCAGGTTTTTGATGGAGCCGATAACGCGGTCTTTGACATCTTCGCTGCAACTGATGAGGAATTTTTCCTCATCTTCCCCGTCATCCTACCCGTCGTTTCGGCGTTGCTTTTCTCCCGGCACTTCAATAGGTTTTCGAAACTCCATCCTTCGGCCCGCTGCTTTCATTTCTTGCGATGGAACCGCTGCACCCCCACCGGCTTCCCGGCCGCATACTCGATCAATTCGATATGCTGGGTATCGTAGATCAACGGATAATTGATTCGCACCGCTGAATTGGCGCTGCCGCATGTGCCGTCATCCAGTTGCAGCAAATACGTCGGGATGCTGCCCTTGGTCCCGGCCACGAATTTCGTCCCGCGTGCGTTCGTGTACACCGTGCCCGGCCGTTCCTTTTGGATCGCGAAGCGTCGGACGCACTTGGGCACCGATTTGTCCGGCCCGTGCCACGACAGGGTATCGCCCTTGACGGTAAGGGTCGTGTAGGGTGGTTGTGACGCCGGATCGTCCGCCAGCCAGCGTCCGGAGAACGGCACGGGCTCAGCGAGGGCGGACGAGCCGTAAGCGAGGCCCAGCAGGATTGCGGGCAGGTGCGTCCAGCGGCGCGAGCCCAAGGTATTTTTCATGAGAGTGCTTGTGACCAGGACAGTGATACATTGTACCGTCTGGTGTATGGGATGTGCCCCGACAGCAACGTGACGCGCTGGTATGATCTTGCCCATGAGCACCGAAAACCTCGACAGCCATCAGTCCATCAGCACACGAAGGGTGATGCCACAGGCGCGAAGAAGGAGCGGCCGAACCTGCGGGTGGTGCGGATATCGAAATTCCGTACGATTGCCGATATCCCGAGTCTCTATGCGGCCCTGTTCGGAAACGTCAGCCGGACTGTTTGATCGAACCATCCCGCTTCGCCCGCCGATACGCCCCCGGCGTCATCCCCGTCACATCCCTGAGGGCCCGCGTCAGCGCACTCTGGTCCGAAAACCCGGCCGCCAGCGCGATGTCGGCGATCGGACGCGACGTCTCCGCCAGCCACGCCTGCGCGCGGGCCAGGCGGACGTCGCGCAGCCACGCGTGCGGGCTCGTGTCGAGCTCGGACCGGAACAGCGCGTGCAGGCGGCTGACGGACAGGCCCGCGCAGCGCGCCATCGAGTCGGTCGTCCACGCGAGGCCAGGCTCCGCTTCGACCTGGGCCATCAGTGCGGCGAGGCGCGACGTGGGGCGGGGCGCGTCCAGCGCTATGGTGTCGAGCAGCAGCGGCACCCAGCCGCGCAGCAGTCCGCGCTCGAATGCCTGCGTGCGCATCACGCCCATGAATTCGACCAGCTTGCGCGCGCCCGGGCCGAGCGTCATGAACGGGCGGTCCAGCATGCGCTCCCAGGCCGGATGCGACATGGCGGCCGGTTCGACGTCGAGGATCAGCGACTGGTTGGCTCCGATGCCGGACTGGGCGTGCCAGGCGTTCGGCGCGACGCAGGCGGCGCGCAGCGGGTCGAGCCGTTCCTGGCGGCCTTCGATGTCGAGCAGCACGGCGCCGCGCACGGGCAGCACCAGTTGGGCGAACACGTGGCGGTCCGAGACGATGTCGGTGCCGTAGGTGCGCAGGTGGAGGTCGGTATTCATGGCGGGCAGTCTAACAGTGATTGTCCGACGAGGCCTACAAGTCGACGGGAAAAAATATATGGGCCTGCCCTCTTGCAGGCGCGGCAGCCGTCCCAATTTGCCATCCTGATTCAGCGCCTCATGGGCGCAGGTCTCCTCTGTCTCCTCCAAGTGCAAACTTGGATTTGCCGCCTGGCGCAGCAATGCGCAGGCGGTTTCTTTTTTGTGGAAGACGCGCCCGGCCAGCCTGGTCCGGGCGCGGTGCTGCTTCAGTCGCGGCGCGGATTGTTGGGATGCGCGTCGAACCGGTTCGGCACGCCGTCGCCGTCGCGGTCGCCGCGGCGCCAGCCGCCGCGTTCCATCACCCAGCGGCCGTCGCGCTCGACCCACGTCGGGGCACGGTAGGCGTAGCCGTGGCGCTCGCGCAGCCATTTGCCGCCAATCCAGACATAGCGGCCGTGCCGCCATTCCCAATGGCCCGGTGCCCACACATAGCCGTGGCGCGCGGCCGGGATGCGTTCGTCGCGCGGCGGCGGAGGGGCGGTGCGGATGACGACGTCGGCGGCGGCCGGCAGCGCGACGCTGCCGAACGAGCCTGCGACCAGTGCGGCAATGAGCAGTTTTTTCATCTTGGCCTCCTCATAAGTAGGTGTAGGCCGAGGGTACTGCCGCGTTGCGGGCGCGACCGTGCGGCGTCTCGCTTAACGCGGCAACTAGTGCTGCCAAGCGGAAATACTCAGGATGCCAGCGGCAACGCGAACTGCAGCACGAGCCCGCCGCCGTCGCGGTTGCGCACCGTGAGCTCGGCGTTGTGGCGGGTGATCACGCGCTCGACGATGGCAAGGCCCAGGCCGGCGCCGTTGGCCTGGCCGCGGGCGCTGTCCAGGCGGGTGAACGGCCGCAGCAGCTGTTCGATCTGGTCGTCCGGCACGCCGGTGCCGTGGTCGTTGATCTCGACGACGGCGCGGCGGCCGTGGCCCGTCATTTTGACGTGCAGCGCCATGTCGATCTCGGTGACGTCCGTACCCGGCGTTTTTCCGTAGCGGCGCGCGTTTTCGATCACGTTGTTGATCACGCGGCGCAGGTCGGTCGAGTTGCCCATCACGTGGATGTCCGCGTCGATGTCGGTCGTCGTGCGCACGTCGGGCAGGCGGGCGGCCGCGTGCGCGCAGTCTTCCAGCAGTTCGGAGAGATTGACCGGCACGAACGTCGCGCTTTCCGTGGGGCGCGCGAAGTCGAGGAACTGGCCGATGATGGCGTCCATCTGGGCGATGTCGGATTGCATGCCGGTGCGGGCCTCGTCCGACAGCGGCGCCATCTCCACTTCCAGCTGCATGCGCGCGAGCGGCGTGCGCAGGTCGTGCGAGATGCCGGCCAGGATCACGGCGCGGTCCTTCTCGAGCTGCTGCAGGTCGTCGACCATCTGGTTGAAGCTGCGGTTCGCCTCGATGATCTCCTGCGATCCCTTTTCCGGCAGCGGGGCGGGGCGCTTGCCCTGGGCGATCGAGCGCGCGGCCGCCGTCAGGCGCGCCAGCGGCAGGTTGACGAGACTGGAGATCAGCGCGGCGCCCAGCAGCGACAGCACGCCGACCACGGTGGCCCAGCCGAGCCATTGCACGCGCGTGAGGCCGGGCAGCTTGTCGCGCTCGAGCATGAGCCAGTACTTGTCGCCGTCGATGTCGAAGCTGACCCAGAAGCCCGGGATCTCGTTGACCATGCGCGAGAAGCGCGTGTCCGGCCCCAGCTTGTCGCGCACGAGGGCGGCCACTTCCGGCATCAGCGAATTCGGCGGCGGCGGTTCGACCGTGTCCGTCGGCTTCACGTCGTAGATGCGGATGCCTTCGTTCGACACCAGCTCGAACAGCAGTTCGCGCCGTAGATCGGGCGCGGAGTGCGTCAGCGCGGCCTTCGTGATGGTGACGACGGAGACGAGCAGCTCCGCCGTCTGCTCGACCTGCGGGCCGCGCTGGAAGACGTTGAGCATGCCGATCCACGAGGCCATCGACAGGCCCGTCAGCACGGACAGCAGGAAGAAGGTGCGCCAGAACAGGCCGCTCTTCATCCTGCCGAACAGGCGCGGCATGGGTTGCTCCTTCGTGGTCGATGCGAACACTAGCGCGGCTGGCCTTCAGGAATGAACACGTAGCCCAGGCCCCACACGGTCTGGATGTACAGCGGGCTCGACGGGTCCGGCTCGATCAGCTTGCGCAGGCGCGAGATCTGCACGTCCAGCGAGCGGTCGAACACTTCGTACTCGCGGCCGCGCGCCAGTTCCATCAGCTTTTCGCGCGACAGCGGCTGGCGCGCATGGCGCGCGAACACTTTCAGCACCGAGAATTCGCCCGTGGTCAGCGGCACGGTCTCGCCGTTTTTCTTCAGCGTGCGCGTGCCGAGGTCCAGCACGAAGTCGCCGAATTCGAACGTCTGCGGCGTCTCGCTCGGTGCGCCGGGAATCTCGTCCGGGCCCTTGCGGCGCAGGACCGCGTTGATGCGGGCGACCAGTTCGCGCGGGTTGAAGGGCTTCGGCAGGTAATCGTCCGCGCCCATCTCGAGGCCGACGATGCGGTCGACGTCCTCGCCTTTCGCGGTCAGCATGATGATCGGGGTCTGGTCGCCGGCGCCGCGCAGGCGGCGGCAGATCGACAGGCCGTCCTCGCCGGGCAGCATCAGGTCCAGCACCAGCAGGTCGTAGCGCTCGCGCAGCCACAGCTTGTTCATCGCGGGCGCGCTTTCGGCCGTCACGACCTGGAAGCCCTGTTCGGTCAGGTAGCGGCGCAGCAGGTCGCGCAGGCGCACGTCGTCGTCGACGACCATGATCCGGGCGGAGTGGCCGCCATTCGCGCCGGGGGTGCCGGCATTCGAGCTCGTTGCATTCATCGTTCTGTTATTTGTCAGATTAATGTCGCTATGGTAACGTCTTATGGCTCGACGCCAAGGGGGTATCGTTGAGCCATTACATTGTGTTACAAACTTTACCCAATTCGCCTTATGCCCGCAGTCGATTCCTCATACACTGGCCTCATCGAATCGCAGCTTACACCACAGCTCAAAACCACAGCTTACTCCTGACACGGCAACGCGAATGAGGAACACCATGAACAGTGCGTTCACACACCACCACGCAGCGAAAAAGGCCGGCCGCCTGGCCCGCCGCGCTGTGCTGGCGTGCGCCCTGGTGCTGGGGGCCGGCGGCGCGTTTGCCCAGCAAAACGGCGACCGCCGCGACGACCAGGGCGGCCGCGGTGACTTGCAATCGCAATCGCAGTCGCAGTTCTCGCGCTTCCGCCTGCCTTCGCGAGACCGCGATCCGCGCGACGACATGCGCGCCTACGAGGAACAGCGCCGGGCCCAGCAGCAGGAGCAGCGCGAGCAGCAGCACGAGCGCCGCGGCAGCCGCATGACGCCGGACGAACGGCGCGACCTGCGCCGCCAGATCAACGAAGCGGGCATGGACCTGTACCCGCAGCGTCGCTGAAAATTCTCAAAACCAACTTAGTTGCTTGTTGTTTATTTTCAAGTGACAACATGATACGCTAGCCGGATTCTGCCGCGGCCCAGCCCTCGCCGCGGCATCAACCGCACGGAGCGTACCTTGACCACAGACCTTCCTGCCGCGGCGACTCGTATAGCCGCGACCGGTCCGGAGCATTGCATCGCCAAACGCGACGACGGCGTGTACGCCGATCCCTCCGTGCTCGGCACCACGCTGGTCGCGGCGATCGACAACGTCTACCGCGCCGGGAATTACTTCACCGGTATCGATTATCCCGTGCTGATGAAGGCGTTGTTCGGCCACGGTCCCGAGCTGCCGCGCGGGCCGGACGGCACGGCGGTCGTGCGCTTCGCGGCCGATATCCAGGCCTTCGATCCGGCGCGCCGCGCGCTGTACCGCGCCGTCAAGATCGGGCGGGGTTATGCGGAATACTACTTCGAACCCGTGTGGCTGCCGGACCCCCTCGACCCCGACGCCGAGGGCTTCCAGACCCGCCTCGACCTCGACGAATTCATCGCCGACGTGTGGATCAAGGGCATCCGCTTCGGCCTCGACCTGCCCGCCATCCGCGCTGCGATCGAATCCACGAAAGCAGACCGCGTCACGGTCGCGCGCCAGCTCGAGCCAAGGCCGGGCGAGGATGCGCACATCGTCGAAGTCTCGGACGACCTACACCGTAGCGACGCGCCGCTCGAACTGGGCAACGGCCGCCTCGACCTGAACAGCTTCCAGAACCGCTTCCCGCAGATCCAGGCCGGCGTGCGCCTGCTCAAGAAGGTGCCGGCGACGGCGGGGGCGATGGGCTTCGAGATGTCCGGCACGCCGCTGCCGCCCAAGCCGGGGCGCGACCTCGACCTGCCGGCGTATGCGGGCACCGGCACGAAGGTCGAGCGTGCGCCGGACGGCGAATTCCTCGTGTCCAGCGCGGCCGGCTTCCTGATGGTCGATCCGAAGACGAGCCGGATCTCGGTCGAGGACAAGGTGGTCAGCCACGACGGCGTGAGCGCCAAGACGACGGGCAACCTGAGCCTCACCGGCGACTACGAGGAATTCGGCGAAGTCCAGGAAAAGCGCGTGATCGAGGCCGACAGCATCACCGTGCACGGCGACGTGTTCGGCAGCCTCGTTTCGCGCGGCGGCACAATCAATGTGCGCGCGAACCTCGTGGGCGGCAGCGCCCGCAATGCGCGCGGCGACATCCACGTGCGCGGCGTGGCGTCGGCCTCGGTGCTGTCCGCGGACGACGGTCGCATCGTCATCGAGCGCGCGGAAAACTGCGTCATCGCGGGCACGCGGGTCGAGGTCAATCACGCCGTCAACTGCGAGATCGTCGGCGACGAAGTCGTGCTGGGCATCGCGGAGGGCTGCGCGCTCGCGGGCCGGCGCGTCACGGTGGAATGCACGGTGCCGCGCAAGCAGAGCGAGATGCTCGTGGCCGTGCTGCGCGCGGAAGGCCAGCAGATCGACGAGGTGATCGCGGCGGTGACGCAGCGCGTCGCGCAGTTCGCCACGCTGGCCGCGCAACTGAAGGCCGGGATGGATGCGCTGACGGGCAAGCCGGATGTGCGCCGCTACCTGATGCTGGCCGCACGCGTGCGCAAGGGCGAGGTCAACCTGACGCCCGAGCAGGCGCGCCAGTTCCAGAAGATGGCGCAGGACGTGGCGCCCGCGCTGAAGGCGATCGGCGACGCGTCCGCGAAGCTCAAGGCGGCCGAGGCGGAGCAGCAGGCGGGCGCGCGCATGCTCGCGAACCTGGAGGCGCAGCGGGGCGACGCGGCCAGCATCTCCAGCGTGGCGATCGCCTCGGTGCAGGGCGAGACGCAGGTGCGCATCCTCGGCTACAGCCCCGCGGGCGGACCGCCGCACCGCTGGCCGCCGCGCGAGATCCGCACGCGCCTGCGCGGGCCGCAGGCGGGCGAGCTGCTGTTCACGGGCGGCGCGGGCAGCGTGGCGTGGCGCAGCGACACGGTCGCATCGGCGTAAAGATTCGCGAGGGCCGCGCAAGGGCATATACTTGCGGGTGGCCGCGAGGCCGCACCCATAACGAATCCAATCCGACAGAGGGGAAACCTTGAACACCATGCGTCCCATCCTCCAGCGCCGCCCGATCGGCGCGCTGGTCGCCGCGATGTGCGCCGGCGCGTTATTCGCCGCCCCGGCACATTCCGCAACCAAGGCAGCCAGCAGCAAGGGCAAGCCGACCGTGGCCGAAGCAGAGCGCTTCGTCGCCGAATCCGAAAAGAAGCTCGACCAGCTGGGCCTCGACGCCGGCCGCGCCGAGTGGGTGGCCGAGAACTTCATCACGCTCGACACCGAGACGCTGACCGCGCAGGCCAACGAACAATACCTGACCGTGAGCGGCGACATCGCCCTCAAGGCGCGCCGCTACAACGGCCTGAAGGTGTCGGAAGCGAGCGCCCGCAAGCTGATGCTGATGCAGCAGTCGCTGATGCTGGAAAACGCCGACGACCGCGGCGCGTACGCGCGCCTGGCCGCCAGCATGACGGGCGCCTACGGTAAAGCGAAATACTGCCCGCCGGCGGCGGCAGGCGCCGCCAAGCCGGAGTGCATGCCGCTGGGCCAACTGGAAAAAGTGCTGGCCACGAGCCACGACCCCGCGCGCCTGAAGGAAGTCTGGCTCGGCTGGCACGCCCAGTCGCCCGCGTACAAGCAGGACTACGCGAAGTACGTCGAGCTGTCGAACAAGGGCGCCCGCGCGATGGGCTATGCCGACACGGGCGCGCTGTGGCGCTCGCGTTACGACATGGCGCCGGATGCCTTCGCGGCCGAGATGGAGCGCCTGTGGCAGCAGGTGAAGCCGCTGTACGACTCGCTGCATACGTACACCCGCTACAAGCTGCGCCAGGCCTACGGTCCGGACGCCGTGCCGGCCGACGGCCCGATCCCGGCGCACCTGCTGGGCAATATGTGGGCGCAGAGCTGGGACAACCTGTACCCGATCCTGAAGCCGGCGGGTCTCGAAAAAGGCGAAGACCTGACGGCGCTGCTGGAAGAGCGCAAGACGAGCGCCGTCGAGATGACGCGCTATGCCGAGGGCTTCTACACGTCGCTGGGCATGCGCAAGCTGCCGGCCACGTTCTGGGACCGTTCGCTGCTGACGAAGCCGCGCGACCGCGAAGTCGTGTGCCACGCATCCGCCTGGGACCTGGACGGCAAGGACGACGTGCGCGTCAAGATGTGCATCACGCCGACGGCCGAGGACTTCCGCGTCATCCACCACGAGCTGGGCCACCTGTACTACGACCTCGCGTACAGCAACCAGTCGCCCATGTTCAAGAACGGCGCCAACGACGGCTTCCACGAAGCCATCGGCGACACCGTCGCGCTGTCGATCACGCCGGCCTACCTGAAGAAGATCGGCCTGATGAACACGGACCCGGATCCGAAGCAGGAGATCGGCCCGCTGCTGTACACGGCGCTGCAGAAGATCGCGTTCATGCCGTTCGCGTACAAGGTCGACAAATGGCGCTGGCAGGTCTACGGCGGCCAGGTCAAGCCGGCCGACTACGACAAGGCCTGGTGGGCGCTGACGCAGGAGTACCAGGGCGTATCCCGTCCGGCACCGATCGTGGACGGCGGCTTCGACGCCGGCGCCAAGTTCCACGTCGCCAGCGACACGCCGTATGCCCGCTACTTCCTCGCCCACGTGCTGCAGTTCCAGTTCCACCGCGCGCTGTGCAAGGAAGCGGGCGACACGGGACCGCTGTACCGCTGCTCGATCTACGGCAACCAGAAGGCCGGCGTCAAGTTCCAGCAGATGCTGGAGATGGGCACGAGCAAGCCGTGGCCGGAAGCGCTGAAGGCCGTCACGGGGTCGGAGAAGATGGATGCGACCGCGATGCTGGAATACTTCGCGCCGCTCAAGACCTGGCTGGATGAGCAGAACAAGCGGCTGGCCGTCGAAGACGCGAAGCTGAAACGCTGATCTACGCGGCTTCCGTCAGGGCCGCATAACAGGGCGCCGCCTCCGGCGGCAGCCCTGCAAACAAAGCATCATCCGTCTCGTCGATCAATCCCTGCTCGACGAGCATCCTCACCTTCCCGAGATAGTCCGCCAGCTTGAGCAGTCGCCCCAGCGGCGACATGATCACGCCGCGCCGCAGTTCGCCCTGTTCCAGCAGCGCCGTGCTGACCGTCTCCGGAAAATTCCACTCGCGCGCAATGCTCGCGCACAGGCGGCGCGTGTCGCGGGCCAGCTGGGCGAGGAACACGTCGGAGCCGAGGCGCTCGCCGTCCTTCGCCTCCTGGTCCATGACGCGCAGGCTGACGATCAGGCCCACGTCCTGCAGCAGCCCGGCGAGAAAGGCGTCGAACGGCTCGATGCCGGCGCCGGCCATCCGGCGTGCGGCGATCGCGCAGCGCTCCGAATGCGCCCACAGGTGCGGCGCCAGCCGGCGTGTATAGAACCCCGAACGCACGTCGATGATGGGCCGGAACGCGACCGTCGTGATCAGCTGGCGCAAGCCTTCCTGGCCGATCAGGATCACGGCCTGTTCGACGCTCGCGATGGACTGGCCGGTGCCCTGCCAGCAGCTGTTGGCGAGGCGGACGACGGCCGCCACCAGCACGGGATCGGTCGCGATCGTGCGCGACAGCGCGCTGCCGGAAAACGTCTCGCTGCGCAGGCTTTGCAGCAGTTGTGGGACGAGCCCCGGCATGCGCCGCACGAGCGCCGCGCCGGACTGCTGCGAGCTCGCGATCGCCGCCAGCGCCTCCAGCACATGCGCTTCGGCAGCGGAGAGCTCCAGGCCGCCGTCGGCGCCGTCGAACAGCCAGGCGTTCCACGCGCCGTTGATCCGTTCCAGCTGCTCGAACGAGACGGGGGACGTGCCCGGTTGCAGGGCGGGCGCCAGGGGCGGCGGCGCAGGAACAGGCTCGGCGGCCGGCTGCGGTGGCGCAGCGGCCGGGCCGGAAAACAAGCTATGCAGCCACCGGAACATCGTCATCCCCCTTAGGTCAATTCCGAACATTGTACGGACGTAAGCGTACGGCGCAAGGTAGGAAATGTCTCATTGATTGTTGACTGCACTCAACAATTTCCGATCGTCATCGCCTTAGCATGGCGATCTTGAGGAAAGGATCCGCCATGCACATGACTACGACCACCACCACCCAATTCCTGAGTTTTACGCTAGGCGGCCTCGAGTACGGACTCGATGTCGCGAAGGTGCAGGAACTACGGGTGCTCAAGGCACTCGAGCGCTTCACATCGGACGGCGAGATCGTCGGCGGCGTGGCCGTGTCGCGCGGCGTGATCATGCCGCTCGTCGACATGCGCGCCGCCTGCGGCACGTCGCCCGGCGCGCCCGACCCGATGACGGACGTGATCATCCTCAGGCTGTCGTCCTGCACGATGGGGATGGTGGTGGATGGCGTGACGGGCGTCGTGTCGCTGGCGCCCGACCAGGTGTCGCCGGTGCCCGGCGCGGACCAGGCGCAGGTCGATTACCTGATCGGGCTCGGGCAGATGGGGTCGCGGCGGCTCATCCTGGTCGACATCGACCGGCTGATGTCGGTGCGCCGGCCGCAGAAGGACGGCGCGCGCCAGGTCGCCTAGGCCATCAGGCTTTCCAACTGCTCCTGCAACTCCAGCCACTCGTTCTCGAGATTGCCCAGGTCCCGCGTCAGGAACGCCTGGTCGGCCACGAGATTCTTCAGCTCTTCCTTCTTGTCCGCCTCGTAGATGCCCGGCTCCAGCAGCCGGGCGTCGACCTCGGCCTTCTTCGCGTTCAGCTTCGCCATCTGCTCTTCCAGCCGCTTGATGCGGTTTTCGATCGGCTTCTTCAGCGCGGCCAGGCGCTGGCGTTCTTCCGCTTCCAGGCGCTTCTGCTCCTTGCGGTCGACGGCGGGCGCCGGCGCGGCAGGGGCGGACGAGGGCAGCGGGGCGCTCGTCCCCGCATCGGCCTTCAGCTTGGTCTGGAACAGCCAGTCCTTGTAGTCGTCCAGGTCGCCGTCGAACGGTTGCAGGCGGCCGTCGGCCACGATGATGAACTGGTCGGTCGTCGCGCGCAGCAGGTGGCGGTCGTGCGAGACGACGACCAGCGTGCCCTCGAACTGCGCCAGCGCCAGGGTGAGCGCCTCGCGCGTCTCCAGGTCCAGGTGGTTCGTGGGTTCGTCCAGCAGTAGCAGGTTCGGACGCTGCCACACGATCAGCGCGAGCGCCAGGCGTGCCTTCTCGCCGCCGGAGAACGGCGCGATGGAACTCGTCACCATATCGCCCGGGAAGTTGAAGCCGCCGAGGAAGTTGCGCAGCTCCTGCTCGCGCGTGGTCGGCGCGATCTTCTGCAGGTGCCACAGCGGCGATTCGTCGTGGCGCAGCATCTCGACCTGGTGCTGGGCGAAGTAGCCGATCACGAGGCCCTTGCCCAGCGTCGCCGTGCCGGCCAGCGGCGCGAGGTCGCCTGCCACGGTCTTGATCAGCGTGGATTTACCGGCGCCGTTCACGCCCAGCAGGCCGATGCGCTGGCCCGTCTGCAGCGAGAAGTTCACCTTGTGGACGATGGTCTTGCCGCCGACCTTGTCGCCGTGGGCGTCGAGCAGCGGGTAGCCGGCGTCGACGTCTTCCATCACGAGCAGCGGATTCGGCGCCGACACGGGGTCGCGGAACTCGAACGAGAACTCGGCCGCCGCGCGCAGCGGCGCCAGTTCTTCCATCTTCGCCAGCGCCTTCATGCGGCTCTGCGCCTGGCGGGCTTTGGTCGCCTTGGCCTTGAAGCGGTCGACGAACGATTGCAGGTGGGCGCGCGTGCGTTGCTGCTTTTCGTACGCGGCCTCCGCCAGCACGAGGTGCGCGGCGCGCTGGCGCTCGAATGCGGAGTAGTTGCCCGAGTAGCGCTTCAGCTTGCGCTCGTCGATGTGCACGATGACGTTCACGATCTCGTCGAGGAAATCGCGGTCGTGCGAGATGATGATCAGCGTGCCCGTGTAGCGCTTGAGCCAGTCCTCGAGCCAGATGATGGCGTCGAGGTCCAGGTGGTTGGTCGGTTCGTCCAGCAGCAGCAGGTCGGACGGGCACATCAGCGCCTGCGCGAGGTTCAGGCGCATGCGCCAGCCGCCCGAGAAGCTGGCGACGGGCTGGCGCATCTGGTCGAGCGAGAAGCCCAGGCCGAGCAGCAACTGCTCGGCGCGCGACTGTACCGTGTACGCGTCGGCGTCGGCCAGCGCCGAGTGCACGTGGCCGATGGCGATGCCGTTCTCCGTCGTGTGCGGCAGGGCTTCCAGGCGGTCCAGCTCGGCCTGCAGGGTGCGCAGGTGGGCGTCGCCGTCGATGGCGTATTCGATGGCGGGACGGTCCAGCGCCGGCGTCTCCTGCGCCACATAGGCCATGCGCCAGCGCGCGGGGAAGTCGATCGCGCCCTGGTCCGGGTGCAGCTCGTCCCGCAGCATCGCGAACAGGCTGGATTTGCCGGCGCCGTTCGCGCCGATCAGGCCGATCTTGTCGCCGGGGTTGAGGGTCAGGTCGGCGTCTTCCAGCAGCGGTTTCGTGCCGCGCATCAGGCTGACGTTGGAGAATCGGATCATGGAAATATCGCTTGTCTAAAACAACGTCGCCCCCGCGCAGCGGGGGCCCAAGTTTGTTAGCGGACCGCTAGCTGAAATTGGGTCCCCGTCTTCGCGGGGACGACGACTCATGCTGCGCGGGCAGAATTACTGCGCCAGCTGTTCAGCCGTCAGCAGGAACACCGCATCATCGCCCTGGCTCGTGGTCAGCCACGTCAGGCCCAGATGCCCGAACGCCGCCTCCGCATATTCGCGCTCGTTGCCGATCTCGACGATCAGCACGCCTTCCGGCGTCAGGCGCTCGGCCGCGCCGTCGACGATCTTGCGCACGAGGTCCATGCCGTCCTCGCCGCCCGCGAGGGCGATCTGCGGCTCGCGCAGGTATTCCGGCGGCAGCTTGCCCATCGAGTCGCTGTTCACGTACGGCGGGTTCGTCACGATCAGGTCGTACTTCTTGAACGGCACGTGCTGGTACAGGTCGGACTCGATCGGGTTCACGCGGCCTTCCAGCTTGTAGTCGCGGATGTTGCGTTCGGCCACGGCCAGCGCGTCCTTCGAGATGTCGACGGCATCGACGACGGCATTCGGGAATGCGTCCGCCAGCATGATCGCCAGGCAGCCGGAGCCGGTGCACAGTTCGAGCACGTTTTCGACGCCGTCCGGATCCGCCACCCACGGGCTGAAGAAATTCGGGATCAGCTCGGCGATGAAGGAGCGCGGCACGAGCACGCGTTCGTCGACGTAGAAGTTGTAGCTGCCCAGCCACGCCTCATTGGTGATGTAGGCGGCCGGCACGCGCTCGTTGACGCGGCGCTCGATGACGGCCATCACCTGCAGGATTTCTTCCGGCAGCAGGCGGGCGTCGAGGAAGGGCTCGAGCTTGTCCAGCGGCAGCTTCAGGGTGTGCAGGATCAGGTAGGCGGCCTCGTCGAACGCTTCGGCGCTGCCGTGGCCGAAGAACAGCTTCGCGCCGTTGAAACGGGTCACGGCGTAGCGCAGCAGGTCGCGCGGCGTGCAGAAATGGGTCGTGGTCATGGCCAGGTCTCGTCGTTATGCCGCGGACGGCGGGATGGTCAGCAATCGCTCCAGCGTGCGCCGGTAGATGTTCTTGAGCGGATCGATGTAACGCACTTCGATGTGCTCGTCGATCTTGTGGATGCTGTCGTTGGGTGGCCCGAATTCTATCACCTGGGGGCAGATGCGGGCGATGAAGCGGCCGTCCGACGTCCCGCCCGTGGTCGACAATTCCGTCGTCACGCCCAGTTCCTGCTTGATCGAGCCGCAGATGGCGTCCGACAGCGTGCCCTTCGGCGTGAGGAACGGGTGGCCGGACAGCGTCCATTTCAGGTCGTAGTCGAGGCCGTGGCGGTCGAGGATCGCGTGCACGCGCGCCTGCAGGCTCTCGGCCGTGCTGGCGGTGGAAAAGCGGAAATTGAAGTCGACCTTCAGTTCGCCCGGGATGACGTTCGTCGCCCCGGTGCCGGCCGCGATATTCGACACTTGCCAGCTCGTTGGCGGGAAGTATTCGTTACCTTCATCCCATTTCTCGGCCGCAAGCTCGGCCAGCGCCGGCGCCGCCTGGTGGATCGGGTTGCGCGCCAGGTGCGGGTAGGCGATGTGGCCTTGCACGCCCTTCACGACGAGGCAGCCGGACAGCGAGCCGCGGCGGCCGTTCTTGATCATGTCGCCCAGCACGTGGCTGGACGTCGGTTCGCCCACGAGGCAGTAATCGATCGTCTCGCCCCGTTCTTCCAGCAGGTCGCACACGATGACGGTGCCGTCGGTCGCCGGGCCTTCCTCGTCGGACGTGAGCAGGAACGCGATCGAGCCCGGATGATCCGGGTGCGCGGCCACGAATTCCTCGACGGCGACGACCATGGCGGCGATCGACGTCTTCATGTCCGACGCGCCGCGGCCGTACAGCTTGCCGTCGCGCCGCGTGGGCACGAACGGTTGCGACGCCCACTGGCTCGCGGGCCCGGTCGGCACGACGTCCGTGTGGCCGGCGAACACGAACACGGGCGACGTGTCGCCGCGGCGGGCCCACAAATTCGTCACGCCGTTCGACTCGATCGTCTCGCAGCGGAAGCCGAGCGGGGCCAGCAGGGCCTGCAGCTTCTGCTGGCAGCCTTTGTCCTGCGGCGTGACGGAATCGAGCGCGATCAGCTCTTCGGTGAGGAGTTGGGTGCGCGACGGTTTCATGCCGGCCAGTCTCCGAACAGGTCTTCGTACTGGGCAGCGGAAAAGCCGACGGACACGCGGCCGTCGCCTTCCAGCACGGGGCGCTTGATGACGGACGGGTTTTCCAGCATCAGGTCGAGGGCGCTGGCCTTGTCGACGACCTGCGCGCGGCGCTCGTCGGTCAGCTTGCGCCACGTGGTGCCCTTGCGGTTGACGAGCGTTTCCCAATCGATCTGCTCGAGCCAGCGCGACAGGGTGGCGCGGTCCAGGCCTTGTTTCTTGAAGTCGTGGAAATCGAATGCCTGGCCGTTGTCGGCGAGCCAGGTGCGGGCTTTCTTGACGGTGTCGCAGTTGGGAATACCGTAGAGGGTCTTCTTCATGGCGGGGTGGGTCTTGCTGTTCGGGAAGGCGCGAAGGATAGCACAGGCAAGCTATCCCACGGACAGTTTACCAATAGCGAAGGAAGAGCGGCGTTATGTAGATCGGTTAGACAAAAAATTAACATTTCCGTAAGCTGTGCCGGTTTTTGCCATTCCCGGAGATCCGATGCGTACTTTTGCTTTTCCCGCTTGTTCTGTCGTGCTGCTGGTCGGTTGCGCCTCGGCGCCCGCGCCCCGGCCCCTCGATGGCGCCGGCTTGAGCGCCGTGCGCAACCAGACCGTCGCCGTCACGGCGCGCAAGACGCCGGATTTCACGGCGATGGCGCCGGGCAATGCCGCGTTCGGCCTCATCGGCGGGCTCGCCGCGGTCTCGGAAGGGAACAAGATCGTGGCCGCGCATCATGTGACGGACCCCGCCGACGCGATCGCGCACGAGCTGGCGAACGCGCTGCACGACGCCCACGGCAGCCAGATCGTCGCGGGATCCGTCGCGGTGGAGACGACCGACGCGGCGCGCATCGCCGCGCAGGCGAAGGGCAAGGCCCGCTTCGTCATCGACGTCGAGACGCGCATGTGGCACATGACGTATTTTCCGACGGATTGGACGCATTACCAGGTGCCGTACATGGCGATTGCCCGCCTGATCGACGTCGACACGGCTGGCATCCTGGCGGAGAGCACGTGCAAGCTGATTCCCGAAACGAACGCGGGTGCGCCGACCTATGACGAGCTGCTGGCGAACGGTGCGGCACGCCTGAAGGCGTCGCTGGCCGCGTCGGGGGCGACGTGTGCGGCCCAGTTCAGGCGCGACATGTTATCCATGCGCGACGCGCGTCCGGCGGCGGCTCCAGTTGCAGCGGCGCCGGTGGCAGCGGCCGTGGACACCGTCAGCTGGAAAGGGGTCATGGCCTGCGGCGCCCGCAACGACAGCGGCCCGAACGCGGCCGCCTACGAGGCGCGCTTTGCCGTCGACATGGAGGGGCAGGCGGTCCATGCGCACCGCAAGACGGCCGACGTCGAGGAAACGCTGGCCGGCGAAGTGCGGGGCGACCGGCTGGATTTGCGCGGCACGGGTAGCCGTATCGCGGATCCGGCCCGCAATTGGGGGCTGAACGTCAGTGGCGCTTTCGCGCCGGGCGCGACGTCCTATGTCGGCAAGGGCAGCATGGTCGTGGGCGGCCGGCCGATCCGCGCCTGCGAATTGCGGATGACGCGCGCGTGAGCGGGTTCGGCTTGTATAGATGCGCTCTCTGATGCAATATGGTTCCATGTTTGATGCTTGGAGCAAGCGATGCGAACCACAGTGACGATCGACGACGCGTTATACGAAAAGGCGCTGGAAATGGCGGATCCCGACATGGACAAGGCCGACCTCTTTCGGGAGGCAATCAAGACATTCGTTCGCGTCCAGGCCGCGCGACGCCTTGCCAGCCTCGGCGGAGCGGCGCCCGACATGGCGAACGTCCCGCGACGGCCAAATGAGCCGGCTGAATGAATAGTGTCCTGGTCGATACCTCGATATGGGTGGACCACTTCCGCAATCGCAACGAAGATCTGGTGAGCCTGCTGACGCTGGACCTGGTCTTGTCCCATCCGCTGATCGTGACCGAACTCGCGTGCGGCACGCCGCCGGCGCCGCGGACCCGTACGCTGGCTGATGTCGCGACGCTGCCTCAAGCGCGCCAGGCGACACTGGATGAGGTCCGGAGCTTCATCGAGCGCGAGCAGCTGCATGGGCCGGGATGCGGCGTGGTCGACCTGGCCCTGTTGGCGTCGACGCTGCTCACCCCGGGGGCGCGCTTGTGGTCACTGGACAGACGTTTGGCTCAATTGGCGCAACGGTTTGGCGTTGCTTTTCGGCCGGCGCGGCAATAGGTTCTCGGGATTTTCGCTCTGGGCGATTTAGCCCTTGGATTTCAAAGATTTGGTTCCGATAAGAACGCCAATTGCGCTCCCCAGACCGATACCAAGGCTAAGATTACCGATGGCGAGACCAATTGCGCATCCAATCGCTACGCCATAACAAACCCAACGGGCCATGATTTTGGGATCTTTTTTCCCGGATGACTCGCTCATAGAATCCTTTTATCTTTTAACTGGAAGGCCGCTTCTGGCCGCCAGCGCACGTTCAGTCAAGTCAACTATCCAGCGTGAATTCCGTGAACGACGGCCCGGCCGGCTCGGCGGGCTTGGGCGCTTCTTCTTCCTTGGCCTTGCTGTCCGGCCCGTTGTTGATCAGCCAGAGCAGGTTGGTGGCCGAGTCCGCATTGGCGAGCGCCTCCTCCTGCGTGATCAAATCGGCCTGCACGAGTTCCAGCAGCGCCTTTTCAAATGATTGCGACCCCGGCGACAGGCTCTTGTCCATCGCTTCCTTGATCTGGCCAATTTCTCCCTTTTCGATCAGGTCCGCGATGTAGCGCGTGTTGACCATGATCTCCACGGCCGCCTGGCGCCGCCCGCCGGCCTTCGCGCGCACGAGGCGCTGCGACACGATCGCCTTCACGGCGGACGACAGGTCCTGCAGCAGGGCGGGGCGGTTCTCGATCGGATAGAAGCTGATGATGCGGTTCAGCGCGTTGTAGCTGTTGTTCGCGTGCAGGGTCGCCAGCACGAGGTGGCCGGACTGGGCGTAGGCGAGGGCGGCGGCCATCGTGTCCTTGTCGCGGATCTCGCCGATCAGGATGCAGTCGGGCGCCTGGCGCATCGAATTGCGCAGGGCGACGTCGAAGCTCTTCGCGTCGCTGCCGATCTCGCGCTGGTTGACGATCGATTTCTTGTTCTTGAACAGGTATTCGATCGGGTCTTCCAGCGTGAGGATATGGCCGTGGCGCTGCTCGTTGCGGTGGTCGAGCATGGAAGCGATCGTCGTCGACTTGCCGGAGCCGGTCGCGCCCACGATCAGCAGCAGGCCGCGCTTTTCCATGATCAGTTCCGACAGCACGGACGGCAGGCCCAGTTCGGCCAGCGGCGGAATCGTGGCGGGAACGAAACGGAACACGGCGGAAATGCTGCCGCGCTGGCGGAAGGCGGACAGGCGGAAGCGGCCCAGGTTGGCGACCGAGATGCCCATGTTGAGCTCGTTGTCGCGGTCCAGCTCATCCATCTGCTCGGGGGACGCGATTTCCGACAGCAGGACGCGGATGTTCTCGGGCTCGAGCTTGTTCTGGTTGATCGGGATGAGGTTCCCGTTGATTTTGATGTGAACTGGGGAATTGACCGCGAAGAACATGTCGGACGCGTTCTTTTCCTTCATCAACTGGAACAGGCGTTCCATCATCATGGCAGTCTCTCCCTTGCTTCGCGGTAATTTTTTGCGGTTAAGGGATTCTAACCTGCGGGGCCGCCGAGTGGCAGCCCCGAACGACGGCGATTCTTACACGCCGCGCAGCAGTTCGTTGATACCCGTCTTCGCACGGGTCTTCGCGTCGACCTGCTTGACGATCACCGCGCAGTACAGGCTGTACTTGCCATCGGCGGACGGCAGGCTGCCCGACACGACGACGGAACCGGCCGGGATGCGGCCATAGGTCACTTCACCGGTCTCGCGGTTGTAGATCTTGGTCGACTGGCCGATGTACACGCCCATCGAGATCACCGAGTTCTCTTCGACGATCACGCCTTCCACGATTTCCGAGCGGGCGCCGATGAAGCAGTTGTCTTCGATGATGGTCGGGTTGGCCTGCATCGGTTCCAGCACGCCGCCGATGCCCACGCCGCCCGACAGGTGGACGTTCTTGCCGATCTGGGCGCAGGAGCCGACGGTGGCCCACGTGTCGACCATCGTGCCTTCGTCGACGTAGGCGCCGATGTTCACGTACGACGGCATCAGCACGACGTTCTTGCCGATGAACGAGCCGCGGCGGGCGACGGCCGGCGGGACGACGCGGAAGCCGCCTTTGGCGAAGTCTTCGGCCGAGTAGTTCGCGAACTTGGTCGGCACTTTGTCGTAAAACTGCAGGCTGCCGCCGAGGCCCGCCGCCGAGCCCATTGGGGTGTTGTTCTCGAGGCGGAACGACAGCAGGACGGCCTTCTTGATCCACTGGTTCACGACCCAGCTGCCGGTGTCCTTCTGGGCGACGCGCAGGCTGCCGTCGTCAAGGCCGGCCAGCACGTGGGCGACGGCGTCGCGCACTTCGGCGCTGGCGCTGGTCGGGCTGATGTCTGCGCGCTGTTCCCACGCGGTGTCGATGATGGTCTGGAGTTGTTGGGTCATGATTGAATGGTCTATACAGGTGGTGATTCAGGAAGCCTTGAGATCGTTGCAGAACTGGACGATGCGGTTCGCCGCTTCCAGTCCTTCGTCCACTTCGGCGACGAGCGCCATGCGGATGCGGTTGCGGCCCGGATTGCTGCCGTGCGCGTCGCGCGCCAGGTAACTGCCGGGCAAAACCGTCACATTATATTCGGCGTACAGGCCGCGTGCGAACTCTGTGTCCGACAGGCCCGTGCGGCGCACGTCGGCCCACAGGTAGAAGCCGGCGTCCGGCAGCTCCACGTCCATCACCTGCTTCAGCAGCGGGGTGATGAGGGTGAACTTTTCCTTGTACAGGGTGCGGTTCTCCTGCACGTGGGACTCGTCGTTCCACGCGGCGATGGACGCGGCCTGCACCGGCGGCGACATCGCGCCGCCGCAGTAGGTGCGGTACAGCAGGAATTTCTTCATCAGTTCCGGATCGCCGGCGACGAAGCCCGAGCGCATGCCCGGCACGTTCGAGCGCTTCGAGAGGCTCGAGAACACGATCAGGTTCGCGTACGGACGCGCGCCGCTGCTCCGGCCCAGCTGGTGCGCCGCTTCCAGCGCGCCCAGCGGCGGCGTGGCGCCGAAATAAATCTCGGAATAGCACTCGTCGGCCGCGATCACGAAACCGTGGCGGTCGGACAGCGCGAACAACTCGCGCCAGTCGTCCAGCGACAGCACGGCGCCCGTCGGGTTGCCCGGGGAGCACAGG
This sequence comes from uncultured Massilia sp., assembly GCA_966211695.1. Classification (GTDB taxonomy): domain Bacteria; phylum Pseudomonadota; class Gammaproteobacteria; order Burkholderiales; family Burkholderiaceae_D; genus Telluria. Next base: position 56,889 of record CBIHOW010000005.1, on the reverse strand, counting down.
TACAGCAGCTGCACGCGCGCCCACACGTCGTCCGGCACGCTCGAGTAATCGCAGGCGAAGTTGCGGGCCGGCTGGGAATTCACGAAATACGGCTCGGCGCCCGCCAGGTAGGCCGCGCCTTCGTAGATCTGGTAGAACGGATTCGGGCTGACGACGAGCGCACCCGGCTTGCGCGGATCGATCACGGTCTGCGCGATCGCGAACAGCGCCTCGCGCGACCCGTTCACCGGCAGCACCATCGTGGCCGCATCCAGCGCCGGAATGCCGTAGCGGCGCTCCAGCCAGCCGGCGATCGCGGCGCGCAGCGGCTCGTTGCCGTGCGTCGTCGGATACGTGGCGAGGCCGGCCATCGCATGCGTCAGCGCTTTCTGGATGAACGCGGGCGTCGGGTGTTTCGGCTCGCCGATGCCGAGGCTGATGGGCTTGTAGTCGGGATTCGGCGTGACGCCGGCGAACAGCTGGCGCAGCTTTTCGAACGGGTAGGGGTGCAGGCGGTCGAGATGTGGATTCACGGCGATGTGTTTTCTTTGGCGATATTCGAGGTGAGAAGGGCAATTATAGCCACGTGACCCCGGGTGCGTTAGTATTGACGTAAGGAATCCTAACCGGACCCATCATCATGCAGCGCTCCGTCGACTATGTCCGCACCCTGACCGCCCAGGCGCGCAGCGCGCGCGCCAACCGCCATCTCGGCTACGCGTTGGCCGGCGTGGCCGGGGCCATGAACGCCGGCGGCTTCCTCGCCGTGCAGCAGTACACGTCGCACATGACAGGCATCGTGTCGTCTGCCGCCGACAACGTCGCGCTGGGCGCCTTCGACCTCGTGCTCGACGCCCTCGGCGCCATCGTCTCGTTCCTGCTGGGCGCGGCCGGCACGGCGATCCTCGTCAACTACGGCCGGCGCCGCGCGCTGGCCAGCGAATACGCGTTGCCGCTGCTGTGCGAAGCGGTCCTGCTGCTCGCGTTCGGCGTGCTGGGCGCGCGCCTGTCCAGCATGCAGGGCCTGTTCGTGCCGGCTACGGTGATGCTGCTGTGCTTTACGATGGGCCTGCAAAACGCGCTCGTGACGAAAATCTCGCATGCGGAGATCCGTACGACGCACATGACGGGTATCGTCACCGACATCGGCATCGAGCTGGGCAAGATGATGTACTGGAACGCCGACGAGACCGTGCGGCCCCACGTGGCCGCGAACCGCGGCCGCCTCGTCCTGCTGTGCGGCCTGCTGGGGTCCTTCTTCTGCGGCGGCGTAGCCGGTGCGCTCGGCTTCAAGATCCTCGGCTACGTGGCGACGGTGCCGCTCGCATTGCTGCTGTGCGGCCTCGCCATCGTGCCGGCGCTGGACGATTTGCGGGCCAGCGCCCGCGCGCGCCTGCGCGCACGCCTCCGTGCCGGCAAGCGCGCGCGCTGAGCGGCGCAGAGCGGGGACTTAGCCGCCGCAGTGCGGCAGCGGCACGGATGCCGCCATGCCGTCGTAGACGACCTTGACGATGGCGCCGGGTTGCGGGCCGCAGCGCACGGCGAAGGACTGGCGGGCCGGCATGCCGTCGTAGCGGCCCTGGCGCGGCGCGATGTCGAGGCGTTTCGCCCCGTCGTTCCACGTCATCCGCACGACCGCGTACGCGCCTTTCTGGTACGCGTAGCCGTCGCCGCCGTCGTCGTACAGTTCATAGGCGCCATCCTTGCCCGGATAGACGACGAGGTCCACCGGCGCATCCGACTTCTCGTCCGCGAACTGCTTCACGGGACCCAGCGGCAGGATGCTGCCGGCGCGCACGTAGAGGGGAATCGTGGCGATGTCGGCCTGCGCCGTCACGACCTGGCCGGCCGCGAGCTTCGCGCCGCTCCAGAAGTCGTACCACGCGTCCTTGCCCGGCAGCCAGACCTGGCGCGCCTGCGCCTTCTCCTGCACGACGGGCGCCACGAGCAGGGCCTTGCCGAACATGTACTGGTCCGGGATGTGCAGTGCCTGCTCGTCGTCGCGGAAGTCGAAGGCGAGGGCGCGCATCATCGTGCCGTCGTTGTGGGTGACGTCCCATGAGGCCGAATAAATGTACGGCAGCAGGCGGTAGCGCAGGTCGATGTAGTCGCGCAGGATCTTCTGCGTGGCGTCGCCGAACTGCCAGATCTCCTTGCCGTCGCCCGTGCCATGCACGCGGAACATCGGGTTGAAGACGCCGAACTGGAACCAGCGCGTGAACAGTTCCGCGTACGCCGGATCCGACGGCTTGCCGCCGAAGAAGCCGCCGATGTCCGCCGACCAGTACGGGATGCCGGACAGCGTGAAGTTCAGCGCGGCGGGAATCTGGCGGCGGAACACGTCCCAGTTGCCCATCGTGTCGCCCGACCACGTGATGGCCGCGTTGCGCTGCTGGCCCGCGTAGGCGGAGCGGGTCAGGATGAAGGCGCGCTTGCCGGGCTGGTCGCGCTTCATGCCGTCATGCACGGCCGTCGTGTGTAGCAGGGGGTAAGCGTTGTAGACGACGCGGCCCGGACCGGCGCCGGTCTGCAGTTCGCGCATCTGGCCCCACCAGCCGCCCAGTTCCGCTTCCGACGCGTCCAGCCACCAGCCGTCGAAGCCGAGCGTGCCGAGGCCGCGCATCACCTGGCGCCAGTACAGGTCGCGGGCGCGCGGGTTGTACGCGTCGTACCAGCGGCCCTTGCCGGCCGGGTAGACGTTCGGGTACGTGGCCGGGTACAGGCCGCCCATCGCGTCCAGCGCTTTCGTGTTCGCGGTGTCCGGGTCGAGGCGGGCCCACACGGAGATGATCGTGTGGACGTTCTGGCCGTGCAGCTTCTTCACCATCGCGGCCGGATCGGGGAAGCGCGCCTTGTCGAATTCGTGGCTGCCCCACTGGCCCGGCAGCCAGTACTGCCAGTCCTGGATGACCGCGTCGAGCGGCACCTTCATCGCGCGGTACCGCGCCGCGACGGACAGCAGTTCGTCCTGCGTCTTGTAGTGTTCCTTCGACTGCCACAGGCCCCACGTCCAGCGCGGCATCAGCGGCGCGGTGCCGGTCAGGCGGCGGTAGCCCTTGATCACGTCGTCCAGTTCCGGGCCGTACATGAAGTGGTAGTCGACGCCGCCGCCCGCTTCCGAACGGATCAGGATCGGCGGTCCGGACGGCAGGTCGACTTCGACGTCGGTGACGGCCGCGTTGTTCCACAGGATGCCGTAGCCCTGGGGCGAGACGAGCATCGGCACGGCCACGTCGCGGTTGGCCTGCTGCAGGCGCACGATGTTGCCGCCGTAGTCGAGCAGGCCGTTCTGGTGCTGGCCGAGGCCATACACGACGTTGCCGTGCTCGCCGGCGTAGAAGCGCTGCATGACGCCGCGGGACAGGTCACGGCCGCCTTCCTTGACGATCTCCTTGCCGTCCGGCGTCTGGAACGTGACATTGCCGTCCTGGCGTCCGACGCGCACCTTCAGGTCGGCCGTGGACAGCGTCCACGCATCGGCCGATTCGCCGATGTCGAAGGCGATCTTTTGCGGCTGCGCGATGACGGCCGGGTTGTAATTGCCCGCGTAGCCGGCCGGGCCGAAGCGGACGTGGATGACGCGCGGCGCCACCGGTTCGATCGTCAGGACCCCCTGGTCCGTGCGTACCTCCATCCCGGTACCCACGCGCTGCATCGACGGCGTCGCGGCCTGGCAGGCCAGTGCACAGGCGGACACCCCTCCAATGAATAACGATTTCCACATGTTGTATTGACTCTCTGTGATTAGCCCAGCCCAACGGCCGGGTCGACCTGCCGTTATAGCAAAACGGTTCGGTGGCATCGTTTATGAAAACCGCCATCCCGCCATCTATTTTTTGCCAGCCGCCTGCTCGCGCCACGCGCCGGGATTCATGCCCGACCATTCGCGGAACGCGTGCGTGAACGCGCTCTGTTCCTGGAAGCCGAGGAGGAAGGCGATGTCGACGAGCGACAGGCCGTCCTGGCGCAGGTAATCCATCGCGAGCGCGTAACGGGCGGCGTCGAGCACCTGCTGGAACGTCGCGCCGGCGTCGGCCAGCTTGCGTTGCAGCGTGCGCGGCGACAGGTCCAGCGCGGCGGCGATGCCGGCCAGCCGCACGGGTTCGCGGGCCAGCACGCCGACGATGGCCGCATGGACCTGCGCGACGATATCGCCCGCGGCGTGGGCCCGTTCGCGCAGCAGGCGTTCGGCGTGCTGCTGCAGCAGGGGATACATGCCGGTGTCCGCGGCGGGCAGCGGCAACGCGAGGAGGGACGCGTCGAAGTCCGCCGTGTGCGCGGGCGCGTCGAAGCGCGGCATCGTGCCCAGCACGCGCGCGTATTCGGCCGGGTCGGCATCGAGCGGGCGCGCGTGCGCGAAGGCGAGGGCGTGCGGCGCGAGCGGGCGACCCGCGAGCCACGACCCGAACGTGCGGATCCCCGCGAACACGCTCTCCGCCAGGTGCCGGCTCGCGTGCGGATAGTGGCTCGTCCACGTGTAGCGGGCGAGGGCGCCGCCCGGCTCCAGGCGCGAGCGTCCGAGGTCGTGCGCCAGCTGTTCGTAGCGCTGCGTCTGGTCGAGCGCCTGGCCGATGTCGCGGCAGGCCAGCAGCACGAGGCCGTACACGCTGTACGTGCCGGGCCGCACGCGCTCGCCCACGTGCAGGCCGAAATGGGGATCGTTCGCCAGGCGGCTGCCCGCGTCCAGCAGGGCGATGTAGGCGGGGGCCGGCAGCGCGTCCGGTGCAATGGTGGCGAGACCGGCGCTCGATGCCAGCGCGGCGGCGTCGATGCCGTGCGCGGCGGCCGTCTCCAGCAGCGGCTGCAGATAGGCCGCGGTGACTCTGGGCGGCGTGGCTGGCATGTTCGAACAAGCGCTTGGCATGAATCCGCAATACGGTCGTGATGACGCAAGGCAGTATAGCCGCATAATAAATACGGAGAGAAAAATCGATGCGACGCTGGAACGGCTGGGGAGACGATACGATCGACGTGGCGCTGGGCGAGGAGGCGCTGGCATTCCTGCGCGGGCAGATCGGCGCGGGCACGCATCCGCGCGATGCGGAGTTCGACGCGCTGTGCGCTTCGCTGCCGCCTGGCAGGCTGCCGGCGCATCCTTTGGTCGATGCGACGCCGCAAACGCGCCTGACGCATGCGACGGGCCAGAGCCTGCAGGACTGGCTGCGCCTGCGCTACGGCCGCATCGGCATGGCGCCGGATGCCGTCGCACTCCCGGAAAGCGGCGCCGACGTGCGCACCCTGCTGCGCTGGGCCGCCGACCATGACGCGGCCGTCGTCCCGTACGGCGGCGGCACCAGCGTCGCCGGGCACCTGGATGCCGTCGGCGCGCGGCCCACGTTGTGCGTCGACATGGCGCGGATGCGGGCCCTGGTCTCGATCGACCCGGACGCGCAACTGGCCGTGTTCGAAGCCGGCGTGGCCGGGCCGGACCTGGAAGCGCAGCTGCGCGCCCACGGCTACACGCTGGGCCACTTCCCGCAATCGTTCGATTATTCGACCCTGGGCGGCTGGGTCGTCACGCGCTCGTCCGGCCAGCAATCGCTGCGCTACGGCCGCATCGAGCAGCTGTTCGCCGGCGGCCGCGTGGAGACGCCGGCCGGCCCGCTCGCCATCCCGACCTTTCCCGCCTCCGCCGCCGGTCCCGACCTGCGCGAACTGGTGCTCGGGTCGGAAGGGCGGCTCGGCATCCTGACGGAAGCGGCGGTACGCATCAGCCGCCTGCCCGCGTACGAAGCGTTCCACGCCGTGTTCTTCCCGGATTGGACGGCGGCCGAGCGGGCCGTGCGCGCGATCGTGCAGGCCAGGCTCGGGTTGTCGATGCTGCGCCTGTCGAACGCCGTCGAGACGGCGACGATGCTCACGCTGGCCGGCCACGGCCGCCAGGTTGCACTGCTGGAGACGTGGCTGAAACTGCGCGGCGCCGGCGCGGACAAATGCATGCTGCTGGTGGGCGCGAGCGGCGACAAGGCGCAGGCGCGCGCCGCGCTGAAGGCCGCGTTGGGACGCGCGCGGCGCGACGGCGGCGTGCACGCGGGCCGGGGGCTCGGCGAGCGGTGGAAGCGCAACCGCTTCCGCAACGTCTACCTGCGCAACAGCGCGTGGGCGCACGGCTATGCGATCGACACGGTGGAGACGGCGCTGGACTGGCCCCGCGTCACGCCCGCGATGCGCGCCATCGAACGGGCCGCGCAGGATGCCCTCGCGCGCGACGGCGAACGGGTGCACGCGTACACGCACCTGTCGCACCTGTATCCGCAGGGTGCGAGCGTGTACTCGACGTTCATCTGGCGCCTGGCCGGTGATCACGACGCGGACCTCGCGCGCTGGCGTTTGTTGAAGACGGCCGTGTCGGAAGCGATCGTCGCGGGCGGCGGCACGATCAGCCACCAGCACGGCGTGGGCCGCGACCACGCGCCGTGGCTCGCGCATGAAAAGGGAGAGCTGGGCATGGCCGCGCTGCGCACGCTGTTCCGCGAATTCGACCCGGACGGCCGCATGAACCCGGGCAAGCTGGTGATGCCATGAGCGGGCAGTTTGCCGCGCTGTGGCGGCGGGACGGCCGCGCTGGCCTCGCGGACGTGCTGGCGCGCGACTGGGACGTGCTCGTGATCGGCGGCGGCATCAGCGGCGCCGGCGTGCTGCTGGAGGCCGCGCGGCGGGGACTCCGGGCACTGCTCGTCGAGCGCCACGATTTCGCGTGGGGCACGTCGAGCCGCTCGTCGAAGCTCGTGCACGGCGGCCTGCGCTACCTGAAGGATGGCCACGTGCGGCTGACGGCCGAATCCGTGCGCGAGCGCGAGATGCTGCTCGCCTGCGCGCCCGGCCTCGTCGAACCGCAGGGCTTCGCGTTCGCGCAGTACGACGGCGCGCGCGGCCGGCGCAGCTTCCTGGCCGGCCTGGCGATCTACGATGTGATGGCGGGCCGGCGCGAACGGCACTGGCTCGATGCCGACGAGTTCCTGATGGCGGCGCCAAACGTGAAGCGCGACGGTCTCGCGGGCGGCATCGTCTACACGGACGCGCGCACGGACGATGCCCGCCTCGTGCTGCGCGTGCTGCGCGAGGCGCTCGATCATGGCGCGGCGGCCGTCAACTACCTCGGCGCGCGTGAGCTGTCCCGTATTGGTGACCGCGTGTGCGGGGCGGTGCTCGCCGCCGACGGCAAGGATTACGAGGTGCGCGCACGGGTCGTCGTCGATGCGACGGGCGCGTGGTCCGGACCCTTGCACGGCGAAGGCCCGCGCCTGCGTCCCCTGCGCGGCAGCCATCTCGTGCTGCCCGCATGGCGGCTGCCGCTGGCACGCGCCGTCAGCCTGATGCATCCGCACGACGGCCGGCCCGTGTTCGCGTTTCCGTGGGAGGGCGCGACGCTGGTCGGCACGACGGACCTCGATCACGCGGAGAGCATGGAGCGCGCGGCCCGCATCACGCGCGCGGAAGTCGATTACCTCATGGCGGCGCTGCAGGCGCAGTTCCCGCACCTGCAACTAACCGACAAGGACATCCTGTCGACTTACGCGGGCGTGCGCCCCGTCATCGCGGGCAAGGAGGGCGGTGCGCCGTCGCAGGAAGGGCGCGAGCATGTCGCGTGGAGCCGTCCTGGACTGGTTGCCATCGCCGGCGGCAAGCTCACGACGTTCCGCGCCATTGCGCTCGATGCGCTGCGGCTGGTGAAACAGCAGTTATCCGGCTGGGACGATTCGCTCGATGCGTGCGCCGTGTTTGCGCCAGTGCCGCACGCCGGCGCGGGTGTACCGCGGCGCCTCCTCGGCCGTTATGGCGCCTGCGCGGCCGCGCTACTGGACGCGGCACGGCCGGGCGAACTGGAACGCATCCCCGGCACGGAAACGGCGTGGGCCGAGCTGCGCTGGGCCGCGCGCCGCGAAGCCGTTCTCCACCTGGACGACCTGCTGCTGCGCCGCACGCGTCTCGGCCTGCTGCTGCGCGACGGCGCGACGGCCCACATGGACCGCATCCGCGCCATCTGCCAGCCGGAACTCGGCTGGGACGACGCCCGCTGGGCGCAGGAAGACGCGGCCTACCGCGCGCATTGGACTCGACACCACGGCCTGCCTCATGAAGACTGATACGACAACGATCCTCGCCATCGACAACGGCACCCAGAGCGTGCGCGCGCTGCTGTTCGACCTCGCCGGGAACATCGTCGCCAAATCGCAGGTGATGCTGGACCCGTATTTTTCCACGCAGCCCGGCTGGGCCGAGCACGATCCGGAGGATTACTGGCAGGCGCTGTGCCGCGCGTGCCAGGGCCTGTGGACGCAGCCGGGCGTGCGCCGCGACGCCATCGCCGGCGTGGCCGTGACGACGCAGCGCGGCACGGTGGTGAACCTCGACCGCGACGGCCGGCCGCTGCGGCCCGCGATCACGTGGCTCGACCAGCGCCACACGGACACGGTGCCGCTCATGTCGTGGTGGTGGCGCACCGCGTTCAAGCTGGCGCGCGTGGACGGCACCATCGATTACTTCCGCGGCGAAGCGGAGATCAACTGGATCCGCGCGCACGAGCCGGACGTGTGGGCCGCGACCGACAAATTCCTGCTGCTGTCCGGCTACCTGAACTGGCGGCTGTGCGGACGCTTCGCGGATTCGTCCGGTTCGCAGGTCGCCTACGTCCCGTTCGATTACAGGCGCCGCCGCTGGGCCGGACCGCGCGACTGGAAGTGGGAGGCGCTGGCCGTCGAACCACGCATGCTGCCGGAGCTCGTGGAGCCGGGCGAGCACCTGGGCGAGATCGGCCGCGCAGCTTCCGACGCGACCGGCATCCCGGCCGGCACGCCGTTGCTGGCCGCAGCGGCCGATAAAGCGTGCGAAGTGATCGGCGCCGGCTGCCGCGAGCCGCACGTGGGTTGCCTCAGCTACGGCACGACGGCCACGATCAACACGACGGGCACGCGCTACGTCGAGGTGACGCCGTTTCTGCCGCCATACCCGGCCGCGATCCCCGGCGCGTACAGCAGCGAGGTGCAGGTGTTCCGCGGCTACTGGATGGTCAACTGGTTCAAGGAGCAGTTCGGCCACCGCGAGCAGCAGCGCGCGCTGGCGGAAGACGTCGCGCCCGAGCAGCTGTTCGACCAGCTGGCGAGCTCCGTTCCGCCGGGATCGATGGGGCTGATGCTGCAGCCGTACTGGACGCCCGGCATCCGCGTGCCGGGCCGCGAGGCGAAGGGGGCCATCGTCGGCTTCGGCGACGTGCACACGCGGGCGCACGTCTACCGCGCGATCCTCGAGGGCCTCGCATACGCGCTGCGCGAAGGGAAGGAGCGCATCGAAAAGAGAAGCGGCGTGGCGATCACGGAACTGCGCGTGTCCGGTGGCGGCTCGCAGAGCGATTGCGCGATGCAGCTGACGGCCGACATCTTCGGCCTGCCGACCGCGCGGCCACACGTGTACGAAACGTCAGGGTTGGGCGCCGCCATCGACGCGGCCGTGGGGCTCGGGCTGCACAGCGATTTCGCGACGGCGATCGGCGCGATGACGCGGGTGGGGCGGGTGTTCGAGCCCGTGCCGGCGCACCGCGACGTGTACGAGCGGCTGTACCGGCAGGTTTATTTGAAGATGTATCGGCAGTTGCAGCCGTTGTATCGTGAGATTGCGGCGATTACGGGGTATCCTGAGCGGTGATGACTACGACAAAGACCAAATACGAACGCCTGTTTGCAGCGTACGACCAGTTCACTCAGGCGCTCGCCGGCATCGACGATCCGCTTGCCGCCATGCTCGTTGCGTCGTGGGAGACCACGAAGCGCACCTACGAACAGGCGCTTGCGGCAGGGACACGGACGTCGCAACTGGCCTCCGGCATGGAGCAGGGCTTGCGCGAATTGCCGATGGCGCTGCGCGCGGAAGGCTGCGCCAAACGCGCGGACATCCTGGACGCGCTGCACAAGGCGATCGCCGCCAACTATCCCGATTTCTTCAGGCATGACGACGCGCTGCTGGCGGCGATCGTCGAGCGATCGAAGATCAGGAATGCGAAGGAATACTATCTGGTCCGTCACCGCATCGACGAGCTGGAAGGGGACGCCGGCACCGCCGCCGAGCTCGAACTGCTGGTCAAGCTCGTCGACCGCTTCGAGTCGTGATGGAACACCTCGAGCTGATGCGGGACCCGGGCCGCGCATTCCCGCCCGTTGCGGATCCCGAGGCCGTGCGCCGTGCCACGGTATGGCATTGCCGATATACGAGTCTCGCGCCGCTGGCCGAACTGCGGCACCTGGAACAACTCGTGATCGCCACGTTCCCGGATACGTCGTTCGAATTTCTTGCCGGGCTCGAAAAGCTGCGCTTACTGCGTATCGTGCACATGCCCAAGGTGGACGATATCGGACCGTTGGCCAGGCTGACGCAGTTGACGTCGTTATCGCTGTCGACGCTCCCGAGCTGGGACGCCTCCGGAAAGACGACGACCATCCGCTCGCTCGAGCCGCTGGCGGCACTCCCGGCGCTCGCGCATCTGGAACTCTTTGGCATCTGCCCGCCCGACAAATCGCTTGCGCCGATCGAGAAGTGCAAACACCTCCGGACGGCTCGGTTTTCGCAATACCCTTTGGCGGAAATGGCTCGTTTCTTCAAGAAAACGATTGTTGAGAATCAGTTCAACCCGGAACCAATCCTCGATTGACTCATCATTCTGGCGGTACGATCAATAACGCTGACCCGCTATATTCATGAAGATGCGAAGACAGTTGCTGGAGAGAGCGATGAGTCGCTCGGAGTGAGGCATGTTTGGTATCGACAAGACAAGCCGTTCGCAGCCTTATCGTCCCAGTTTCTCCAGCACCCGGTCGAACGGAATCATCGCCCCACCATATTTCCCCGCAAACTCATCCAGCAAACTGTCCAGAACGGGACGCAACACCTTTTCCAGGTCTTTTTTGCGACCTGTCTTTATACCAAGGACCTGGTCTTTTTCGAACACGATCTGAAGACCGGCATGCACCGCGCTTGCAGGCACGTCAAATTCGCTCTTGCGCTGCCATATACCGTCGCAGCTATATTTGCCTTTCGCATGCCGCTGAAAGCTGATAATCGTGGCATCGTCCGGCACCTCGGCCAAGTCCTCATAAAAACTTAATTTGTTCAGGATTACATGGTCAAGCACTCCCTGCTGTTGGGCTTGCGATATAAGCGCGTCGAATGCCTCGTTCGCGCCTTCGGATGCGCCCTCGCTCCAAATGAGCAAAAAGATGCGTCGATCCTTCACCTCGCGCGGTGACAAATCAAACAGGGTCTCTGCCTGCTGCGTCTTGGGACGCGCAAGGCGTCGCAGTTTCCAGGCTTCTTCTGCCTTGTCGAGGTCAGAGGGCGCAATCGCCCGGGTGCGTTCCCATATGGCTTCGAACCACTCCGAAATATCCCGCAGCTCGTCGGCGGAATGGACCAGTACGCCCGCTTCGGTCCAACCGGTCGATTCACCGGCTTCCAACTGCAGGCCGTTGGTCGACAGGTTCGCCGAGCCAACAATGGCCGAGTTGTCGCCGACGATGACCTTGGCATGCAATTCGTCCAGTTGCCTGACTTGAACATTTCGGTCGATCAACCTGCGTATCGGCCCAGGATTCGTGCCGCCACTCGCAAGGTTACACACGATGCGCGCCATTTTGTTCGTCGATTGCAAGATCAGCTCATCACTGCCTTCGCCCCAGAACGCTACTGCGATATCAAGGCGCTCCAGCCCTTGAGTGATTTTTTTCACTTCAGTCAGATAGCTTTTTGAACTTATAAACATTTGTTTTCCCTGACTATTGCGCTGACGTTAATCATCGATAAACAACGCTTGTATTTCTTTCGATGACAGGCAACCAGAACTCTTTATCTTGCCACCAACCAGGGCTGGACGGGGAAGTGCGCCACGATATAGCGGCTGGCTGGAACCTGACTAATCCACGTTGAACAGCGGTCCCATTCCCAGCTTATCACGATCACCGGTGTTCAAACGCGCCCAACGGTGCGCACGCTACATTGCGTTAGCCGAGGCGCATACTGCGGTACTTGCTGCAATGATGAAGGAATTCCAGAGTCTAAAGATGACATCTCTTGGGAGGCGAATTGCAATGTTCGCCGTCCGGAACGTAGCGCAGCTATGGCGCTCGATGATCGGCTGGATGCGCATTGCTACGCGCAATCCTGAGCTTCGGATTGGACAGCGTTGCCAGGGTAGTGACCGCTGACACGGCGCACACTGTCAGCAAGCCAAACCACGATACGTTGTCCATTGTCAGGTTGAACCCGCCGAGATACCACGGATAGTGAAAATCGCCCATGAGCACGAAACTGCCGCCGCGCTCCTTGATCGGGCCGAGCAGCAGGAGCGAGATGGCGAGGTTAGTGGCGACGATTGGAGCGCGCGACAAACCCGTCCCGAGATAGCGGGTCAATAGCCAGTTGAGCAGCACCAGCGCCGGCGCCATCCAGTATGGATACAAGACGATAACGATGAAGAATACCCAGTCGCCAAGGCTGTTCACGGTAAATTCACGATGGAGTCAATACAACGCCGCATCCTGCACCACGTCCCACGCCGCCCCGACGATGGTCGCCTCCACCCGATTGCGCCCCCCGGCCTTGGCCGCATACATGGCGCGGTCCGCGCACACGAACAGGTTGTCGATCGCATCGAGCTGCGTCGGCACGATCGTCGCCACGCCCACGGACACCGTGAGCCAGGTCGACGTCGTCGAGCGCGGGTTCGGGATTTCCAGTGCCGCGACGGCCGCGCGGATCATCTCCGCCAGGCGCAGCGCGCTTTCCGCGGGCGTTTCCGCGAACAGCAGCACGAATTCCTCGCCGCCGTAGCGGGCCGCGAGGTCGGTCGGGCGCGCGGCGTGGTCCTGCAGGGTCTGCGCGACCTTCTGCAGGCAGACGTCGCCCGCCGCATGGCCCAGCGTGTCGTTGTACAGCTTGAAGTGGTCGACGTCCAGCACGACCAGCGACAGCGGCTGGGCGTTGCGGATGGCGCGGTGCCATTCCTTGTCCAGGAAGGCGTCGAAGTGGCGCCGGTTGGCGATCTTCGTCAGCGGGTCCAGCAGCGCGGCGCGCTGCAGCGCGTCCTCGGATTGCTTGTGGTGCGTGATGTCGTGCAGCAGGACGACGAACAGGCCGTCCGCCGCGTGCATCGGCGTCATCGTCAGGTCCATCGCGCGCAAGGCGCCGTCGCGGTGGCGGATCTTCACCTCGCGCGTGCCATAGGTCATCGCATCGAGGCCTTCGCAGCAGCCGGGTTCGTGGCAGTCCAGCAGGTCCTTCAGCGACTGGCCGACCAGTTCCTCGGGCGCATAGCCCAGGTAGCGGTCGCACGCCGGGTTCGCGTACTGCACGCGGCCGCAGCCCTCGACGATCAAGAGGCCCTGGTCCATGCTGTTGACGATCATGCGCAGGCGGTCGGTCTGCTCCGACTGGGTGTCGCTGCCGCTGCGCAGGCGCAGCTGGGCGCGCACGCGGGCGCATACTTCTTCCAGGCGCAGAGGTTTCGGGATGTAGTCGGCGGCGCCCGTGTCGAAGCCGGCGACGATGTCTTCCGTCTCGCCGCGCGCGCTCATGAAAATCACTGGGATGCGCGTCGTGGCCGGATGCGCCTTCAGGCGCCGGCACGTCTCCAGGCCGTCGATGCCGGGCATGACGATGTCCAGCAGGATCAGGTCCGGCTTGACGCGTTGGGCGATGTCCAGCGCGCGGTCGCCGGAAGTGGCGACGAACGTCTGGTAGCCTTGACGCAGCATCATCGAACGCAGCGCGCCGAGGTTGTCGGGCGCATCGTCGACGATGAGGATGGCGGGCTTGCGCGGGTCGGCAAGCGGCACGGTCGCTGGGTTGGTCATACGGTGCTTTGCGGGGACTGCACGTTTATATTGCGTGCAAAATCATACACCCGCAGAGCTGACATGGGGCAATAAGTTCTTTTACAACTGGAAAAATTTGTAACTTTTGCGCAACTGACAATTGTCTGATCTGTTCAACAATTGTTGATGCCCGGCGGCATACGGGCCGCCGGGCAGGCCAGGCATTACATCTGATCCTTGATCAGCTTGCCGAGGGTGGCAATGCCTTCGCGGATGCGCTCCGGCGGCACCGTCACGAACGACAGGCGCAGCGTGTTCGTTTCCGGCTTGTTGGCGTAGAACGGCGCGCCCGGGACGAATGCGACGCGGGCGGCGATCGCCTGGTCCAGCAGTTTCATGGCGTCGATGTGCTTCGGCAGCGTCACCCAGATGAACATGCCGCCTTCCGGACGGGTCCACGTCACGCCTTCCGGGAACTGCTCGGCCATCGCGTCCAGCATTACCTGGCACTGGTTGGCGTACAGGCTGCGGATGGTCGGGATGTGTTCGTTCAGGAAGCCGTCCTTGACGACTTCGTGCACGACCATCTGCGTCAGCGTCGCGGTGTGCAGGTCGGCGGCCTGCTTGGCCAGCTCGAGGCGGCGCACGAGCGGCAGCGGGGCGACGACATAGCCCAGGCGGATGCCCGGCGTCAGCACTTTCGAGAACGAGCCCATGTAGATGACGCCGTCCGGGTTCATCGACAGCATGCGCGGCATCGGCTCGCCCTTGTACGACAGCGCGCCGTACGGATCGTCCTCGATCAGCGGCAGGCCGAGGCGGGCGCAGGTTTCCACCAGTTCGCGGCGACGCTCGATCGACAGCGAGCGGCCGGTCGGGTTCTGGAAGTTCGGCAGCGAGTACAGCAGACGCGCACCCTTGGCCAGCGGCTCGATCGACGACGGCACGAGGCCGTGGTCATCCGTCTCCACCGACCGGAATTCCGGACGGTAGACCGAGAAGGCTTGCAGCGCGCCGAGGTAGCTGGGGGTTTCCACCAGCACGCGCGAACCTTCGTCGATCAGGACCTTGCCCAGCAGGTCGAGGGCCTGCTGCGAGCCGGACACCATCAGGATCTGTTCCGGCACGATCTTGCTGCCTTCCGTGGACAGGTAGTTCGCCACCCATTCGCGCAGCGGCGCGTAGCCGTCCGTCGGGCCGTACTGCAGCGCCTGCTTGCCGTTGTCGCTGAGCACCTTGTCGTAGGCCGCCTTCATGCGTTCGACGGGGAAGGTGGCGGGCGAGGGCAGGCCGCCGGCGAACGAAATGATTTCCGGACGCTGGGTGATCTTCAGGATCTCGCGGATCGCCGAGCTTTGCAGTTGCTGGGCGCGCTCCGAGAACTGCCACTGGATGGGATTGGGATTTTCGATTTTCATACTGGTCTCACAGGAAGGGCCACGATGGTGCGTCGGCCATTATAAAGCACGCCGGGTAGGCAGCTCTCTCGATAGAGGAGCACGCCTGGTGGACATGCTCCGGTTAAATGTGTACTGCCGGGTGACAGCTTACGCCACTTCGGCGATCAGTTCGATCTCGACCCAGGCGCCCAGGGGCAGCGAGGCCACGCCGAAGGCCGAGCGCGCGTGCTTGCCGGCGTCGCCGAACACTTCGCCCAGCAGTTCCGAGCAGCCGTTCGTGACGAGGTGCTGTTCCGTGTAGTCCGGCGTCGACGCGACCAGGCTCATCACCTTGACGATGCGCTTCACGCGGTTCAGGTCGCCGCCGACCGCCGCCTGCAGCGTGCCGATCAGGTCGACCGCCACGGCGCGCGCCGCCGCCTTGCCCTGTTCCGTCGTCTTGTCGCGGCCCAGGATGCCGGTATTCACCGTGCCGTCCGCATTCTTGCTGATGTGGCCGGACAGGAAGACCAGGTTGCCGGTCTGCGCATACATGACGTAGGCGGCCGCCGGCGTCGCCGGTGCCGAGAGGGTGATGTTCAGTGCGTTGAGTTTGTCGTAGACGGACATGGATTCCCCAGGGTTGTTTGAAAAGAAAGCCGTTATTGTACGACTTGCCGGCGGGCGTGGGCAGCGTGGCGTGCATATCCATTATCGCCTCACCTGCATGCGCCGGCCGAGTGCGACGGTCGCGATCACGGCCAGGGCGAAGCCGACGTTGGCCAGCGTGAGCGTTTCGCCGAGCAGCACAGCGGCGCCGGCGAGGGACAGGAACGGCTGCAGCAGCTGCACCTGCCCCACGCGGGCCACGCCGCCCAGCGCCAGGCCGCGGTACCAGAAAAAGAAGCCGATGAACATCGAGCCGACGGTGATGTAGCCGAACCCGAGCCAGCTGGCCGGGCCGACGGTGTCCAGGCGGCCGATCTGCTCGCCCTCCAAGGCCAGCAGCAGGACCGCGGCCGGAACGGCGGCGAGCACGAGCGCCCAGCAGATGGTTTCCTGTCCGCCCAGCGTGCGCGCCAGGCGGCCGCCTTCCGCATACCCGGCCGCGGCGGAGACGATGGCGCCGAACATCAGCAGGTCGGCCGCCTGCAACGCGCCGCCGCCCTGGCGCAGCGCGAACGCGACGACCAGCCCGGAACCGAGCAGCGCGACGAGCCAGAACCCGTTCGACGGCCGTTCATAGCCGCGCAGCGCCGCGTACAGCGCCGTCGCCAGCGGCAGCATGCCCGCCAGCACGGCGCCGTGCGATGCCGGCACGCTGCGCATCGCGATCGAGCTGAGCAGCGGGAACCCGAGCACGCAGCCGAGCGCCACGATGACCAGCGGCCGCAGCGCCGCGCGTCCCGGCCACGCGACGCGGCGCATCCGCAGCCAGCCGGCCGCCAGCACGGCGGCGCCCAGCGCGCGCGCCAGCGTGAGGAACAGCGGATCGAGCTCGCGCACCGCGAGCCGCGTGAACGGCAGAGTGAGGCTGAAGATGGCGACGCCGATCAGGCCGAGCAGCATGCCGCGCGCTTCGTCGGACGCTGGGCCGACGGTCGTTGTCGGGGTGAGTGTGGTGGGACGCATAAGTTCTCCGGTTGTCGTTGCAGCAAGCCTTGGTCGGAGGTATGCTAGACCGGGTGAGCAGTACAGTCCCTATACACTTACCGATATCCTTTGCGCACTGTGATGGCCAAATGACCGATACAACGATACCGACATTGCTGTCACGCGATTCCGGCGAACCGCTGGCCGACCAGATCGTCCGGATGATCAGCGCACGCATCGACGACAAGCAGCTGCGCGCGGGCGCGCGCATGCCCTCGATCCGCCGCTTTGCCGCCGCGCACGGCGTCTCGCCGTTCACCGTCGTGGCCAGCTACGACCGCCTCGTCGCGCAGGGCTACCTGGAATCGCGCCGCGGCGCCGGCTTCTTCGTGCGCGAGCGCGCGCCGCTGAACACGGCCTTGCGCCGCGACGATCCGGACATCGCCGATGCGCTGGAAAAACGCGCGCTGGACGTCGTCTGGCTGATCCGCCACATGTTCCGCCAGATGCCGGGCCAGCCGACGAGCGCGGCCGGCGTGCTGCCGACGGCCTGGCTGGACGGGCAGGGCGTCGCCAACGCGCTGCGCGCCGTCAGCCGCCAGAACAGCAGCGTGCTGCTGAACTACGCCAGTCCGCAGGGGTACGCGCCGCTGCGTGAACAATTGCAGCGCAAGCTGGCCGAACTCGAGATCGCGGTCGCACCCGAACAATTCGTGACGACGCTCGGCGTGACGCAGGGCCTGGACCTCGTCGCGCGCGAATTCTGCCGCCCCGGCGATACCGTGTTCGTCGACGATCCCGCCTGGTTCCTGATGTTCGGCTCGTTCGCCGCGATGGGGCTGAAGGTAGTCGGCATCCGGCGCCAGGCGGACGGCCCGGACCTGGCCGAGTTCGAGACGCTGGCGGCGCTGCACAAGCCGCGCCTGTACATCATCAACTCGGTGCTGCACAACCCCAGTTCCACGTCGCTGTCGGCCGCGAAGGCCTTCCAGATCCTGCGCATCGCGGAGCGCCACGACATCACGATGGTGGAGGACGACATCTATTGCGACCTGCACCCGGGCGGCTCGCAGCCCGCCACCCGGCTCGCGGCGCTGGACCAGCTGCAGCGCGTGATCTACCTGGGCGGCTTTTCGAAATCGCTGGCGGCGAACCTGCGCGTGGGCTTCATCGCGGCGTCGGGCGACATCGCGCAGCGCCTGGCCGACCGCAAGATGCTGGCCACCTTGAGCACGAGCGACCTGGGCGAACGGGTGGTCTACAAGATCCTGTCCGAGGGCGTGTACCGCAAGCACCTGGACCGCATCCGCGCCCGCCTGGACGCCGTGCGCCCGCCGGTGCTGCGCCGCATCGAGGCGCTCGGCATGACGCTGGAGCCGGCGCCGACGGCCGGCATGTTCGCGTGGGCCGACTGCGGCCGCGATACCAACGTGCTCGCGGCGCGCGCGATGGACGAGGGCTTGTTGCTGGCGCCGGGCAGCCTGTTCTCGCCGAACCAGCTGCCGTCCACGAAGCTGCGGCTGAACGTCGCGGCGCTCGAGGATGAGGCTGCGTGGCGCTTCCTCGAGCGTGAGCTGGCGTAGGGCTCAGGGAAGCTTGATCGACACGACGCCGGCCAGCAGCACCAGCGCGCCGGCGAGCCGGATGCGGGAGACGGCGCTTTGCGGCAGGCCGAACAGGCCGAACCGGTCGATCAGGATCGCCACCACCTGCTGCCCCGCGATCGTGAAGCCGACCGTCGCGGCCGCGCCGATCACCGGGAGCGCGAGGAAGACGGTCGTGACATAGCACACGCCCACCGGTCCGCCCAGCCACGCCCACCACGGCACGGCGCACAGTCCGCCGAGGCGCGGCCGTTCGTTGCGCTTCAGGGCCATGACGAGGGCGAGCACGGTCGCCATGCCCGCCGTCGCCACGGCGAAGCTCGTGAGCGACACGACCAGCGGCGCACCCACTGTCCGCGCCACCGCCGCGTTGAGCGCGCCCTGGACGGGCAGCACGCCGCCGCACAGCGCGGCCGCCGCCACCCACGCGGGCTTGATGCGGCGGGGCGGGGCGCCAGCGGCGGGGCGCTGCCCACGCACGATCAGCAGGATGCCCGCGGCGACGCACACGGCGCCCACCCACGTGTACGGTCCGGGCGCGCGCCGGACGACGCCCAGCAGGCCGGCACCGTCCAGCAGCAGCGACGTGAACGCCTGCCCCGCGATGAACAGCCCGATCGTGGTGACGGCGCCGATGCGCGGGATGAACACGATCCCCGCGACGACATACAGGGCGCTGGCGAGGCCGCCCAGCAGCTGCCACCACTCGGCCTGGCCGAGACGGCCCAGCGCGGGCAGGGCGCCGCCGGCGGTGACGGCCAGGAACAGCAGGACGGTGGCGACGAACAATTGCAGGGTCGCCGCGGCGAACGGACTCGCGACGGCCTTGCCCAGGCGCGCGTTGGCAGCCGCCTGCAACGGCAGGCCGCAGCCCGCGAGGAAGGCGATGAGAATATAAATCGAGTTCATGCTTGCTCCAGTAGTTTGAGACCCGCGATCCCGCCGAAGACGAGCGCCATGCACAACATCCGCGCCGGCGACAGCGTCTCGGCGAAGATAGCCACGCCGACGAGGCTGACGCCGAGGGCGCCGATGCCGGTCCACACCGCATACGCAATCGCGAGCGGCAGCGTGCGCACGGCGGCGGCCAGCAGCCAGATGCTGCCCAGCGCGGCGAGCACCGCCAGCAGGGAAGGCGCGGGTCGGGTGACGCCCGCGGAGGCCTTGAGCGCGAAGGCCATTACGACCTCCAGCACGCCGGCCGCGAACAATTGCGTCCATGCGGCCATGTCAGTCCTGCCGCATCTTGAGCCGGGCCCGCACGACGGCCGGGCGCTCCGCGATCCTGCGCAGCCACGCGTCGACGTGCGGGTACGCGCGCATGTCGATGCCCAGTTCGTCGTACGTGGCCAGCCAGGGGTAGAACGCGATGTCCGCCATCGTGTACTCGTCCGCCGCGATCCAGGCCGAGACGGCGAGCCGGCGTTCGATCACGCCGTAGAGTCGCTGCGTCTCGCGCGTGTAGCGCTCCAGCGCCATGTCGTTGCGTTCGGGCGCGGCGTGCCGGAACCACCATAGCTGGCCCAGCATCGGCCCGACGCTGGCCGCCTGCAGGAACAGCCATTGCAGGACGGCGTCGGTGTCGGGGATCAGCTTGCCCGTGGCGCGGCCGAGGTGGAACAGGATCGCGCACGATTCGAACAGGCTCTGGCCCGTGCGTTCGTCGACGAGCGCGGGGATCTTGTTGTTGGGGCTGATGTTTAAAAATTCGGGCGCGAACTGCTCGCCGGCGCCGAGGTCGACGTGGCGGACCTGGTAGTCCAGGCCGAGTTCTTCCAGCGCGATGATGAGTTTTCTGCCGTTCGGGGTGTCGGCGACATAAGCGGTGACCATGCTGTCCTCCTGTGATTGACAGGAACAGCGTAGCTTGTGCAAGAATGGCTGAACATTCGATCATTTCGGACATTACTTGTCCGTTTTTGCACATCCATGGACTGGGACGACTATCAATACTTCCTGGCGGTGGCCAGTAGCGGGTCCGTCTCGGCCGCCGCGCGCCGGCTCGGACAAAGTCACTCGACGGTGCTGCGCCGGCTGGACAAACTGGAGACCGCGCTCGACGTGCGCCTGTTCGAGCGCTTCCAGACCGGCTACGTGCTGACGGCCAGCGGCGAGGAATTGCAGGCCCTGCTGGCGCCGATCGGCGAGGGCATGCAGGACATCGAGCGGAAACTGGGCGGCCAGGATGCGGCGCTGCGGGGCACGATCCGCGTCACCACGACCGATACCCTGATGGCCGTGCTGCTGCCGGTGCTGTCGGATTTCCGCGCGAGCTATCCGGGCATCCAGTTGCAGATCACGGTCAACAACAGTTTCCTGAATCTGTCGAAGCGCGATGCGGACGTCGCCATCCGGCCGTCGAACACGCCGCCGGACAATCTCGTGGGCCGCAAGGCCGGCATCCTGCGCACGGCGCCGTACGCATCGACGGCCTATCTGGCGCTGCGGCCGCAGGGAGACCATGACTGGATTGCGCCCGACGACA
Source organism: uncultured Massilia sp. (assembly GCA_966211695.1). GTDB lineage: Bacteria > Pseudomonadota > Gammaproteobacteria > Burkholderiales > Burkholderiaceae_D > Telluria. Next base: position 36,050 of record CBIHOW010000005.1, on the reverse strand, counting down.
GCCTCGCGCACCTGCGCCAGGCCCGCTGGCTGCGCGAGCACGTGCCGGCGGAGCGATACGCCGCCAGCGTCGACTCCCTGCTGGGGATGGTGACGGCCGTCGAGGCGGGCCTGGGCGCCGGTATGCTGCTATGCCTGCTGGCGGATGCGCGGCCGGGGCTCGTCCGGCTGGCCGATCCCGATCCCGCGCTCGATACGGACGTGTGGATCCTCACGCATCCCGACCTCAGGCGCGTGCAGCGGATCCGGGTGTTCACGGCGTTCGTGTTCGACGGGCTCGGGGCAGCGCTCGGCCCGGCTTGACAGGCCTATTCGCTTATCCTACGCTGCGCGGTCCGCCACGGACAGACAAAGGAACAGCATGCGCGCAGCAACGATTCATGGAGCCTGGATGGCCGTCCTGCTGACAGCCGCACTGACGCCGGCGCAGGCCGGCCGGCTGGACGACATCGCCGCGCGCGGCGTGCTGCGGGTGGGCAGTACCGGGGACTACAAGCCCTTCAGCTACCTGCAGGCTGGCGGCGACTTCATCGGCATGGATGTGGAGCTGGCGGGCGACCTGGCGCGCTCGCTCGGCGTGCGGCTGCAACTGGTGCCGACGACCTGGCCGACGCTGATGGCCGACCTGGGCGCCGATAAATTCGATCTCGCACTGAGCGGCGTGTCGGTGACGGCCGAGCGGCAACGGCAGGCGCTGTTTTCGGTGCCCTATCTGCACGACGGCAAGACGCCGATCACGCGCTGCGACAGCGTCGCCCGGTACCAGACGCTGGCGCAGATCGACCGGCCGGAGGTGCGGCTGATCGTCAATCCGGGCGGCACGAACGAACGCTTTGCCCGCGCCCACGCGCCGCGCGCCCGGCTGACCGTGTACCCGGACAATGTCACCATCTTCGGCCAGATCGTCAGCGGTGCGGCCGACCTGATGATGACGGACGCCATCGAAACGCGTTTGCAGCAGCGCCTGCATCCGCAGCTGTGCGCGGTGCATCCGGAGGCGCCGTTCGACAAGGTGGACAAGGCCATCCTGCTGCCGCGCGACACGGCGCTGAAGGCGTACGTCGACCGCTGGCTGCAGCAACGCCTGGACAACGGCGACGTGCCGAAGCGGCTGGAGCGCTGGCTGGCGTTCCCGTGGGGGCTGGAGCCGTTGCGCCAGGCGATCGACCAGCGCCTGCTGCTGGCGCAGGACGTGGCGCGCGCCAAGTGGAATGCGAAGGCGGCCATCGAAGACCTGCCGCGCGAGGAACAGGTCATCGCCGCGGCGGTGCGCCAGGGGGCCACGCTGGGCCTGCCGGAGGCGTGGGTACGCACCGTGTTCCGGGCGCAGATCGAAGCCTCCAAGACGGTGCAGCGCGCGCTGTACCTTCAGTGGCAGGCCGAAGGCGCCGGCCGCTTCGACGACGCGCCCGACCTGGCGAAGACCATCCGCCCCGAACTGGACCGCCTCACGACCCAGCTGCTGCGCGCCATGGCCGACAACCAGGCCTTGTTGCACGACAGCGCCCGCAGGGCCGACGTGGCCGCCGCCCTGCATGCGCTGCAGGCGCGCGCCGTCGACCCGGCCGCGGCCGAGCAGGCACTGGCGCCGTTCGTGGCGCCTACGCCATCGGCTGGCGGATGATCGTCTTCCACCGGGCCGAATCGGCGCGGCGGATGTCGCTCAAATAGATTTCGTGGTGCTTGCCGGCGAGGCGGCCGCGCGCCTCGATGAAGTCGTGCACGCGCTGGATCGTCGGGCCTTCCTCCGTGAACGGGCCGACGTGCAGGGTCTGGGCGCACAGGCCTTCCGTGAAATGTTCGATGCGCAGCGCATCGACGGCGTCCAGCCCTTTCTTGCGCTTCACTTCCGCCATTGCGTCGCGCAACAGCGATTCGTCCACGAATGCCGGCTGGTGGATCATCATCGTCCATTGCCACTTCGTCCGGTCGTTGCTGACGAAGGACGACATGTCGTCCGACCACCACAGGCCTTCGAGCGGCATCACCGCGTAGTCGATGCCCGCCGGTCCCCTTTTGACCATGAACTTGGCCGTATAGGACACGGAAAACAGCGCTTCCACGGCCCGCGCATAGTGCGGCGACGTGTTCGGATCGCCCGCGCCATCGATCATCACGTAGCGGAACGCGGGAACGTCGACCTGCACGACGGCGCGCGCGGACGGCTGGTAAAGATGCTTGAGGTCTTTCTTGAGGTCGATTTTGTCCACGGTTTATTTTTCCAGCAGTGCGCTCGACCGCGCCCGCTCCAGCAGCAGCGCCTGCTCGCGCTCGTTGTGCGTGAGGCTGGCCGCCCGTTCGAACTCCGCCTTCGCTTCCGCGTGCCGGCCCAGTTTCGCCAGCAGGTCGCCGCGAACGCTCGGCAGCAGGTGGTAGTTGCGCAGTGCCGGCACGTCCAGCAGCGCGTCGGCGAGGGCGAGCCCCGCGTCGGGGCCATAGGCCATGCCCAGCGCCACCGCGCGGTTCAGCTCGACGACGGGCGACGGCGTCAGCTGGGACAGCGCGTCGTACAGCGCGGCGATGCGGGCCCAGTCCGTCGCGTCCGGCGTCAGGGCGCGCGCATGGCAGGCGGCGATGGCGGCCTGCAGCGCGTACGGGCCGAGGGCGCCGAGCCGGCCCGCGCGATCGAGCGCGGCCAGCCCGCGGCCGATCAGCAGGCGGTCCCAGCGCGAGCGGTCCTGGTCCATCAGCAGGATCGGCGCGCCGTCCGGCCCCGTGCGGGCGCGCTCGCGCGAGGACTGGATTTCCATCAGCGCGACGAGGCCGTGGACCTCGCCTTCCTCGGGCATCAGTTCCGCCAGCACGCGGCCCAGGCGCAGCGCCTCGCGGCACAAGGTGGGCCGCAGCCATTCGTTGCCCGCGCTGGCGGAATAGCCTTCGTTATAGATCAGGTAGATCACCTGCAGCACGGACGCGAGGCGCGGCTTGAGTTCGTCGCCGCGCGGCACCTCGAACGGCACGCGCGCTTCCGTCAGCGTGCGCTTGGCGCGCACGATGCGCTGGGCCACGGTGGCCTCGGGCACGAGGAAGGCGCGGGCGATCTCGCCGGTGGCGAGGCCGCCCAGCAGCTTCAGCGCCAGCGCCGCGCGCGCCTCGGCCGCCAGCACCGGGTGGCAGCAGACGAAGATCAGGCGCAGCACGTCGTCGTCGATCTCGCCGGCCGTCTCCTGCGTCAGCGCGGCCAGTTCGGCGGGGTCGCGGAAACTGCCGCCGTCCGCGAGCAGGTTGTCCATCTCCCAGCTCAGCTCGCCTTCTTTGCTGGCATGCATGGCGTGGTGGCGCAGGTGGTCGAGGGCGCGCCGCTTGGCCACCTGCATCAGCCAGGCGCCGGGACGGTCCGGCACGCCGTCCGCCGGCCAGCGCTCCAGCGCTTCCAGCAGCGCGTCCTGGGCGAGTTCCTCCGCCCGGCCGAGGTCGCGCAGCATGCGGGTCAGCGCGCCGACGATGCGCGCCGACTCCATCCGCCAGACGGCTTCGACGACCTTGCCCGTATCGCTGCCGCGCGTCATGTCACGGACGGTCCCATGCCGGTTGCGGGGCCAGTTCGGCGCGCAGGGCGGCGTCGAGCTGCTCGGCGCGCACGCTGGCATCCTCGCGCAGCCGGGCCGCGGCCGCATCGACCGAAGCGTGCTTGCCGAGCGGCGCGATCAGCGCGACGGGCCGGATCTCGACTTCGACCTCCGGCCCCGTCGGATAGGGCAGCGTGCGCGCCCAGTCGACGGCGGCATCGATCGAGGGCGCGCGGATCATCCAGAAGCCGGCGATCAATTCCTTGGCTTCCGCGAACGGACCGTCGATGATGCTGGCGCCGCCCTTGGCCACGCGCACGCGGGCACCGCGCGCCGTGGACTTGAGGCCGTCGCCGGCCAGCAGGGTGCCGGCCGCCGCGTGGATGGCATTGAACGCATTCAGCCGGTCCAGCTTTTCCTGCAGCGGGATGGCGTCGCGCTCGGTGCCGGCGTCGGACCGCAGCAGGATCGCGTAGCACGTGTCGTCGCCGGCGGCGCCGGGCGGGATGCCCGCGCAGCCGCCGGGGCAGCCCGTCTCGCGCAATTCCACGGTGACGTCGTCGTTGGCGGAGATCACGCCATTGGCCTGCAGCCATGCCAGCGCGGCGGCGCGCGACGGCGCCTCGAACACGGCGAAGCCGGCCGGCAGGCGTTCGTCGGCCGGGAAGGGGCCGGACGTCACGGCCTCGCCGCCGGGCCAGAGCTTCATGCGCCGGGCTTCGGCGTCCGCGGCGAACGCCAGTGCGAGGGCGGGGGCGCGCGGCGCGTCGGTGGCCGTCTGGCCGCCGGGCAGCCGGCGCAGCAGGTCGTCCAGCACGGCCTGCGGGTCGGTGGCCGCGGCGCGCATGCCGTTGTCGGTACGGATGAGCATGAACTGCATGGGGGTCTCCTTAGTGTGCCGCCATTTGTTCGCGCAGGCGGTCTTCCTGCGCGCGCACGTCGGCCGGGAGGTCCGTGCCGAAGTCGTCGGGTCCGAAGATCTGGCGGATTTCGATCTCGCTCTCGCCGTCCTCGTGCGGGTTCGGGCAGCGCTTGAACCATTCGATCGCTTCCTCCTTCGAACCCACTTCGATCAGCCAGAAGCCGGCCACGAGTTCCTTCGTTTCGGTGAACGGACCGTCGATCACGGTGCGCTGGTTGCCGTTGAAACGGATGCGGGCGCCTTTGCTGCTGGGCATCAGGCCCTCGCCGGCCAGCATGACGCCGGCCTTGACGAGTTCCTCGTTGAAGTTGCCCATGTCCGTGAACAGTTTTTCGCTCGGCATGACGCCGGCTTCCGAGGCCGCGCTGGCCTTGACGATCACCATGAATTTCATTGCTGTGCTCCCGCGCAGGTCTGGCTCATCGATTTTTCCATTTCTTCGCGCATCTGCTCGGGCGTCATGTCGCGCTTGTGGGTGGCGATCGACCAGCGGTGGCCGAACGGGTCCTCGAGCTGGCCGTAGCGGTCGCCCCAGAACATGTCGGCCACCTGCATCATCGGCTTGGCGCCCGCTTCGACGGCGCGGGCGAAGGCGGCGTCGACGTCTTCCACGTACAGGTGGATGTAGACGGGCGTGTTCTTCAGGGCCAGCGGGCCGACGCAGCCGTAGTCGGGGAAATCGTCGGCCAGCATGAAGATCGAATCGCCGATGCGCATCTGCGCGTGCATGATCTTGCCGTTCGGGCCCGGCATGCGGCTCATTTCGACGGCGCCGAAGGCTTGCGCGTAAAACGTCAGCGCGTCGGCCGCGCCGCTGCAGACGAGGTGCGGGGTGATCGTGTGGAAGCCTTCGGGGATGGGACGCACTTGTTGAGTCATGATGAATCTCCTTCGTGAGTGGTTGTGGGTGCTGCCATCCCTACGACGAACGGCATCGCCCCGTTTCGACATCGCTCCGAAAAATTTTTTACCCTGTTCAGGCCAGGCCCAGCTGGCGTGCCTGCGCGGCCGCGTCGCGGGCGCCCCAGCGGCGCACGATCCGGTCGCCGTCGACCTCGAACCACTCCATGGCGACCAGTTCGTAGGACTTGCCGGTGGGCTCGTTGCCGAACGCGGGGCGAACGAAGGTGCCCGTTTCCGTGAAGCGGGCCGCCACGGTGTTGCCTTCCGCGATCAGTTCTTCGATGCGCAGCTGGATGCCGTAGCCTTCGATCAGCTGGCGCCAGATCGGTTCGACACGTTCGAACACGCCCTTGCCGAGCACGCCCTGGATCTCCGCGTCCTCGGCGAACAGGGTTTTCAGCGTGGCCAGGTCGCCGCGGTTGAACGCGTCGACATACCGGCGGACCACTGCCTTCGCATCGCTCATCTTATTGCCTTTCAGGAAATAAAAACATTCTAGCAGCGCGTCTTGACAGTGCAATACCAAAAAGTGCTTTCTTGCCTCTCAAAAATTCCTCTTGAAATCCTTGTTGGTATCCCAATATCGGTCCGGTCTGTCCAACCCTGTTATCAACGAGGATATAAGATGGCCGTGGCCGAAAAAGAAACCCTTGGGTTCCAAGCAGAAGTCAAACAACTGCTGCAACTGATGATCCACTCCTTGTACTCGAACAAGGAGATTTTCCTCCGAGAACTGATTTCCAACGCGTCCGACGCAGCCGACAAGCTGCGCTTCGAGGCCATCAACCACGACAGCCTGTACGGCAACGACCATGAACTGAAGATCAAGGTCCTGTTCGACAAGGATGCGAAAACCGTCACCATTTCCGACAACGGCATCGGCATGAGCCGCGACGAGGTGATCTCGCACCTGGGCACGATCGCCAAGTCGGGCACGAAGGAATTCTTCAGCAAGCTGTCGGGCGACCAGCAGGCCGACGCCGCGCTGATCGGCCAGTTCGGCGTGGGCTTCTATTCGGCCTTCATCGTGGCCGACCGCGTCACGGTCGAGACCCGCCGCGCGGGCGCCGATGCGGCGGATGCCGTGCGCTGGGAATCGACGGGCGAGGGCGACTACACCGTCGAGCAGATCGAGAAGACCAACCGCGGCACCGACATCATCCTGCACCTGCGCGAAGGCGAGGACGAGCTGCTGTCGTCGTGGAAGCTGAAGTCCATCATCCGCAAGTACTCCGACCACATCTCGCTGCCGATCGTGATGAAGAAGGAAGAGTGGGACGAGGAAAAGAAGGAAACCGTCGTCAAGGACGAATTCGAGACCGTCAACCAGGCGTCCGCGCTGTGGGCCCGTTCGAAGTCGGACATCACGAAAGAGCAGTACGAAGAGTTTTATAAACACGTCTCGCACGACTTCCAGCCGCCGCTCGCGTACACGCACAACCGCGTCGAAGGCCGCAGCGAATACACCCAGCTGCTGTACGTGCCGGGCCACGCCCCGTTCGACCTGTGGGACCGCAACAAGCGCGGCGGCATCAAGCTGTACGTGAAGCGCGTCTTCATCATGGACGACGCCGAGCAGCTGATGCCGGTCTACCTGCGCTTCGTGAAAGGCGTGATCGATTCGAACGACCTGCCGCTGAACGTCTCGCGCGAGATCCTGCAGGAATCGCGCGACGTGCGCGTGATCCGCGAAGGCTCGACCAAGCGCGTGCTGGGCATGCTGGAAGAAATGGCCAACAGCGAGGAGCAGGAAGGCAAGGACAAGTACGCCACCTTCTGGAAGGAATTCGGCCAGGTGCTGAAGGAAGGCATCGGCGAGGACGCCACCAACAAGGACCGCATCGCCAAGCTGCTGCGCTTCGCCTCCACGCACACGGATTCCTCGGACCAGACCGTGGCGTTCGCCGACTACATCGGCCGCATGAAGGAAGGCCAGGACAAGATTTATTACGTCACGGCCGATAACTACAACGCCGCGAAGAACAGCCCGCACCTGGAGATCTTCCGCAAGAAGGGCGTCGAGGTGCTGCTGCTGACCGACCGCGTGGACGAGTGGATGCTGTCGTTCCTGAACGACTTCGACGGCAAGGAACTGGTGTCCGTCGCGAAGGGCGGCCTGGACCTGGGCAAGCTCGAGGACGAGGCCGAGAAGAAGGAGCACGAGGAAACCGAGACCCAGTACAAGGACCTCGTCGAGAAGATGAAGGGGGCGCTGGCCGACAAGGCCAAGGACGTGCGCGTCACGTTCCGCCTGACGGATTCGCCGGCCTGCCTCGTGGCTGATGAACACGAACTGTCCGCGAACCTCGTGCGCATGCTGAAGGCGGCCGGCCAGAACGCCCCGGAAACGAAGCCGATCCTCGAGATCAACCCGAACCACCCGCTCGTCACGCGCCTGAAGTACGAGGACGCCGCGAGCCCGCGCTTCGGCGACTGGGCGCACATCCTGTTCGACCAGGCCATGCTGGCCGAAGGCGGCAGCCTGACGGATCCGGCGGCGTTCGTGAAGCGCCTCAACGAGATGCTGCTGGCGACGGCGGCCAAGTAATCGTTGCTGAAGAGCCGGGCACTGCCCGGCTTTTTTGTGGCCGGAATTCGGGCGTAGGGTGGGCACCCCGTGCCCACGCGAAAGCCAGCACATCGCCGGCTTCCGACCACGCGAAAGCCAGCACATCGCCGGCTTCCGCGTGGGCGGAGGCCGCCCACCCTACGCCAGTGCGGCAACCCCGGCATTCAGGCCCGCAGGCCCAGGCCGCGCGCACCCAGCGACAGGACGGCGTCGAACACGCGCCGCAGTCTCCGCTGCAGCGCCTCCGTGAACGGATTCAGCGCCAGCGCCACGACGGCGATCGCGGTGCCGATCGCGAGGATCTCGTGCGTCGCGCCGCGCTCGATCGGCAGCAGCGACTGCCACAGCCCGATCACGATCCCATGCGACAGGTACAGGGTGAACGTATGCCCGGCCAGGAAGCGGATCGGGCGCGCCAGCCGGAGCAGGGCGTCGAACCGCGCCTGGCGCGCGCAGGCGAAATTCAGCAGCACCAGCAGCATGACGGCGTAGTCGGCCAGCACGCGGTCGGCGCTGCCCATGCGGATGCCGGGGAAGGGCCACAGGCCGTTGGCGACGCCGCGCAGCCAAGGTTCCGGATCGAGCCAGCCCCACAGTCCGATCAGGAGAATGGAGAGCGCCCAGCCGGCGCGGGCGAGGGCGGGGCCGAACGCCAGGCGGCCTTGCAGGCGGTACAGCGCGACGCCGGACAGCCACACGGGCAGCAACAGCCACAAGCGCGGGCCGACGACGGCCAGCACGGCGCCGGCGGCGAGCCAGCGGCGCCGGCCGGCCGTGAAATGGAAGACGCCGAACAGCACGTAGTACCAGGCTTCGTAGTCGAGCGACCAGTACGGGATCAGCCAGGGCGGCCGTTCGACGAAGCTCCATACGTCGCCCAGGAAGGCCAGGTGGAACGGCACGTACAGCCACGGGCGGCGCAGTTCGTACGTGTCTTCGATGGGCACGTGCAGCACGTCCTGCACGGTCGTTGCCAGGATGAACGACAGGGCCAGCACCGGCAGCACGACGGAATACAGGCGCGCCGCGCGGGCCACGACGTAGCTCTTCGCCGTCAGGTTCTTGTATTCGGCGCTGTAGGCGATCACGAAGCCGGACAGCACGAAGAACGCGATCACCGCCTCGCGCCCGAAGTCGGGGATGCGGGCGATCTGGGCGTCGTCGAGGATGCGGAAATAGCCGAAGTGCGCCACCACGACGGCCAGCGCCGCGCAGGCGCGCGCGAGGTCGAGGTAGAGGGAGAAGCGCGCGTCGAGCGCGCCGGCCCGCGCCGGGTTCATCGTCGCGCCCGGGCGTTACGGGTTCAGGTCGCGGCAGAATTCGTCGAGCATCGCTTCGCCCTCCGGCCATGGACCGTAGCCGCTGCCGCCGTTGATGTGGCCCGCCGGCCCGATCTCCACCAGCTTGCTCCCCCACGCGTTGGCGAACATGCGCGCGCGCTCCGGGGCGACGTACTCGTCGTTGCTGCTGGCGACGACGATCGACGGGAACGGCAGCTTTGCCAGCGGGATCGGCTTGAAGCCGTTGGCATCGATGGGGTAGGAGGCCGCTTCGACGTCGCTCGGCGCGACGAGGAAGGCGCCGGCGACCTTCAGCGTCGATCCGGACTGCGCCCACTGCGCCACCAGCATGCAGGCGAGGCTGTGCGCGACGAGGATCGGCCGGCCTTCGCATTCGGCGATGGCGGCATCCAGTTCGGCCACCCATTCGTCACGGTCCGGGTTGTTCCAGTCGCGATGCGGCACCCGCGTCCACGCGGGATATTTACGTTCCCAATGGGTCTGCCAGTGTTGCGGGCCCGAGTTCCACAGGCCGGCCAGGGTCAGGATGTCGCACTTCATGATTGCTCCAGTGTGGTCATGCGGGGATTGTACGATGGCGCGGGACGCTACAGCGCCGTGCGCAGCGCGAACAGCTCGGGGAACAGCACGACGTCCAGCATCTTGCGCAGATAGCTCACGCCGGCCGTGCCACCCGTGCCGGTCTTGAAGCCGATGATGCGTTCCACCGTCGACACGTGGCGGAAGCGCCAGAAGCGGAAGGCCGTCTCCAGGTCGACCAGCTTCTCGGCCAGTTCGTACAGGGCCCAGTGGTGCTCCGGGTCGCGGTAGACCTCGAGCCACGCGGCCATCACGGAGTCGTCGTGGACGGTCGGCTGCGTCGGGTCGACGTCCAGCCGGCCTGGGGCGATGGCGAGGCCGGTGCGCGCCAGCAGCCGCACGGCTTCGTCGTAGATCGACGGCGCGTGCAGCTCGCGTTCGAGCAGCGCGTGGTGCTCGGGCGACGTCTTGTGCACGGCCAGCATGGCGGCATTCTTGTTCCCGAGGATGAATTCCAGCTCGCGGTACTGGAACGACTGGAAGCCGGACGACGACGCCAGGTAAGGGCGGATCGCGCTGTATTCCGGCGGCGTCATCGTGGCCAGCACGTCCCACGCGTGCACCAGCTGGTCCATGATGCGCGCCACCCGCGCCAGCATTTTGAAAGCGGGCGGCAGGTCGTCGGCGCGGATGTGGGCGCGCACGGCCTGCAGTTCGTGCAGCATCAGCTTGATCCACAGCTCGCTCGTCTGGTGCTGGATGATGAACAGCATCTCGTTGTGGTTCGGCGAAAGCGGGTGCTGGGCCGACAGGATCCGGTCCAGGCCGAGATAATCGCCGTAGCTCATGCTGCGGCTGAAATCCATCTGCGCGCCGTGCCACTGCGGATCTTTGTCATCGGTGTCCACGGTGCCTCCTCAGGTCACGGCGCTGCGTTCGGCGCGGGTGTCGTATTCTGCGCGGTCGAGGATGTCGCGCAGGATCTCGACGGCATCCCAGACGTCCGCGAAGGTGGTGTACAGCGGCGTGAAGCCGAAGCGCATGATTGCCGGCTCGCGGTAGTCGCCGATGACGCCGCGCGCGATCAGCGCCTGCATCACCGCATACCCGTGCGGATGCGTGAAACTCGCCTGGCTCCCGCGCGCGGCGTGCTCGCGCGGCGTGACGAGGCCCAGCGGGTGCGCGGCGCAGCCGCTTTCCACCAGCGCGATGAACAGGTCCGTCAGCGCCAGCGACTTCGCGCGCAGGGCGGCCATGCTCGTGGCCTCGAAGATCTCGAGCCCGCATTCGACGAGCGTGAGCGACACGACCGGCTGCGTGCCGCACAGCGCGCGCCCGATCCCCTCGGCGGCCTCGAACCCGTGCGACATCGCGAATGGCGCCGCATGGCTCCACCAGCCCGTCAGCGGATGGCGGAACGCGGCCTGGTGGCGCCTGGGCACCCAGATGAAGGCCGGGGCGCCCGGGCCGCCGTTCAGGTATTTATAGGTGCAGCCGACGGCGAAGTCGGCGCCGGCCCCGTTCAGGTCCACCGGCACCGCGCCGGCCGAATGGGCGAGGTCCCACAGCACCAGGGCGCCGCGCGCGTGCGCGTGGCGGGTCAGCGCGGCCATGTCGTGCATGCGCCCCGTGCGGTAGTTCACGTGCGTGAGCATCAGCACGGCGCAATCGGTGCCGACGGCCGCTTCCAGTTCTTCCGGCGAGTCGACCAGGTGGAGGCGGTAGCCGCGGTCCAGCCAGCGCGCGAGGCCGTCCGCCATATAGATATCGGTGGGGAAGTTGCTGCGTTCGGTGACGATGACCTTCCGGGCCGGGTCGCGGTCGGCCTGGATGGCCAGCGCGGCGGCCAGTGCCTTGAACAGGTTCAGCGACGTCGTGTCCGTGACGACCACTTCGCCGTCCCCGGCGCCGATCAGGGGCGCGAGGCGGTCGCCCAGGCGGCCGGGCAGGGCGAACCAGCCGGCCGTGTTCCAGCTGCGGATCAATCCCTGGCCCCATTCCTGGCCGACGACGTCGCGCACGCGGTCGAGCGCGGCACGCGGGCGGGCGCCCAGAGAATTGCCGTCCAGGTAGATGACGCCCTCGGGCAGGTCGAAACGGCCGCGCAGCGGCGCCACCGGGTCGGCGGCGTCGAGCGCGAGGCAGGCCGCGCGCGTGGTGACGGCGGCGGTGTCATAGGTAGGTGGGTTCATGCGGAAAGTGTAGCCACTTTTACATCAATCGGGCGCGGAAAAAAAATTTTAAAATTTTTTGGTCCGGACCCTAAAGTTCTCCGGAACCCGTCCGATAACCCATCCAGATACCCGGGAAAGGGTCTCGAAAAAAATTTTGTAGAAACCCTAAAGTTCGGCAAAAACGGTCCGATAACAAGTCAGCAGGGTTGCTTGAGGGACAAAAAATTTTTTTTGAGGAACCCTAAAGTTCCCGAAACCGTTGACGTAAACCAACACAGCAATACGTTGTTGGCGACGTCGGAGGGCAGAAAAAGGCCCCGGTTGCACATCCTTCTTACGCCCCCTTTTCATAGGGGAGCCACCACGATTCGGCAGGGTTTGTCAGACAAACTCCTACGGGTCGACTTCGTCTTTGCCGGACGAAAAATACAGACACTCTCCAATTCTCCAAAAGTTTCCTCACAGTCAGAATCTATCTCACCGGCAACACACAACGCCTCACAGATAGATCAAACGGAGAGATGGAAATGACTGCGAACGACATGATGGCTGAAATTCGTGATGCGAACCTGAGCTACCTGATGCTGGCACAGCAGATGATCCGTGCAGACAAGGTCACCGCAATTTTCCGCCTCGGCATCTCGGCCGACATCGCCGACCTGATCGAAGGCATGAGCAACGCCCAGATCCTGAAACTCGCCGGCGGCAACATGATGCTGGCCCGCTTCCGCTTCGACGACGCCGCGATCCTCGGCATGCTGACGAGCCACAGCAAGGACCGCGCCCTGGCCCAGTCGCACGCCGCCATCCTGATGGCCGGCCAGCCGGCCGAAGAAATCGCCTGACACCGAACACCGAACACCGCATACCCCCGGCAGAAAACGAAGCCGGGGGTCGGAGCGCGAATTTGCTTTTTTGCGCTCTGACCCCGAATTTTAGCCAGCAGCCCCGCACCAGAATCGAAGTCACGGAGACCAGCATGACCAAGAAAAGCGTCGTTTCGGAAGCCCAGGAAATCCAGCTGGCCATCGAACTGATCCAGCTCGGTGCCCGCCTCCAGCTGCTGGAAAGCGAAGTCTCCCTGTCGCGCGAGCGCCTGATCAAGCTGTACAAGGAACTGAAGGGCGTGTCGCCGCCGAAGGGCATGTTGCCGTTCTCGACCGACTGGTTCCTGACCTGGCAGCCGAACATCCACGCTTCGCTGTACATCAATATCTATAAGTTCCTGGTCGAGTATGCCGGCGCCACGGGCATCCAGGCCGTGATGAAGGCTTATAAACTGTACCTGGAGCAGATGCCGCCGGCACCGGGCGAAGAGCCGCTGCTGTCGCTGACCCGTGCCTGGACCCTCGTGCGCTTCTTCCAGGGCAATATGCTCCAGCTGGCACCGTGCTCCAAATGCCAGGGCAAGTACGTCGTCAACGCCCTCGACCTGAACAACGATTACCAGTGCGGCCTGTGCCACATGCCTTCGCGCGCCGGCAAGACCCGCAAGGCCAAGGACGCCGCCGCACTCGCCGCCGCCTGAGCGGTTTTCCCTCCAGGTCAATGACCCAGCCTGCCTCGCGCCGCGCGTTCGCGGCGCCGTCCGTCCGCGCGCTGCTGGCCCAGGCCGGCGCCTTTCCCCTGACCCTGATCGCCGTCTGGCTGCTCGCCCGCGCGGGCCTCCCCACGGGGTTGACCGTATCGTGGGAGAGTGTCGCCCTCATCCAGGGCGCTATCGCCGCGCTGCTAGCCTGGGGCCTCCGGCTCGCCATCTGGTGGCGTGCGATCGAACTCGCGTTTCCGACCGGCGTGCTGCTGGCGCGCAGCTTCGACCTGCCGCCGGGCGTGTTCCTCGTCCTGTTCGTGCTGTTCCTTCTAATATATTGGTCGACGTTCCGCACCCAGGTCCCGTACTACCCGTCGGGGCGCGCCGCGTGGGATGCCGTCGCGGGCGTGCTGCCCGCGGACCGTCCGCTTGCCATCGCCGACGTGGGCAGCGGGTTGGGCGGCCTCGTGCTCGACCTGGCGCGGCGCCGGCCCGACTCGCAAGTGGACGGCATCGAATTGGCGCCGCTGCCGTGGCTCGTCAGCCGCGTGCGCGGAAAACTGTCCGGCAGCCGCGCGCGCTTCCTGCGCGCCGACTACGAAACAGTGAATTTCAGTCACTACGATGTCGTGTTCGCCTATCTGTCACCGGCCGCGATGGCGGGGCTGTGGCGCAAGGCGGAGAGCGAAATGCGCCCCGGTAGCATCCTGTTAAGTTACGAATTCGATATTCCCGGAAGAATGCCCGACCGTCGCATTGTGACGACTAACAGTAAGAAAATTCTCTTTCTTTGGCAATTTTGACGGTTCCCCGGGCACTTTTACTTGCCCGTGGGCCATTCTCAAGCTAATCTAGTTCCCTACGTAAATATTTCTCTTTGGATTCATCAACTTGGATCCATTCCGGGCGAACCCCGGAATCACGCATCGGGAGTCCCGTGTTTGTCATTGTTGGTTACGTAATCGTCTGCGCGGCCGTGTTCGGCGGCTTTGCCATGGCCGGCGGCCACCTGGCAGCATTGTTCCAGCCGCTCGAGCTCTTGATGATCGGCGGTGCCGCCTTTGGTGCGTTCTTCGTCGGTAACACGCCCAAGGCGGTGAAGGCGACGCTCGGCGCGCTGCCCACGCTGTTCAAGGGGTCGAAGTACACCCGCGAGATGTACATGGAGCTCATGTCGCTGCTGTTCGACGTGCTGTCGAAGGTGCGCAAGGAAGGCCTGATGTCGATCGAAGGCGATATCGAGGCCCCCGAGCAGAGCCCCGTGTTCTCGAAGTACCCCCTGGTGCTGGCGGACCACCACATTATCGAATTCATCACCGATTACCTGCGCCTGATGGTTTCGGGCAACATGGATGCGTTCCAGATCGAGAACCTGATGGACAACGAGATCGAGACCCACCATCATGAGGGTGCGGTCCCGGCGCAATGTATCGCGAAGCTGGGCGACGGCCTGCCGGCGTTCGGTATCGTGGCGGCCGTGATGGGCGTCGTGCACACGATGGAATCCGTGGGCCTGCCGCCGGCCGAGCTGGGCATGTTGATCGCGCACGCGCTGGTCGGTACGTTCCTCGGCATCCTGCTGGCCTATGGCTTCGTCGGACCGCTGTCCAGCCTGCTCGAGCAGAAGCTGGAGGAATCGAGCAAGATGTTCCAGACCGTGAAAGTGACGCTGCTGGCGAGCCTGAACGGTTACGCGCCGGCGCTGGCCGTCGAATTCGGCCGCAAGGTGCTGTACTCGACCGAGCGTCCGACGTTCGCGGAACTCGAGGACCACATCAAGAAGGCCAAGAGCAAGTAATGGTGCGAGCTAACCACATGGGCGCGGGAGTGCGGCATGGCTGACGAAGGCCAGAAACCCATCATCGTCAAGCGCGTCAAGAAGGGCGGCCATGGCCATCATGGCGGCGCCTGGAAGATCGCGTACGCCGACTTCGTGACGGCGATGATGGCGTTCTTCCTGCTCATGTGGCTGCTCGGCTCGACGACGAAGGGCGACATGGAAGGCATCGCCCAGTACTTCAAGACGCCGCTGAAGGTCGCCATGCAGGGCGGTTCCGGCGCCGGCAACAGCAGTTCGATCCTGCAGGGCGGCGGCAAGGACCTGACGCGCCGCAACGGCCAGGTCAAGAACGGCGATATCGAAGCCAACAAGAAATCGATGGACCTGAAATCCGCGCGCGAAGCGCTCGAGAAGCAGGAGGCGGCGCGCCTGGAAGAGCTCAAGCAGCGCATCCAGCAGACGATCGACGCCAATCCGCTGCTGCGCAAGTACAAGAACCAGCTGCTGCTCGACGTGACGAGCGAAGGCCTGCGCATCCAGATCGTCGATGAAAAGAACCGCCCCATGTTCGCCTCGGCGAGTGCGCAGTTGCAACCGTACACCCGCGACATCCTCGATGTGCTGGGCCTCGTGCTGAACGACGTGCCCAATCGCATCGGCCTGTCGGGGCACACGGATTCGACGCCGTATTCGACTGCCGAAGGGTATACGAACTGGGAATTGTCGGCCGACCGCGCCAACGCTTCGCGACGCGAGCTGGTGCATGGCGGCCTGTCCGATGCCAAGATCCTGCGCGTGGTGGGTCTCGGCTCGGCCGTCCACCTCGACCGCGCGGATCCGTTCAACCCGATCAACCGCCGCATCAGCATTCTCGTGATGAACAAGCGCACCGAGAACGCCGTGCTGCACGACGGTACGCCGCTGGACGTGCCGGGCGAAAGCGCCGATGCGGCAGTCAAAGCGGTTGCAGAAGCAACGGGTGGCGGTCTGGCACAGCCGGCGGCAACGCCGGCCGGGAAGAAATAACGGGCGGGAGTTCTGGAGGATTTTATGACGACAAGAAAAAAGATTCTCGGGTCGCACGTCAAGCGCCTCCTGTCGGGTGTATCCGACCATGGCCGGCGCCACCTGTCCGAAGTCGAGACCGACCTCGTGCAGACGACGCTGTTGCTCGAGGAAGCCGTCGAGAAGCTGACGAACAGCTTCATGGCGATCCACCACGTGGTCGACTCGCGCCAGGAAGCGATCAACCGCCTGCTGGCGGGCCAGGCGCCGACGGCCGAGGAGAGCGCATGCCTGACGGGCATGTCGGGCGAGATCGCCGGCCACGTGAACGCGGCCGTGACGAGCATGCAGTTCCAGGACATGACGAGCCAGCTGCTGGACCGCACGCTGCGCCGCGTGACGGGGCTGCGCGATTTCCTGACGACGCTGTCCGAGCATGGCGACGAGATCCTGCCGGAGAGCGACGGCGACGAGATCGTCGAGCGCCTGGGCAAGGTCAGCATGGCGCTGGCGATCCAGTCGCTGGAGCTGCGCAGCATGTTGCGCAAGTCGGTCGAACAGCGCCACCTCGAAAGCGGTGATGTCGAGTTATTTTAATCTACGGGGTCAGAGCCCGAATTTCTCGGGTGGGCTCTGACCCCGTCTGACTAGATAAAAGAGCAGCCGATAACGGCAAACAGTAAAACAGCAGGAGCAAAAAGATGGCAAAAACTATTCTCGCAGTCGACGATTCCAGTTCCCTGCGCCAGATGGTGGCTTTCAGCCTGAAGGCCGCGGGCTACCAGGTGGTGGAAGCCGTCGACGGACAGGATGGCCTGGAAAAGGCGAAGCAGCAGACCGTCGACCTGGTCCTGACCGACCAGAACATGCCGAAGATGGACGGGCTCACCCTCATCAAGTCGCTGCGCGGCCTGCCCGGCTACCAGAAGACGCCGATCCTCATGCTCACGACCGAGTCGTCCGAAGACATGAAGACGAAAGGCCGCGCGGCCGGCGCCAACGGCTGGCTGGTCAAGCCGTTCGACCCGCAGCGCCTGATCGAGGTGGTCAAGAAAGTCATCGGCTAAGCGCCCACGGGCTTCCTGCCGATCGCACCAGACGGATAATGACATGACCATCGACATCAGCCAGTTTTACAAGGTCTTTTTCGACGAGGCGGAAGAGCTGCTCGCCGAGAAGGAGCGTCTGCTGCTGGCCGTCGATATCGATTCGCCGGACCCGGAAGACCTGAACGCGATCTTCCGCACCGCCCATTCGATCAAGGGCGGGGCGTCGACCTTCGGCCTGAACGACATGAGCGAAGTGACGCACGTGCTCGAGTCCCTGCTGGACCGCATCCGCAAGGGCGAGATGGCGCTCACCAGCCAGCACGTGGACGCCTTCCTGGCCGCCAAGGACATCCTCAAGATGCAGCTCGACGGCCACCGCAACGGCGCGGACGTCGACCAGGAGGCGGTCGCCAACGTGCGCATGATGCTGCACGACCTGTCCGAAGGCGTGATCGTGTCGACGCACCAGCCGACCGTGCCCTCGTTCCTGCACGCGGAACAGAAGCAGGAGGTGACCGAAGGCGCCCACCGCTACAAGATCGAGCTCCCCGACCTCGCCAAGCGCGACGTCGACGCACTGGTGGACGAACTCGGCCTGCTGGGCCGCGTGTCCGTCGTGCCGCTGGCAGCGGGACGCACGGCGCTGATCATCATGACGCACGAGAGCCTGGACGACATCATCGCCATCTGCTCCTTCGTGCTCGACCCGAACGACCTCAAGATCTTCGAGGCGCCTCCGCTCACGCCGGAGCAGCGCGCGCGGGAAGCGGCCGAACGCGCCCGCATCGAGGACGAGCAGGGCTACGGTTTCTTCGATCCGGCCGATCCGGTGGACGCCACCTCGAACGAGCCGTCCGAGGACGAACTGGGTTACGGCTTCTTCCAGCCCATCGAGCAGATCCGCCGCGAAGCCGGCATCGTGGCCGAAGCGCCGCCGCCGGCCCCGGTACGCCCGGAACCGCTCGAAGTGACGGAAGTCGCGGCCGAAAAGAAAGCGGCCAAGAAAGCGGCGGAGGGCAGCCACGCGCAGGGCTCCGAATCGTCGTCGATCCGCGTGTCGATCGAAAAGGTCGACCAGCTGATCAACCTCGTCGGCGAACTGGTGATCACGCAGGCGATGATCGAACAGCGCAGCGACGGCCTCGATCCGATGGTGCACCAGCGCCTGCTGGCTTCCGTGTCGCAGCTGACGCGCAATACGCGCGACCTGCAGGAAGCCGTCATGTCGATCCGCATGATGCCGATGGACTTCGTGTTCTCGCGCTTCCCGCGCATGGTGCGCGACCTGGCCGGCAAGCTGGGTAAAAAGGTCGACTTCATCACCAACGGCGCCGCGACGGAACTGGACAAGGGCCTGATCGAACGCATCGTCGATCCGCTCACGCACCTGGTGCGCAACTCGATCGACCACGGCATCGAGCTGCCCGCCGCGCGCGTGGCCGCCGGCAAGTCGGAATCGGGCCGCCTGTTCCTGTCCGCCGCGCACCAGGGCGGCAACATCGTGATCGAAGTCGCCGACGACGGCGGTGGCCTGAATCGCGAGAAGATCCTGGCCAAGGCCAAGCAGAACGGCTTGCCGGTGTCGGACAACATGAGCGACGCCGACGTCTGGCAACTGATCTTCGCACCGGGCTTCTCGACGGCGGAAATCGTCACCGACGTCTCCGGCCGCGGCGTCGGCATGGACGTCGTCAAGCGCAACATCCAGGCGCTGGGCGGCACCATCGACATCCGCTCGGCGCGCGGCTTCGGCACGACGATCCTGATCTCGCTGCCGCTGACGCTCGCGATCCTGGACGGCATGTCGATCCGCAGCGGCGACGAGATCTACATCCTGCCGCTGGGCTTCGTCGTGGAGTCCCTGCAGCCGGCGCGCGCCGACGTCAAGGAGATCCATGGCCAGGGCCGCGTCGTGAAGGTGCGCGGCGAATACCTGCCGCTGATCCCGCTGTACCAGATGTTCAACATCGAGCCGCGCATCACCGATCCGTGCGAAGGCATCCTCGTGATCCTCGAGGCGGAAGGGCGCAAGGCGGCGCTGTTCGTCGACGAACTGGTCGGCCAGCAGCAGGTCGTCGTGAAGAACCTGGAAGCGAACTACCGCAAGGTGGCCGGGATCTCCGGCGCCACCATCCTCGGCGATGGCGGCGTGGCGCTGATCCTGGACGTGGCCGCGCTCCTGCGCTCGTCGCGCCAGTTGTCCGACGAATCCGTCATCTTCTGAACCAACTTACTTTTGCTCCGACAAGGAACCGACATGTCCACTCAACCGACGAACAAGCCGAACGATGCCCACGACGGCAGCGGCAGCGAATACCTGGCCTTCACCCTCGGCTCCGAGGAATACGGCATCGACATCCTGAAGGTGCAGGAGATCCGCGGCTACGAGGCCGTGACGCGCATCGCCAACGCCCCGGAATTCATCAAGGGCGTCATCAACCTGCGCGGCATCATCATCCCCGTGGTCGACATGCGCATCAAGTTCAACCTGGGCACGCCGACGTACGACCAGTTCACCGTCGTGATCATCCTGAACATCGGCGGCCGCATCATGGGCATGGTCGTGGACAGCGTGTCGGACGTGACCACGCTCACGCCGGACCAGATCAAGCCGGCGCCGGAGATGGGCACCGCCTTCAATTCCGACTACCTGACCGGCCTCGGTACCGTCGACGAGCGCATGCTCATCCTGATCGACATCGACAAGCTGATGTCGTCCAGCGAGATGGGCCTGATGGACCGGATGGCGGCATAAACGAAGCAGCGCGGCGCAAGGGACCACCCGGACCGCACGCGGTCCGCAGAACGAATGCAACCCATGGCTAACAACGTGCCGCACAATACGAAGCCGGTGGCAAAACAGGAGACCGGCAAGGAGTTCGACTTCACGCGCGCCGATTTCGAGCGCGTGCGGGGCCTGATCTACCAGCGCGCCGGCATCTCGCTGGCCGACAGCAAGCAGGAGATGGTCTACAGCCGGCTCGCGCGCCGCCTGCGCGCCAACGGCATCGCCTCGTTCGCGTCCTATCTCGACGCGCTGGAAGCGGGCCGCATGCCGGCCGAGTGGGAATCGTTCACGAACGCGCTGACGACGAACCTGACGTCGTTCTTCCGCGAGGCGCACCACTTCCCGCTGCTGGCCGAACACGTGCTCAAGGCGCGCGCGAAGCACGGTGCGCCGCTCACGATCTGGTGCTCGGCCAGTTCCACCGGCGAAGAGCCGTATTCGATCGCGATGACCGTGTGCGAGGCGTTCGACACGCTCACGCCGCCGGTCCAGATCATCGCCACCGACATCGACACGAACGTGCTGGCCACGGCCAGCGCCGGCGTCTACCCGATCGAGCGCGTCGACAAGATGGAACAGGCGCGCCTGCGCCGCTTCTTCCTGAAAGGGAAGGGCGCCCAGGAAGGCCTCGTGCGCGTGCGTCCGGAACTGCGCCAGCTGATCACGTTCCGCCAGCTGAACCTGCTGGCCGACGGCTGGGACGTCAAGGGCCCGTTCGACGCGATCTTCTGCCGCAACGTGATGATCTACTTCGACAAGGCCACGCAGCGCAAGATCCTGTCGCGCTTCGTGCCCCTGATGAAGCCGGACGCGCTGCTGTTCGCCGGCCACTCCGAGAACTTCCTGTACGTCTCCGACGCGCTGCGCCTGCGCGGCAAGACGGTCTACGAATTGAACCACGGCTGACGCCCAGAGACTCGCCCATGGAAACGAACAGCCATTTCGCCACCAACGTCTACTACGACCGCACCTTCGACTGCGACGCGGCCAAGATCCTGCCCGGCGAGTACTACTACACGGGCAAGGACATGGTGATCGTGACGGTGCTCGGCTCGTGCGTGTCGGCCTGCATCCGCGACCGCGTCAAGGGCCTGGGCGGCATGAACCACTTCATGCTGCCGGACGGCGGCGATCCGGGCAACCCGGTCTCGGCCTCGATGCGCTACGGCACGTATGCGATGGAAGTGCTGATCAACGACCTGCTCAAGGCCGGTGCCCGGCGCGAACACCTGGAAGCGAAGGTCTTCGGCGGCGGCGCCGTGCTGCGCGGTTTTTCCGCGATGAACGTGGGCGAGCGTAATGCCGCGTTCGTCATCAACTTCCTCAAGACGGAACGGATTCCCGTGCTGGCCGAGGACCTGAACGACATCTATCCGCGCAAGGTGTATTTCTTCCCGCGCACGGGCAAGGTGCTCGTCAAGAAACTGATGCAGACCCATAACGATACGCTGGCGAAGCGCGAGCTCGATTACGCCAGCCGCCTCAAGGTCACGCCCGTCAGCGGCGCCGTCGACCTGTTCTGACCAGAAAGGTTTAAATAATGACAAAGATCAAAGTCGTGATCGTGGACGATTCCGCCCTGATCCGCAGCGTGATGACCGAGATCGTCAATTCGCAGCCCGACATGGAAGTGGTCGGCGTTGCGCCCGATCCCCTCGTCGCGCGCGAATTGATCAAGCGCACGAACCCGGACGTGCTCACGCTGGACGTCGAGATGCCGAAGATGGACGGCCTCGACTTCCTGGAAAAGCTCATGCGCCTGCGCCCGATGCCCGTGCTGATGGTGTCGTCGCTGACGGAGCGCGGTTCCGAGATCACGATGCGCGCGCTGGAACTGGGCGCCGTCGATTTCGTGACGAAGCCCAAGATCTCGATCCAGAGCGGCATGCGCGAGTACACCGAACTGATCGCCGACAAGATCCGCGCCGCCTCGCGCGCCCGCATCAAGCCGCGCACCCTGCAGTCGGCCACGGCCGGCGCCACGACGCCGCTGCCGCAACTGCGCAGCCCGCTGACGTCGTCGGAAAAGCTGATCATCATCGGCGCCTCGACGGGCGGCACGGAAGCGATCCGCGAATTCCTCATGCAGATGCCGTCCGACTGTCCCGGCATCCTGATCGCGCAGCACATGCCGGAAGGTTTTACCAGTTCCTTCGCCCGCCGCCTCGATTCGCTGTGCAAGATCAGCGTCCTCGAATCCGCCGGCAACGAGCGGGTCCTGCCGGGCCATGCGTACATCGCCCCGGGCCACTCGCACCTGCTGCTGACGCGCTCGGGCGCCAACTACATGACGAAGATCGAGCAGTCCGAGCCCGTCAACCGCCACCGTCCGTCCGTCGACGTCCTGTTCCGCTCGGCGGCCCAGGCGGCCGGCAAGAACGCCGTCGGCGTGATCCTGACGGGCATGGGCAAGGACGGCGCACAAGGTATGCTGGAGATGAAGAACGCGGGCGCCTACAATTTCGCCCAGGATGAAGCGTCGTGCGTCGTGTTCGGCATGCCGCGCGAAGCGATCGCCATCGGCGCCGCCCACGAGGTGGCCGCCCTGGGCGCATTGCCGGGCCTCGTGCTTGGCCATCTGGCAACGCATGGGGGCCGGGCGTTGCGCGTTTGATCCGCAGGGGTGGGTTTCACTGCGGTTTTATCGCCGTAGAGCAACAAAAATGCTATGCTTTAGCTTGTAATCGCAGTGCCGATCCTACCAACACACTAGAGGTTTACAACCGAATCCGGTTGAATAGGCCTCATAATCAGAGTTAAGAGAAACAACGGAGTAATTCATGGCTGACCCTAAGATGCGTTTCCTGGTTGTTGATGATTTTTCGACGATGCGACGCATCGTGAAAAATCTGCTGAAAGAACTGGGTTACGGCAATGTCGACGAGGCGGAAGACGGTGTCCAGGCACTGGCCAAGTTGCGCAGCGAACAGTTCGATTTCGTCGTGTCCGACTGGAACATGCCGAACATGGACGGCCTGACGATGCTGCAGAACATCCGTGCCGATCCCGCACTGGCCAAGCTGCCGGTGCTGATGGTGACCGCCGAAGCCAAGAAGGAAAACATCATCGCGGCGGCGCAAGCCGGCGCCAACGGCTACGTCGTGAAGCCGTTCACCGCAGCCACGCTGGACGAAAAGCTGAACAAGATTTTCGAAAAGATGGAAAAGGCCGCGTAAATGAGCGAGCACACCGCCGACTCGACTTCGCATGACGAGGTCCTGAGCCGGATCGGGCACATGACCCGCGCATTGCACGAAAGCCTGCGCGGGCTGGGCCTGGACAAGCTGATCGAGAAGGCCGCGAGCGACATCCCCGATGCGCGCGACCGCCTCGATTACGTGGCCAGGCTGTCCGAGCAATCGGCCAAGCGCGTGCTCGACGCGACCGATGCGGCCAACCCGCTGCAGGACGGGATCGACGACCGTGCCGACGAACTGAGCCGTTCGTGGCAGGTGCTGCTGGCCGCACCGGGCGCCGACGGCGACTGGCGTGCGCTGGCCGAGCGCACGGTCGCCGGCCTGGCCGAATCGCGCGAAGCGGCCAGCGCCACGAAGGCGCATTTGATGGACATCATGATGGCCCAGGACTTCCAGGACCTGACCGGCCAGGTGATCTCGCGTATCACGGGCATTGCCCAGAACCTGGAAAAGCAGCTGGTGCAAGTGCTGGTCGATTTCGCCCCGAGCGAGATCAAGCGCGAGCTCGACAATGGCTTGCTGAACGGTCCGCAGATCAACCCGGAAGGCAATAGCGACGTCGTGGCCGACCAGGGCCAGGTCGACGACTTGCTGGACAGCCTGGGCTTCTGATCCCGCCGCGGCGGCGTCGAGCCGCCGCGTTTCGTTCCACCCGGCGATCGTTAAAGACATGCACCAGACTCACTTCATCGTCCGTGAACCCCTGCTCGACCCGAAGCAACGCGTGATCGGGTACGAGCTCTGCTGGCAACAGCGCGACGGCCAGGCCCTCGGCGACGCCGACCTCGA
This sequence comes from uncultured Massilia sp., assembly GCA_966211695.1. GTDB lineage: Bacteria > Pseudomonadota > Gammaproteobacteria > Burkholderiales > Burkholderiaceae_D > Telluria. The sequence continues at coordinate 12,015 of CBIHOW010000005.1, read as the reverse complement.
AAGCCTGGTCGCCTTCGTCGCCGAACATGTGGTCGACGAAGAGCAGGGCTGGCTCCTGCGCGACAAGATCCTGTTTCTCGACGCCGTGCCTGCGATGCTGTCGCTGGATGCGCTTCACGCGCTCCCGCCGGAACGCACGGTGCTCTCCCTGCGCGTGCGCGATCTCGCGAACCCCGATACCCGTGCGGCCGTGCAGGCACTGCGCGCCGGCGGTGTCGGCATCTCGATCCGCGGCGCCGACCTGACCCTGCTGGGCAAGAACCTGTCGCCGTTCGCGTCGTACGCCGAAGTGCGCTTTGCCGGTGCCGACGTCGCCGCTCAAGCGCGCGCGTACGCGGCCGCCAAACAGTCGGCGCTCCGGCTCGTCGGGCGTCCCGTGTCGACGTGGCAGGACTTCGACGCCTGCGCCGCACTGGGCCTGGACGCCTTCGTCGGCAAGCTGCACCTGACGCCCCGGCCGGGCAACCCCGTCAAGGGCATGAATCCGGCCCAGACCATCATCCTGCAGCTGATGCAGATGGTGCAGAACAACGAGGACGTGCCGAAGATCGAGGCCGTGCTCAAGCGCGACCCGGCGCTGATCTATAAACTCCTGCGCTTCATCAATTCGGCGGGTTTCGGCTCGGGCCGCGACATCCAGTCGCTGCGCCAGGCGATCGCGATGCTCGGCTACGCGCCGCTGTACCGCTGGCTCGTCCTGCTGCTCGCCACGGCCAGTACGAGCGGCTATTCGCCCGTGCTGATGGAAACGGCCGTCGTGCGCGCGCGCCTGTGCGAATTGCTGGGCCAGACGTGCCTGCCGCGCAGCGAGGGCGAGCATTTGTTCGTCGCGGGCATGTTCTCGCTGCTGGATCGCCTGCTGGGGCTGCCGATGAAGGAGGTGCTGGACACGATCCAGCTACCGGAGCAGGTCGTGCAGGCGCTGCTGGGGCGCGATGGCGTCTATGGACCCTATCTCGCGCTGGCGGAGGCGTGCGAGCTGAATTCGGACCTCGTGGCGTCGCTGGCCGCGTCGCTGGACATCAGCCCGGTCGACGTCAACAAGGCGCATTTGTCGGCGCTCGCGTGGGCGCAGAACGTGGCGGCATGAATGCCGCCCCTGCCCATGCATTCCGCCTCGCTACGGGCCTTGGCAGACCTGCTATGACAGGTTTGTGCGCTGGTCGCGCAACGGCACATGGCGTCGTCTCCTCAAGATCATATAGAGGCTGCTGCGCAGCATTCAAGCAGCCGGACCGAAGAATCGTGATCGATGGATTATTGAGTTAGCTGCACGGCGATTCTGTTCGCCGAGGTTGCGTCGAGATTTGATTGATCTTCGGCAATCCAGACGAAGGCCTGGTGTGAAATAACGGAAGCCCACCGAACTCAAGGGTTTCACCGTCATGGCAAACGACGCATACCTCTCGATTGACACGATCAAGGGCGAGTCCAACGACTCACGGCACAAAGACTGGATCGAGGTCTCGAACGTCTCTTGGAATGTGCATCAGCCCCGATCGGCTCTGGTTTCTACTGCTGGCGGCCACACCAGCGGCAGGGCTGAGCTGTCCGAAGTGTCGTTCAAAAAGCTGGCAGACCTTGCCTCTCCATTGCTCCAGCAAACTTGCGCTGCGGGCAAAACGATCCCGAAAGCGAAGTTCGAATTCATGCGCGCGGATGGCAACGGCGAGCCCATCAAGTATTACACGGTGGAGCTCGAAAACGTGATGATCGCCTCGGTCACGCCTTCGAGCGGCGACGGCGGGGTCATCACAGAGCGAGTGGGCCTAGCCTTCTCAAAAATCAAGTGGAGCTACACCAGGCAGGACATCAAGGGCGGGACGCAAGGCAACACGTCCGGAGGATGGGACGCGGCCGCCAACAAGATCGCTTGAGGGGCCATCATGCCCCGCAACGTTATTTTTCAGGGCGACTTGGACAGCTTGCTGGCTGAAGACGCCCCGAGCAGCTACATGGACGGCGAATGCGCGAAGCTTCCGCAGGCGCTGACCGACGTGGGCTGGACCGGCACTTGGCAGCCTGGCCCTCGCGTTGTGGACTTGGCATACCTCAACCCGGGAACGGTCATCGCAAACTTTGAATTCGTTGGCGGCAAGGCGCGCTACCCGAACAAACATGGTTACCATGCGGGTCTGTTTTACGAATTTGGCGAGCGGCTCATGAGCGGCGGCTACGTGCGGATCTGGATGATCGACCAATGGCGCGGGAAAAGCGTCAAGAAGCGGGACAAGCTGGCCCGCTCGCCGGAAGAGATGAAGAAGGGGTATATGCCATGCGACAACGCCAACGATTTTTACGTGGTGGTGGTGCCATGACCCGGGCGCTGGTGCTCGGATGCTTTGTTCTGAACGCCGTGGGGCCCTCGTGGGCTCAAAGCCAATCGGCAGCGTGTCCCAAGTTCTACCCCTCGGACGATACTCCGATCGCCGAGACCCCTTATCAGCACATGGGCAAAGGGATCGTCAAACGGCGCCCACTCAGGGACGCAAGCGCCTTCGATGGGGAGTTCAACGGAGCCACAGAGCTTCAAGGGGTCAGGCAGGACGTGAAAAACGGCTACGACGTTGAACTGCCACTCGTCACCAAATGGTTCGTTTGTTCTTATGGGGACGGCATTGAGTGGTGGGAACGGTTGAAGCCTGCCGAGCGCGCCAAGAGCTGTCGCCTACAAGTCCGCAAACCCAAGGGGCAGCCCGTCGATGCGCGATTCGTTTGCGACTGATGAGGCGCACAACCGCGCCCAGGATTACGCCATGGTGGGCTTCGCCCATTCGTAAATTTCGGACGCGAGCGAAGCCGGAGAGTCCAAGCTCACCACCCGGAACCCATCGCGTTCGAGTTTCCATTCGTGCTCCTCAATCACCTCCGTGATGCGCTTGAATTCTTTCGACTCCAGCGATCCCGTTTCAGGGAGAAGCAGGAACAACCCAATGTCGTCCATTTGCCGAACGCGCGAGTAGGTCGTGAGGTCTCGGCTGGTTTTCAGCAGGTTCAATTCGACGCTCTGGGCCGTCTTATAAACGGCCGACGTGACACTGCCGCAAGCCTTGGCCGTCAGCAGATTGAGGTCCAAGAAGTGCTTGGCGCCGTCGTAGTCCAGAAGCAACCCTTGGTCGTCGGGGCGGACGATCTTTTCGTAATCCATTTGAGCGATCTTTTTGAGCTCAATGTTCACAAGCTTGCGCGCCCGAGGCGTGTCGATAGACTCGAACTCTTTGGGCTTCTTATCGGCGATGGGCGACATGACGACCACCTCGTCGAAAAGCCGTTCTACCGTCGTCTCTTGATCTTCTCCTGAGGTGTAGCTCGGCGCGGCCAAGCTCAAGCAACTGGTCTCGAACAGGATTTCAGGGATCTGCGTTTTGGCTTGCACCGCGGCGCGCAAAGTCTCCTCCGCGTGCGCGAGCAACTCCCTTGCCGAGCGTTGGGGAAATTGGCCTTGGTAAACGCACTCGAATTTCTTGAAGTCGTCCAGAAGCTTAAAGTGCAGTCGGCCGCCGGGAGATTGAACGGCGACCCCCACCGTGAAGCGCTGCGGGACAAAGACGTCCGGCTGCAGCTCGATCGTCGTCCAAGCCCCTGTGAACGACGCCATTTGCGGCGCCACCGCCATTTGGCTGAGGTGCTGAAGATCGCCGAGGCCGAGAAACATGTTTTGCTGGCTCATGAAATCACCTTCAACTTGTCCGACATCCAGCCTGGGGCTGCGCGCTCGCGAAGCGCGTCTTTGACGGCCGCGCTCAGCTCCGCGGCATGCGCGGGCAACAATTTTACTATGATCTCATCCATGTTCGTTTGCGCCGTCGCCAACGCCTGCTCATGGCCTTTTGCCGCGGCGGCCATGTCCAGCTGGAAGCGTTGGAAGTCGCTCGATTTCAAAACTTTTCGAGCATGTTCCAGAAGGCTGTGCTCGGTCCAGCCTGTGCCGGTCGGCGCCCAGAGCAGGTCGTGCAAAAGCGTCTCATGGTCGATCGCGACATAGCCGCCTTTTGAGGACTGTATGACATTGCCAAAATTTCGGTCGCGCAAATCACTCCACTGATCGAACGCGGCGATTTTGCGGGCGTCCTTGCTGCGCAGGCACGCGGCGCGCGCCAAGACGAAAGACATTTTGTGCACCTGACAAACGGATTTCCCTGCGACAATCTCGCTACACCACGCCGGCGCGAGCGCCGCGCGGTCAAAATCAGAAGGGAGCGGGCCATGGCGGCGCAGCTCCGGCACGGGAACTAAGACGATCGCAGCGAAATCCGGACATTGCACGCCTGCGGCGCGCGCCAAAAGCCAACCCAGGGCTTCGCACAGCAGCGCCGGCGTGTTTGGCTTCATCAGCTTCACAAAGCAGTCGTGCAGCCGGCCCGATCTGTCGGCGATTTTCGCCAAGTGCGTGGTTTCATTGATGCCGGCGCTCGAGGGCCTGCCTCTGTATTCGCGCCATGCCGACGCATCAAGAATATCCACGCTCATGGGTATAACCCGCCCGACGGACCGGCGATCAAAATTTTGGTATCAAAATTATATATGAAGTTCTAAGGGGTAACCTTGATGACGGGTCCAAGGGCGAAATCGGAGAAGGCATAACGGCCGAACTATGTGTTTATAATCCTTCGGTAATGGACGTCCACAAGATGGTTGCCTCTTGCGAAGGCGACGCTTGCTCGACGCGGTGGCGCTTCGATCGGTGGACGATTGTATGAACTGGGCAAGGAAAGGATGCGATGGCGCGAATTGGTATGGCGGACAAGCTTTTGATCGAGGACGTGTTCGACATGGAAGGCGGATACGTGCTGGACTTTTCAAACCCTACATTCGCTCAGTTTTTCGTGGACGAGGTGGGCGTCAATATCGATGAGGCGCAGTATTTCGCATCCGGCTCGTCCAAAGCCAAGCGACTGCGGTGCTTCTTGAGCCTGGCCGACGACAAAACGGCGGCGAAGGCGATCAAGGCGCTATGGGAATATCGCGAATTGAAGCGTTTGCGAGGTAGACGCCCCGAAAGTGTCGAGGGCGCTCAGCATCGCATAGACGCGCTTTTGAAAAGCCTTGGCGGCGCGGCTGGCGCGCAACAGTCAAACCCTGCCAAGCCTGCAGTCGTGGCCGTGGACAACGCGAAGCTGGGCAAGCTCAAGGACGAATTGTTGGGGCTGCATCAGCTCGCGGCTCAAGCGCGCGGCTACGCGTTCGAGGCGTTTTTGAAAGAGCTCTTCGACGCGTTCGGACTGGCCGCGCGCGAAGCGTTCCGGCTGCGCGGCGAACAGATTGATGGGAGCTTCCAGTTGGGGCACGAGACTTACCTGCTCGAAGCCAAGTGGCAAAACGCGCAGACGGGCGTCGCCGACCTTCACGCGTTCCATGGCAAGTTGGAGCAAAAGGCTTCGTGGACCCGAGGGCTCTTCGTGAGCAACAGCGGATTCACCGAAGATGGACTTGTGGCGTTCGGCAGGGGCAAGCGATTGGTGTGCGTGGACGGCCTCGACCTGTATGACATCATGCAGCGCGGGATTCCGTTTGGTGAGGCCCTCGAAAGAAAGATCAGGCGCGCCGCCGAAACAGGTCATCCATTCGCGAGAATCCGGGATCTGTATCCGCAGTGACGACGGATGATCAGAGGGCTGGCGTGCGCCTAGTGGCGGTTTTGTTCTGCGGGATGGGTTAACGTCAGTCGATATTGTTATTAATAGAAGTTGTGGCTCTGCAACCAAAAGATGACTATGAATGCGCTCATGATTTGGCTAACCGCTGCGCCCCAAGGTGCGATCGCAATCCTAACAGCTGTCTTAGCGGCAGTTGTAGCTGTGCTGGTCGTATTTCTCACCCAATGGATTTTGGGCCGTAGAGCACGAACAGAACTTCTGACCAAGAAACTTGAGGACCTTTATTTGGCGCTCAACGACATATCGGCACATAACGCGAAAAGAGTCGAGGAGGCTCTGCCATTATTAACAGCTACACCATTCACGAAAACAAACGTTACAGGTAGCACAAATGAGCAACAAGGCCTTGATCTGCACAAGAAGATCGTAATGCTGGTGCGACTATATTTCCCCAAGATTTCTAAGGCTCACCAAGAGGTTTTTCGTCGTAACAATGCCGTGAACGCGCTTATTTTCGAGGTGCAAAACGGTCCGCCGGTTCCGGAAGAACGGCTGTTTTTTTTGAGTGGCGCTTACCGAGACGCTGTAGTGGCTATGGAGGAGGAAATTATTAGGAATCGAAGAATACTCGTTAACGATCATATTCTTCCGGCTAGATATCGCCGCGTCGCAGTTATACGAACACAGACTCCTAAAACGTGGAATTTTGAGAAACCGGGAGCTCCAGCCTCGGTGCATAAAGTAGCGCATTATCCGTGATCTTTAACTTTCAAATAACTGATTCAACGGGGCTACATACGTCGTTAGAGAACTTCCCTTGGGTCATAGCTCCTACTGTTGTGCCTGCATCGGAAAACTGCGTGAAAATTTCATGTAATCGTTCGTGCTCAATGAGCCCTGCCCGCCTTCGACACCTCCAGCTTGCGCAATCTTGGCCGGCTGACTAGAGAAAACACTGGTAATGATGGGGATGTTGCGCTCAGCACTATTTCCTCCTCGCTGAGTGTCAAACACGGCATTGACAGATCGATAGAATTCGCTCCGGCAATTCTGTATGGATTCCTGCTTCCGCTGGAACGACGGCATAAAGCAAAACGGCCCAGCAACGGGCCGTTTTCTTTATCTGCGCTTCTGTATCTTGTCGACGGCCCGATCGAGCGACTGGCGCATCTGCATCGAAATATTCGAGATACGGCACCCCACCTGCACCTGCTGGCCCAGCAGGAAGGTGCGGAACGGCCGCAGCAGCCGGACTTCGAGGTCGGCCGTGACCACGAGCGACGAGCCCATTTCCAACTGCACACCATCCAGCTTCTTGCCCACGTACAGTTCCATGGCCTGTTCAGGCGTCGCCCGCAGGCCGACCCCGCCGCGCGAGAAATCGTACAGCGGCATCTCGAACACCTTGCCCATCAGCGTGAAGCGGGCGCCGTAATTCATGCCCAGCGGCGATTCCAGGCGCGGTTCGGCGCGCCGGTTCAGCACGAGGCAGACGTCCGGCAGCGGCAACTGCACGAGGTCCGGACGGTCCGGGACGATGGCCCAGTCGGTATCGAGCTCGAACTGGATCTTCGCATTCCCGCCCAGCGCGGCGGCGAACACGGCCTGGCCTTCCGCCAGCACGTCGTCGCCGACGAGCTCCAGGGTGAAGACCTTGTGCTCGGGATCCACGCTGTCGATGCGCGCCATGACGACATCCTGGCCGCGCCGGTAGATGGTGACGGGCTCGCCGGTCAGGGCGAGCGTGGTCAACGCGTCGCCGATGTCGAACGGGTCGCGCATTTCATGGGCGCCCGAATCCTTGGGAATCCGGTCGACGGCGTCCGCCATGGTGGGCGGACCCTTGCGCATCACAGCCATTGAGAGGTCGGTCAAGACGCTACTCCTTCTTTTTACGGGATTTGGGTAAAAAGCCAAATCCCGAGTCTAACAAGAAGAGTTGCCAATTCCTACAACATATTTGCAACAATGGAACTTTTAGAGTCAGATCTCAAGATTATCGATCAGACGCGTCGAACCCAGCTTGGCCGCGGCCAAGACGACGAGCGGCGCGCCTGCTTCATATTCCTCGCGGCTCGGCGCCTGGAGGTTCATGCGCTTGCGGATCGACACGTAATCGGGCTGCCAGCCGTGCGCGGCCAGGCGGTCCATGGCGTCGCGTTCCAGTGAGACGAGGTCGGCGTGGCCGGCGCGGGTCCGCTCGGCCACGTACTGCAGCGTCTGGTACAGGAACGGCGCCTCGGCGCGCTCCGTGGCGCTCAGGTAGCCGTTGCGTGACGACAGGGCAAGGCCGTCTTCCGCGCGGAACGTCTCGGCACCGATGATTTCCGTCGGCAGCGCGAACTGGCGCGCCATGTTACGGACGATCATCAGCTGCTGGTAATCCTTTTTGCCGAACACGGCCACGCGCGGCTGCACGCAGGAGAACAGCTTCGTCACGACGGTGCACACGCCGTTGAAGAAACCGGGACGGAAGTGGCCTTCCAGAATATTGCCCAGGTCATCGGGAGGCTGCACGCGGTATTCCTGCGGTTCCGGATACAAATCCTTTTCCGTCGGCGCGAACAGGACGTAGACGCCTTCCTTCTCCAGCTTGGCGACGTCCGCCTCGAAGGTGCGCGGGTATTTGTCGAAGTCTTCGTTCGGGCCGAACTGCAGGCGGTTGACGAAGATCGAGGCGACGACCGGGTCGCCGTGGCGGCGCGCCAGGCGCATCAGCGACAGATGGCCTTCATGCAAATTGCCCATCGTCGGCACGAAGGCGGTGCGCAGTTGTCCGCGCAGCTGGTCGCGCAGTTCGTCAATGGTGGAGATGATTTTCATGGTGTCGGATTCGTAATGGGTCAGGCCGGGGAATAGGCGAGACGCACATAGATGGGGGCGAAAGGTTCGGCCTGGGTTATTTCGATCAAGGTTTCTTTCGCCAGTTCGAGCATGGCGACGAAGTGCACGACGACGACGGGCACGCTGGCCTGGCCGCCGAACAATTCCGAGAACTCGACGAAGCGGGCCGACTGCAGGGTGCGCAGGATCGCCGACATGTGCTCGCGCACGGACAATTCCTCGCGGCCGATGCGGTGGTGCTGGGTCAGCTTGGCGCGGCGCAGCACGTCCATCCAGGCGCGCTGCAAGTCGTGCGGGTCGACGTGCGGCCAGACGGGGCCCAGCGCCTGCTCGATGTGCAGCTGCGGGCGCACGAAGTCGCGGTCCAGCTGGGGCAGGGCGCCCAGCTGCTGGGCCGCGATCTTGATCTGCTCGTAGTCCAGCAGGCGCCGCACCAGTTCCGCGCGCGGGTCTTCCGCTTCCTCGACGAGCGTGTCGACGCGCTTGGGCAGCAGCATGCGCGACTTGATCTCGATGAGCATCGCCGCCATCAACAGGTATTCCGCCGCCAGTTCCAGGTTGGTCTTGCGGATCTGCTCCACGTATTCCAGGTACTGCAACGTGACCTGGGCCATCGGGATGTCGAGGATGTTGAAGTTCTGCTTGCGGATCAGGTACAGCAGCAGGTCGAGCGGACCTTCGAACGCGTCAAGAAAGATCTCGAGCGCATCGGGCGGGATGTACAGGTCGGTGGGCAGGTGCAGCAGCGGTTCGCCGTACAGGCGCGCGATGGCGCTGTCGGCGTGGGCGTCGGCATTCGCGGACTCGGGCGCAGGGTTGGGCACGGAAACCGCGACGCCGTCGCCCGGATCGGGATCGGCGCCCCCATCGGGCGGCGCCTGCTCGGGCATCATCGTCGTCGGCCTCGGAATGGTCGGGTCGCGGTCAGACCGGGTCGCGTCAGACCTTGGTCTGGTACGGGTAGGCCTGCTGGCGGAGGCGCGACTCGTTGATGCGGCGCTGCTCGTCCAGCGACAGCGGGGCCTTGTCCCACAGCAGCGAGCGGCCGGCCTGCTGGCGCTCTTCCATGCCCGGGGTCTTTTCCTTCAGTTCCTTGATGAACTTGGTGTGCTCGGATTCGTACTGGATGTGTTTCATGGCTTTTCTAGGCAGGTCGTACAAACGGCGGCCCCGTTTATCGAGAGCCGCCGCATCATAAAAACAAGGAATGATACTGCGAGTCAGCGTTTATTTGTGCAGTGCATTCAGCTGACGGGCGATGATGTCGTGGTTGAGCCACAGCACCGGCGCGATCTTCTCGGCCGCGCCGTGGAACATCAGCGGGCCGGTGCCTTCCAGCACGAGGGCCGACAGGTGGTCCGTGATCAGCGCCTTCTTGTCCGTGTGCAGCGAGGTGATCTCGTCGGAGGTGCCGATCATCAGGTCGGCCAGTTCCGGCGTGTTGTCCATCGGCCAGGCGTCGAAGTTGCGGAACGACGCGCTGGTGGCGGTTTGCAGATAGGCTTCCAGCTTGTCGAGGATCGATTGCAGGGAGACGCCTTCGCCCAGCAGCTTCTGGCAGATATCCCATTGTTCCTGTGCCCACGCTCCGCCGCCTTCCTTCTTGAGGGCGAGCAGCAGCGGGAACAGGGACAGCTCGACGCCGACGAAGATGTCGGACGAGTTCGTGCGGATTTCCGGGCAGTTGAACACGGTGGCGGTGACGCCCTGGGCCCAGGCGGCCTCGGCGATCGACTCCAGGCGCATCTTGGCATAGCCCTGCGTGTAGTTCGTGTAGGTCTGCCACACGTACTCGTCGCCGATCAGGATCTCGGTACCGTGGTAGCCGTACGCCGTGTAGCGCACCTGGCCGCCTTTCGCTTCCACGCGCGCGCGGATGCCGGCGGAAGCGTCGATCAGGTACTTCAGCGTATTCGCCGACACTTCGTCGAAGTTCATCAGGATCAGCTTGCCGAGATCGCTGTCCAGCAGGGCACGCGACGACATGAAACGGTCGCCACGGCCTTTATAGATGCGGTTGGCGATGGCGAGGAAGGCCTTGATCTTCGGGATGCCGCCGGCCATCGTGTGCGCGAAGAACACGTTGGCGCCGTCCGGGATCAGCTTGTCGATCTCGGCCATGACGGCCTGGGCGGATTGCGTGAAGCGCTGCACGCCGGCGGTGCGGCAGGCTTCGATCTTGGTCCAGTCCAGCTTGTCTTCTTGCCAGCTTTTGAGGGTAATGCCGGACAGCATCTCGGTCGGATTCTGCTCGCCCGGGGGCGCGTCCATGTCGAAACCGGCCATCAGGGGCACATTGATGATGCGGCCGCCCAGCTTGGCTTCCGCTTCCGCGTGTTCTTCCGGCGTCAGGGCGCGCAGGGTGCCGTCGTCGTTGCGGCGGCCGACGGTGATGCCGAGGATCGTCATGCCGGCGGCGCGCGCCTCGTCGATCAGGCCGTTCACATAGCCGCGGCCGAACAGTTCGCCGAACAGGACGAAGACGTCACCTTGGCGGAACAGATTCGCTTGCGGGATGTGCCTCAGGGCTTTGTATTCGGTCATATTAGTCGCTACTACTCAAAAGTGTGGAGGATGGACGTCAGTACGTTGCCCGCGTCCTATTTTTTTCTAAAAACAGCGCATTATACTGCTACCGGCGTACAGGAATTAATAGTATTCTGGCAAGGTATTTATCTTTCCTTCAACCTATTTCCGTACAGGTGATCCATGAAAGCTGTCCTGCAATGCGCCGCCTTGTCGTTCATCCTGGCCGGCTGCGCCAGCACCAATGAGCCTGCCGCCGCGGACATGCCCGCGCTGGGCGCCGCATCCACGTCGACGACGGATGCGGCCACCGAAATCACCGGTAGTCGTATCCCGGCCAAGCGCACCGAGAAGATGGTCAGCCAGATCGGCGGCAAGGACTACAAGGACAACAAGAGCTCGCTGATGGCGCCGTTGCAGAGCAACTAAGCGCCACTGATCGGAACCGCTTAGCGGATCCGCATGCCCGGCTGGGCGCCGCTCACCGGCTCCAGCAAATACAGGCCCGGGTTCGCTTTTTCATCTTTCGCGGACGCGCACAGCACCATGCCTTCCGACACGCCGAACTTCATCTTGCGCGGCGCCAGGTTGGCCACGAGCACCGTCAGCTTGCCGATCAATTGCTCCGGCTGGTAGGCCGACTTGATACCCGAGAACACATTACGATAGCGGCCTTCGCCCACGTCCAGCGTGAGGCGCAGCAGCTTGCCCGCACCTTCGACGTGCTCACAATTGACGATTTTCGCCACGCGCAGGTCGATCCTGGTGAAGTCGTCGATCGAGATCTCAGGAGCCAGCTCCTCGATGTCCGATGCTTCCGCGGCGGCCGGGGCAGCGGCGGTTTCGGCTGCGGCAACGGGCGCTGCAGCGGCCGGCGCCGGCTTGTCGAACAGATCCTCGACCATCTTGGCATCCACGCGCTGCATCAGGTGGCTGTACGCACCGATCGTGCGGCCCAGCAGCGGGGCGTAGACGCGCTCGCCCTGGGTGTCTTCCCACGAGTACGCGTCGTCGCCGAGGAATTCGCGCACGCGCGCGGCCACGTGCG
>CBIHOW010000004.1:0-141817 GCA_966211695.1 uncultured Massilia sp. | reverse complement strand
CTTCCTGGTAGGCGACACAGTTGATCAGCATGTCATCGGAACGTTGTTGCTAGGACGACAGAGCTTACACCATCAGTCCGCGTGGGCACAGGGTGCCCACCCTACCGGCCATTTCGAATAAGGTCCCCCGGACCTTTTTTCGAATAAGGTCCCCCGGACCTTTTTTCGAATAAGGTCCCCCGGACCTTATTCGTCCTTCGCCCCATCGATGCCCAGCTCGGCAATCTTGCGCGTAATGGTATTGCGCCCGATCCCGAGCCGGATCGCCGCGTCGTTCTTGCGGCCGTGCGTGTGCTTCAGCGCCGTGCGGATCAGCGCGGATTCGAACTGGCGGCCCAGCACGTCCATCACTTCGACCTGCCCTTCCGACAGCATGCGCGCGGCCTGCAGTTCCAGCAGGCCGATCCAGCCGTCCGCGCCGTTCGGCAGCGTGCCCGGCTCGGCGTGGTGCGCCATGCTGGACGACGGGGCCGCCAGCGACATCGCCCCCACACCCGAGCTGATGCCGACGGCGATCCCGTTGCCGCCCGCCGGCACGGGTTGTGCCTGGGTCAGGTCGCGCGGCAGGTCCTTCACCTCCACGGTCTGGCCCGGCGCCATCACCGTGATCCAGTTGCACAGGTTTTCCAGCTGGCGCACGTTGCCGGGGAGTTCCAGGCCGGTGAGGAAGCGCAGCGCCTCGTCGCTCATGCGCTTGGTCTCGACGCCCAATTGGCGTGCACTCTGCACCAGGAAGTGGCGCACCAGAATGGGGATGTCTTCGCGCCGTTCGCGCAGGCTGGGCAGGCGCAGGCGGATCACGTTCAGGCGGTGGTACAAGTCTTCGCGGAACAGGCCGTCGCGCACGCGCTGTTCCAGGTTCTGGTGCGTGGCCGCGATGACGCGCACGTTCGCCTTCACGGGCTGGTGCCCGCCCACGCGATAAAAATGGCCGTCGGACAGCACGCGCAGCAGGCGCGTCTGCAGGTCGAACGGCATGTCGCCGATCTCGTCGAGGAACAGGGTGCCGTTCTCGGCCTGTTCGAAGCGGCCGCGCCGCATCGCCTGCGCGCCCGTGAAGGCGCCGCGCTCGTGGCCGAACAGTTCGGATTCCAGCAGGTCCTTCGGGATCGCGGCCGTGTTCAGCGCGATGAACGGCTGCTGCGCGCGCGGGCTGTGCTTGTGCAGGGCGCGGGCGACGAGTTCCTTGCCGGTGCCCGATTCGCCCGTGATCAGCACCGTCACGTTCGACTGCGACAGGCGGCCGATGGCGCGGAATACTTCCTGCATCGCGGGCGCCTGGCCCAGGATCTCGGGGGTCTCGCTCGGCGCGATGTCGACGCTGGCCTCGCGCAGGCTCTCCTCGAGCGCGCGGCGGATCAGGGCGACGGCCTTGTCGATGTCGAACGGCTTGGCCAGGTATTCGAAGGCGCCGCCCTGGAACGAGGCGACGGCGGAGTCGAGGTCGGAAAAGGCGGTGATGACGATGACCGGCAGGCCGGGATGGCGTTCCTTGACGGCCCCCAGCAGGTCCAGGCCCGATTCGCCCGGCATGCGGATGTCGGACACGAGCACCTGCGGCGTGTCCGTCTCGAATGCCGCCAGCGCTTCGCGGCCGCTGGCAAAACTCCGGGTGGCGAGGTTCTCGCGCGCCAGGGCCTTTTCCAGCACCCAGCGGATCGATGCATCGTCGTCGACAATCCAGATTGGTTTCATGTGGTTCTACTTCCCGCGAAGGTTCAAGGGGGACTGTCGGCATCGCCCCTCTCATCCGCTGCTTATGGCAGGGGAATCAGGATGCGGAAATCCGTCAATCCAGGCCGGCTTTCGCACTCGATCATGCCCATGTGCTGTTGCACGAAGGTCTGTGCCAAGGTCAGCCCGAGACCGCTGCCGCCTTCGCGCCCGGAGACGAGCGGGTAGAAGATGCGGTCGCGGATATCGGGGGCGATGCCCGGTCCGTTGTCGATGATATGCAAGTCTAATGCCAGCCCGTAACGCACCTTCGCCAGGGTGACCTGGCGCGCCACGCGGGTGCGCAGGACGATCTCGGCGTCGCCCGCCGCGATGCGCGCGCGCAGGGCCTGGGCGGCGTTGTGGACGATGTTCAGGACGGCCTGGATCAGTTGTTCCTTGTCGCCGCGGAATTCGGGAATCGACGCGTCGTAGTCGCGCCGGATCGCGAGACCCGACGGAAACTCCGCCAGCACGAGGCTGCGCACGCGCTCGCACACTTCGTGGATGTTGACGTCGCCCACGATGTGCGGGCGGCGGTGCGGCGCCAGCAGGCGGTCGACGAGCGTCTGCAGCCGGTCGGCCTCCTTGATGATCACCTGCGTGTATTCGCGCAGCGAACTCAGGTGCACGTCCGGCAGTTCCAGCTCCAGCAACTGGGCCGCGCCGCGGATGCCGCCCAGCGGGTTCTTGATCTCGTGGGCGAGATTGCGGATGAGTTCCTTGTTGGCCTGGCTCTGGTCGAGGAGGCGCTCCTCGCGGTCGGTCTTCAGTTGCTGGACGTTCTCGCGCAGCTCGACGACGACCTCGGCCTCGCCGGCCGCGCTGACGATGCTGTGCACGTGCAGCGGATCGCGCGCCGGACGGAACAGGGTCAGGTCCTGGCGCAGGTCGGCATACTTGTGCGCGATCGCCTGTTCGCACAGGGCGCCCAGCTCGTCGCCGTTCGTGAACAGGCCGACCAGCTTCTGGCGCGACAACGACTTGGCGGACATGTCGAGCAGGTGCTCGGCGGCCGGGTTGGCGTAACGAACGAGCCCATCGGCATCCGCCACCAGCACGGCGGAGGCGAGCATGTCGAGGCCTGCGAAACGGTCTTGCTGGAGAGGGTGGCCCGATGTCCCGTTCATGGTTATTTGATGTTGGCGATTTCGCGCTTGAGCGCTTCCACGTTCTTTTCGCTGCGGCCGATGTTGTCGCGCATCTGGGCCACGCGTTCCTGGTACTTCGCGTAATTCTTTTCGTTGCCCTGGCGTTCCGGCTCGCCGTTGTTATAGTCGCGCTTCAGGTCCGCCAGCTTCCGTTCCTCGGCGCGCAGTTCGTCCTCGAGGATCGCGCGGCGGTCGTCGTCGCGGGCCTTTTGCGTGGCCGTGTCCACCCGCGGGAAACCTGCGGGATTGGGTGCAGCAGCCGGGCGCCCTGCTCCCTGGCGCATCGTCACGGCAGGTGTGGCGCGCGGCGCCGGTGCCGGAGTCGACGCGACATAACCGGGCAGGTCGAGCACCTTGCAGCCTGGTTTATTGATGTCGGTGAATTCCACCCGACCGTTCTGGTCGACGCATTTGTAGATGACGGAATCGGCCCGCGCCTCGTGCGCGGCAAGTCCTGCAAGCAATACAAGGCGCAGGAGGAAGCAGCTTGTCATTCGCATCAGGTCAGTCTGGATGCATGGTTGGGAAGCTTCCGACTATACCCCATCCAGTAAAAAACGCGAGGCAGCCGGCTGGCTTTCCCCGCGTTTTCGTTACCGTGTGGATACACTCCGGTGTCGTTTGTTTCCAAGGCGACACCGGATGATGCCAACGAATTACGACGAGTAGTACATGTCGAATTCGGCCGGGTGCGGGGTCATGCGCAGACGCTGGACTTCGTTCATCTTCAGGTCGATGTACGCGTCGATCATGCTGTCGCTGAACACGCCGCCGCGGGTCAGGAACTCGCGGTCCTTGTCCAGGGCTTCCAGCGCTTCTTCCAGCGATGCGCAGACCGTCGGGATCAGCTTGTCTTCTTCCGGCGGCAGGTGGTACAGGTCCTTCGTCGCGGCTTCGCCCGGGTGGATCTTGTTCTGGATACCGTCCAGACCGGCCATCAGCAGGGCTGCGAAGCACAGGTAGACGTTGGCCAGCGGGTCCGGGAAGCGGGTCTCGATGCGGCGGCCTTTCGGGTTCGCCACGTGCGGGATACGGATCGATGCCGAACGGTTCTTGGCCGAGTAAGCCAGCTTGACCGGGGCTTCGTAGCCCGGCACCAGGCGCTTGTACGAGTTCGTGCCCGGGTTGGTGATGGCGTTCAGGGCGCGTGCGTGCTTGATGATGCCGCCGATGTAGAACAGTGCCGTTTCCGACAGGCCGGCATAGCCGTCGCCTGCGAACAGGTTCTTGCCGTCTTTCCAGATCGACTGGTGCACGTGCATGCCCGAGCCGTTGTCGCCGTTCATCGGCTTCGGCATGAAGGTCGCGGTCTTGCCGTAGCTGTGGGCCACGTTCCAGATCACGTACTTCAGGTTCTGGGTCCAGTCGGCGCGCTCGACCAGGGTCGAGAACTTGGTGCCGAGTTCGTTCTGGCCGGCGCCGGCCACTTCGTGGTGGTGCACTTCGACCGGGATGCCCATCGATTCGAGGATCAGCGACATTTCCGAACGCATGTCCTGGAAGCTGTCGACCGGCGGGACCGGGAAGTAGCCGCCCTTGACGGTCGGACGGTGGCCGCTGTTGCCGCCTTCAAATTCTTTTTCGGTGGACCAGGAAGCTTCTTCCGAATCGATCTTGACGAAGCAGCCCGACATGTCGACTTTCCAGCGGACGGAGTCGAAAATGAAGAATTCCGGTTCCGGACCGAAGTAGGCGGTGTCGCCGATGCCCGACGATTTCAGGTACGCTTCGGCGCGCTTGGCGATGGAACGCGGGTCGCGGTCGTAGCCCTTGCCGTCCGACGGTTCGATCACGTCGCACTGCATGAACACGGTCGTCTCTTCCATGAACGGGTCGATGTTCGCGGTGTTCGGGTCAGGGATCAGCAGCATGTCCGATGCTTCGATGCCTTTCCAGCCGGCGATCGACGAGCCGTCGAATGCGTGGCCGGATTCGAACTTGTCTTCGTCAAAGTGCGAGATGGGAACGGTCACGTGCTGTTCCTTGCCGCGGGTATCGGCGAAACGCAAATCAACGAACTTGACTTCGTTGTCCTTCAGCATCTGCATTACATCTGCGGCGGTCCTTGCCATTCCAATATCTCCTAAGTCAAAAAGGGGTGTCGATGCCAACCAGGCATGCGACAGGCGCATAACCTTCTAAGCAGAAATTATGCCAGCTTTTTTCCATGAGCAAACAAATAATGAATATTTTGAGGCCGCTCAATTTGCCCCTTAAAATCAATGACACCTTAAGCGTGCACGCTATTGGCGCAAACTCATCCATACGCACCAAACAAGTGCAATTTGCCGAGTATGCACCAAACTGATGCACGATGCACCAAAAGTGCGAGCCCGAGCTTAGCGACGACCCGCGACGGTGCGCAACCAGCCTACAGGGAATTGATGACATGACCAAGACCGACGAGATCCTCGCCACCGCCCGGGCCCGCGCGCCAGGCCAGCCGTACGCGGGCGCCGTCACGCCCCAGGAAGCGTTCGAACTGCTGCAATCGGACCCGAAGGTCAAGCTCGTCGACGTCCGCACGAATGCGGAGCGCGACTGGGTCGGCCGCCCCGCGGTCCTCGACGTGCAGCACGGCGCTGTGCAGTGGTCGCTGTACCCCGGCGGTGCACCGAATCCGGATTTTGCCGAGCAGCTGCAAAACTTTGCGGCACCCGACGACGTCGTGCTGTTCCTGTGCCGCTCCGGCGTGCGCTCGCGCCACGCGGCGCGCACCGCCACGGAGCTGGGTTATCAGAATGCGTTCGACATCCTGGAAGGCTTCGAAGGCGACCGCGACCCGGAAGGCCACCGCAAGACGGTCGGCGGCTGGTGCAAGGCCGGCCTGCCCTGGATCGGCGCCTGAACTTTCCGCTCCGCTCCAGGTCGCACCGTGAGAATCGCAGAGATTCGCCACGGCGCGCGCGTGCTAGCATGCGGGCTCACCGCTGACCTGGAGATCGACACCATGACAACCGAATTCGTCCCCGCCCGCCTGCGCGTGCGCCTCCTGTGCGCGGGTGTCGCGGCGCTGCTGTGCGCGTGCGGCCCCGGCGGTCCGAAGCGCGAGACGGATGACGGCAGCGGCGGCGATTCCGGGCCCGGCACCGGCATCAGCGTGCTGGCCGGCGATGCCGTCACCGGCGGCACGGTGGACAAGAAAGGCACGGCCGCCCGCTTCAATACGCCGCGCGGCCTTGCCGTCGACACGAACGGCAATGTGTACGTGGCGGACGAGGGCAACTTCGCCATCCGCAAGATCGCACCGGACGGTACGGTCGCCACCTTCGCCGGCCTGGCCGGTTCCAGCGGCACGGCCGACGGCAAGGGCAACCGCGCCCGCTTCGCGCAGCCCACGGCCGTCACGATCGACGGCAACGGCGACCTGTACGTCCTGGACGGCACGACGATCCGCAAGGTTACCGCGGACGGCACCGTCACCACGGTGACCCGGCTCTCGTTCGGCAACTTCGGCCTGGACGTGCAGAACACGCCGGCCGGGATCGCGGCCGACAACGATGGCAACCTGTATGTCACGTCTGGCGTCGACACGCGCCGCATCCCGATCTCGAATCCGGGCCGCACCACGACGCTGGAAACCGGCGCCGTCGCGCCCATCTACGGCACGGGCCAACTGGTGCCGCGCGGCGTGGCCGTCGATCCGGAAGGTACGGCGTACGTCGCCGACCTGACCCGGACACTCAGCCGTGCGACCTCCGGCGCCACCAGCCTGACCACGTTCGTCGGCGCGCGCAACCAGGCCGGCAATGCCGACGGCAACGCGTCGACCGCCCGCTTCCAGCAACTGATCGCCCTCGCCATCGACAAGAACGGCAATGTGTACGGCGCCGACGCCATCAACAACACGGTGCGCAAGATCACGACGCCGGGCGGCACCGTCACGACGCCGGCCGGCACGGCGAATTCGACGACGCTCAGGACCGGCAAGCTGCCCGGCAGCTTCGCGCAGCTGCGCGGCATCGCGGTCGACGGCAGCGGCAACCTGTACGCCTCGTCGGGCAATGCCGTCGTGAAGATCGTCCTGCCGTAATTACGTCTCCGTCTTCGGCCCCAGCGTGACCCGCACGCGCTGGCGCACGAAGTTGATGTGGCTGCGCAGGCCATATAACGCATCCGCGTACGCCAGCGGGATCGAGATGTGGTTGACGCGCTGCTCGATGCCGTCGAGGCGGCGCAGCAGCTCCGCGCGTGCCTCGTCGCGGTGCTCGTCCTTCGCATTCTCCAGCGCCTGCTCGACGGCGCGCAACTCGCCGTACCAGCGGTACACGCGCGAACGGATGCGCCACACGTACAGCGGCGGCACGATTTTCGACAGGGGAATGATCAGCGCCGCCAGCGCCACCACGACGACCCAAAGCCGGTCGAACAGGTTGGCCAGCCAGAACGACAGGTAGCGCTGCAGGAACGGCGGACCGTCGCGGTAGTATTTCGCCGCTTCCCGCGCCACCGGAATCTCCGTGTAGCGCGGCGACGGGAATTGTCCCTGCTGCTGGAACCACCCCGTGCCGCCGTGGATCTCCGTGGCCGCCTTGACGAACAGGTCGATCAGCGCGGGATGCAAGTCCTCGCGCGCGACCAGCGTGGCCGTGGGCGCGATCAAATGAAAATCCTGGGCCGGAATGTCGCGCCCGAGATCGACGATCCCGCGCGGCAGCACGACGTGCGTGAGGAACGGCAGCCGGCGCGTGTACGCCTCCGCCTGGCGGAAGTTGAACAGACGGATGCCCGGCGTCTGCAACAGCATCTGGATCAGCGGCGCTTCCGGCGCGGAGCTGAAGACGAGACCGTCGATGCGCCCCGCCAGCAATTCCACCGTGGCGGGCGTGTTCTCGAGCGCGGAAATCTTCAGCTGGCGCGGCTCCAGGCCGTTCACGGCCAGGATCTGGCGGAACAGCTTCGGCACGCCCGTCCCTTCCGGACCGAGGTTGATGCGCAGGCCCTTCAATTGCACGAGGCTTTGCACGTCGAGCTTGCGGCCGTGCGCATCGCGCTCGCGCAGGAACAGCCAGACGGGTTCCGTGAACAGGCTGCCCAGCGACACGAGGCCGCGCCGCTCGGCCTGCGCCTCGCTCGTCGACCCGCTCTGCACGAACGCGATGTCGGCCTTGCCGTCGATGAGGCGCTGCAGGTTGTCTTCCGATCCCAGGGAGCGCTGGGCATCGACCTTGATGCCGTCGCGGGCGAGGATGGTGGCGTACTTGCGGCCGAATTCCTCGTACGCGCTGTTGTCCTGGCCGGTCGCGAGGATCACGTGGCGCGGCGGCGCGGGGTCGACGACGATGTAGGCGACGATGCACGCGGCCAGCACGAGCACGGCCGTCGGCGCGACCGCCACGAGCAGGTCGCGCAACGAGACGAGACTGAATTTACGCAGCGGGAGCCGCTTCATGCGGCCCGGCTCACAGGAGCACGTCTTCCACGGCGGGCGGTTTCGACGTTGCCGCCGGGCGTGCCGGCTTCGGTGGCGGGGCGTCTTCGTCACGCTTGACCGCCGGCTTGTGCGGCGCCGGCTTCGGCGGGACGTCGGCATCGGCCTTGCGGACGCTCGCGGCCTTCGGATGATCTTCCGTGCCCGGCTTCTTCACCGCCGGCTTGTCGGCCGGTTTCTCCACCGCTCGCGCAGCCGGCTTCGCAACCGGTTCCGCGACCGGCGGGGCCTCCACGGGCGGCGCGGCATCGGCCGGCACGGGCTGCTCGGTGTCGCGGGCGACGGCATCCGCCGGGCCTGCGGGCGCCGGCGCGGCACGTTCGACGTGCAGGCCCGGGATGGTGACCGTGTCCTGGTGCTGGATCATCGGCATCAGGCTCGGCGCCAGTTTCACGAGCAGCTGCACGGGCAGCGCGCTGGTGAAGTCGTAGTGCGCGGAATCCGGGCCGTGGACGTAGGCCGTCATGCTGCCGAAGAAGCGTTCGCCGATGTTGAACACGAACGTCGCCGAACGGTTCACGTAGCGCGACTCGATCAGGCGGTGGCCGGCGCCGTAGACGTCGAAGCGCTGGTCGCCGGTACCCGTCTTGCCGCCCAGCGCGATCACGCTGCCGTCGTCCTTGACGAACGCCGTCTTGGCGCGCTTGGCGGTACCTTCCTGCACCACGCCGCGGATGGCGTCGACGAGGGCGCGCGCCACGTGGGGATTCAGCACCTGTTCGCCCTTCTCCGCGTCGCCGCGCTTGACGAGGGTCTCGTACGGCGTGTCCTTGGCGAAGTGCAGCGAGTCGATGCGCTGCGTCGGCTTGCGCACGCCGCCGTTGACGAGGATGCCCATCAGTTCGGCCAGCGCGATCGGACGATCGGCCGACGCGCCCAGGGTCGTCGCGTACGACGGCACCAGCGAGTCGAACGGATAGCCCATCTTCTTCCACTGCGCGTGGATCTTCAGGAAGGCCTCGACCTCGATCAGGCCGGCGATGCGCTTGTCCTGGGCATGCTTGCGGTGCGTCTTGAACAGCCACGAATACACTTCCTGGCGCTCCTTCGTCGACGCGCCGACGACTTCGTCCCAGCCCGCCTTCGGATGCGTGCGCAGGTACCCCACGAGCCACAGTTCGAGCGGGTGCACGGAGGCGACGTAGCCGCGGTCGGCCAGCGACATGTTCGCGACGGCGTACTGGTCGTACATCTTGGCGATGCGCTCGTCGTCGACCTCGGCGTCGGCCGGCAGGTACGTGTGGATGAACTTGCCGAAGTCGGCCAGCGACGCGTCCGGATAGATCGTGCGGTGCACGGCCGCGACCTTCGACGCCCGGATGCGCACGCCCTGCATCAGCGCCGTCTGGATCTCGTCCCAGTTCTTGCCGCGGTACTTGTTCCAGAAGCGGGCCAGGAAATCCTTGCCTTCGCGGTCGGCGAAGCGCGACAGGTATTCGGCGCGGCGCGGGTCGTCGGCGTCGGCCAGCAGTTGCGCGGACGAACCGGGCAGCTGGAACATGTAGTAGCGCACGACGTCACGCATCAGGCGCACGAACACGAGGTTCGTCGAATTCTGCAGCGCCTGCTGCACGGTGAGGATGCGGCTGTCGTCCAGCTTGCTGAAGTTGCCGAACGTGTGCACGCCGCCGCCCGTGAAGAAGGCTTCGCCCGGGTTGCCCGAATACTTGCGCTCCATCGCGGCGCCCAGCATCGGCACGAGGCCGCGGTCGGCGCCTTCCGGCAAGGTCTGGAAGTATTCGACGGCCCACTGGGTCAGCCGGTCCTTCGGATCGATCTTGACCTGGGCGAGTTCCGCTTTCGACATCGGCTCGTAGCGCTGGTGCAGCTGGTCGACGATGTCGAGGTAGGTCGTCAGGGTGCGCAGCTTCGCGGTCGAACCGAGGTCCAGCTTGGCGCCCTCGTTGATGTCGAGCGGCTGGTCGTAGTTGTCGGTCTGGACGCGCAGGTAGTTGACCTTGTCGCCCCGCTCCATCAAGGTGAAGCTGTACACGACCTTGGAGGGATCGCCGTTACCCAGCATGCCCTTGCCCGTGAGGCCGGCTTCGGCCGCCGCTTCGTTGTCGGTCAGCTTGCGCAGGGTGGCCGTCACGGCCTTCTGCGCGTCCGCATTCAGCGTCGTCACCACCGACAGGTCGAGGCGGTCGAGGTTGTACAGGCGCGAGTCGCCCAGCAGGTTCGCGAGGTGGTTGCGCACGGCGTTGGCCGCCTTGCGCGTGACGAACGTGTTCGCGGGCGGCGGCGCGACGCCGGAGCCCAGTGCCGGATGCAGCACCGTGGCGATGGCCGCGTCGCGCAGCGCGGGCGAGATCACGCCGGCCTGCGCCAGCACGCGCAGGTGCGAGTTCGTGAGGATCTCGAGGTCCTTCTCGCCGGCGCCCAGGTAGTACGCGGGGCGGCGCTGCGCGATCATCAGCGACAGCGCTTCCTTGTAGACGAGGGCATATTCCGGCGTGACCGCATTGCCGGCGAGGATGCGGTTCACTTCCGCGAAATCGCGGCCGTACCAGACCCACATGCCGTCGCCGATGCCGTTCACCTCGCCGTAGCCGAGCTTGGCCGACAGCGGCACGGTGTTCAGGTATTCGAGCACGATGCGGCGCCGGGTCCTGGTCGTGTTCTCGCCGTCCAGGTAGGAACGCAGGGTGGCCGACGCCATCTGGCGCAGCTTGTCGCCCAGCGAGGCCGTGCGGCCTTCCGGCGAGTGACGGTATTTTTCGATCTGCGTGGCGAGCGTACTGCCGCCGGCGACGCGGCCGCCGCTGCCCAGGCCGATCGAGTGCACGGTCTTGTCGAACACGGCTTTCGAGAAGCGGTCCCATTCGACGGCCGGGTTGCGCTTCGGATAAGTCGTGTCGAGCAGTTCGCGGTTCTCGATGAACAGCAGGCTCTTCACGAGCAGCTGCGGCGCGGCGTCGAACTTGTCGTACAGGCGCTCGGGGAAGCGGGCCGAGAACAGCGGCTCGCCGCTGTAGTCGAGGATGTCGAGGCCGGCGCGCGTCTTCTCGTGGTACGTGGCGAACAGGCCCATGTCGGCCAGTTCCAGCATCTTGGGCGACATGCGCGCCTGTTCGGCGACGACGTAGTCGCGCGTCTTGAGCTTGGCCAGGTAGTTCGGCAGGTTCGAGTAGCCGAGGCGCTCGTCGTACGGGCTCGCCTGCGGGAAGCGGATCGCGTCGCTCGGGCCCTTGCCCATGCGGTAGTTGAGTTTCTTCGTCAGGCTGGCGAAGAAGTGCGCTTCCAGCGCCGACGTGCGGCTTTCGTACACGGCCAGGCCGGCCGCGCCCGCGACGGCGAGCAGCAGCAGGACGAGGAACGTGCGCTTGACCTTGCGCCAGCGGCGCTTGGGCGGCGCCTGCTGCGGCTCGGGCGGCGTATCCGGTCCGGACCCGCCGGTGTCCACGGCGGGTTCGAGGCTCGAATCGAGACTGGGCTCCACGCGCGACGGGATATTGCGGACAGGAAGATCCTGCTCGGCAGCCACGGCGGGAATGCCGGCCAATGCAGGCTGGCCCGGCGCAGCCTGGCCAAGGATGCGGCGCAGCGCGCGGGAGAAGAAACGGGGCCGTCGTTGACGGCGAATACTATCCATGATGGCTCAACCGGTTTGAAACACGCCTGCAAATCCCGTCAACCTGCTCGCCATCCTGCTGCTGGTCGGTTCGAGTGATCCAGGTCGTAAAAGTTCACAAAGCTGCGGCGACCTCACTCCGGATCGCCCCTGCTCACAGACATCATTCCACCACATCAATGTGACATGCAGGAACCGCTCGCGCAGTTTTTTGACGTCGTCCCGATATTTTCGCAAAAAAACAACGGCTCAGTTCGAACGGCTGTCCACGGCCCGCAACGGTTGCCTCAGTGGCTGCATTTCCGCCCCCATTTTTTCGAGCTCCACGCACATGTCGGCCCAGGCCGCTTCGACCTCGCCGGGATCGCCCTTTACCCCCAGTTCGATATGGCGCCGCGTGTGCGCATCGCCCACGCTGGGCAGGCTGAACACGCGCACGCCGGGGTAGCGCGCTTCCAGCGTCTCCATCAGCGGCGTGAGCGCGGCTTCCGCCTGCTCGTACACCAGCAATGCTTTTTCGGCATGCGCCTCGCGGTGGAACCGGTCGGCGTACAGCGTATCGAGCACCCACGCGATCATCGGCCACGCCATCACGGGAAAGCCGGGCACGAAATGGTGCTGCGCCACCGTGAAGCCGGGGATGCGGTTGTACGGATTCGGGATCAGGCTCGCCCCCGCGGGGAATTCCGCCATCCTGAAGCGCTGCTGGTTTTCCGGCGCGTTCATGTCGGCGTCCGGGCCCGCCGTT
Organism: uncultured Massilia sp.; assembly: GCA_966211695.1. Classification (GTDB taxonomy): domain Bacteria; phylum Pseudomonadota; class Gammaproteobacteria; order Burkholderiales; family Burkholderiaceae_D; genus Telluria. The sequence continues at coordinate 129,203 of CBIHOW010000004.1, read as the reverse complement.
TCGCGGATGCGCTCTTCGATCAGCGCGCGTCCTTGCGGATGCAGTGCGAGCGGCACGCCGAGCGCCGCCGCCGCGCACTGGCGCGTGTGGTCGTCGGGCGTGGCGCCGATGCCGCCGCAGGAAAACACGATGTCGGGACCGGCGAACGTGCGCCGCAGCAGGGCCGCGATGCGTTCCGGCTCGTCGCCGACGATCTCGGCCCAGGCCAGGCGCAAGCCGCGCTCGCGCAGCAGCTCGATCACCTTGGGCAGGTGCTGGTCGCGCCGCTTCCCGGACAGGATCTCGTCGCCGATGATGATGAGGCCAATGGACATGCCGTCCTCCTTGCGTCCAGTGTGCCACAGTGCGCCGGAGCCTGCCGCGCCCGTGGACGCGTACCGTGCGTGACATTTGCGGACAAGTTCGTGACAAAGGCCCCCAAGACGCTACATGGTCCCTTTCCTAGAATCGGCGCGCCGGCCGCGGGCTGCGCGGCACCGAACAGGAGTAACGATGATCCCACCAGGACGACATGTCGCCGGCGCGTGCGCGCTGGCCCTTTTGCTTGCCGGTTGCGGCGGCTCGGAGGATCCGGCCGCGCCGCCGGCCGCCACGCTGCCGACGGCCCCCGTCGCCCAACCCGCGCGGGCCGAGGTGCTGGCCACGAGCGCGGGCGGCATGGACAGCATCGTCTTCAACGGCGACACGGCGTGGCTGTCGCTGTCGAATACCGCGACGACGGAGACGGCCGTGGTGCGCGCCGGCCTGCCGTTGCGGACGGATTCCGCCTGGAGCGGCGTCGCGCTGGGCGAATGCGGCCTCGCACGCGAAGACGCCGGCGGCACGTGGCCCCTGCGCGCACCGTCGCTGCGCGCGCTCGGAGCGGATCTGTGGTTGTTCCAGCCCTGGTACGACAAGGGTGCGGACGCACGTCCCGAACACGCGCTGTGCGCATTGAGCGCGGACCGCACGACCTTCGTGCCGCGCGACGCCGGCCTGAAAGTGTGCGTGGGCGGCACGTGCACGACCCTGTCGATGGACGAGCTGAAGCAGGTGAACAATCGCCTGTACACCAATGCGGGCGGCGGCCAGAACGTGCTCGCGTCGAACGACGGCGGCGCCCGGTGGCGCGTGCTGACGGGCTTCTTCGACCAGGACATCTGCACGCATCCCGCGTTCGAGATCGTGGGCGACCGCCTGCTCGTCGGCGGCGAATGCCCGCTCGATTCGGCGTTCCTGCGCGCTTACCAGCTGGCCGGGGACGGCATGAGCCTCGCGTCGCGCGACGCCCTGCCCGTCACGCTGCCGGAGCTGGAAAACCGCAACGTGCAATTCATCCGGGCGATGGGCGCGCAGCGCGTGTTCGCCGGCGTCGAGGGCGGACTGCTGCGCAGCGAGGACGGCGGACGCTCCTTCAGGTTCGTGATCCGGCATCCGCTCAGCGGCGGCAAGAACTACCCGTACGTCCGGCACCTGATCGCGCTGGCGGGCAAGCCGGACACGCTCGTCGCGGACGGTTTCGACAAGGCGACGCAGAAGCCGTACCTGGCCTGGTCGAAGGATGGGGGCACCACGTGGACGGACTTGTCCGCCCTGCTGCCCGGCTATGCGCGCAACCTGGACGACCAGTCGGCCGCGGCGGTGACGGCCATCGCCGAGGATCCGCAGGGCCGCGTGTTCGTCACGGTCAACGAGAAGGAAAGCGCGCAGGGACGTCTCGTGCTCGTCACGCCCGGCACGCCCTGACGCGGTTCAAACGTCCTTGAGGACCTGGCCGGCGCGGAGGTCGGCCAGCGCCTGCAGGCAGAAGTACTGGAACCACAGGCCGGTAAAAATGAAGATCACGAGGTAGAGCCAGATCGACAGCACGGCCAGGAAGGGAAACAGCACCACCGAGAACAGCGCGCCGCCGATCCACGCGACGCCCGGCAGCGCGCCCAGCAGGCCGGACACGGTGCCGATCAGCAGGAGAGAACGCCGCTGCGTGTGCATGATCGTGCGGCGCTCGTCGGCGCTGGCGTGGATGGCGAGCGCGTCGTAGCCCATCACGCGCGCCGTCAGCCAGCCCCACAGCACGGCCTGCACGACGAGGGCCACGGGCGCCAGCGCGTACAGCGGCAACGTGACGATCCACAGCAGCGCGAACACGACGATGCCCGACAGATTCACCCCGAGGCTGCCGAGGAAGCTGCCGCCCTCTTTCCGTTCCAGCGTGGGGAACTGCACGCGGCTGACGTGGCGCGCGATGGCCGGCATGGCGCCCACGCCGATGAACAGCAGCGACGTGATGATCATCAGCGGCAGCAGCACGAGCATCGCCACGAGCGGGATCACGAGCGTCTTGAGGAAACCCAGGCCCAGCGTGGCGAGGATGCTGCCGCTCGTCTCGAACAGGCCGTAGTCGGCGAACAGCGCGTGCAGCCAGTCCAGCAGCGGCTGCATGCCGGCGTACAGCAGGCCGCCCCACAGCGCCAGCGACAGCAGCAGCGGCACGATGGACAGCAGCAGCATGCGGCCCGAGAACTGGGAGCGCAGCGCGCGACCGTAGGCGATGGCGACGGGGCGCATCATGCCGCGTTGCGCCGGTTGCCGGCCTCGAACAGGCGCACGAGACCGAGCCACTGCTGGCGCCAGAAACCGCGGCCGTAGTCGCGCGGCGGACGCACGGTGCCGTCGGGACTGGTGCGCGCGAACTGGTCGCGCACGCCCGTACCGTGCCAGCCGGGGGCGAAGTTGGCGGTGCCGAACAGCTGGTCCCAGATGGGCAGCAGCACGCCGAAATTGCAGCCGCCCAGTTCGCGCCCCTGCGACTCGTGGCCGATGCCGACGGCGTGGTGCGTGCGGTGGAAGCGCGGCGACACGAGCAGGCGCTCGCCCAGGCGGCCGAAGTGGATGCGCACGTTCGCGTGCTGCAGGCTTTGCAGCGCGCGCGAGACGGAGACGAGCAGCACGTACTGGCTCGGCGCCACGCCGATCGCCAGCGCGAGGACCGCCATGTAGGCGTCGCGCAGCAGGTCGTCCAGCAGGTGGTTGCGGTCGTCGCTCCACAGATTCATGTTCTGCTGGCTGTGGTGCAGGCTGTGCAGGGCCCACCACCAGCGGAATCGATGCTGGCCGCGGTGGAACCAGTAATCGAAGAAGTCCAGCACGACGAGGTACAGCAGGAAGCTGGCGAGCGGGTGGAAGCCCGTCATCAGGTTCTCCAGGTTGAACGGGTGGACACCCTCCATGCGCAGCGCGGCGGCGATGCTGTCCATGACCGGGTCGAGCGTGAAGAACACGGCCATGCTGAAGAAGCCGAGGCGGTGGATCAGCGTGTAGATGAAATCGTTGATGCGCGCACGCCGGTCCGTCATCGCCTGCGCCGGGATGACGGCTTCCAGCGGCCGCAGCACGAGGTACAACGCGGCCACTTCGCACAGGCCGGCGAGGAACCATTCGACGCCCTCGAAGGCGTCTTCGATGTATTCGCCGAGGCCCATGGCGAACATCGCGGGTTCGACCGCGTGCTCGAACAGCCATCCCTGCAGGAAGGCGAAACCATCGAGGAAATGCTGGCTCATGTCTTTAGCTGAATCCTGTCGTTATCGGTAGTCCGGATGCTCTTTCAGTGTAGCGAAACAGAAGCCTTTGCGCTCGAGACCGGAGATCAGCGGCTCGAGGTTCGCGGGCATCCACGGGTCCTTGCGCGACCAGATGCCCATGTGGGCCATGAAGATGTCGCCATCCTTCAGGTTGTCCAGTGCGCGCTTCAGCAGCAGCGCATTGGGGAATTTGTCGCTGGACGTCTCGTCGCCCGAGAAGCCGGCCGGCGCCCAGCCCGCGTGCCTGTACCCGCAGCTTTTTGCGGCGGCGAGGATGTTGGGCGAGCCGTGGCCGCCGGGCGTACGGAAGATCGGGTCCAGGCGACGGCCGGTGAGCTGCTCGAAACGGGCGTCGACGCGGCGCAGTTCGTCGCAGTACTGTTGCTGCGTCCAGGTCAGCGTTTGACCCGCGTGCGCGCCGAACTGCGGCTTGACGACGATGCGGCCATCGGCCCCGTCGCGCTGGAAGTAGACGTGGTCGAACGTGTGGCTGCCGAACGCGTGGCCTTCCGCCACGCGCGCCTTCCAGTAGTCCGCCCAGGACGGATCGAGCGACCAGTCGCCGCGCACCGTCTTCTCGTTGGCGAGGAAGAACGTGGCCTTGATGTGGTGGCGGCGCAGCGTGTCGGCGATCAGGTCGGCCTGCGACTGGCTGCCGGTGTCGAACGTCAGGTAGATCGTGCCCTTGCACGCGTCAGCCGCGTGGACGATCGGGGCGGCCGCCAGCAACAGCGCGGCAAAAGCACGCAGCCTCACATCCGCGGCGCCGAGTTGGCGAAGAACACGCCATGCGGCGAACGGCCGACGGGGATCATCTTGATGACCTTGCGGCTGGCGACGTCGATCACGGCGACCTTCTTGATCCAGCGGAGCGTCACCCACAGCGTCTTGCCGTCGTTCGTCAGTTCCATGCAGTCCGGACCGCCCGGCACGGGGATCATGCCGACGTTTTCCAGCGTGACCTGGTCGATGATGTTGATCGAGTTCTGCACGCGGTTCGACACGAACACGTGGCGGCGGTCGCCGAGGGCGCGGAAGTTGTGGGCGCCGTTGCCCGTCCTGATGCGCTTGACGGTCTTCTGCGCGCGCCAGTCGATCACCTCGACGTAGTCGCTGCCCATGATCCCCACGAGCAGGTACTTGTCGTCCGGCGTCATCGAGATGCCGGCCGGGAGCTTGCCGACCGGGAGGGTCCACCGGACGGTCTGCGTTTTCAGGTCGATGGCGCTGACCTGGTCGCTGCCCTGCTGGGTGACGAACGCCGTCGTGCTGGCCGCGTCGAACGCGATGTGGCTGGGCATGCGCGCGAGCGGCAGGCGCTTGCTGAGCAGCAGGTTACCGCCCTCGTACTTGTAGATGTCGACGCGGTCCAGGCGCAGCGACGCCGACACGAACCACTTCTGGTCCGGCGAGAAGCCGATCTGGTACGGGTCGAGCACGTCCGCCAGGCGGCGCTGCACCTTGCCCGAGACGGGGTCGAGGAAGATCAGTTCGTTGCCGACGGAGCTGGCGACGATGACCGACTTGTTGTCCGGCGTGGCCATCAGGTGATGGGGCTCCTTGCCGACCGCGAACGTGCCGTTGTCGGCACCCGTCTTCTGATCGAGCAGCTGGACGGTGGCGTCGCGCGAGTTGAGCACGACCACGACATTCGCGTGGGCAGCCTGGATGGCCGAAAACAACGCGAAACCAGAGATGAGGGACTTGCAGAAGCGACGCAGCATGGAACGACACAGTCTCAGTGGAAGGAAGCTTTATTCTACGGGGAAACTTGAACGCTCCGAAGCGTGGAACGATGGAATCGCACGCAAGCGGCGCGCCGCCGCAACACAGTGGACAGAGCGTTAATAGCGCTTTGACAGGCCATGCACTACAATCGGCCTTTCACTCTGAACAACAAGGGTAGACCCATGTCCATCACCACCACGAATTCCGGCCTGCAATACGAAGACACCGTCGTCGGCAGCGGCGCCGAAGCGAAGGCCGGCAACTACGTGACCGTGCATTACACCGGCTGGCTGCAGAACGACGACGGCAGCACCGGCGTCAAGTTCGACTCCAGCAAAGACCGCAACGACCCGTTCCAGTTCCCGCTGGGCGCCGGTCACGTGATCCGCGGCTGGGACGAAGGCGTGCAGGGCATGAAGGTGGGCGGTGCGCGCCGCCTGATCATCCCGGCGAGCCTGGGCTACGGCGCGCGCGGCGCCGGCGGCGTGATTCCGCCGAACGCCACGCTGATCTTCGACGTCGAACTCCTCGACGTTTGAACAACTCTTCTAAAATACGGTCGAGTTAGGCGTGATTCCGATGACGATGCGCTAAGATGCCCGCACATCGTCCAAGGAGTTACCATGAGTTTGCAAGAACAGTTCGCCCAGGCCCAGCTCGATTCGAAGAACCTGCCGGAGCGTCCCGACAACATGACCCTGCTGAAGATCTACGCGTTGTTCAAGCAGGGGTCGAGCGGCGACGTCACGGGCGAGCGCCCTGGCTTCACCGACATGGTCGGCCGCGCCAAGTACGACGCGTGGGCCGCATTGCAAGGCACGTCGCAGGAAGACGCGATGCAGCAGTACGTCGACCTGATCGAAGACCTGAAATAATCAGCTGCCAACTCAGTTTACAAATACTTTGCGCATGCTTTCCGCCACCTTGGCTTCGATGGTGGACGCGAAAGCACTCATCAGGAAGCCCAGCTTGATGCGCAACGCGGCCTGGCGCTCGCCCAGCGTGAGCGCCCCTTCCACGCCACTGCGGGCGAAACGCAGCACGTCCCCTTCCCATTTGCACGTCAGGCCATATTCGCGGGCCAGCTTGTCCGCCACCTTTTGCGCGGCGGCGCGCGCGTCGGTCTGGCTGAGGCTGTGCGGCTGGGTGATGCTGATGTCCGGCATTCGATTTCCTTACTGATTCAAATCAAAACAGCCCGCCATGATGCCAGCTGACGGGCGCAAAGGCCAGCGCTTGCCTAGAGAATAATCAATTGATGAGTCTCAAGGCCCAACTTGGGCAAGGGGCGACCATTCCTCGTGTCATCAAGGAGGATTACCATGGATTCGACGCCCACCCAGCCCCCCGTCGGTTTCGTACCGACGCCCACCGCCTCTTACCGCCAGCACCGCAAGGCCGCGCAATTGCTCGACCAGCCGGGCCGGCCGCGGCTGCAGAACGGCCCCGGCAGCGCGTCGGCACAGGAAAGGGGGGAACCGGGCAGCCAGCCGGGTGACGTGCCCCTGCCCTACGCATCCGGCGCGCGCGTGCTGATGTGGAAGCAGGATCCATCGGTGGACGAAATCGGCACGCGCAAGGTCTTCCTGCCCGGCGTCGTGCTGGCCGGGCCGCGCGACGCCCGCATCGAGCTGGCGTCAGGCGATGGCGGCATCCCGCCCGTCGAGCCGAACGCGTTCGGCGACTTCGTGACGATGCCCGACACCCCGCAGTTCGACGCCGTCCACACGTTCGCCGTCGTGCGCCAGACCCTCACGATGTACCAGCGCGCGCTGTCGACGGCCGGCAGCGCGATGCCCCTGCCCTGGCAATGGAACAGCAGCGCGGACACGTCGCCGCTGCAGGTCTGGCCGTACGGCCTGCCGAACGTGATGAATGCCTATTACAGCCGCTCGCAGGCCTGCCTGAAGTTCGGCGACTTCGTGCCCGCGGGAGAAACCGCGCGCGTGTACACGTGCCGCTCGTTCGACATCGTCTCGCACGAGACCGGCCACGCCGTGCTGGACGGCCTCAAGCCGCAATGGCTGCTGGCCGACAATCCGCCGCAGACGGGCGGCCTGCACGAATCGTTCGGCGACCTGACGGCCATCTTCCTCGCGCTGTCCCAGCTCGACCAGTGCGAAGCCGTCATCGCCCAGACCAAGGCACACCTGCACGACAAGACCTTCCTGGCCGACATTGCCGAGCAGTTCGGCCTCGCCCTGGGCAGCACGACCGGGCTGCGCAATGCCGACAACGACCTCACCCTGTCCCAGGCCGGCACCGAGGTGCACGCGATCTCGCAGGTATTCACGGGCGCCGTCTACGACATCCTCGCCGACGTGTTCGCCCTCGAGCGCAATCCCGCACTGGAGGATTGCGCCGGCGTCCTGCACCGTGTCGCCGGCTGGCTGCGCGGGCTCGTGCTGCGCGCGCTGATCGCCGCGCCGGACACGGCCGCCACGTTCGCCGACGTGGCGAACGAGATGCTGCATCTCGCCTTCGAGGACGGCAAACCGCAGACCGTCGTCAACGCCATCCGCGACCGTTTCGCCCAGCGCGAGGTGTTCGACGTGCCGGCCGGGATCACGGGCGACCACCCGGCCGGCCTGCGCCTGGCGCCGCTCGTGACCGACGCCCCCGGCGCGCGCCAGGACCGGCGCGCCTGCTGCGGCACGATGAACCTGGCCGAATACTATGATGTCGAACGGGTGCTGCAGGCGGAGGCGGATGCCCTTGCGCGCTGGTGCGCGGAACATGGCCGGTCGGGGCCGGCCGGCGAGCAACCGCCGACGGTGGCACTGACCACGGTCACGGTGACGGACGGTTCCGGCGCGCCCGTCGCGACGACGGCGGTGGTGGACCTGGCGGCGACGGACAGGTTGCGGTGAGCCCGGGAAGCGGCCCGGCAAGCGGACTCGGAATACATTTGCTTATGTGTATTGTGTATAAGCCTGATTTGTCGTAGAAGCAGAATTGCCCTAAAATACAGTGCTTTGCCGCGTCCGGCGAACGCTCTCCGAATAATACACGCCGCCGCTTCCACTCATTGATAGGACTGTTATGACCCACGTTGTCACCGAATCGTGCATCCGTTGTCGCTATACCGATTGCGTGGATGTATGCCCGGTAGATTGTTTCCGGGAAGGCCCGAATTTCCTCGCCATTGACCCGGACGAGTGCATCGACTGCGCCGTGTGCGTGGCGGAGTGCCCGGTCAACGCGATCTACGCGGAAGAAGACGTGCCGTCGGACCAGCAGCAATTCATCAAGATCAACGCCGACCTGTCGCGTAACTGGCCGTCGATCACGAAAACCAAGCCGGCCCTGCCCGACGCGGAAGAGTGGAAAGACGTCAAGAACAAGCTGGACCAACTGGCCCGCTAAACAATCTTAGACCCCAAGACAGTATCAGGGTCGCGCAAAACCGTAGCGAGCGGCGGCAGAAGCGGCCGAGAAGCGCAGCCGTACTGGCGTACGGCGAGCATCGCAGGCCGCTTATGCAACGCGCAGTAGGTTTGGCGCGATCCCTTCACACAGGAAATCCTAGCATGACTATCAGTGCCACCCCCGAAGTGGGCACCATCGCTCCCAACAGCTCCTTTGCCGGCGCCATCGAAGCCGATGCCGTGATCATCGGCGCGGGCCCGGTCGGCCTGTTCCAGGTGTTCGAGCTGGGCCTGCTGGAGATCAAAGCCCACGTGATCGATTCGCTGCCGGCCGTCGGCGGCCAGTGCGTGGAGCTGTATCCGGACAAGCCGATCTACGACATCCCGGCAGTGCCTGTCTGCACCGGCCAGGAACTGACCGACAACCTGCTCAAGCAGATCGAGCCGTTCGAGCCGACCTTCCACCTGGGCCAGGAAGTCACCACCGTCCAGCGTCGTGAAGACCACCGCTTCAACGTCGAAACGTCGACCGGTACCCGCTTCATCACCAAGACCATCTTCATCGCGGCCGGCGTCGGTTCGTTCCAGGCCCGCACGATCAAGGTCGACGGCATCGACAAGTTCGAGAACAGCCAGCTGTTCTACCGCGTCAAGGATCCGAGCCTGTTCGAAGGCAAGAACCTCGTCATCTGCGGCGGCGGCGACTCCGCGCTGGACTGGGCCCTGAACTTCGTCGGCAAGGCCGAATCCGTCGTGCTGGTGCACCGTCGCGAAGACTTCCGCGCCGCCCCCGCTTCCGTCGCCAAGATGAAGCAGCTGTGCGAAGACTACGAAATGCAACTGATCATCGGCCAGGTCACCGGCTTCGATGAGAAGGATGGCCAGCTGTCCGAAGTCAAAGTGACCGGCGCCGACGGCGTGACCCGCCGCGTGCCGCTGGACATGCTGATGGTGTTCTTCGGCCTGTCGCCGAAGCTGGGCCCGATCGCCGAATGGGGCCTGGACATCGAGAAGCGCCAGCTGAAGGTCATGGACACCGAGAAGTTCGAGACCAACGTGCCGGGCATCTTCGCCGTGGGCGACATCAACACCTACCCGGGCAAGAAGAAGCTGATCCTGTCGGGCTTCCACGAAGCCGCGCTGGCCGCCTTCGGCGCCGCGCCGTACATCTTCCCGGACAAGAAGATCCACATGCAGTACACGACGACGTCGCCGAAGCTGCACAAGATCCTCGGCGTCGAAACGCCGGTGTTCGACTGACCGTTCCGTAACGGTAGTACGACGAAAATGCCCCGCCCGTGCGGGGCATTTTTCTTATGTACTGCACTTAACGAACCGGGGCACGACAACTGTGATACAAATGCTGCAATGCAGTAATAAACGATTGTGACGTAAATCTTTATTGCCCAACGCCAAGCAGAATGGGCCTATAATTGACCGAACACGTAGCGCAAACGATTGCAATTGCGCCCAGAGTCATGAAGGAAATAACTATGCTTTACCAACTGCACGAGATGCAACGCTCCTTCCTAACCCCACTGATGCAGTGGGCCGATGCCTCTGCCAAACTGTTTTCGAATCCAGTCTCACCGTTCGCGCACACTCCGTTTTCGCAGCGTATCGCTGCCGGCTACGAGCTGATGTACCGCCTCGGCAAGGACTATGAGAAACCTGCTTTCGGCCTGACCTCGACCATCATCAACGGGCAGACGGTCGGCATCATGGAACGCACGGTCGTCAGCAAACCGTTCTGCAAGCTGCTGCATTTCAAGAAAGACATGAGCGATACGGACTTTGCCGCGCTCAAGCAGCCGACGGTGCTCGTCGTGGCCCCGCTGTCGGGCCACCACGCGACCCTGCTGCGCGACACCGTCCGCGCCCTGCTGCCGGAACAGGACGTCTTCATCACCGACTGGGTCGACGCGCGCATGGTGCCGCTGTCGGACGGTCCGTTCCACCTGGACGACTATATTTATTACGTGCAGGACTTCATCCGCCACCTGGGCCCGGACGTGCACGTGATCTCCGTGTGCCAGCCGACCGTGCCGGTGCTCGCCGCGATCTCGCTGATGGCGACGAACAAGGATCCCAAGCTGCCCAAGTCGATGGTCATGATGGGCGGCCCGATCGATCCGCGCAAATCGCCGACGGCCGTCAACGACCTGGCCGTGGAAAAGCCGTACTCGTGGTTCGAGAACACCGTGATCTATGCCGTGCCGGGCAATTACCCGGGCTTCGGCCGCAAGGTCTATCCGGGCTTCCTGCAGCACGCCGGCTTCATCGCCATGAACCCGGGCCGCCACGCGCAGAGCCACCGCGAGTTCTACCAGCACCTGGTGCGCGGCGACGACGATTCGGCGGAAGCGCACCGCAAGTTCTACGACGAATACAACGCCGTCCTCGACATGCCGGCCGAGTATTATCTGGAAACGATTAAAACGGTATTCCAGGAAAACCGCCTGCCGAAGGGCACGTGGGAAGTGGGCGGCCAGCTCGTGCGTCCGCAGGATATCGAGAACGTCGCGCTGCTCACCATCGAAGGCGAACTGGACGACATCTCCGGCGCCGGCCAGACCCATGCGGCGCACGACCTGTGCACCGGCATCCCGGCCGACAAGCAGCAGCAGTTCACGGCACCGAAATGCGGCCACTACGGCATCTTCTCGGGCCGCCGCTGGCGCGAGATCATTTGTCCGATGATCGGCGAGTTCATCCGCAAGAACGCCTGAGCGTTGCGCACGCCCTCATAAAATGCCGCGGCCGGAACCGCGGCATTTTTTTTGGCTGTGTTCGCGTTCATTATGTGAACTGTTATTCGTTGCAGAGGTCAGACGCATCGTCGAGTTAACTCATGAGGAGTGACGATGCGCGGCCTGACGTTCGACGAATTGTTCGCCATGCTGTTGGCGGTGCAGTTGTCACCAGACGACCTGGCCCGGCTACGGGAATGGATCGCCGGCATCGCCGATCCGGCCGAGTGCATCGCGCTGATCGAGCAGGCGGCGGCGGGACGGCCGTGTCCGCACTGCGGCTGTGTCCGCAAGCACCGCTGCGGCCAGGCAAGCGGACTGCAGCGCTTCCGTTGCCTCAAATGCGGGCGCAGCCACAATGCCTTGACCGGTACGCCGCTGGCACGGCTGCGCAAGAAGGCGCTCTGGTTGCCGTATCTGCAATGCGTGCTCGAATCGCGCACGGTCCGCGATGCCGCACAGGTCGTCGGCGTACATCGCACGACCAGCTTCCGGTGGCGCCATCGGTTCGTGCCTGGTGCGATGCGTGACCGGCCCGCGACGTTATCTGCCATCGTCGAGGCCGACGAAACCTATCGGTTGGAGTCGCAGAAGGGGGCACGAAACCTGACGCGGCCGCCGCGAAAGCGCGGCGGCGTGGCGAAGCGGCGGGGTATCAGTCGCGAGCACGACTGTCTGCTCATCGCACGGGACCGCAATGGCCGTACGCTCGATTTTCATACCGGGCGCGGCCAGGTGACGGTGAAACAATTGCGCGAGTGTCTTGCACCGGTTCTGCCAGCCGACGTTCTGCTGATCAGCGACGGCGCCATCGTCTATCGACATTTCGCGGAGCAGGCCGGCATCACGCACGAAGCGGTGAACGTGAAAGCCGGCGTGCGGGCACGCGGTGCGATCCATGTGCAGAACGTGAACAGCTGGCACAGCCGTTTCAAAAGCTGGCTGGTGCGGTTCCGCGGCGTGGCGAGCCGCTACCTGATCCATTACTCGGGATGGCAGCGCGTGCTGGACGATCGTCGTCTGACGAAGCCGGCTCATCTGCTGTCTGCGGCGGTTCAGCTCGGCTAGGCGAGCGGGTTACCGAACTACCGCGAACACAGCCTTTTTTTACCGCCGGCTCCCCGCTTCGATCATCCAGTGCACGCCGTAGCGGTCGATGACGGCGCCGAACGCCTCCGCCCACGCCGTCGGGCGCAACGGGACGCGCACGTCGCCGCCCTCGCCCAGCGCCTGCAGGATGCGGGCGACCTCGTCCGCGCTGTCCACATGCAGGTTCATGGAGAAGCCGGCGAACGTGGGCGCCTGGTCCGGGTGATGGCCCTCGGAGAAATAGACGACCGAGTCGCCGATGCGCAGGCCGGCGCGGATGACCTTGCCGGGACTGCCGGGTTCGAGGAATTGTGGTTGTGAATCGGGAATCGCCGTCAGCTGGAACAGCACGTCGGCGTGCAGGACGTCACGATAAAAAGAGAGGGCTTCGGCGCACAGGCCGGGAAAATAAAGAGTCGGAATCGTTTGCATGAAAGTCGCTGGTTCGTTGAAGTGAATGGTCCAGGAATGCGTGGTGCACGATGTCCTCCTTTCTTTTGTTGTTGGCGCGTCAAGAATAACAGAAGGCCGCGCCCGTGCGAACGGGAACGGCCCGGTAATTCACCTGCCGGGGCCGCCTTGAAGGCAGCCCACGGATGAGTGATCGGTGATCGGCCCCGCCTCATGGTGGAGGCCGCATGTTGTGTTCGCGCCAGGCATTCACGCCGTAATGGTGGTTGCGGTAGCGGACAGGCATATTGCGGCTGCGGCGGATCCCGTGGGTGGCGGAGGCGGCGCTCAGCAGCGCAGCGAGCTTCGTGGACATGGCGAGGTGCTTCTTGCTCATAGACCCTCCTGGTTGTCATTGCCTGGACTCCAGTAGACCACCGGACCCAGCCGTCACTCCGTACGTTGCATCACGAAAGCATGCAGATTGCATTAACCAGTGGCATTTCGCCTGCACGGGGCTTTTAGCGGATAATCATGGTTTATCCCGTTTCGAAGTAGCACCGCCGTGACCAAGACGCTCGCCGACCAGATCGAAGACCTGCTGCCGCAGACCCAGTGCACCAAGTGCGGCTATCCCGCCTGCCGCCCGTACGCGGAAGCGATCGCGCGCGGCGAGGCCGAGATCAACCAGTGCCCGCCCGGCGGCATGGAAGGCGTCGCGCGGCTGGCAAGCGTCACGGGCCGGCGCGTCATTCCAATCAACCCGGCCAACGGCGTCGAGCGTCCGCGCCCCGTCGCGTTCATCGACGAGAGCCTGTGCATCGGCTGCACCTTGTGCATCCAGGCGTGCCCCGTCGACGCGATCCTCGGCGCCGCCAAGCAGATGCACACGATCATCCCGAGCCTGTGCACGGGCTGCGATTTGTGCGTGGCGCCCTGCCCCGTCGATTGCATCGCGATGATTCCCCGCACCGACGATCCGGCCAGCGAACCGACCGGTTGGGCTGCGTGGTCGCAGGAACAGGCCGACGCCGCGCGCGCGCGCCACGACTTCCGCACGGAGCGCCTGCGCCGCGAGAAGGAAGAAAACGACGCGCGCCTGGCCGCCAAGGCCCTGGAAAAGATGCGCGCCGTGACGGCCGAGGAGACCAATACGGCAGCAGAGCTGGCGGAAAAGGAACGCAAGCGCGCCATCATCGCCGCCGCCATCGAGCGCGCGAAACAAAAGGCCGCCTCGGACAAGAAAGACTAAAGCATCGATGAATCCCGCCAAACGCCTCGAGATCTTCACGCGCTTTCGCGACGCCAATCCGCACCCCACCACCGAACTCGAATATACGACGCCGTTCGAACTCCTGATCGCCGTGCTGCTGTCCGCGCAGTCGACGGACGTCGGCGTCAACAAGGCCACCCGCAAGCTGTACCCGGTGGCGAACACGCCGCAGGCGATCCTCGACCTGGGCCTGGACGAACTCAAGACCTATATCTCGACGATCGGCCTGTACAACAACAAGGCGAAGAACGTCATCGCCACGTGCGAGATCCTCGTGAACCAGTACGGCGGCGAAGTGCCGCGCTCGCGCGAGGCGCTGGAAGCCCTGCCCGGCGTGGGCCGCAAGACGGCGAACGTCGTGCTGAACACGGCGTTCGGCGAACCGACGATGGCCGTCGACACGCACATCTTCCGCGTGGCGAACCGCACGAAGATCGCGCCGGGCAAGAACGTCGACGAAGTCGAGATGAAGCTGCTGAAATTCGTGCCGAAGGACTTCCTGCACGACGCCCACCACTGGCTGATCCTGCACGGCCGCTACACGTGCGTGGCGCGCAAGCCCAAGTGCTGGAACTGCATCATCAACGACCTGTGCGAGTACAAGGACAAGACGCCGGCGCCGAAGGACGCGTGATCAGATGACCCGGCGCGGCGCCGCCGTGAGCGGGTCGCCGCTGTTCGGCGTGCCCGTCGGCTCGATCAGCAGGATGTGCGCTTCACCCTGCGCGCGCGGCCGGTGGCGCATGCCTTTGGGGACGACGAACATCTGGCCCGGATCGAGCGTCACGGTCGAACCGTCTTCGAGGTCGATGTCGACGCGCCCGTCGAGCACGAGGAAAAAGTCGTCGGTGTCGTCGTGGACATGCCAGTGATAGTCGCCGCGCAGCTTCGCGACCATCACGTCGTGGCCGTTGAACAGGGCCACCGTGCGCGGTTGAAAGGCTTCCGTGAAGGTCGCCAGCTTGGCGGCCAGGTCGATTGCAGTGTGCATCATGCCTCCGATGAAAAACCGCATTGTGAGGCGCCGTCGGATTTCGGGTCTTGTACAATCGTTGCATGAACCAGGCCATCTTCGGAGAGCTCGCGAACGGCGTGACGCTCATGCGGGCGAGCTTTTCCGACCACGCGTTCGAGCGCCACAGCCACGATTGCTTCGCGATCGGCACCACGACGTACGGCATCCAGCGGTTCCGCTGCAAGGGCAGGCAGTACGACAGCCGGCCCGGCGATCTCGTGCTGTTCAACCCCGACGACGACCATGACGGCTGCCGCGGGACGGCGGATGGATTCCGCTACACGATGTGGTACGTCCCCGATGCATTCGTCGCCAGCTGCGTGGACGGCAACCGGTATTTTTCCCATCCCCATGCGACCGACCGGCAGTCGAGCGAGACGTTCCGGGCGTTGTCCGCCAGCCTGGCGCAGACGCCGGCCGAATCGCTGCGCGCCGAATCCCTGATGCGCGCATTCCTGGAGACGATGCTGGCGCGGCACGGCGAACGGCCGCAGCCCGCTGCGGGGCCATCCCGTGCCTCCACGCTCGCCCGGGTGAAAGACTATATCCGCACCTACCACGCGCACGACATCACCGTCGCGGACCTGGCCTGCGTCGCCGGCCTGTCGCGCGCGCACCTGACCCGCGCGTTCACCGCGACGTACCACATGCCGCCCCACGTGTATCTCAACGCCGTGCGGATCGGGCACGCACAAGCCCTGATCCGCCGCGGCATGCCGCTCGCCACCGTGGCGCTGGAATGCGGCTTCGCGGACCAGAGCCACCTGACGCGGCGCTTCAAGGGGAGCGTGGGCGTGACGCCGTCGGCGTGGCAACGGATGCAGCGGGCTTCATCGCTCACTTCGTGAGGACAAGCGAAAAGAATATCCGCGTCGGTCCGTTCGACAGCTTGAAGAACAGCTTGTTGCGCCCCTTCCGGAAGTGCACCACGCGCTTGTCCTCGCTCAGGTTGTAGTCGCGCACATAGGTATTTCTCGTCTCGTAGACCTGGCCGAAGAACGAGTCCTTGTTGACGTTCCCGCCTGCCCAGACCAGCCGGTCGTTGAGCCACAGCTGCGCATCGTCGTCCGCGCCGACCCAGATCGTCAGGTCCTGGTCCGCGTCGAGCATCAACTCCGTATAGCCGTAGTACACGGCGTCTTCCGCGTGCACGGGCGGCTCCAGGGGATAGCGCGCCATGTCGACATAGTCCCATTTCACGAGGCGCCCGCCCTTGCCCCGATAGGCGGCGTCCAGCACCACGCCCTGCTCGGGCGGATGGTGGTAATTGGCGAACAGCCCTTCGCCGTGCCGCCCGTCGAATGGACCGATCAGGTACCAGCGGTTGACCCAGACGCGGTTCGCATACGTGCCGCCGTGGCCTATCATCCTGCCCGCACCCTTGACCATGCCGGCCGCGTCGACGGTGGGCATGTGCGCGACGCCGCCGCCGAAGAACGCGCCCATGCGCCCGGTGTAGGCTCGCGTGACGCGATCCGGCATGTCGGGATTCGCGAACGCGATGATCCGGTCCAGCGCCCCGCGGCCTACGCCACCGGCCGTTCCGTTACCGAGGCCTTGTCCGCTCCGGCCCTTGCCATTGCCGTTGCCGTTGCCCTCGCCTTTGCCGTCGCCTTTCCCGTTGCCCGCGCCGGGCTGCGCTCCGCCCGCTGCGACCTGCACGCCGTTCTGCTGCTGTTCCAGTTGCTGACGGCGCTCTTCCAGCGCGACACGCGCCTTCGCTTCGAGCTGCTCGATCTGCGCCGTCGCCTCGGCGGCCGTCTGTGGTTCGGCGGCCGGCGGTTCCTCCGCCCTGGCCTTCTCCGCCACCTGTTCCAGCGCCTTTTCCTTCGGGATGTCGAGCAGCTTTGCGAGTTGCTCGGCCTTCGTGTCGCGCTCGATCTCGTCGATCTTGCGCGACAACGCCTTCGCCTGCTTCAGCAATTCTTCCGGCGCCTTCGGCTGCGCGCTGAACTGCACCTCGTCTTCCTTGTTTTCGGCCGGATGCGCGCCCGCGCTTTGTTCGAGCAGGGACTTGATCCGCTCCATGTCGTGCACGCGCTTTTCGAGGCGCGCCTGCGCCGTCAGCCGTGCGCCCGATTCGACCTGCCGCTGCTGCCGCTCGCGCTGGACGAGCTCGATGCGCTGGCTGCCCAGGTGATACAGTGCGGCGAGCGGCACCGCATGCAGCACGAGCGACAGGAAGATGAACGGATGTCGCCGTATGAGCCCGAACTGCGGGCCGAATCTCGGGGCATCATCGATGAACATCGTCAGCGCGTGTGCATGGCCACGTGGGTGAGCCCCTCGAACTGGCACAGTTCGAGCACGTGCACGATGTCCTGGTAGCGCGTGGACTGGTCGCCGTCGATGCGCACGGACCGTGCAGGATCGCGCGCCGCCTCGCGCTTGAGCAGGTCGTGCAGCGCTTGCGTCGATACGGCTTTGCCGTCGATATACAGGCCACCGCCGGCATCGACACCGATGATCAGCGGCGCGGGGGCCGCCGTCGCGCGATCGAGGCTGACCTGCGACGTCGGCAGCACGATGGGCATGTCCTTCTCCGGCTTTTCGCCGTCGGGGTGCCGGAACGACGTCGCCACCATGAAGTACATCAGCAGGAAGAAGATGCAGTCGATCAGCGCGATCAGGCCGATCTCGGGCTGCTCGTCGTCGCCGAGGTCAATGCGCATGGACGACCTCCAGCGTGCGCACCGGCATGCCGTCCAGCACGCGGTTCAGCTGGCGCTCCAGCGCGATGCCGATGCCGACCATGCGGTTGCGGAAGACGTGGTGCATGGCCAGCGACGGCAGCGCCACCGACAGGCCGGCCGCCGTGTTGACGAGGGCCTTGGAGATGCCGCCCGCCAGCAGGGTCGGATCGCCCATGCCGTTGAAGGCGATGACGTGGAAGGATTCGATCATGCCGATGACGGTGCCCAGCAGGCCGACGATCGGCGCGACCGTCGCCACCACGTTCAGCGCGTACGCCTTTTGCTGCTGCAGGCGCAATTCGACGCCCGCCATCTCCGCCACGCGCGCCGCCAGCTTTTCCGCAGGCAGGTGGCGCTGTTCGACCATCCAGCCGAGGATGCGCGCGAGGCTGCTGTCGCCGTCGGCGACCCGTTCGCGCAACTGCTCGAAGCGTCCCGCGCGCCACAGCGTCTCCGCGTCAAGTGCCAGGTCCGGCGGCGCCACCTTTACGAGACGGAAGTTGACGAGCCGCTCGAACGTCACGGCCAACGCCAGCACGGACAGCGCGCCGATCGCGACGATGCCCATGCCGCCGTGCAGCAGTTCGGAAGCGATGTTCAGGTCCTGCGCGGAGGCCGGGAGTGCGGACACGAGCAGGCAATACAAACCCAGGCGGGGCAATCGGGACATCGTCTTCCTTTCAATGGAAACAACGGATTACGCGCCAATGTAGCACAAAGGATTCTTTGTTTGGTAACTAAATTACGCTTGTATCGCAATGATAATTACCAGTCTATGGCACTAAAGATGCCATTTGCATAAAAATACCTGATAGCAAAAGTTCAGTATGATGGATGGTTTTCATGACGAGGCGACGATGTTTTCCCATGTCTTCATTGGTGTCGGCGATTTCGACCGGGCGCTCGCGTTTTACCAGCCGCTGCTGGCATCGCTGGGCATGGAGGCGCGCTTTTGCGACCGGACGCGCCCTTGGGCCGGCTGGCAGCAACCCGGCCGGGCGCGCCCGCTGTTCCTCATCGGCGCGCCGTACGACGGCCAGCCGCACCGGCCGGGCAATGGCCAGATGACGGCCCTGCTCGCGCCCGACCGCGCGGCCGTCGATGCGGCTTATGCGATCGCGCTGGCGCACGGCGGCCGCGACGACGGCGCGCCGGGTCTGCGTCCCCACTACCACGAGCATTATTACGGCGCCTATGTGCGCGACCCGGACGGCAACAAGCTGTGCGTGGTGTGCCACGATCCTGAATCAACAGCATAAGGAACACGACATGCCTCTCCCCCACCTCACCGGCGCCAACGTGGTGCTCGCCTACACGACGTTCGTGATCGGCGTCGCAAGCCCCGGCCCCAGCGTCCTCGCCGTCATGGGCACGGCAATGGCGCAGGGTCGCGCGCGGGCGTTCGCGCTGGCGTCCGGCGTCGTCTGCGGTTCGCTGTTCTGGGGGCTGTGCGCCGCATTCGGACTGGCCGCGCTCATGGCGCGCTGGTCGGGTGCGCTGGCCGTCGTCAAGGCGATCGGTGGCGTGTACCTGCTGTGGATGGCATGGAAGGCGGCGCACAAGGTACGCGGCAAGGCGGGCGCGGTGGCGGCGCAGCCGATGCTCGAGGGTTATGCGCGCACGTGCGCACGCGGCCTGGCGATGCACCTGACGAATCCGAAGTCGATCGTCATCTGGTTGTCCGTGGTGTCGCTGGCCTTGCCCGCCGGCGCGCACCAGGCCGATGCGCTGGCGTTCGTCGTCTCCTGCGCGACGATCAGCGGGTCGATCCTGTGCGGTTATGCGCTGGCGTTTTCCACCCACACGGCGCGCCGCGCCTATGACGCGGGCGAGCGCTGGGTGAATGCCTTGCTGGTCGGCGTGTTCGCGTATGCGGGCGTGCGCATGCTGCTGGCCAGGTAGGGCCCGCCCGGCGGGATCAGAGCAGGACCAGGTTGTCGCGGTGAACCAGCTCGGGCGCCTCGACGTAGCCGAGGATGCTCTCGATCTCGCTGGAAGCATGGCGCATGATGCGTTTGACTTCGCCGCTCGTGTAGTTGGTCAATCCGCGCGCGACCTCGTGGCCCGCTTCGTCCACGCAGCCCACGAGGGCGCCGCGGCCGAATTCGCCGCGCACGGCCGTCACGCCGATCGGCAGCAGCGATTTACCTTCCTTCGCCAGTTTCTGCACCGCGCCCGCGTCCAGCACGAGCTGGCCGGCCGTGTGCAGGTGGTCGATCATCCATTGGCGGCGCGCGGTCAGGCGCGCGGTCGGCGCCGTGAGCTGCGTGCCGATCGCTTCGCCGTGCGCGAGGCGCGTCAGGACGTTGTCTTCGCGGCCCCACGCGATCACCGTGTGCGCGCCGGAGCGCGCGGCGCGCTTGGCGGCCAGCACCTTCGTCAGCATGCCGCCGCGGCCGATGCTGCTGCCGGCGCCGCCCGCCATCGCTTCGAGCGACGTGTCGCCGGCCTGGGCTTCTTCGATGAGGCGCGCTGACGGATCCTTGCGCGGGTCGGCCGAGTACAGGCCCTTCTGGTCGGTCAGGATCACGAGGGCATCCGCCTCGATCAGGTTGGCGACGAGCGCGCCCAGCGTGTCGTTGTCGCCGAACTTGATCTCGTCCGTGACGACGGTGTCGTTCTCGTTGATGATCGGGACGACGCCCAGGCGCAGCAGGGTGGTCAGCGTGGAGCGCGCGTTCAGGTAGCGCTCGCGGTCCGCGAGGTCGGCGTGCGTGAGCAGCACCTGCGCCGTTTTCACGCCATGGCTGCGGAAGCTCGTCTCGTAGATCTGCGCGAGGCCCATCTGGCCGCACGCGGCGCAGGCCTGCAGTTCATGGATGTCGGTCGGGCGCGACGTGAAGCCCAGGCGCAGCATGCCTTCGGCGATGGCGCCGGAGGACACGAGCACGACTTCCTTGCCGAGCGAACGGAGCGACGAGATCTGCGCGGCCCAGCGCGCGATGGCGTCATGATCGAGGCCGCGGCCTTCGTTGGTGACGAGCGAGGAGCCGACTTTGACGATGATGCGGCTGGAAGACTGGAGGACGGAGTTCATGGCGACGGTCGGTTTGACAGGAAGCGTCCTTGCGGGCGCAGGCCGATCAGCGCCAGGCCGACCGCCAGCTCGATCCCGCTGACGACGAACAATAAGCCCTGGGGCAGGCCGATCGCGAAGGCCGCGACGAGGCGGCCGAGCGGCTGCGCCAGGATGAACAATGCTGCGAGGTCGCCGAGGATGGGCTGGTCGCCCTGCCTGGCCGCCAGCAGAGCCAGCCCCGCGGTGGCGAGGCGCACTCCGACGTAGAGGGCGTAGAACTGGCTGTAGCCGTTCACGCCCACGGGGAACAGTCCCATCGCATTCGCCACGCGGTCCGGGTCCAGCAGGGCCGCGAGCGCGGCCAGCGAATGGGCGGACGCCGCGACCGACAGCAGCTGGCCGCGCAGGCGCGCGCGCAACGACGCGCTTCCGGGATGGGCGATGGAGACTGCCAACGACTTAATCTTCGAGGATCTTGAAGCGGGGATCGTCCGGATCGATCGACGAGATGCCGCGTGCCTCCTCGGTCATCTGCGTCTCTTCCGAGCGCTGCGCGCTGTGGCGCGTCTCTTCGAGATACTTGTAGATCGCATGCACGAGGTCTTCGCAGCCTTCGCGGTTCAGCGCCGAGATCTCGAAGACGGGGCCCTTGAACGCCATGCGCTTGACGAAGTCCTTGACGACCTTCTTGCGTTCTTCTTCCGGCACGACGTCCAGCTTGTTCAGCACGAGCCAGCGCGGCTTGTTGACCAGCTCCTCGTCGTATTTCTCGAGTTCCTTGACGAGCGCCTTGGCTTCCTTGACCGGGTCCGTCTTGCCGTCCATCGGCGCGACGTCGACGATGTGCAGCAGCAGGCCCGTGCGGCTCAGGTGGCGCAGGAACTGGTGACCGAGGCCGGCGCCTTCCGCCGCGCCTTCGATCAGGCCCGGGATGTCGGCGATGACGAAGCTCTTCGCATGCGACACACGCACGACGCCGAGGTTCGGATGCAAGGTGGTGAACGGATAGTCCGCGATCTTCGGACGCGCGTTCGACACGGCCGTGATGAACGTCGACTTGCCGGCGTTCGGCATGCCCAGCAGGCCCACATCGGCCAGCACCTTCAGTTCGAGGCGCAGCTCGCGGCGCTCGCCGTCCTTGCCGTCCGTCTTCTGGCGCGGCGCGCGGTTGGTCGACGTCTTGAAGTGGATGTTGCCCCAGCCGCCCTCGCCGCCCTTGGCCAGCAGCTCGACCTGCTCGTGCTCCGTCAGGTCGGCGATGATCTCGCCGGTGACATCGTCGACGATCAGGGTGCCGACCGGCATGCGCAGGTAGACGTCTTCCGCACCCTTGCCGTAGCAATCGGAACCGCGGCCCGGTTCGCCGTTGCGCGCCGTGTGCACCTTGGAAAAGCGGAAGTCGACCAGCGTGTTGACGTTGCGGTCGGCGACTGCATAGATCGAGCCGCCGCGGCCGCCGTCGCCGCCGTCCGGACCGCCGAACGGGCGGAATTTCTCGCGGCGGAACGAGGCGCAGCCATTGCCGCCGTCGCCGGCGATGACTTCGATGCGTGCTTCGTCGATAAACTTCATGATGAGACCACCAAAACGAAAGGCTGTGTCACTGTTAAAAGCGGACCAGGCGTCCATGATAGACGAACGGCCGCGGAACGTTCCGCACTTAACGGTGACAACGCCGAAAATTAAAAAGGCCCTACCGGAGGGCAGAGCCTATCGATTGCAAGGCTTGACGCCTTACTGCGCGGGACCGGCTTCGGCCAGCCCCGCTGCCGCTTGATTTAAGCAGCGACTGCTTCAGCAGCAACGACGGTCACGTACTGCTTCGAACCGACGCCTTGCTTGACGAACTTGACCGTGCCATCGACCAGGGCGAACAGGGTGTGGTCCTTGCCCAGGCCAACGTTGGTGCCCGGACGAACCTGGGTACCACGCTGACGCACGATGATGCCGCCGGCGTTGATCGCCTGGCCGCCGTAGACTTTCACGCCGAGGCGTTTGCTTTCTGAGTCACGGCCGTTTCGCGTAGTGCCGCCGCCTTTTTTGTGTGCCATTTCAAATGCTCCTTGATTAGCTGAAGAAGGGACGCGCGGCGATTAGCCGTTGATCGCAACCACTTGGATTTCGGTGTAGTTCTGGCGATGGCCTTGACGCTTCTGGTAGTGCTTACGACGACGCATCTTGAAGATACGCACTTTGTCGTGACGACCATGCGACACCACAGTCACGCGAACCGAAGCACCTTCCACCAGCGGAGCACCAAACTTGATGCTCTCGCCCTCGCCGACGGCGAGAACCTGATCGATAGTGAGTTCGGAACCAATGTCTGCCGGTATCTGTTCTACTTTGAGTTTTTCGCCAGCGACAACTTTGTATTGCTTGCCACCGGTTTTTATGACCGCGTACATGATTGAGAAACCTCGTTGATTGTTAAGAAATATTCCCTTCGTCTCGGCGAGGTAAACAGCCGGGGATTCGGGGAACAGAGGATTATACATGGAATGGTGCGCAGCGTCAAAACGGTTGTGGTGGCGCGGCAGGCCCTCCGGCTCCACTGGGGAAAAAGGGCGCCTTTTCCTTGCATGTCGTATAATCGCGACTCAACAAAATCTATCCGCATCCAACGTCAGCAGGTCCGCCTTGTCCGCCGCCACCCAAACCGCACAACAGAACCCCATCACCCGCACGATCGCAGCAGACATGGAGGCCGTCAACACGGTGATCCGCGAGCGGTTGCAGTCCGAAGTCGCGCTGGTGAACCAGATCGCCGAGTACATCATCAGTGCCGGCGGCAAGCGGATCCGCCCCGTGCTGGTGCTGCTGCTGGCCAACGCCTACGGCTACCAGGGCGCCGGCCACCACGAGCTGGCGGCCGTCGTGGAATTCATCCACACGGCCACCCTGCTGCACGACGACGTCGTCGACGAATCCTCGATGCGCCGCGGCCGCCAGACGGCCAACGCCATGTTCGGCAACGCCGCGTCGGTGCTGGTCGGCGACTACCTGTACTCGCGCGCGTTCGAGATGATGACGAGCCTGGACAACATGCGCGTCATGCAGATCCTGTCGCGCGCCACGACCGTCATCGCGGAAGGCGAAGTGCTGCAACTGCTGAACATGCACGATCCGGATGTCACCCAGGAAAGCTATCTGCGCGTGATCCGTTCGAAGACGGCCAAGCTGTTCGAAGCGGCCGCGCAACTGGGCGCCCTCGTGGCCGGCGCGAACGACGCGCAGATCGAAGCGGCCGGCGAATACGGCCGCTCGCTGGGCACCGCGTTCCAGCTGATCGACGACGTGCTCGACTACGCGGGCGACGCCGCCGAGATCGGCAAGAACGTGGGCGACGACCTGCGCGAAGGCAAGCCGACCTTGCCGCTGATCTACGTGATGGAAAACGGCACGGCCGAGCAGCGCGAACTGATCCGCACCTGCATCGAGCAGGGCGACGAAACGCATTTCGACGCCGTGCTGGCGGCCGTCACGAGCAGCGGCGCGCTGGACTTCACGCGCCGCGAAGCGGAGACCGCCGCACGCCGCGCCGCCGCCGCGATCGCCGACCTGCCGCCGAGCGAATACAAGGACAGCCTGCTGCAGTTATGCACCTTCGCTGTTGACAGGAACCATTGAGGCAACTATAGTAATGCCTTCCCGAGATTTCGGTAACGAAGTCTCAAACAGTCGGGGTGTAGCTTAGCCCGGTAGAGCGCTACGTTCGGGACGTAGAGGCCGGAGGTTCGAATCCTCTCACCCCGACCATCAAACTCTTCTTTTTGCAGCCAGAAGCTGCTTCAAAGACTCCCTACCGTCGGGGTGTAGCTTAGCCCGGTAGAGCGCTACGTTCGGGACGTAGAGGCCGGAGGTTCGAATCCTCTCACCCCGACCAAAGAATTCATACAAGACAGCGGCTCATGGCCGCTGTTTTCGTTTCTGTCCTCAGTCCTCTGCGACGATCGCCACGCCCCACGGCTTCAGCTCGATCTGCTGGCCACGCGCCACCTTACGTCCGGACAACAGCTCCGTACCGTTCGCATAGCCATAGCCCAGCCGCTGCGCCTTGGCGGAATAGTTCAGCACGTAGCGCACCCGGTGCCCGTCCTGCAACGTCCCGCCGCGGACGATGAGGGGGAAGCGCACCTTCGGCACGTCGATGCCCGCGCGCTTCACCTGGTCGGTCACGATCCTGTCGATGACGGCATCGGTCGGCATGAAGCCGACATAGCCCACCTCCCCGCTGCCCCAGCGGTTCCGCGTGACGGCCGCGTAGTCCGGCCAGGACGGATGCTGGAAGCGCGCGACCACGGTTGCCGTGGTGGGTTTGAGAAACTCCATCCACCAGCGCGCCTTGTTGTCCGCCGCGCCCACCTTGAACGGATCGCCCGCCAGCGTCACCCCGACCGGATTCGTGAACTGGTGATAGCTCACGCCCGCCGCTTCGCCGATCGCGCCGGGCTGCACCGCGTAGCGCACCTTCGTGTTCTCGTCCGAGAAGCCGCTACGGAACGTGTACAGCACGTGGCCGCCCTGCTTCGCATAATCGTTCAGGCGCGCGATCTCCGCATCGCTGGCCGCGTACAGCGACGGCACGACGATCAGCTTATAGTCCGACAAGGGCACCTTCGACGCCGGCGAGAGGATGTCCACCTCCACGTTCATGCGGTACAGCGCGTCGTACCACGGCCGCATCGCATCGTTGTAGTCGAACGCCTTGCCGTCGGCATGCACCTTGAACGCGTCGAAGCCCGCCTGCGCCGTGTTGCTGACATAGACCGCGACCTGGTTCTTCTTGCGCAGGTTCACGAGCTTCGGTCCGAGCCGCTTGAGGTCGGCGCCGATGGTCTTCACTTCCGCATAGACCTCGTTCGGCTGGTAATCCTGCGACAGCACGCCGCGCCAGTACGTTTCGATCGCATTGGCCGTCGTCGCCCAGTGCCAGTACGAGACCATGTTCGCGCCCGACGCGAGATGGCTGAAGGCCTGCAGGCGCAACTGGCCGGGATAAGGCGTCCAGTGCGGGAAGCCTTGCGCTTCGGTTTCCATGACCAGGTAGTTCTGGCCATCGTGCAGCGAGCGCGTCAGGTCGCCGCCGAAGGCGATTTCGACGCCGGTCAGCTTGTCCTGGCTCGGGTGGTAGATGTCGACGCCGGCGACGTCGAGCGGCTGCGCGGCGTCCCAGTGATTCACTTCGGGCTGCACGCCGTAGGAGTGGTCTTTCCAGCCCAGGTCGAAGTTCTGCGTGATGAACTGGTCGCCACGCGCATGCGCGCGTACGAGGCCGGCCTGCCACGCCAGGTAGTCCGTCACGAGGCCCCGCTGGAACTCGGCGAACGCATTCGACAGGCTCGCGTTGATGGAGCCGTTCACCGACGGGAAATCGTCCCAGCTGTTGATGCGGTTGCTCCAGTAATCGAGGCCGAACGCCTTGTTGAGCTGTTCGAGATCGGGAAACTTCTTGCGCATGGCCGCGACGAACGCCCGCTGCACATTGGGGCCGCTCGTGAAATAGGCCTTGGTTTCGTTGTCGGCCTGGTAGCCGATGACGGCCGGATGGTCCTTCACGTGATCGACCAGCCTGACGATCACCCGCTCCGCCGCGGCACGGAAATCCGGGTCAGTGATGTCCATGTTCTGGCGCGGCCCGTATTCCGCGCGGCCTTTCGGCGCGACCACCAGCACGTTCGGGTGCTTGCGCGCGAGCCAGGTCGGAATCGCATAGGTCGGCGTGCCGATGATGACCTTGATGCCGGCCTTGTGGAAGGCGGCCAGCATGCGGTCCACGTGGGTGAAGTCGAACACGCCCTCGTCGCGTTCGAGCGTGCCCCACGTCGATTCGGCGATGCGCACGACGCTGATGCCCGCCTCCCTCATCATGCGCGCATCCTCGTCGAGGCGGTCGACGGGCGTGTACTCGTCGTAGTAGGCGACGCCGAACAGGATCGTGTCCGGCAGTTTGGGGGCAGCGAAGGCGCCGCCGCACAGTGCGCCCAGCACCGCCGCGGCCAGCGCCCGTTTCAATGTAGTCATGGATATCTCCTGTTTTTATCATGACATGTTATCCATAACACATCAGGCGGGCAACCCGGCAATCAATCCCGCATGCGCAGGCTGAGCGCCGACCCGCGCCGCGCCAGGAAGGCGGTCAGCAATTCCGGATAGCGAGGGCTGGCAGCCTCCTGGACCGACGGCCGCAGCGCCAGCGCCGCGCGCCAGGCCTGCACCTTCGCGAGGCCCGCGAGCATGCCGAACTCGCCGATGCGTTCGAACACGTCGAGATAGCGGAAGACCGGCGCGAACACCGCGTCGACGATACTGAAATGCTCGCCGTCGAAGTAAGGCGACGCGTGCAGCACCTCCTCTACCTGCCGGAAGCGCCGGTGGATGTCGTCCGCCGCGCGCAACAGGGCCGCGTCGTCGGGCGCGTTGTAAAACACCGCGATGACGTTCAGCAGCGCCGAGCCGAATTCCATCCAGCAACGGTGGCGCGCCCGCTGCAGCGGCTCGAGCGGATGCAGGCGCGGCGCCACGGTCTCGTCGAGGTATTCGCAGATCACGGCCGACTCGAAGATCGCTTCGCCACCGGCCAGCAGCACCGGCGTCTTGCCGAGCGGCGACACGCGCAGGAACCAGTCCGGCTTGTCCGCCAGGTCGACATCGCGCCGCTCGAACGGGACGCCCTTCTCGTGCAGGACGATGGCGGCGCGCTGCACGTACGGGCACAGGGCGTGGCTGACGAGAATGAGCGGCGCGTTCATGGCACGAACCTGGTGCTGCTGCGCAGGGTCCAGGCGCCGTCCCCGATGAGCCAGAGCGCGACCGACGCCACCACGAGGAACACCGGATACTCCCAGCCGCCGCCGGGGCTCGTATGCACCCAGCCGTTCGGCACGTGCACCCAGGCCGCGGCCGCCATCACCGGGACGAGGAGTAGCGCAGCCTGGCGCGGATAGATGCCGAGCAGCAGCGCGCAGCCACCGGCCAGCTCGGCCGCGAACACGGGATAGGCCAGCCAGGCGGGAAAGCCGACGCTGGCGAAGAACTGCGCGGTGCCGGGCAACGTGAAGACCAGCAACTTGAGCAAAGCGTGCGCGATCCACATGACGCCCAGCGCCATGCGCAACAGGGTGATTCCAAAGGCGGATGACTTCATGAAGACTCTCCTTGATGGGTGGGAGAGCGCAGTCTATGATTGCGTGCTTACAATGGGAATACGCGGATCTGCAAACCATGACTGCAAAAACGCAATCGCCGCCTTATCGCATCGGCAGCGCCGACCTGGAGACCGTGCTCGCGCTGGTCCGCGCGGGCACGCTGGCGCAGGCGGGGGAACGTCTCGGCGTCGACGGTTCGACGGTCTTCCGCAACCTGCAGCGCATCGAGCGCGGCCTGGGCCAGGCGCTGTTCGAGCGCACGCGTTCCGGCTATCTGCCGGGAGAACTCGCGCACGGGCTGGCGCGCCATGCGGAACGGCAGGAGAGCGAGCTCGAGGCGGCCCGCTCGCTGGTGCAGGTCCGGCCGGACCAGGTCTCCGGCCAGGTCCGCATCACGACCACGGATACGATCCTGCACGGGCTCGTGGCCCCGTCGCTCAAGGCGCTGCGCGACCGTCATCCGCTACTGGACTTCGACCTCGATGCCAGCAACACGCCCGTCAACCTGGGCCGGCGCGACGCGGACATCGCGATCCGCGCGACGCGCGAACCGCCCGAGCACCTGGTGGGCCGGCACCTGGGACCGATCCGGGTCGCGCTGTTTGCCCCGCGCGAGAGCCTACTGCGCTCGCTCGAAGAGGTGATCGAGCGCGGCGTGCCCTGG
Source organism: uncultured Massilia sp. (assembly GCA_966211695.1). Taxonomy (GTDB): domain Bacteria; phylum Pseudomonadota; class Gammaproteobacteria; order Burkholderiales; family Burkholderiaceae_D; genus Telluria. Next base: position 100,506 of record CBIHOW010000004.1, on the reverse strand, counting down.
ATCGCGCCGGACGATGCGCTGCCCGACCATCCGTCGGTGCTGTGGCGGCGCCGGCACTTCCCGAAGATTACGCCGGCGTACCGCGTGAGCAGCATCCTGTCGGCGGCGGAGTGTGTCGCCCTTGGGCTGGGCGTGGCGGTGCTGCCGCTGTTCCTGGCGGCACCGCGCGCCGACCTGCGCCAGATCGGGCCGGAGATCGACGAATGCGTCACGCAGCTGTGGTTGCTCACCCATCCGGAAAGCCGCCATCTGAGGCGCGTGGCGACCGTGCTGCAGCACCTGGCGCAGGAAATCCGCCTCGCGCCGGGTTAGCGCCACGACTGCGCGGCCTCAAACCCACCGGACGCCGGTTCCCTACCATTGACGGGCAGCCCGACCGCTGAACTGGGTCAATGACTTTCAGCATTGTTCGCAAGGACATTGTTCATAATCATGCGCAACCGTTACCTGTCGTTCCTGCTCGTGGCACGCTGGACCAGTGTCCTGGTGGCGCTGATGTACCACGTCCGCTTCCTGCTATTCGTCGACTACGAACACGTGCAGGAAAAAACGTGGCTGTCGGACGTCTTTTATTTTCTGACGGGACTCGGCCATGAATCGTTTGCCGTCTTTCTCGTCCTCGACGGCATCCTGACGGGACGGGCGCTGCAGGCCCACGGTCCGCCCGCCCCTGCAACGCCGGGGCGGCGCGCCATCGCCCTGTATGGCCTGTTCCTGCCCGGCCTGATCCTCGGGGGCCTGTTCGACGCCGCGGGCGCGCGGTTCTTCAACGCATCCGGCCTGTACACGGCCTACCCGGCCTTCAGCACGCTCACGCTCGGCGACACCCCGCTGCTGGGCAACCTGTTCATGCTGCAGCCCTTCGTCGTGCCCACGTTCGGCAGCAACGGCATGCTGTACCTGCTGTCGTTCCTGTTCTGGTCGCTCATCCTGCTCACCGTTTTCCTGCGCGCTACACGAGCCGGCCGCGTCGTGCTGCTGGCGGCCGTGGTGGTCCTGGCACCGGCCCTGTTCCTCATCTGGTCGGCCATCTGGTTCTCCGGCGTCGGGGTGGCGCGTATCGGCGCGACACGCAGCGCCAGGCCGCCCCTGCCCGTCGCCGTCACCGCGTTCATCGGTGCGCTGCTGCTGTCCCGCTTCCTCGGTGCCGGCGCGCACTGGCCGCCGGGGTCCGGTGCCTGGCTCGTCGACTGCAAATTCCTGCTCGTGGGGTCGGGCTGCGCCGCGATCGCCTGGGCCGCGTATCCCCCCGGCGCGCAGCACGAGGCGGCGCCCGCCGACCCGGCCCCCGCGTTCACCTTCTTCTTCCATTTCCCCGTCATGATGCTGCTCGTCGGGATGGGGACGACGCTGTTCGGCCAGCCCATGATGCAGCAGCCGGCGCCGGCACGCTACGGCGCGTTCGCCGCCGTTGTCGCCGCCTGCGTGGGCACGACGGTCCTCGTCGCGCGCACTTCCGCCGGCGCCGTGGAGGTCATCATGGGCCGCCGCGCGCGCGCAACAGCGGACTCGTTCCAGGGTCGGCTTTGACATTGCCTCGGAAGCGGCTTAGCATTCAGGACGGCGGCATGACCGCATCTCGTCCAGTCATCCCGGGAGTGCAGATGAGCGACAACAGCCCCAAACCGGTTCGCGGCCCCTTGCACGATGCCCTCGCAGTGTTTCTCGGCAAGTGGCGCGCACAGGGTACGTCCTACGGCTACACGGACCAAAGCGGCCCGGATCCCTGGGCAAACGGCGTGCCGTGGACAAGCCATCACACAGGACGCTGGCACACCGGCGAGTACTTCCTGATCCAGGAGGAACAGGCGCTTCCGGGTGGCGAGGTGTTCGACACCCTGTCCATCATGGGCGTCGATCCGGAGACCGGCACCTGGTTCGCCCGCTGCTTCGAAAATCACGGCTTCTACCGGCACTACGTTGTCACGCGTGAAGGCGCGACATGGCGGCTGTCGGGAGAGCATGAGCGGGCGTCGATTACCTTCAGCGACAACGACCGGACGCAGACCATCGCATGGGAGTGGCGGCCGCAAGGTGAATGGCTTCCCCTTTGCGACCGCGTCGCGGTACGCGAGGACTAGGCAGCGCGCTTCGGCAACGACAAACCGATCTGCTCCGTCATGCCGCGCGAGATGGCGATGCTGGCGACCTCGGTCCGCGTACTGGCATTCAGCTTCGCCATGATCGACCTGACATGGAACTTCACGGTGCCGGGCGCGATGTCGAGCGTGCGGGCGATCGACTTGTTGCACATGCCTTGCGCCAGCAGTTGCAGCACATCGTCTTCGCGGCTGGTCAGGACGTCGCAGTGCGAGCCGTCCCGCATCTGCCGGGCCAGTTCGCCGCACAGATAGGTGTTGCCGCGCGCAATGTTGCGGATGCCGCAGACGAATTCCTCGACCGTCGCGCTGCTCAGCACGATCCCGTGGATACCCTGCGTGAGCGCGGCGCGGACCGCATGCTTGCGCGCGCTGGCCGCAACCACGAGCAGGCGCGGGTCGGGCCTGCCTGCCGATGGGCGGCTCGCGCCGCCGGTCAGGGCCGGCACTGCCGAACCGTCCACGACGAGCACGTCCACGTCCTCCAGCGTCGCGTCCGGGTCGCGCTCGACGACGGCGATGCCCGGTTCCCGTTGCAGCGCCGCGCAGGCGCCGGCGTGCAGCAACGGCTCGCGGATCCGGACCGACACATAGATGGGAGACCCGACTTTTTCCAGTTTCATTTTCATTCCCCGGCAATGAGCGATAACGTGACGTCATCATCGCCAGTCGGGCCGGTCGAGTCGAGTTAGCTTTTGTTGGACGTTGCGAGCAGGGGCCTGGACGGCCGCGCGTTAGGACATGTTAGGGGCCGCCCGCGACGCCCGCGGACCGGTCTCGGGCAACAGCAGCGTGGCAGCGACCGCCAGGCCGCTCGCGCCGGCGATGCACCAGGCCGGCGCCAGGGGCGAGCCCGTGACGCCGATGAGCCAGGTCACGATGAATTGCACCGACCCGCCGAACACCGACACGCCGACCGAATAGACCAGGGCCAGCGCGCCCGCCCGGGACGCCGGGGGAAACAGCTCGCAGATCGTCGTCAGCACGCCGCCGGCCGTCACGGCCGTCAGGAACGCCAGCCCGGCCGAGATGAGCCGCAGCGTCCACGGGTCGGGGTGGGCGGCCAGCCAGGCGAACGCCGGGATGCACACGACGGCCGTCGCCAGGCGCGGCCAGAACATCAGCGGCCACCGGCCGAACCGGTCGGCCAGGCGGCCGCCGAGCACCGCGCCGGCCACGGTGGTCAGCCCGGTCGCGATTGCGGCCTGCAGGCCGTCGGCCGGCGCCAGCCCCAGCACGACGGTGCCGTACGTGGCCATGTAGCTGCCGACATACGTGGATACCGTGCCGCCCGCGATGATCAGGATACCCAGCAGCACGTTGCGGTCGAAGGGGAAGCGGGGTGACGGGGCCGCACCGGAGGGATGCTCTCGCAGCGTTTCCGGCATCCGGTAGCGCAGGAACAGCGCGACCGGCACGAGGAGCACGCTGGCCGCGAACGGTACGCGCCAGCCCCAGTCCGCCATCTGCCCCGCATCCAGCGCCAGCGCGAGCACCAGTCCCAGGCCGCCGGCCAGCACGGATGCGGCGCCCTGGCTCGCGACCTGCAGGGCGACGCGGGCGGCCCGCGCGCCGGGCGGCGCGCTCTCGAGCAGGAATGCCGTGGACGGGCCCGTCTCGCCGCCCAGCGCAAAGCCCTGCACCAGCCGGAACAGGGTGACCAGGACAGGGGCAAGGAGGCCGATCGACGCGTAGCCCGGCGTGAAGACCAGGCCGAGCGTGCCGAGCGTCATGAGGACTGCACTGAGCAGCAACGCCGGACGCCGTCCGCGCCGGTCGGCATAGCGCCCCAGCACGATGCCGCCGACGGGCCGGGCAATGAAGCCCACGCCGAACACGCCCACCGACAACAGCAGGGACAGTCCGGGTTCCGACACCGGGAAAAACACCTCGCCGATCGTCTGTGCGAAAAACGCGTAGGCGACGAAGTCGAAGAATTCGAGCCCGTTGCACACCACGGCGGCGAACAAGGTCGCGCGCGCGTCGCGGCGCCATCCGGTCGACGGGGTCATGCGCGCTCCAGCATGGCGCGCGCGTGGCGCGCGTCGAGCGAGTCGTCCGCATGCGTGCCGACCAGCGGGCGCAGCAGGTCGGGCACCTCGTCCGCGCGGCCTTGCGCCACGCGCAGTTCCGCGAGCGTCACTGCCGCGCGCAGTTCACAGGCCCGGGCGCCCTGCTCGCGCGCGAGCTCGATGGCGGCCAGGAAGCTGCGCTCGGCGTCTACGGCGCGGTCCACCCTGGCCAGGCACCGGCCCCGCGTCGCCAGGAATTCCGGCAGGCGCAGCAGGTCGCCTCCCTGGCGTATCATCGCTTCCGCTTCGTCGCACATGGCCAGGGCGGCGTCGTGCAGGCAGAGATCGGACAGCCCACGGGCCATCAACGTCAGCGCCACGCTCGTCACCATCTCGTAACCGTAGCCGTGCAATGCCTCGACGGCGGTGCGGATACGCTCGCACCCCGCGGCAGGCTGGCCCTGCAGGATCAGGATCTGGCCATCCAGGATGGCGGCGACCTGGCGATACGGCTCCAGCGAGTGGAGTCGGCCGACCCGTTCCAGCTCTTGCGCCACGCCGGCGATGCGCTCGACGTCGCGCGCATAGCTGAAGGTCGAACCCGCCCAGATCAGCGCGATGCAGTACGTCACCGCATGGCCGCGCGCCTTCGCTTTCGCGATGGTCGCGTCGGCCAGCGCGAACGCCTGCGCCTCGTGCCCGGTCAGCCACAACGTGCGACTGCGGCCGCACAGCGCGCGGATGTGGTATTCGAAGCCGGACTTCGAATCCAGCACATGCGGCGCCGCGTTCGTGTAGCTGAAGCAGTTGTCCCAATGGCGCGCCGCCTCGGCGATCCGGCCGACCATGTGCAGGCAAACGCCCATCAGCGAATCCACGGTGAAGCGCGATTGCGGATCGTCGAGCCGGACCAGGAGGTCCTGGGCCCGGCGGGCGATGTCGAGCGCCTCCGTGTACGCGCCTTCGCGATGCAGCAGCACGAGATAGCCGCTCAGCAGGTGCAGCTCCGCCTGCGGATCCTCCAGCCGTTGGGCGAGGTCGATGCTGCGGCGATACGCCGCCGTCGCCCGGCCGCTGTGGCCGCTGCCGAGGAACATGAGCGCCTGGCCGAGGGCGCCCTGCAGCCGCATTTCCAGGAGCGAGCCCGCATGCTCCGGCCGGAGGTGCTGCAGCACCGCCTGCGCCCAGCGCGAACATTCGACCAGCTGCGAGCACTGGAGCAGGAGCGGGCAGGCCGTCGCCGCCAGTTCCAGCGCCCTGCCCGGCTCGCCGCCGGCGGCGAGGTGGCGGTCCAGGGCGGCGCGCAGGTTCGGCAGGTCCGGTTCGATCTGTTCGGCCGGCGGCGCCTGCCGCACGATCCAGTCGTGAAAATAGTCCGCGCAGCGCTGCACGACGGCGTCGCGCTCGGCGGAGGCGTCCAGCATGGCGCGGCAATACGACTTGGTCGTGTCCAGCAGGCGGTAGCGGAGCGCGGCGCCGCCCGCATCCACGCTCACCAGCGACTTCGACACCAGGTTGGCGAGGAGTTCCATGGCTTCGAACTGGCCCAGGCCGGGACAGCAGACCGCCAGCGCGGCGTCCAGCGAAAAGGTGCCGGCAAACACGGACAACCGGCGCAGCAGAGCTTTCTCCGCGTCGGGAAGTAGATTGAAACTCCAGTCGAGCGTGGCGCGCAACGTCTGGTGGCGCGCGTTCGCGGTCCTGCGTCCCGGCCACAGGAGCGCCGCCTCGGCAAGGTGCCGGGTCACGGCGTGCAGCCCCAGGGCATCGATCCGGCTCGCCGCGAGTTCGATCGCGAGCGCGATACCGTCCAGTTCCCGGCACAGGCGCGAGACGAGCGGGGCGTCGTCGTCCGTCAGCACGAAACCGATGCCGCCGGCGGCCGCGCGTTCGACGAACAGCCTGACGGCGGGATACGCCAGCGCCTGCGGTACGGTCAGCCCTTCGCCGTCCGCGGGAAACCCCAGCGGCTGCAGGCGATGGACGTATTCGCCGACGACCCGCAGCACTTCGCGGCTGGTCACGAGGAAGCGGACGTCCGGGCACGCACGCATGATGCCTTCGACGAGCGCCGCGACGGCGTCGATCAGGTGTTCGCAACAGTCGAGGACGAGCAGCAGCGTGCGGTCGGCGAGCTGCGCTTCCAGCGCCCGGCCCCCGTCGCCCCCATGCGTCATCCCGAGCGCGCGCGCCACGGTGGCGGGCACGAGTTCCGCTGCCGCGACGCAGGAAAAATCGACGAAATGGACGTCGCCGCCGAAGTGGCGGTAGACCGAATGCAGGGCGGCGATCGCCACCGTCGTCTTGCCGATGCCCCCGGTGCCGACGACCGACACGAGCCGGTAGCGCGCCAGCGCTTCGGCCAATGCGTCGATTTCCTCGTCGCGCCCGAGAACGACCGCCGGCAAGGCCGGCAGCCGCGCCGCGGCGACGGGCGCGTCGACCGGTGCCGGCGCGTCCGTGCCGGTCCGGGTCACCGGCGCCACGAAACTGTATCCCTTGTTGGCGACGTTGACGATGTAGCGGTCGTCGCCGCCGTCCGCCAATGCCTTGCGGATGGCAACGATGTGGAAGCGCAGCGTGCCCTCTTCGACCACCATGTTGGGCCAGACCCGGGCAAGCAGTTCTTTCTTGCCCACGATTTCTCCGGCTGACTCCACCAGCGCGATCAACAAGTCCAGCGCACGGCCGCCCAACCGGACCGGGACGCCATCCTTTTCCAGCAGGCGTTCGGCCGGCGACAGTCGGAACGGACCGAACCGGGCGCGCCATTCGCTCATCATCTATGCATTGCCTTTATTGATCGTCAACGTCGGATTATAGCTGCATTTGCACGACGTAAACATCGGGAAGCCTCCCGTATGGGCGATGGCGGCAACGCCCCCGATCGCGGACACTGCCCGCATCGAACACTGCCAGCAGATGCAGCCATGCCAGAAAATCAAGACAGGTGCCCTCCGGGGCTTGACGGTCCGACCACGCCCGCCGCGCGCATCCACAACGTCGTGCTCGTCCATGGCGCCTTCGTCGACGGGGGCGGATGGGAGCCGGTCTACCGGCTGCTCACCACGCACGGCTATGACGTGAGCGTCGTGCAGCATCCGGCGACGTCGCTGGTGGCCGACGTCGCGGCGACGAAAGCCGTCATCGACCGCCAGGCGGGACCGGTGGTGCTGGTCGGCCACGCGTACGGCGGCGCCGTGATCAGCGAGGCGGGCAATCATCCGAAGGTGTGCCGGCTCGTGTACGTCGCCGCCTTCGTGCCCGACAGCGGCGAATCGGTGCAGGCGCTGGGCGCCCGTCCGTCCCTGGGTGCGCCGGTACCGCCCATGCTCGCGCCGGTCAACGGTTTCCTCAGGCTGGACGAGGCCCGCTTCGCCGCGGCGTTCGCCGCCGACCTCGCGCCCGCCCGCGCCGCCTTCCTCGCGCGCGCGCAGCGCCCGTGGGGCCTGGACGCGTTCGCCGGCACGGTGGCGCTGCCGGCGTGGCGCGCAAAACCGAGCTGGTACGTGGTCGCCACGCGCGACCGCATGATTCCGCCCGACGCCCAGCGCGTCATGGCGGCGCGCGCGGCGGCCGTGGTGGCGGAGGTCGACAGCTGCCATGCCGTGCACGAGGCACATCCGGACGCCGTCGCCGCGCATATCGAGCGCGCCGCGCAGGCATCGACTCATGGGAGGCTCATATGACGTTCAGGGTTGCACTCGTCCTGTTCCCGACGTTCCACATCGCGGACCTGTCCATCCTGTCCGTGCTGGAAACGGCCAACCAGGCCGTCGCCAACACGTATGCCATCGACGTCGTCTCGATGGAAGGTGGCCTGGTCCACAGCGTGTCGGGCGCGGGCATCGCCACCGTGGCGTTCGATGCCGGGCGCTACGACACGGTCATCGTCGGCAGCACGTCCGGCATCCCCGCGTACCGCCGCGACCTGGTCGAGCGCCTGCGGTCGGCGGCGGAAGCCGCACGCCGGGTCGCCGGCATCGGCACCGGCGCGTTCCTGCTGGCCGAGGCGGGCATGCTCGATGGCCGGACGGTCACCACGCACTGGCGCTACGTGGATGCGCTGGCGCAGCGCTTTCCGGCGCTCCGGGTCGTGCCCGACAAGATCTACGTCCGCGATGGCCACGTCTGGAGCTCGGCCGGCATGACGGCCTGCGTCGATCTCGTACTGGGCATGGTGGAAGCGGACCTGGGCCACGACGTCACGCGGGCGATCTGCCGGACGCTGGTCCTGCACCAGCGCCGCGCCGGCGGCCAGAGCCAGTTTTCCGTGCTGCCGGAGCCCGACCCCGGCCAGGAACGCATCCGGAGCGTCCTCGCCTATATCAAGGACAACCTGCACGGCATGCTGACGGTGGACCGGCTGGCCGACCATGTCAACTGGAGCCCGCGCCATTTCAGCCGCGCGTTCCACCTGCAGACCGGGATGTCGCCGGCCAAGGCGATCGAAAAGCTGCGCGTGGAGGCGGCGCAGGCGCTGATCGAAAGCGGCCACACGTCGGCGGCGCGCGTCGCCAGCCAGACCGGCTTCGGCGACACGGAACGGATGCGCCGCGCGTTCGTGCGGGTGCTGGGCATGCCGCCGCGGCAGGTCGTGCGCGCGACCGCGCGGCACATCGAATGGAGGACGACATGAACGCACCGCGCGAACCGTTCCTGGCGGACGTCGCGGTGGCGCATGCGCACCCGATCGCGACCGCCGGCATCGCCGCGTCGCTGCACGGGTCCGGCTGGCACGTGACCACACGGGCCGAGGATCCCGGCTGCGCGGCCGTGGCGGACGTCGTCGTCGCCGACTACGACACAGGCCTCGCGCTCGCCCGCTCCGCCCCTGGGCGTCACCGCGGCATCCTGGTGGTGACCCGGCGCGCCACCGAAGCCGACGTGCTGCGCGCCTGCGAGGCCGGGGTGGCCGGCTACCTGCTCGAGGATGCCGGCGCGGACGAATTGCGCCTGGCCGTCCGGCACGTCATGAACGGTGCGCGCTACTACAGTGCGGCGGCCGCCGCCCACCTCGAGGCGGGCCGGTGCCGCGAACGGCTGACGGACCGGGAAACCGACGTGCTGCGACTGCTCGCCGCCGGCCGCTGCGACAAGCAGATTGCCCGCGACCTCGGCATCGGTGTCGGCACTGTCAAATGGCATGTGCACAACCTGATGGGCAAGCTCGGGACGACGGCACGCCTGCAGGCCGTCGTCGTGGCGGCCCGGCGCGGGATCGTCGGCCTCGACGGCAACGTTCCCGCCTGACCGTTACCGGGCCGAGGCGGCCCGCATGCGCACCGCCAGCGCGGCCAGGCTGGCTACGACGGCCAGGCTCACGATGCCGTTCCAGCCCCATGCGGCCAGCGCCTGGGCGCCGAGCGCGCCGCCCGCTGCCATGCCGACGAACATCGTGGTCATGAAGATCGCGTTCAGGCGGCTGCGGGCTTCCGGTGCGATGCCGTAGACGATGGTCTGGTGGGCGATCATCGTCGCCTGCACGCCCAGGTCGAAGCCGACGGTGGCCAGGGCCAGCAGGACCAGCTGCGCGCCGGCCGGCAAGTGCGGCATGGCGAACATGATGCCGAACGAGACGACGCTCAGGCCGGCGCCGACACGGGTCACGAACTGCGGCCCGCGGCGGTCGGCCAGGCGGCCGGCAAACGGGGCGGCCAGCGCGCCGACGGCGCCGGCCAGGCCGAACGAGCCGGCAGCGGCCGAACCCAGGTGGAACGGGGCGCCGTGCAGCATCACGGCCAGGGTCGACCAGAAGGCCGAGAAGCCGATCGACAGCAGGCCCTGGGCCATGGCGGCGAGGCGCAGCGCGCGGTGTTCTTTCCACAGCGCGAACAGCGAGCCCAGCAGGACCGGATAGGCGACGGCGCTCGTCGGCCTGAAGCTCGGCAGCCCGCGGGCGAGGATCGCCGTCGTGAAGGCCGCGACGACCGCCGCGCCGCCGAACACGGCGCGCCAACCGAGGGCTTCGGCAACGAGGCCGCCCACGACGCGCGACAGCAGGATGCCCAGCAGCAGCCCGGTCATGACGGTGCCGACGATGCGGCCGCGGTGCGCGGCCGGTGCCAGGGTGGCGGCGGCCGGGACGATGTCCTGGGCGACGGTGGCCAGCAGGCCCACGGCGAGGCTGGCGCCCAGCAGCACGGAGAGGCTCGGCGCGGCCGCGATGGCCAGCAGCGCCATGGCCAGCAGCAGCGATTTCACGACGATGATGGTGCGGCGATCGAAGCGGTCGCCCAGCGGCGCGAGGAACAGCAGGCCGAGGGCGTAGCCGAATTGCGTCAGGGTCGGGATCCAGCCGACGGCCTGGTTGCTGGCGTGCAGGTCGGTGGCCAGCACGCCCAGGGTGGGCTGGCTGTAGTAGAGGGCGGCGACGGACAGGCCGGTGCTTGCGGCCAGCAGGAAGATCAGAGGCGAGGTCAGCCTCGTACGGATCGGTATGACAGTCGCCGTCGTGTGTGCGATGCTCATGTTGGACTCCATGGTGGTGTGTTGTTGCAGTGCATTATGGAGAACCGAAACATGGCCGTGTAGCACCGGCGAGCGTCGAACTGTTATACCATGCGCGTATGAGCACGGACTTTTCGACTATCAATCCCTCCGCCGACCGTATGATGCTGGTCGAGACTTTTGTTCGCATCGTGGATGCCGGCAGCCTGTCCGCCGCCGCGCGGGCGCTCGCGACGACGCAGCCGACGATCAGCCGGCGTTTGAAGGCCTTGGAAAAATCGCTGGGCGTGCGGCTGCTGCAGCGGTCCACGCACGCGATGAAGCTGACGGACGACGGCATGCGCTGCTATGCGCGGGCGAAGGAACTCATCGCGGGGTGGCAGGAATTCGAGAGCGAGATCCGGGGCGCCGTGGACGAGCCGGTCGGGATGCTGCGCGTCGTCGCGCCGCACGCGTTCGGCCAGCAGCAGCTGGTGACGCCGCTGGCCGAATACCTGGCGCGCTATCCGCGCATGACGGTGGACTGGACCCTGCACGACCGCACGCCCGACTTCATCGGCGAAGGCATCGATTGCGCGATCCGCGTGGGCGAGATTCCCGATCCGTCCGTGGTGGCGATCCGGCTCGGCGACGTGCCGCGCATCGTCATCGGGTCACCCGCCCTGTTCGAGGGACGCGCCCTGCCCGCCCATCCGGACGAGCTGGGGGCGCTGCCCTGGATCGCCGTCAGTCATTTCTATCGCGACGAGGTGACCTTGACGCATGCGCAGACCGGCGACACGGTGCGGGTGGCCGTCCAGCCGCGCCTCTACACGGACAACCTGTATGCGATGCGCAGCGCCGCCGCGCTGGGCGTGGGCGCCGCGCTGGGTTCGCGCTGGGCGCTGCGCGAGGAACTGGACGCGGGCCGGCTCATGCAGCTCGTGCCGGAATGGCAGGCATCGCCGCTGCCGGTCTGGCTGATCTACCCGCCGGCACGCTTCTATCCGGCCCGGCTGCGGCGGTTCATCGACATCATGCGGGTGGCGGTGCCGCAGGCGTATGGGGTCGTTGCACCGCCTGCACGATAGGCGTAGGGTGGGCACCCCGTGCCCACGCACGACGCATGCGGCTTATTGGCGTTACGCGTGGGCTCGTTCGTATGTGAGGCCCCCGGCCTCACAAACCCCGCCCTACGCTTCCGCGACCTGCGCCTCGGCCAGCAGGGAACGGATCTCGGGAATGCACGACCCGCAATTCCCGCCCGCCTTGGTGCACGCCGTGACGCCCGCCGCGTCGCACAGGTTGTTCTGGCGGATCGCGATCTCGATCGTCTTGCGGCCCACGCCGAAGCACGAGCACACGGTCGGTCCCGCGTCGAACGCCTGGTCTTTCGCGCGGCCCGCCAGGAGGCTGATGCGGTCGGACGGCTCCAGCTGCTCCTTGTCGAACATGGTGGCGAGCCACGTGCGGGCCGGCAGGTCGGCGCGCTGCGCGACGAACAGGCATGCTTCGATGCGGCCGTCGACGAGGTGCACGGCGCGGTACATGCCGCCGTTCTTGTCCTCGACTTCGATCCAGTCCGCGTCCTCGTCGTGCACGTCCAGCAGCTTGCGCGCCCAGTCGTGCGCGGCGGCGAACGGCTTGCGGCCCGCCAGTTCGTAGCGAACGAAGTCCTTGCCCTGCACCCGCGTCCAGTTGGATGCCTCGCGCAGCGGCAGTTCCGTGCGCGACAAAATGAAACCGTACCACGTGACGCCGAACGGTTCGATGCGCACCGGCGTGTGCTTGAATTCCGGCTCGCCCGACACGGGGTCGACGGCCGGGTTGACGACGGTGCCCACGCGCGCGTCCGACGCCGTCTGGCCGCTCCAGTGGATCGGCATGAACACGCTGCCGCGCGCGATGCCGCCGCCGTGCTGCACGCGCGCCACGACGGCGCCCCAGTCGCTCGTCACGCGCGCCAGTTCGCCCGCCTTCACGCCGCACAGCAGCGCATCCTGCGGGTGCATGTCGATGTACGGTTCCGGGATGTGCTCGGCCAGCTTCTGCGAGCGGCCCGTGCGCGTCATCGTGTGCCACTGGTCGCGCACGCGGCCCGTGTTCAGCACGAGCGGATACTCCCCGCCCGGCAGGTGCGCGGGCGCGCGCGGCACCGTCGGCACGAAACGCGCGCGGCCGTCGCCATGCGCGAAGCGGCCGTCGCCGAACAGGCGCGCAGTGCGCTCGCCCGGCGTACGCACCGGCCACTGGACGGGATCGAGTGCGTCGTAGTCGGCACGCGTCATGCCGGACAGGCCGCCGATGTCGAACAGGCGGCGGCGCTGGCCTTCGGTACCGTTGCGCCACGCGGACAGGCGCGCATGCTCGTCGAAGATCTCGTGCGGTGCCTTGAAATCGAAGCCCTTGAAGCCCATGCGGCAGGCGACGTCACACATGATGTCCCAGTCGGCGCGTGCGCTGCCCGGCGCGGACAGGAACGCGCGCTGGCGCGAGATGCAGCGCTCGGAATTGGTGACGGTGCCGTCCTTCTCGCCCCAGCCGAGGGCCGGCAGCAGCACGTGCGCCGCCTCGTTCGTGTCAGTGCCGACGACGATGTCGGAAGCCACCACCAGCTCGCACTTTTCCAGCGCGCGCCGCACCTGGTCGGCATCGGGCAGGCTCACGAGCGGGTTCGTCGCCATGATCCACACGGCTTTCACTTTACCGTCCTCGATGGCGCGGAACAGGTCGACGGCCTTCAGGCCCGGCTTGTCCGCGATGTGCGGCGAACCCCAGAATTCCTGCAGCGCGGCGCGTTGCGCGGCATCGTCGAGGTCCATGTGCGCGGCCAGCATGTTCGCGAGGCCGCCCACTTCGCGTCCGCCCATCGCGTTCGGCTGGCCCGTCAGCGAGAACGGCCCCATGCCGGGACGGCCGATGCGGCCGGTGATCAAATGGCAGTTGATGATGGCGTTGACCTTGTCGGCGCCGCTCGTCGACTGGTTCACGCCCATCGTGAACGCCGTCACGACCTTTTCCGTGTTGGCGAACAGGTCGTAGAAGCGCTCCAGGTCGCGCGGGTCGAGGCGGCAGGTTTTGGCCACCTCCGCCAGCGCGCCCGCCTTGCCGGCGGCGTCCAGCGCATCGGCCACGCCGGTCGTGTGGGCGTCGATGAAGGCATCGTCCGCCGCGTGTGCGGCCAGGTGGCCCAGCAGGCCGTCGAACAGCCACACGTCCGTGCCCGGTTTCACGGGCAGGTGCAGGTCGGCGATGTCGCACGTGGCCGTGCGGCGCGGATCGACGACGACGACCTTGAGGTCCGGACGCTCCTGCTTCGCGCGCGCGATGCGCTGGTACAGCGTGGGGTGGCACCAGGCGGCGTTCGAGCCGACGAGCACGATCAGGTCGGCCTGTTCGAAGTCCTCGTAGCAGCCCGGCACGATGTCTTCGCCGAACGCGCGCTTGTGGCCGGCCACGGCCGACGACATGCACAGGCGCGAGTTCGTGTCGATGTTCGCGCTGCCGACATAGCCCTTCATGAACTTGTTGGCGACGTAGTAGTCCTCGGTCAGCAACTGGCCGGAGACGTACAGCGCGACGGCGTCCGGGCCGTGCTCCGCGATCACGCGCGCGAAGCCGGATGCGACCTTGTCCAGCGCCTCGTCCCACGACGCTTCGCGCAACGCGCCCTGCTCGCGCAGCATGGGCGCGAGCAGGCGGCCGCGGTTGCCGAGCGTCTCGCCCAGCGCCGAACCTTTTACGCACAGGCGCCCCTGGCTGGCCGGGTGCACCGCGTCGCCCGCGATCGCGACCGCGCCGTCCTGCCCGACCTGGGCGCTGACGCCGCAGCCGACGCCGCAGTACGGGCACGTGGTTTTGACAGTGGTAGGGATGGCCGACAGCTTCATGTGCAACTCCTCGTCAGGCCGCTCGGCCGAACAGCAACTGGTCGCGGATGGACGAGATGTCCGTCCGCTGTTGAATCAGGTCGAAGTACCAGGGACCGTCCGCGACGTCCCCGTACAACACGGCGCCCGTCAGGCGGTTGCCCGCGACGACGAGACGTTTATAGATGCCGCCGCGGCGGTCGCGCAGCACCAGGTCTTCGCTGCCCTCGCCGCCGACGATGTCGCCGGCCGAGTACAGGTCCACGCCCGTCACCTTCAGCTTCGTCGCGGTGGCCTGCTGCACGTAGCGGCGATGGCCGGCGCCCGCGAGGTGGGCGGCGGCGACGCGCGCCTGGTCCCAGATCGGCGCCACGAGGCCGAACGTGGCGCGGCGGTGCTGCACGCATTCGCCGACGGCGTACACGCGCGGGTCGTAGGTCTGCAGCGTGTCGTCGACGACGATCGCGCGCTCGCAGTGCAGGCCCGCGGCTTTCGCCAGCTCGATGTTCGGGCGCACGCCCGCCGCCATCACGACGAGGTCGGCGTCCACGGTCTCGCCATCCTCGAAGCGCACGGCGCGCACGCGGTCCTCGCCCTCGATGGCGACGGTCTGGCGGTTCAGCAGGATGCGCAGGCCGCGCTGTTCCAGGCTGGCACGCAGCAGTTCCGCGGCGGGCGGGTCGAGCTGCTGGTTCATCAGGCTGCCCGTCACGTGCACGACGGCGACTTCCATGCCCTGGCGCAGCAGGCCGTTCGCCGCTTCCAGGCCGAGCAGGCCGCCGCCGATGACGACGGCCTTCCCGCCCGCGCGCGCGGCTTCCAGCATCGTGTCGACGTCGCTGATGTCGCGAAAGCCGATCACGCCCGGCAGCTGGTGGCCCGGCACCGGCACGATGAACGGCTTCGAACCGGTGGCGATCAGCAAACGGTCGTACGGCACGGCGAGGCCGGACGCGGCGTGCACGACGCGCTTCTTGCGATCGATGCGCACGACCGGGTCGCCCGCGTGCAGCGTGATGCCGTTGGCGTCGTACCACTCGCGCGTGTTGAGCATGATGTCGTCGACGGTCTTTTCGCCGGCCAGCACGGGCGACAGCAGGATGCGGTTGTAATTCCCGTGCGGCTCCGCGCCGAACACGGTGATGCGGTACATGTCGGGCGCGAGCTTCAGCAGCTCCTCGACCGTGCGCATGCCCGCCATGCCGTTGCCGATGACGACCAGGCGCGGATGCGTCTTCATTTACGCACCTACCCAGACCTTGCCGTCTTCGACGCGCACCGGATAGCTCGACACCGAGTGGTGCGGCGCTTCCAGGCATTCGCCGGTCTGCAGGTCGAAGTGCTGCTTGTAGATCGGCGACGCGACGACGACGCGCTCGCCGATGCTGCCGACGAGGCCGCGCGACAGCACGGCCGCGTCCGAGTTCGGATCGTAGTTATCGATGGCGAACAGGCGCGGCGCCTCGGCGCCCACGCGGAACACGGCCACCTGGCGGCCGTTCAGCAGGGCGGCGACGCCCGTGTCCGGGACGATCTGGTCGAGCGAGCAGACGGCATTCCACTGGTTCAGTTGGATATCGCGATGCATGGTGTTCTCCTTGTTCGTTTCAATAAATCAGGCGACGGCAATCGGGATGGTGCGGCGGCGTTCTTCCACCGTGGCCGGACGGATCTGGCCGCGCTCCGGCATGAACACGACGTTGTCGTCCGTGCCCTCGGTGTTGACGAAGCTGCGGAAGCGCTGGCGCACGGCCGGGTCTTCGACGGCGTTCTTCCACTCGTCGGCATAGGTGTCGACCACGCGCTGCATGTCGGCTTCCAGTTCGGCGGCGATGCCCAGCTTGTCCTCGACGACGACCTGCTTCAGGTAGTCCAGGCCGCCCTCCACGTTCTCGCGCCACGTGCTGGTGCGCTGCAGGCGGTCCGCCGTGCGCACGTAGAACATCAGGAAGCGGTCGACGAGCTTCACGACGGTCGCTTCGTCCAGGTCCGACGCGATCAGTTCCGCGTGGCGGGGCTTCATGCCGCCGTTGCCGCACACGTACAGGTTCCAGCCCTTCTCGGTGGCGATCAGGCCCACGTCCTTGCCCTGCGCCTCGGCGCATTCGCGGGTGCAGCCGGAGACGCCGAACTTGATCTTGTGCGGCGCGCGCAGGCCCTTGTAGCGGTTTTCCAGCGCGATGGCGAAGCCGACGGAATCGCCCACGCCGTAGCGGCACCACGTGGAGCCCACACACGATTTCACCGTGCGCAGCGACTTGCCGTAGGCGTGGCCGGATTCGAAGCCGGCCGCGATCAGCTCTTCCCAGATCGCCGGCAGCTGGTCCACGCGGGCGCCGAACAGGTCGACGCGCTGGCCGCCCGTGATCTTCGTGTACAGGCCGTACTTCTTGGCGACCTGGCCCACGGCGATCAGGCCGTCCGGCGTCACTTCGCCGCCCGGCATGCGCGGCACGACGGAATACGTGCCGTCCTTCTGGATGTTGCCGAGGAAGTAGTCGTTCGAATCCTGCAGGCTCGCATGCTCGGGCTTCAGCACGAAGTCGTTCCACGTCGACGCGAGGATGTTGGCGGCGACCGGCTTGCAGATGTCGCAGCCCAGGCCCTTGCCATGCTTGTGCAGCAGTTCGCCGAAGGTCTTGATGCCGCCCACGCGGATCAGGTGGTGGAGTTCCTGGCGCGAGTACGGGAAGTGTTCGCACACATGGTTGTTGACGGCCAGGCCGGCCTTCGCCATCTCGGACTTCATGATCTGCGTGACGAGCGGCACGCAGCCGCCGCACGACGTGCCGGCGTTCGTGCACGACTTGACCGCGCCGATGTCGCACGCGCCGCCGGCCACGGCGTCGGCGATGACGCCCTTGCTGACGGCATTGCACGAGCAGACCTGCGCGCTTGCTGGCAGCGCGTCGACGCCCAGCGCCGGACGCGCACCACCTTCGGCCTGCGGCAGGATCAGGAATTCCGGCGATTCCGGCAGCTCCATATCGTTCAGCATCATCTGCAGCAGGCTGCCGTATTCGGCCGCGTCGCCGATCAGCACGGCGCCCAGCAGCTTCTTGCCGGAGTCGGACACGACGATCTTTTTATAGACCTGCTTGCGCTCGTCCGTGAACTGGAAGCTGCGCGCGCCCGGCGTGTTGCCGTGGGCGTCGCCGATCGACGCGACGTCCACGCCCATCAGCTTCAGCTTCGTGCTCATGTCGGCGCCGGCGAAGGCGGCTTCCTGGCCGATCAGCGCGCGCGCGACGATGCGGGCCATTTCGTAGCCCGGTGCGACGAGGCCGAACGTCTGGCCGCCCCACGATGCGCATTCGCCGATGGCGTAGATGTGCGGGTCGGATGCGAGGCAGGCGTCGTCGATGGCGATGCCGCCGCGCGGGCCGAGATCCAGGCCGCAGGCTTTCGCCAGTTCGTCGCGCGGGCGGATGCCGGCCGAGAACACGATCATGTCCGCTTCGAGGAAGCTGCCGTCCGCGAATTCCATGCGGTGCGTGGCCGATTCGCCAGCCACGATCTGCAGCGTGTTCTTTTGCGTGTGCACGTTGACGCCCAGCGCTTCGATCTTGTTGCGCAGGACGCGGCCGCCCAGGTCGTCGACCTGCACGGCCATCAGGCGCGGCGCGAATTCGACGACGTGCGTGTCGAGGCTCATGTCGCGCAGCGCCTTGGCGCACTCGAGACCCAGCAGGCCGCCGCCGACGACGACGCCGGATTTCGAACGGGCGCCGCATTCCGTCATCTTTTCCAGGTCTTCGATGGTGCGGTAGACGAAGATGTCGTTGCGCTCCTTGCCCGGAACCGGCGGCACGAACGGGTACGAACCCGTCGCGAACACCAGCTTGTCATACGAGAGCACGGCGCCATCGGCCAGGGTGACGGTCTTCGCGGCGCGATCGACGGCGACGGCCTTCGCGTTCAGCTTCAGGTCGACCTGGCCGGCGTGCTGTTCGAAGAAGCCCGGCGCGACGAGCGACAGCTGGTCGGCCGTGGTGCCCGAGAAGAACGAGGACAGGTGCACGCGGTCATAGGCCGGGCGCGGTTCCTCGCACAGCACGGTGACGTGGAAATGTGCGTCCTGCTTGGCTTCCGCGAACAGGGTCTCGAGGAATTTGTGGCCTACCATGCCGTGGCCGATGACGATCAGTTTCATGTTGCGACTCCTAAGCTGCAATTACGTGTTCAGGCGGCGGCGGGTGCCGGCGTTTCGGGGACGGTGAGCGTGAAGCGCACACCGATGGCGCACAGCGCCGCGACGAGGACGGCACCGCCCAGGATCATCAGGGTCTGGCGCACGTCGCCCGTGCTCTTCATGAGGAAGCCGGCCAGCACGGCGCCGACGTTGCCGCCCGCGCCGACGATGCCGGCCACGCCGCCCAGCGCTTTCGGGTTCACGAACGGGACCAGCGCGTAGGTCGAGCCGCACGCCATGTGGGTGCACAGGCCGAAGGCGAGCATGGCGACGATGGCCAGCGTGACGCTGGTGGTCTGCGAGAACCACAGCAGGCCCAGGCCCTCGCCCAGCATCAGGACGAACAGCAGGTTCACGCGGGAATTCAGGTCGCCGCGCGCCGCCACCTTGTCCGAGATCCAGCCGCCCAGGGCACGGGCGAACAGGGCCAGCAGGCCGAAGCTGCCGGCGGCCATGCCGGCCTGCTTCAGCGACAGGCCGAAGTGGTCGACGTAGTACGTGGCGGCCACGTTGTGGATGAACAGTTCGATGCCGAAGCAAGCCCCGTAGGTGATGAACAGCAGCCAGGCGCGGTAGTTGCGGCAGGCTTCGAAGAAGCTCGCCCAGCCGCCCTTGCCGCCGCCTTCGAAGGCGATGCCGGCGGCGCGCAGTTCGCTGAAGTTACCTTCCGGGCAATCCTGCGTGAACTTGTAGTAGACGACGGCCATGATGAGCATCATCACGCCCGGGACGATCAGCGCGACGCGCCAGCCCATCGTTTCGCTGACGCCGGCCATGACCACGGCGCTCAGCAGCAGCGGCATCGTGGCCTGCGCGACGCCGCCGCCGCTGTTGCCCCAGCCGGCCGACGCCGCGTTGGCGGTGCCGACGACCTTCGGGCCGAACATCACGGAGGTGTGGTACTGGGTGATCACGAAGCTCGCGCCGACGGCGCCGATGCCGAGGCGGAACAGCAGGAAGCTTTCGTAACTCTGCGCGGCGGCGACGCCCAGCACGGGGATCGCGCCCAGCGCCAGCAGGCCGGTATAGGTCTTGCGCGGGCCGAAGCGGTCGCACAGCGGGCCGACGATCAGGCGCACGATGATGGTGATGGCGACGGCGGCGATATTGATGTCGGCGATCTGGCTGACCGACAGGTGGAACTGGCCCTTGATCACCGGCATCAGCGGTGCGCAGGCGAACCAGGCGAAGAAGCAGACGAAGAAGGCCACCCAGGTCAGGTGGAATGCGCGCATCTGGGGCGTATCAAAGGAAAATAGCTTGATACTGTTTGCTTTGCCGGCCATGTTGTTATTCCCTTCTTGAAAACGAAAAGGCGCCCGCTGCGTACCGCAGGCGCGAAATGGGGAAATCGCGGATGCGGTGCAGCGGACGCCGTTGTCCTGTTGCCGGCCCCTCGTTGGACCGGCTCTTTTTACTCAGGGATCGCCGTTGATCCTTTACCTCCGTATTTGCAAGACCCGTGCCAGATGGTTTTCAGGGGGGAAGACCGTATTGACCGCGCCATGCACGCTTCATTGCAGTGCACAACGCACGCTTATGAGGCACTTAAATGAGCACCATCAAGATGCGAAACTAGATAACGCGTCGTTCCCGCGCACGCGGGAACGACGAGCTGACTTTTACGCACCGGCCAGCGCAACGCGCCGGATGGGAAAGGATGAGATATACGAGTCCGGGTTCGAGCCATCCCAGACCTTGCCGTCCATGAGCGCGGAGCGGCGCATCAGGTTCGAAGGTGCCGGCACGCCCGCCAGCACGGCCGCCTCGCGGTACAGGCCCACGCGGTTCACGCGGGCGGCCACGGCCGCGTAATCGACGTCGTCGCGCAGCAGGCCCCAGCGCCGGTGCTGGGTCATGAACCACATGGCGTCGGACAGGTACGGGAAGTTGGCCTCGCCCTCGTCGTGGAAGCGCACGGGGTCCGGGTCGATCCAGCGCCGGCCCAGGCCATTGTCATAATCGCCATGCAGGCGCGCGGCAATGGCCCGGCGGTCCGCGTTCACGTAGGCGGGGCTGGACAGGACCTCGGCCGCCGCGTCGCGGTTCGCTTCGGACGCGTCGAGCCAGCGTCCCGCTTCCAGCACGGCCGCGATCAGCGAGCGGCACGCGTGCGGGTTCGCATCGACGAAGGCAGCGGTCGCGCCGAGCGCCTTGCCGGGATGGTCGGGCCAGATGTCCTGGCTCGTCGCGACGGTGAAGCCGCTGCCGTCCAGTTGCGCGCGGGCGCTCCACGGTTCGCCCGCGCAAAAGCCGTCCATGTGACCGGCGGCCAGGTTCACGGCCATCTGGCTGGGCGGCACGGTGACCACCTGCGCGTCGCGCACGGGATCGATGCCGCCGGCCGCCAGCCAGTAATACAGGAACATCGCGTGGTTCCCCGTCGGGAAGGTGTGCGCGAACGTGAAGCGGCGGGTGCCCTTGCGCATGGCGGCGGCCAGGGTGCCGAGGTCCGTCACCCCCTGGCGGGCCAGTGCGCGCGACAGGGTGATGGCCTGGCCATTGCGCGACAAATTCATCAGCACGGCCATGCGCGTGGGCGCCGTCCCGATGCCGTTTTCCACGCCGTACAGCAAACCATATAGAACGTGCGCCGCGTCGATCTCGCCCTGCAGCAGGCGGTCGCGCATGCCCGACCACGAATGCTGGCGCGCGAGTTCCAGCTTGATGCCGTATTTGTCGTCCAGCCCCAGCACGGACGCCATCACGAGGGACGCGCAATCCGTCAGGGGCATGAAGCCGGCCCTGATCACGGTCTTTTCCGGCCGGTCCGAGCCGGCGGTGAATGCGTGAGCCATCGTTTCCTTTGTTTAGCCTAATAAATCCTCGACGTCGAGGATGCGCTGGGCGACTTCGGCCAACTTGAGCTTCTTGTTCATCGCCATGCTGCGCAGCCGCTGGTAGGCCTCGTCCTCCGTCAGCCGGTTGCGCGCCATGAGCACGCCCTTGGCCCGTTCGATCAGCTTGCGGTCGGCCAGTTGGCGGCGCGTGTCCGACAGCTCGTCCAGCAGCTTCTGCTCGCGGTTGAAGCGTTTCATGGCCACGTCCAGCACGGGCTTCACGCGCTCCGCCTGCAGGCCGGCCACGATGTACGCGGTGACGCCGGCGTCGATCGCGGCATCCATGCTGGACGGCGTCTGGTCGTCCGTGAACAGAACGATGGGCCGCGGCTCGTCGCGCGTGGCGATCACGATGTGTTCGAGGACGTCGCGTGCGTCCGATTCGCTGTCGATGATGATCATGTCCGGCTGGATCTGGGCGATCCGCTCGGGCAGGAAGATGTCGGCGGGGAGCGAGGCGACGATGTCGTAGCCGGATTCCAGCAAGCCGATACGCAGCGCCGTGTTGCGCCGTGCCTGCGCGGCGAGCGTGGCCTCGTCCGCGGCATCGCTGGACGCGGTGTTGACGACGACGATGCGCAGGGTGCGCTGGACCTTGGACGGCGGTTTCATGCCCGTTGGATATGCAAGTTCCGGGCCAGCTGCCCAGATATTCATGTTCGCTATGCCGGGAGTGCGAATCAACATTCATTGTCGCACAGAAAATATTCACAAAACGCATGGGAAGCATCACAAATCAAAAGTTCATTTATGACGCGATTCTCCCTATACTGCATCGCAACACGACAGATTTCCCACCGGAGATGACCATGAACACCGCAACGATCACTCAGGCACAGAACAAGACTCTGCGCCAGCACATTGCCGACACCCTGGGCAAGATTCGCAAATTCGCGATCGAATTGTACGAAGCGCACGGCGGCCTGATCGTGCCGGACGCCGCCCAGCCGGGCAGCGGCGCCCTGGCCCGCCGCAAGATGCAACAGCAGGCCGGCATCATCATCCTGGGCCCGTTCTGCGCAGCCGCGCTGGCTCCGGAAGCAGTCCGCGAAACGCCGAACAACTAATCAAGCCAAGGATACATGACATGACCCCGATCGAATACGTCACCGTCGCCATCGCCGCAGCCGCCGTCGTCACCCGCATCGTGATGTTCGTGCGCAACCCGTCGCTGACCGCCCCGTCCGAACTGTGGCTGGCGCAAGAGCCGACCGAACTGTGGATGGGCGAGTACGCGAAGCCGAAGGCAGCCGCGTAACGGCTAGCTGACCACATCGTCTCCACACGCCCGGCATTGGCCGGGCGTTGTTTTTTGTGCGTTGCAATATACCGTCACCGTACTTACGCAGACGCGCCACGCCTCCAGCGAATCCGCCCAGCACCATAGTCGGCTGCGCTAGAATGCTTCTTTGCAATTTCTCATCAAGAAAGCATTCTTGTTCTTCATTTATCCACCCGACTGATGATGCGACTTCCTGCCCTACCCGTTCTCGCCGCGCTGCTGGCGCTCCCCGCCGCCGCCTCGACACCCGTGACCCTCGACCAGGCCATGGCCAACCCCGACTGGATCGGTCCTCCCGTGGAAGCGGCGTGGTGGAACTGGGATGGCAAGCAGGTCGTCTATCAACAGAAGCGCGCCGGCTCGCCGCTGCGCGACACGTATCGGGTGAACGCGACGAAGGGCGGCACCGCGGCGCAGGTGGCGGACGCCGAACGGGCGAAGCTGGACAGCCCGGAGATGCTGTACAACCGCGCCCGCACCCGCGCCATCGTCGTGCGCAACGGCGATCTGTTCGAGCGCGACCTCAGATCCGGCGACCTCGTGCAGGTCACGCGCGGCAACGGCGTGACGATCCAGGCCGTCCAGTACACGGCCGACGAGCGCGGCGTGCAGTACCGCGTCGGCGACGACTGGTTCGCGTGGGACCGCAACGACCGCGTGACCGGCCCCGTCGCGTTGCCGCGTGCCGCCAAGGATCCGGACGTGACCGAACCGGACGCGCTGCGCGACATGCAGCTGCGCCTGTCCACGATCCTCAAGCGCCAGAAGGACGAGCGCGACGCTACCCGCGCGCAGGCGGAAGCACTGCGTCGTGCCGACCCGACCCGCGCGCCCTCTCCCGTTTACCTGGGCGACAAGGTCGCGATCCTGAACAGCGCCTTGTCGCCGGACGGCCGCTGGCTGCTCGTCGTCACGGGCCCGAAGAACGCGGACAAGGGGCGCGCCGGCAAGATGCCGCGCTACGTGACGGAAAGCGGCTACGAGGAATTCTCGGAAGAGCGCACGCGTGTGGGCCGCAACACGCCCGCCGGCCACGGTTTGAAACTCGTGAACCTCGCGACGCGCGAGGTGAAGGACCTGTCGTTGGACGCCCTGCCCGGCATCGCCGTCGACCCGCTGGCCAGGCTGCGCGCGGAACACAAGCTCGACCCGCTCAAGGGCAACCGCCCGGTGACGATCGGCCTGGAGGGCGAGGCGATCACGTGGAGCCAGGACGGCGCCAACGTGGCCGTCATGTTCCGCGCCGTCGACAACAAGGACCGCTGGATCGCCACCGTCGACCTGCCGCGCGCGACGCTCCGCCCCGTGCACCGCCTGACGGACGAGGCCTGGATCAACTACGACAACAATGAATTCGGCTGGCTGCCGGACGGCTCGACCCTGTGGTACCTGTCGGAAGAAAGCGGCTATGCGCACCTGTACGTGCGCGACGCGGCCGGCCGCACGCGCGCGCTCACGCAAGGAACATGGGAAGCGGGCGACGTCGCCTGGTCCGCGGACGGCCGCACGGCCTGGCTGCTGTGCAACCGCAAGGCGCCGCACACGTACGAAGTCTGCGCCGTGGACGCGGCGAACGGCGCCACGCGCGAAGTCAGCAACCTCGCGGGCGTGCAGGACTTCCGCCTGTCGCCGGCCCAGGACAAGCTGCTGGTCCACTATTCCGGCCCGTACCTGCCGGCGCAGCTCGCGACCGTGCCGTCGCACGGCGGCGAGGCCGTCAGGCTGACGGACACGCGCACGCCGGAGTTCAAGGCGCGCGAGTGGATCCAGCCGCAGTTCGTGACGATCCCGTCGACGCACGGCGCCGGTCCGATCTGGGCCAAGCTGTATCGCCCCGCGCAGCTCGAGCCGGGCAAAAAATATCCGGTGGTGATGTTCGTGCACGGCGCGGGCTACCTGCAGAACGTCACGCAGCGCTACACGCCGTACTTCCGCGAGCAGATGTTCCACAACCTGCTCGTGCAGAACGGCTACGTCGTCCTCGACATGGATTACCGCGCGTCGAAGGGTTATGGCGTCAAATGGCGCACGGCGATCTACCGCCAGATGGGCCATCCGGAACTGGACGATTACCTGGACGGCGTGAACTGGATGATTGCGAACCAGCAGGGCGACGCGTCCCGCGTGGGCATCTACGGCGGCAGCTACGGCGGCTTCATGACCCTGATGGGCATGCTGCGCGCGCCGGATGTCTTCAAGGCCGGCGCCGCGCTGCGTCCCGTGACCGACTGGACCACGTACAACCACGAGTACACGGCCAATATCCTGAATACGCCGGACCTGGATCCGGAGGCGTATAAAACGTCGTCGCCGATCGAGTACGCGCAGAACCTGAAGGGCCACCTGCTGATCGCGCACGGCATGATCGACGATAACGTGTTCTTCCAGGACTCCGTGCGCATGGCCCAGCGGCTGATCGAGCTGAAGAAAGACCACTGGGAGCTGGCGCCGTATCCGCTGGAGCGGCATTCGTTCGTGCAGCCGGAGGCGTGGTATGACGAGTATCGGCGAATCTATCAGCTGTTCGAGCGGACGCTGAAATAACCAAGGTCGCGTACATAAAAACGTCGTTCCCGCGAAGGCGGGAACCTAATTTTTTATGCGCTTCGATCACGCATGCAGAAATTGGGTCCCCGCCTCCGCGGGGACGACGGTCTTGCGCTACTCGGTCTTCGCTCCGGCCTCGAACCACTTCCCCACCTCCGCCCTCTCCGCCTCCGTCATATTGGTCATGTTCGCCAACGGCATCGCCTTGAGCTGCACGGCCTGCTGATAGACGCGGGCCGCGTTCTGCGCGATGCCGTGCGCGTCGTCCAGCATCACCCCTGCCGGCGCGCTCGCGAAGCCGGGCTGCGTCGGATGCGCCGCGTGGCACGACACGCAGCGCTGGCGCAGGATCGTCTCCACGCGCGCGAACGGCACCGTTCCTGCCGACGCACTGGGCCGCGGCGGCGCCAGCACCACCGCGAGCCCCAGCAGCAGCGCCACGCCGATCGCCGGATACACCCACTCCACGCGGCCCTTGTGGCGCAGGTTGAAGAAGTGGCGGATGAAGACCCCGGCCGCCATGATCGTGCCCAGCACGGCCCACGCGTGCGGGTGGCGGTAGGTCATCGCGAAGTGGTTGCTGATCATGATGAACAGCACCGGCAACGTGAAGTAGTTATTGTGGACGCTGCGCTGCTTGCCGCGGATGCCGTAGACGGGATCCGGCTTCTGCCCCGCGCGCATCGCCTCCACCATTTTGCGCTGCCCCGGAATGATCACCATCGCCACGTTCGCGACCATGATCGTGCCGATCATCGCGCCCACGTGGATGTAGGCCGCGCGGCCGCTGAGGAAGTGAGTGAGCACCCAGGCCGCACCGACCAGCAGCGTGAAGACCACGACGCCGAACGCGAGGTCGTGCCTGCCGAGCTTCGAACGGCACAGCAGGTCGTACACGATCCAGCCGGCGACGAGGCTGCCGAGCCCCAGGCCGATGGCCTGCCAACTGGTGAGATCGGCCACGCCGCGGTCGACCATCATCGCCTGCGCATTCAGCCAGTACACGATGACGAGCAGCGCGAAGCCCGACAGCCACGTCGAATACGCTTCCCATTTGAACCAGTGCAGTTCCGCCGGCAGCTCGGCCGGCGCGACGAGGTATTTCTGCGGATTGTAGAACCCGCCGCCGTGCACGGCCCAGAGCTCGCCCGCCACGCCCTTGTTCGCGAGATCGGAGCCCGCCGCCGGCGGGCGCAGCGAATTGTCCAGCCAGACGAAGTAGAACGACGCGCCGATCCAGGCGATGCCCGTGATGACGTGCAGCCAGCGCACCAGCATGTTCATCCATTCGAGTACGTACGGGACCAGGTATTCCATCGGGACTGCTATCGATTATGTGTGCAAATGTGCACAGCATACTCTTCCTGCCCCGAGCCGTCTTGCTGACCGTGCTCGTGCCTGACAGGCGTGACTTCCCCGTCTCCCGCCGGCGCCAGGCCAGCGGCAGTGCCACGCGTTACCGCCTGGCTCGCCTCGGGTAGCGCCGTGCGCGCCGCGAGGGCGCCGGTGGCGAGCCGTTGCAGGTTGATGGCCGCGTTCACGTCGCGGTCGTGCCGCGCGCCGCAGCCGGCGCAAGTCCACACCCGGTCGCCCAGCGCCAGCATCCCATTGCGGGTGCCGCATCCCGAACACAGTTTGCTGGACGGGTACCAGCGGTCGGCCAGCACGATTTGCGTACCGTAGCGCCCCGACTTGTAAGTCAGCTGGCGTCGGAATTCGTAAAAGCCGACATCCGCGATCGCGCGTGCCAGGCGCGCGTTGGCCAGCATGCCGCGTACGTTCAGGTCTTCGATTGCCAGCGCCTGGTTCTCGCGGCACAGCCTTGTCGTGAGCTTATGGGTGAAGTCCCGGCGCACACGCGCGATGCGCGCCTGCAGCCGGGCCAGCGCCAGCGCGCCCTTGGTCCGGTTCTTCGACGCCGGCAGGCGCGTGCCCTTGCCGATACGGCCGACGATCCCGGCCGCTGCCTTCGCCGCCTCAAGCTTGCGCGACTGCCGGCGCGAGCGGATGCGCAGGCGCCGCAGCGCCGCCTTCAACGGCCGTGGCGCCGCGATCTTTTCGCCGCTGGACAGCGTGGCGGCGCTGGTCACGCCCAGGTCGACGCCGGTGACGGCGTCACCTGTGCGACGCCGCCGGGCCAGGTGGTCCGGCACGTCGATCTGAACCGCCAGATACCAGTGACCGGCTTCGCGCGAGACACTCGCGCCCATGATCTTGCCGCTCCAGTGCAGCGCTTCGCGCAGCGCGACACGCCCCACCTTCGGCAGCACGGCGCTGCGTCCCTCGAGCCGGAACTTGTCGTTGGCAACATAGAAGCTATCAGCCGAGCGGCCCTTCTTCTTGAAGCGCGGCGCGTGCGCCGGCTGGCCGGCGCGGCGCTGCTCGAAGTAACGGCTCCACGCCTTCGCGAGGTTGGCGAACGGCTGGGCGTGCGCGTCGCGGTGGATGGCGCGCAGCCACGGCTTGCCGTCGGCGTCGAGCCAATCGGGATCCGAATACTTGATGTGATTGAACGCCTTCTTGAGCGCCATCGCGTTTGGCCGCAGGCCGCAGGCTGCCTGGCGGTTCCACTCGGCGAGCGCCCAGTTCCAGACCCGGCGGGCAGTGCCGGCCGCGCGCGCGAAATAATCGCGCTGGGCCGCTGTCGCGTCAATCCTGATCCGGTGCGCCAGCAGCATGGTTGCTCTCCAGTGCCGCGCCCAGCTGGCGGCGGTAGTCGCGCAGGCCGTACAGCCTGCTCGAGAAGCAATGCAGGTAGCGGCGCCGGTTGTTGGTGGCGCAGACGGCAGGGACAAGCCAGCCCTCGCGCTCCGACCGCTGCAGCGTCTTGACGGTGATTCCCTACAGCCTGGCGGCCTGGCCTTTGTCCGTCGTCTTTTCCATGATCACGATAGGACACGTTCAGACACGTTTAGTTCGACTAGAGTCGTACTCCTCAGCGTGACCGGCAGGCGACACCGCCGTCGATATAGTTTCTAGAACATGAAAAATATCGTATATTTAAAATCAGACTACATATATAACAATCATATAAAAACTACCCCATGTCCAGCCTGCCCCAGCACCTCGACCTGCACCTGATCCGCATCCTCTATCTGCTGCTCGTCGAGAAGAACGTCTCGCGCGTCGCCCTCAAGCTGAACCAGCCGCAACCGTCGATTTCCGCGTCGCTGCGCAAGCTGCGCGAGCTGACGGGCGACCCGCTGCTCGTGCGCGGCGCGCGCGGCATGGTGCCGACGCAGCACGGCGAAAGCCTGCTCAAGCCGGCCAAGCGCATCCTCGACGAGACGGAGAGCCTGTTCGTCCGCAAGACGCCGTTCGTGCCGGAACAGGCCGACCGCACGTTCCACATCGCCGCCCCCGACTACCTCGACACGCAATTCCTGCCGGGCGTCGTCGCGTCGATCCGGCGCGGCGCGCCGAACAGCCGCGTGACGATCCACCACCTGGGCCCGGGCACGGACTACCTGCGCATGCTGTCGGACGGCGAGATGGACCTCGTGATCGCCAACTGGGACGAGCCGCCGTCGCACCTGCACATCTCGAAACTGTTCGAAGACCCGATCATCTGCACGATGCGCGCCGACAGCGCCTACGCCAAGCGCACGGCGGCCGACGCGATGACGGTCGAGGACTACCTCACGCTGCCCCACATCGCGCCGACCGCGATGCTGCCCGGCTACCACGGCGTGATCGACGCCTTCCTCGAGCGCCAGGGCCTGCACCGCAAGGTGGCCGTGGAATCGCCCTATTTCGGCCTGATCCCGTACATGCTCACGCAGACGGACCTCGTGCTGACGACGGGCCGCCAGTTCATCCGGTTCTACGAAAAGACGCTGCCGCTGAAAAACTTCACGGTGCCGATCAAGTTCCCGCCGATGCGCTTTTATCAACTGTGGCACCAGCGCGTGCACCAGTCGCCCGAGCACAAGTGGTTGCGCGACCAGGTGACGGCGGCGGCGAAGGTGGTCGTTAACCGGTAGGTGGACGGCGCGGCCGCGACACATCCGAAGGCGCGTATCACCGCGTGGACGGCGAGCCGTCCACCCTACCCGCCTGCATCGCCTGCAGTTTCTGCTGCATCTGTTCCGTCATCTGCTGGAAGTGCACGGCCAGCCGGCGGCACGCGTCCTGCTTCGCTTCGCACAGCACTTTCATCTCGACGAACGTGCCTTCGTCCGTCTTGCGGACCAGGCGCCGCACGACGGCCGGGTAAGCCTCATGCCCCTGCGGCACGAACGACCACACGGCCACCTCCGGCTTCTGGATGGCGTAGACGGTCCAGCCGCTCGGGTGGGAGACCTTCGCGTCCGGATTCTTTTGCAACGATGCCAGCGCATCGGCGACCTTCTTGTAGCCGAGGGGACGGGGTGTGTCCTGTTTCAACTGGGCGTGGGCAGCGCCGGAAACAACCAGCGCGGCGGCGAGGAAGGGAATGGCAAGTCGTTTCATGGGGCAAGAATAAATTAACATGTCGACATCGTGACATGCCGGGCGCGTCCCGGCAACGCCGATCCGTGTAAAAATCACATGCGGCAAAAAATATTTGCGGAACGCATGAACCTTGGCGCGGCCGGCGGGTATTCACCGCAAAACAGCAGAGAGCGCATGCGTGAACGGAAACATTGAAGGAGCGGCCGGGAACGAGGCCAGCCTGGTGGGTCGGGTCGCGGCCGGGGACCGGCGCGCCTTCGAGATGCTGTACCGCGTGTATTTTCCGCGCCTGGCGCGCTTCCTGCAACGGATGACGCGCAGCGTGCCGCTGATCGAGGAAATCGTCAACGACACCCTGCTCGTCGTCTGGCAGAAGGCCGCCACGTTCGACGGCAGTTGCAAGGTGTCGACCTGGGTGTTCGCGATCGCCTACCGCAAGGCCTGCAAGGCCCTGCACGCCCTCGACGAGCCGCTGGACGCCCCGGCCGACGAATGCGCCGCGGACGACGCGGGCCGGCCCGACTGGCGCTTCGAGCAACAACGCCTCGCGCACGCCGTCGACGCCGCCCTCGCCACGTTGCCGCTGGCGCAGCGGGCCGCGTTCCAGCTGACCTTCTATCACGACATGGGCTACGCAGAAATCGCAGAAATCATGGAATGTCCCGTCAACACCGTCAAGACGCGCCTGTTCCACGCGCGCCGCCGCCTGGCAACGCTGCTGGAAGACCAGCTGGAGATCCGGCCATGAACCCGCACACCGAGCACCTGGAAGCGCAGGACGCCCTGCCCTGGCTCGCCAACGGCACCCTCGCGGGCGCCGAACTGGAACGCGTGCAGGCCCACGTGGAAACCTGCGCCCACTGCCGCGCCGACCTCGCCCTGCTGCGCACGGTGCATGCGGCCGGGCCGGGTCCGGACCTCGACGTCGATCCGGACCGCGCACTGGCACGCCTGCTGCCGCAGCTGGACGCCGCACCGGCACAGGAGCAACCAGGCCTGCTGCAACGCTGGCGCAACCGCATGGCCGCCAACGACCGCACGTGGCTGCGCGCGGCCGTCGCCGCGCAGTTCTGCGCGATCGCCGTGCTGGGGGCGCTGCTGGCGCGCCCGTCCGGGCAGCCGGACAGCTACCGCGCCCTCGGCGCCGCCGGCGCGAACGACATGGCGCGCGTCGTCGTGACCTTCCGTCCCGACACGCCGGAAGTGGAACTGCGCCGCATCGTGCGCGCCAGCGGTGCGCGCATCGTCGGCGGGCCCACCGTCACGGATGCGTGGCTGGTCGGCGCGGATGGCCGGCTCGATCCGGTGCTGGCCCGGTTGCGCGCGGAGCCGGCCGTGACGCTGGCCGAACCGCTCGTCGTGGACAGGCAGCCGTGAACACCCGCCTGTTCGCCCGCCTGCTCGCCCTGTGCGCGGCCTTGTGCGCACTGGCGTGCGTGATACCCCGTGCGGATGCGCAGGCCGCCACGCACCCGGTCTCGACGCCGGCGCCGGCCACGCGCCAGGTGCTCGTGATGCTGCGCATGCCGTCGCCGCACTTCCGGCCCGACGGCGCCTACGGCGGCGGCTACACGGAGGACGGCACCCGCGCCGCGCGCCGCCGCGTCGCGCGCGACCTCGCCGCCGCGTACGGCCTGCGCGTCGTCGACGACTGGCCCATGCCCGCCATCGGCATCGACTGCTTCCTGATGGAGGACACGGGCACGGGCCCCGTCGACCGCCTGCTCGACACGCTCGCGCACGACCCGCGCGTCGCGTGGGCCCAGGCCATCCAGGACTACCACGGCCTGGCCGAAGGCGACCCGCTGCTGCCCGTGCAGCCGGCCGCGCACGCGTGGCAACTGCCCGCGCTGCACCGCGCCGGCACGGGACGCGGCGTGACGGTGGCCGTCATCGACAGCGGCGTCGACGCGAACCACCCCGACCTCGACGGCCAGGTCAAACTGCGGCGCAACTTCGTCGACGCGTATCCGGACGGCGCGGAAGCCCACGGCACGGCCGTCGCCGGCATCATCGCCGCGCGCGAGGGCAATGGCCTGGGCATCGCGGGCGTCGCGCCGGGTGCGAAACTGCTGGCCCTGCGCGCGTGCTGGGAGACGGCCGGACCGCCCGCCCGCTGCAACAGCTTCACGCTGGGCAAGGCGATCAATTTTGCGCTGATGAGCGATGCGCGCGTCATCAACATGAGCCTCGGCGGCCCGCGCGACCGGCTGCTGGAAGCCCTGCTCGACGCGGCCCTCGCGCGCGGCGTGACGCTCGTCGGCGCGGCCGATCCGGCGCAGCCGGACGGCGGCTTTCCCGCGTCGCATCCCGGCGTGATCGCGGTGGCGTCCGACACGCAGCGCGCGCCGCCGCCCGGATCGCTGCGCGCGCCGGGGACGGACGTGCCGACGTCGCTGCCGGGCGCGCGCTTCGGGCTGGTGTCCGGCTCGTCGTACGCGTCGGCCCACGTGGCGGGGCTCGCGGCGCTCGTGCTGGAACTGCGTCCCGGGACGACGCCGGCGAAGTTGCGGGCCGACCTCGACGGCGGCGCACGGGTGCTGCCCGCTTCGCTCGCGTCCAGCGCCGGGCAAGCTGGTAGCATAGACGCCTGCGCGGCCGTTGCGCGCGCCGCCGGAGCCTGTTTCTGCCTATGCCCATCGACGACCACGACCGCCAGCCTTCCCTCCCCGCGCCCGCGCTGAAACCCGTCGCGGGCGCGTTCGCATTCCTCGTTGCCGCGTTCGTCGTGGCGCCATGCGCTTTGGCGCAGACCAGTGCCGACCTCTCCCTCGTGTCCGAATACGCGATGCGCGGCGTCTCGCTGGGCCGCAACCCCGCCGTGCAGCTGCGCGTGGACCACGACTTCGACGGCGGCTGGTATGCGGGCACGTTCGCCTCGCCCATCGACTTGTACGGCCGCGGCCAGGGTCTCCTGATCGTCTACGGCGGGCGCGCGCTGCCGTTGACGTCGCGCCTGTCCTGGGATGCCGGCGTCGCGCGCACGATCTATTTGCGCAACCACGAGGTGGACTACCACGAGTTCTACGCCGGCCTGACGTATGACCGCGTCAATGCGCGCGTGTCCTATTCGCCCGCCTATTACGGCGGGACCCGCACGGTCTACCTCGACCTGAACGGCGGCATCCCGCTGGGCGAGCGGGTGGCGCTGGCCCTGCATGCGGGCCTGCTGCATCCGTTCGGCACCGATTACCACTGGGGCGACGAGGACCGCGCCGACCTGCGCGCGACGCTGGCTTACGACACGGGCGACTGGCGCCTGCAGGCCGGCTGGCAGACCCTCGTGCACGGCGCCGGCAACGGCCTGCCGCGCGCCCGCGCCCTGTTCGCCGGCGCCAGCCTGCGCTTTTAATACGTGCGATCCGATTGAACCTTGCACGGGGACGGCGGCATTAACGTCGTCCCTTCCATCAGAGGTGCAATCATGAACCTGCAATCGAGTCCGGCCGTCCGCTTCCTGTGCGGCATCGTCCTCGGCGCCGCCGTCGCGGCCTGCGGCGGTGGCGGCGACGACCATCCGATGACGCCGCCCACCACCATGCCGCCCGTGCTGACGAGCGCCTTCGCCACGACGCCCCTCGTTACCGACCAGTCGAGCGGCGCGGCCCACACCGACACCCATCTCGTCAACGCGTGGGGCCTCGCATTCAATCCGACAGCCTTCGTCTGGGTCGCCAACAACGGCACGGCGACGTCGACGCTGTACGACGGCAACGGCGTGCCGCAGACGCTCGTCGTCGCGGTCCCCGCAGGCGTCACCGGCATCGTGTACAACGGCAGCCAGGACTTCAAGGTCACGCAAAACGGCGTCACGGGCGCGAGCCCCTTCATCTTCGCGGGCGAGACGGGCACCGTGTCGGGCTGGTCGCCCGCCGTCAACCGTACGAACGCGGTGACGGCCGTGGACACGGGCGGCAGCGCCGTTTATAAAGGCCTCGCCATCGGCGCTTTCTCGGGCGCGAACTACCTGTACGCGGCCGACTTCCGCAACAACCGCATCGACGTCTACAACGCCAGCTTCCAGAAAGCCACGCTGCCCGGCGGTTTCGTCGATCCGAACCTGCCGGCCGGCTACGCGCCGTTCGGCATCCAGGCCATCGGCGACCGCATCTACGTCGCGTATGCCCAACGCGAGACGGCGGGCAACGACGAGGTCAAGGGCGCGGGCCTGGGCGTCGTCGACGTGTACGACACGGGCGGCGTGTTCCTGCACCGGCTGGCGGCGGGCGGCGCACTGAATGCGCCGTGGGGTATCGCGCCGGCGCCGGCAAACTTCGGGGATTTCAGCAATGCGGTGCTCGTCGCGAACTTCGGCGACGGCAAGATCAACGCGTACAACCCGTCCAACGGCGCCTTCATCGGCACGTTGTCGAAGGCCGACCGCACGCCCATCGTCATCGACGGCCTGTGGGGCATCGCGTTCGGCAACGGCGTGAACAACCAGCCCACGAACACGCTGTTCTACACGGCGGGCCCGAACGACGAGTCGCACGGCATCTACGGACGGATCGACATGCAGTGAGCGTCAAAGGAAGGAGGCGAACATGGCAATCGTCGCCGCCGCCATCACGCCCGTGCACAGCCAGCCCAGTGCACGCAGGCGCGGCGCGATCGTCAGGTCGCCCATGATGCGGGGGCTCGACGCCACCAGCATCATGATCGCCATCACGGGCACGGCGATGACGCCGTTCAGCACCGCGCTCCAGTACAGCGCCTTGATCGGGTCGATCGGCATGAAGTTGATGCCGACGCCGGCCAGCGTGGCGACGATGATGATGCCGTAGAACTTGCGCGCGGCCGAGAACTCCGCGCCCAGGCTGCTCTTCCAGTGGAAGGTGCCGGCCATCGCGTACGCGGCCGAACCGGCCAGCACGGGGATCGCGAGCAGGCCCGTGCCGACGATGCCGAGCGCGAACAGGACGAACGCGAGTTCGCCCGCGACGGGTTTCAGGGCCGACGCCGCCTGCGCCGACGACTGGATGTCGTGCACGCCCTGCGCGTGCAGGGTGGCGGCCGTCGTCAGCATGATGAAGAACGCGACGCCGTTCGACACGGCCATGCCCACCAGCGTGTCGAAACGGATGCGGCCGAGCTGGCGCCTGGCCTGCTCGGGCGCGCGCCGCAGCGGCTCCGCATCGTCGTCCGCACGCAATTCCTCGACTTCCTGCGATGCCTGCCAGAAGAACAGGTAGGGGCTGATCGTCGTGCCGAACACGGCGACGATCGTCGTCAGGTAGTCCTTGTTCCACGCGATGTGCGGCCACACGGTGGTCTTCAGCACCACGCTCCACGGCACACGGACGACGAACACGGTGGCCACGTACGCGAGCAGCACGAGCGTGAGCCACTTGAGCAGGTTCACGTAGCGCTGGTAAGGGATGAACACCTGCAGCAGCACGGACAGCACGCCGAAGCCGACGGCATACCACAGCGGCCGGCCGGGCGCGACGAGCGACATCGCCTCGCCCATCGCCGCCACGTCGGCCGCGATGTTGATGACGTTCGCGACGAGCAGCAGGCCCACGACGCCCCACACCACCTGGCGCGGCGCATAGCGCTGCAGGTTGGTGGCGAGGCCGCGTCCCGTCACACGGCCGATGTTGGCGCTGATGACCTGGATGGCGGCCATCAGCGGATACGTCAGCAGCAGTGTCCACAACAGGTTGAACCCGAACTGGGCGCCGGCCTGCGAATACGTGGCGATGCCGCTCGGGTCATCGTCGGCCGCGCCGGTGATCAGGCCCGGGCCCAGCTTCGACAGCCAGGTCGAGGCTTCCGGCGACGGCGGGGCGATGTTGGTCTCCTCGGGCTTCATGAAGGCCATCATGCACCCATGTGAGGCGGGAATATGTACGGTTGCGCACACTGTGCGAGGACCGTAATCTCCGCTCCGTCGCCCCTGCGAAGGCAGGGGTCCAAGTTTTACGCATACCGTAACGCATGCAAAATTGGATCCCCGCCTTCGCGGGGACGACGTTAGCAAGCGGCGACTATTTTTCCGCCGCGATCCACTTCTCCACCTGCGCCTGCAGAATAGGCAACGGCAACGTCCCATCCCCGAGCACGACTTCGTGGAACTTCGCGAAGCTGAACTTCGGCCCCAGCGCCTTCTGCGCCCGCGCGCGCAGGTCGAGGATCTTCAGCGCGCCCACCTTGTACGCCAGCGCCTGGCCCGGCCACACCATGTAGCGCTCGATCTGGTTCGCCGCGCGCGCCTCGCTGTAGCCCAGGTTGTCCATCATGTACTTGACCGCCTGCTCGCGCGACCAGCCCTGCGCGTGCATGCCCGTGTCGACGACGAGGCGCACGGCGCGCAGCAATTCGTCGTTCAGGTGGCCGTAGTACGCGGACGGATCGTCGTACAGGCCGAAGTCGCGGCCCAGGGTCTCGCAGTACAGCGCCCATCCTTCCGTGTAGGCGGCGGCGCTCGGGTGCTCCGTGAAGAATTTACGGAAGTCGGGCAGCGGCAATTCCTTGAGCAGCGCCGCGTGCAGGTGGTGTCCCGGCACGCCCTCGTGCAGCAACAGGCTCGTCATGCCGACCGTGCTGTAATCCTTCGGGTCGTTGACGACGGCCCAGAACACGCCCGGATGCGAACCGTCGGCGGCGACGGGCGTGTAGTGGTCGGATGCCGTGGCGCGGGTCAGTTCCGGCTCCAGCTGGATGTCCAGCTTCGCCTTCGGCAGCAGGCTGAAATACTGCGGCAGCTTCGCTTCGACGGCGGCGTAGATGGCGCGGTAGCGGTCCAGCACCTCCTTGTCGGTCTTGAACGGCTTGAAGCGCGGCTGCGCGGCCACCCATTGCGGGAACGCGTTCAACGGGCCGTCGTAACCCAGCTTCGGCGCCAGCGTCGCCATCTGCTGCTGGATGCGCGCCACTTCCTTCTCGCCCAGCGCGTGGATCTCCGCCGGCGTCAGGTCGAGGTTCGTGTTGTTGCGGATGCGCGCCTGGTACCACGCGGCGCCGTCCGGCAAGGCGCCGTAGCCGGCCGTCGTGCGGCCCGCGGGCAGGTAGTCCTTCTCGAGGAACGTGTTCAGGCGCGCGAGCGCGGCGTCGATCTTTTGCGCCGCCTGGCGGTAGCCGGCCGTGAGCGATTTTTTATCGGCGTCGGAGAAACCGGCCGGCAGGTTCTTGATGGGCGTGTAGAAGATGCTCGCTTCCGCATCGCTCGCGGCCAGCTGGCGGAACTGGGGCAGCATCCTGGCCGTGATCGCCTTCGGCTGCACGACGCCCTTCTTCATCCCCTCCTTCATGTTGGCGATGGCCTGGTCGATCCAGCCCGGCAGCTGTTCGAGGCGCGAAAGATAGGCGCGGTACTGGGCCGGCGTCGCCAGCGGCTGCGAGCCCGTGCCGCTCGCATAGTTCGCCAGCGTGCTCGGGATGTTGTCGAAGTGGTTCAGCGGCAGCAGGTGCTCGGGGAAGCGCGCGAGGTCCAGCTGTGCGCGGATCTCGAAGGCGAGGATGTCGTAGTTCAGGCGCGCCTTGTCGGACAGATGCGTCTTGTCGATCTTTTGCAGGTCGTCCAGCAGCTTGTGGTTTTGCGCGAAGTAGCGGGCGCGGACCTTCGGGTCGATCGCCATGCCGATCTGGTCGTCGTAGCGGCTGTCGCCGTTCGCGGTCGCGTACAGCAGCGGGTCGAACCGGGCGCGCGCATCATAGAAACGGGCGGCCACGCGGTCGACCTGGCGTTCGGCGGACGAGGCGGATACGGTGGTCGTGGCGGCGTGGGCGGACAGGATAGGTGCGCCGGCCGACAGCAAAGCCGCGAGGATGGCGGCGTTCAGGGTGCGGTTCATGAGTCTCCTTGTGGGTGAATTTCCGGAAAGCATACTACGACTTGCCGATCCGACCACGACTCCCCATTTTGGCGCAAATACGCACCGATACAGTGCTTGTGCACGCTTGCGGGGCAACCCATCCCGCATGCCCACTGGGAGTGCGCCTCTTCACCAAATTGGAACGTTTATTGCTATCCAGAAGTGCATTCAGATCAACTTGCACTTTTTTGGAGTACGCATGGATGCATTCAAAAGCGGAGCGGACGCGTTCTTCATCTTGCTCGGCGGGATCATGATCCTGGCGATGCACGCCGGCTTCGCCTTCCTGGAACTGGGCACGGTACGCCGCAAGAACCAGGTCAACGCCCTCGTCAAGATCCTGATCGACTTCGCCGTCTCCACCATCGCCTACTTTTTCGTCGGCTATGGCATCGCCTACGGCATCCATTTCATGGGCGCCACGGACACGCTGGTCGCTAAGAACGGCTATGAACTGGTGAAGTTCTTCTTCCTGTTGACGTTCGCCGCCGCGATCCCCGCCATCATCTCGGGCGGCATCGCGGAACGCGCCAAGTTCCATCCACAGATGGCCGCCACGGCCCTGCTCGTGGGCCTCGTCTACCCGCTGTTCGAAGGCATCGCCTGGAACAACCGCTTCGGCATCCAGGACTGGCTCACGTCCAGCTTCGGCGCGGCGTTCCACGATTTCGCCGGCTCCGTCGTCGTGCACGCCGTCGGCGGCTGGGCCGCGCTGCCGGCCGTGCTGCTGCTGGGCGCGCGCCGCGGCCGCTACACCAAGGATGGCCGCATCTCGGCGCACCCGCCATCGAACATCCCGTTCCTCGCGCTGGGCGCATGGATCCTCACGGTCGGCTGGTTCGGCTTCAACGTGATGAGCGCGCAGACGCTGGACAAGATGAACGGCCTCGTCGCCGTCAACTCGCTGATGGCCCTCGTGGGCGGCACCTTGACCGCCTTCGTGATGGGCAAGAACGACCCGGGCTTCGTCTACAACGGTCCGCTGGCCGGCCTCGTCGCCGTGTGCGCGGGCTCGGACCTGATGCATCCGCTGGGCGCGCTCGTGACGGGCGCGATCGCGGGCGCGATCTTCGTCGTGATGTTCACGCTGGCGCAGAACCGCTGGAAGATCGACGACGTGCTGGGCGTGTGGCCCCTGCACGGCCTGTGCGGCGCGTGGGGCGGCATCGCGGCCGGCATCTTCGGCAGCCATGCGCTGGGGGGACTGGGCGGCGTGTCGATGGCATCGCAGGTCATCGGCACCCTGCTGGGCGTGGCCGTCGCCGGCATCGGCGGCGTGATCGTCTATGGGTTGTTGAAGGCCACCGTCGGGCTGCGCCTGGACGCCGAGCAGGAATTCGACGGCGCCGACCTGGCCATCCACCGCATCAGCGCCACGCCGGAACGCGAAACCACGTTCCAATAAACTCACGCCTCGCGCGCGGTGGCGACGACGCGCTTGATCGCCGCCGCCAGCGCCGCCGGCTCGACGGGCTTCGCCAGGTAATCCGTGAAGCCCGCCTGCAGCGCCTTGGCGCGGTCGTCCTGGCGCGTGAACGCCGTCAGCGCGATGGCGGGAATCTCCGCCGTGGCCGCGCGCCGGCGGAGGCGCCGCATCAGTTCGAAGCCGTCGACTTCGGGCATGCCCACGTCGCTGACGATCACGTCCGGCACCTCGCGCTCCAGCAGGGCCAGTGCGGCGCCGGCACCCGGCGCCGTCATCGTGGCGGCGCCGCTGTACGACAGGATCTGTTCCAGCACGTCGAGCGTATCCGGCGCATCGTCGATCACCAGCACCCGTACGCCGGACAAGTCGGCGAAGTCGTCCGACTGCGTGGCCGGGCGCACGCCCGTGCCGGCCACCGTGACGGCGCTCGGGCGCGCCAGCGGCAGGCGCACGGTGAACGTGGTGCCCGTGTGGGCGCCGGCGCTGTCCACGGTGATCGTCCCGCCGTGCAGCTCGACGAGCTGCCGCGCGATCGACAGTCCCAGGCCCAGGCCGCCGTGCTGGCGCGAGATCGACGAATCCTGCTGGCGGAAGCGGTCGAACACGTACGGCAGGAAGTCCGGCGCGATGCCGATGCCGGAATCGATCACGCGGATCACGGCGTCGTTGCCGTCGCGCCCCAGCAGCACCTGCACGCTGCCGCCCGACGGCGTGAACTTGACCGCGTTCGCCAGCAGGTTCCACAGCACCTGCTGCAGCCGGCCCGGATCGGCGCGCACTTCGAGCGGCAGCGTGCCCGGCTCGCGCCCGAGGTCGGCGCGCAGGGCGATCATCTTGGCGGCGGCGGCCGGGTGCACGGTGCCCAGCGCCGCCTCG
Organism: uncultured Massilia sp.; assembly: GCA_966211695.1. Taxonomy (GTDB): domain Bacteria; phylum Pseudomonadota; class Gammaproteobacteria; order Burkholderiales; family Burkholderiaceae_D; genus Telluria. The sequence goes on along the minus strand of CBIHOW010000004.1, from coordinate 60,683 downwards.
ATGATGCGCGACGGGTCGACCGTCTGCACGTCCAGGCGCACGGTGCCGGAAATGATGCGGCTCATGTCGAGCAGGTCGTCGATCAGCTTACCCTGGGCGCGCGCGTTGCGTTCGATCGTCTCCAGTGCGCGTTTCATCGTCGCCTCGTCCTTCACGCCCCGCTGCAGCATGCCGGCCCAGCCGAGGATCGCGTTCAGCGGTGTGCGCAGCTCGTGCGACAGCGTGGCGAGGAATTCGTCCTTCAGCGCGGACAGGCGCTCGGCCTCGTCGCGCGCGATGCGCTCGCGTTCCAGCAGGTGCTGGCGCTCGGACGCCGTCGCCTGCGACATCGCGAGGATGCGCGCATTCGCTTCCAGCCGGGCGTCGAACACGGACGCGATGAGGGCCAGGCCCAGCACGCAGAACGTGGCCAGCACGACGAGCGTCGCGAGGCTGTCGCGGTGCACGCCGACGCGCGCGGCCATGCACACGCTGTCGGCCGGGAAGTTCGCGGCCGCCATGCCCGTGTAGTGCATGCCGACGATGGCGCAGCCCATCACGACGGCGGCGCCGACGCGCGCGCCCCACACGTCCGGCGTGCTGCGGCGCAGCCGGAAAGCGATCCACAGCGCCAGTGCCGACGCGCCCACGGCAATCAGGACGGAGAGCGCGAACAGCAGCGGGTCGTACACGATCCCCGGCTGCATGCGCATGGCGGCCATGCCCGTGTAATGCATCGCATTGATGCCGGCGCCCATGATGACCGCGCTGACGCCCAATCGCACGGGGCCGAGGTTCGCGCGACTGACCTGCCACAGCGCGAGGCCGGAGGCGCCGATCGGCAGCACCAGCGACACGAGGGTGATCGGAATGTCGTAGGCGACCGGGATCGGGAGGCGGAACGCCAGCATCCCGACGAAGTGCATGGACCAGATCCCGGACCCCATCGCGATCGCGCCGCCCAGCGTCCAGGCGAACCGGGTGCGGCCGGACGCTTCCGTCACCCTCCCCGCCAGGCTCAGGGCGGAATAGGAAGCGACGATCGCGACAAGGATCGAAGTCAGGACGAGCGGGGGTTCGTAGTATCCGGTCAGCATCGTCGGGCAGACGCATGCCGCCCGGCGGGCGGCTTCGGTGCACAGTATGCTACCGGCGTCGGGAATCGGCCAGAATCGTAACAAGAAATTGCATTTTGTTACTTATGAGCAACAAACTCCTCGGTCGCGGGCGTGGAAACGATCCCTGCCCGTTCCAGCATCGCATGCAGCAGCACATTGCAGCCGGCTTCCAGGTGGCCGGGCTGGGCGTCTTCGATCTCGTTGTGGCTGATGCCGTCCTTGCACGGCACGAAGATCATGCCGGCGGGCGCCAGCCGCGCGACGTAGATGGCATCGTGGCCGGCGCCGGACACCACGTCCATCGTCGAATAGCCCAGCTTTTCCGTCGCCGCCCGCACGGCGCCCACGCAATCCGGGTGAAACGGGCAAGGCGGATAGTACGACACGCGCTGCAGGTCGATGGCCAGGCCCGTCTCGCGCCGCGTGCGCTCGACGAATGCCTCGATCTCGCCGTGCATCGTGTTCAGCAGGTCGTCGGTGACGTTGCGCAGGTCGATGCTGAACTTGACCTGGCCGGGGATCACGTTGCGGCTGTTGGGGAACACCTGGACCATGCCCACGGTGCCGCGGCCGTATGGCGGGTAGCGGTTGGCGATGGCCACCGTCTCCTGCATGATGGTCGTCGCGACCTGCAGCGCGTCGCGCCGCAGGTGCATCGGCGTGGGACCCGCGTGCGCCTCCATGCCCGTCACCGTGCAGTCGTACCACGACAGGCCCATCACGGCGGGCACGACGCCGATCACCTTGTTCGCGTCTTCCAGCACGGGCCCCTGCTCGATGTGCGCCTCGAAATAGGCGCCGATCGGGTGCATGCCGGGCGTTTCGTCGCCCCGGTAGCCGATCCGTTCCAGTTCCTCGCCGACCGACTTGCCCTCGACATCGCGCGCCGCATACGCCGTCTCCAGGCTGAACGCGCCGCAGAACACGCCGGAGCCCATCATCACGGGCACGAAGCGCGAGCCTTCCTCGTTCGTCCAGAACGCGACCTCGATCGGCGCCTCCGTGCGGATGCCCCGCTCGTTCAGGGTGCGCACGACTTCGAGGCCGGCCAGCACGCCGTAGTTGCCGTCGAACTTGCCGCCGGTCGGCTGGGTGTCGATATGGCTGCCCGTGACGACCGGGGGCAGGTCCGGATTCGCGCCCTCCCGGCGCATGAAGACGTTGCCGATTTTATCCACGGTGACGGCGAGGCCCTCGGCCTTCGCCCACTGGACGACGAGGTCGCGGCCCTGGCGGTCGAGGTCCGTCAGGGCGAGGCGCTTCACGCCGCCCTTCTCCGTCGCGCCGATTCGCGCCAGTTCCATCAGGGAGTGCCACAGGCGGGTGCCGTTGATGCGCAGGTCGTTCATGGTTGTTCTCCGGTTAGCGTCACTCTGAGGGGACGCGCATTAACCACCGTCATTCCCGCGGAGGCGGGAATCCAATTTGTTCGCGTTTCGATAACGCACGCAGAACTTGGATCCCCGCCTTCGCGGGGACGACGTTTACGGGGTGCCGGTAAACGCCGGCCGCTCCACATATCTTCCGGCGCCCCGCTCCGCGCGCAGGTCGCCATCCGCATACACGAGCTTCCCGGCCGCCACCGTATGCGAGGGAATCCCGCGCACCGTGCGCCCTTCGAACACGTTGAAGTCGCCCTTCGAATGCTGCGTGGCGGCCGACAGCGTGCGCGTCCCCTGCGGGTCCCACACGACGATGTCGGCATCCGCCCCCACGGACACCGAGCCCTTGCGCGGGTAGATATTAAAGATCTGGGCCGCGTTGGTCGACGTCACGCGCACGAATTCGGATGGCGTGAGGCGTCCCGTGTTCACGCCCGCATCCCACACGACGGCCATGCGTTCCTCGACGCCGCCGCAGCCGTTCGGGATGCGCGTGAAATCGTCCGCGCCCATCGCCTTCTGGCCGGCGCAGAACGTGCAGTGGTCCGTCGCCGTCGTGTGCAGGTTGCCGCCCTGGAGGCCCTGCCACAGCGCCGTCTGGTGGTGGCTGGAGCGGAACGGGGGACTCATCACGTAGGCGCGCGCGACTTCCGGGTCGGCGTGGCGGTACACGCTGTCGTCGATGACGAGGTGGCCCGCCAGCGCCTCGCCGTACACGCGCTGGCCCCGTGCGCGGGCGCGCGTGATGGCCTCCAGCGATTCGGCGCACGACACGTGCACGATGTAGACCGGCGTGCCAAGGACGCCAGCGATTGCGATCGCGCGGTTGGCCGCTTCCGCTTCCACTTCCGGAGGCCGCGACAGCGGATGCGCTTCCGGTCCGCGGATCCCTTTCGCCAGCAGTTCGCGCTGCAATTGATAGACCAGTTCACCGTTCTCCGCGTGCACGGTCGGGATCGCACCCAGTTCGAGCGCGCGGCGAAAGCTCTTCACCAGCGTCTCGTCGTCGGCCATGATGGCGTTCTTGTACGCCATGAAGTGCTTGAAGCTGTTCACGCCGTGGCGCTTGACGAGCGTGCCCATGTCTTCGTGCACCGTGTCGTCCCACCACGTGACGGCCACGTGGAACGTGTAGTCGGCCGCGGCCTTCCCGGCCCAGCCGCGCCACGTCTGGAACGCGTCCATCAGGCGCTGCTTCGGGTCGGGGATGACGAAGTCGATGATCGTCGTCGTGCCGCCCGCGAGGCCCGCCGCCGTGCCGGTATAAAAGTCGTCGGCGGTGACGGTGCCCATGAACGGCAGCTGCATGTGCGTGTGCGGGTCGATCCCGCCCGGCATCACGTACTGGCCCCCCGCATCGATCACCTCGGCATGCGCGGGCGCCTCCAGGTTCTCGCCCACGGCGACGATCCTGTCGCCTTCGCACAGCACATCGGCACGAAATGCACGGTCGGCGTTCACCACCGTACCACCGCGTATCAACAGGGTCATTGACGTCTCCTCGGGTCAATCGAGCGATCGGGCAGGATGCAGCGCCGGGGCCGCCCTGCCCTTCATCATGAGGCCGTACACGACCGCGGAAATCGCGATCCCGACGAACCACGCATAGGTGTACAGGGTCTTGAAAGCGGCGCCCACGTCCGGAAAGGCTTCCGGAAATGCCGCGTTCATGAAACCCGGGATGTTCGGCACCACGCCGGCGACGAACGCCACGATGGCAGCCAGGTTCCAGCCGCCCCGATAGCCATAGATGCCGTCGTCGCGGTACAGGTGGTCGACGGCCAGTTCGGTGCGGCGGATCAGGTAGTAATCGATGATCAGCACGCCGGCGATGGGACCCAGCAGCGCGGAATAGCCGATCAGCCACGTGAAGATGTAACCCTGCGTGGACTCCAGAATCTTCCAGGGCATCATCGCGAGCGCGATGCCGGCCGTGATGTAGCCGCCCGTGCGGTACGAAATCTGGCGCGGCGCCAGCGCGGAAAAGTCGTAGGCCGGACCGACGAGATTCGCGGCCAGGTTGACGCTGACCGTGTCGACCAGCAGCACGATCAACGCGACCAGCACGGCGGCGCCCGTCATGCGGCTGGCCAGGTCGACCGGGTCCCACAACGCCTTGCCGTACAGGACGACGGTGGCCGACGTGACGATGACCGCCAATGCGGCCAATAAACCCATCGGCACGGGCAGGCCGACGGACTGGCCCACGACCTGGTCGCGCTGCGTGCGCGCGAAGCGGGTGAAGTCGGGGATGTTCAGCGCGAGCGTGGCCCAGAACCCGACCATCGCCGTCAGCGACGGCCAGAACGTGGGCCAGAACTGGCCGGCCTTCTTGCCGCCCTCGACGAATTGCGACGGCGCGTCCAGCAGCGGGCCGAAGCCACCCGCTTTCTGGTAGACCCAGCCGAGCAGCACGAAGCAGATCGCGATCTTCAGCGGGGCCGTGTACGTCTCCAGCTTGCGGATCGAATCCATGCCGTGCACGATGAAATAGAACTGGATGGCCCAGAACGCGAGGAAGCACAGCAGCTGCGCGCCGTTGATGCCCAGGCCGGCCAGCTTGGCGCCGCCGATCTCGTGCCCGGCCAGCACGCCCAGCAGCGTGTAGATCATGCTGCCGCCGAACCACGTCTGGATGCCGTACCAGCCGCACGCGACGATGGCGCGCATCAGCGCCGGCAGCCGCGCCCCGCGCGTACCGAACGCGGCGCGCGCCAGCACGGCGTACGGGATGCCGTACTTGGTGCCGGCGTGGCCGATCAGCAGCATCGGCAGCAGCACGATGGCGTTGGCGAGGAACACGGTGAACACGGCCTGGTACGCGGACATGCCGGCCTCGATCAGGCTGGCCGACAGCGTATAGGCCGGAATGCACATCACCATGCCGACCCACAGGGCGGCGAAGTGATACCAGCGCCACGTGCGCTGCGCGGCGCTCGTCGGCGCGAGGTCTTCGTTCCACAAGTCCTGGTTCGTTGCGGGGTCTGGGCTCATCGGGGCGGTCTCCGTCGGTTGGCGTTCGTCATTCACCGGCCAATACTACTCCCTCCGCCCGCGGATTCCGCGGATCCTGCGTCCAGTTCATGTACGGCTTGCCCGTCTGCTGCGGCACCATCGTGATGCAACCCTCGACCGGACAGGTGATCTCGCACAGGTTGCACCCCACGCATTCCTGGGTGATGACTTCGTACTTGCGTGCATTGCCGTCGACGAGCCGCGCGATGGCCTGGTGCGACGTGTCCTCGCACGCGACGTGGCAGCGGCCGCACTGGATGCACTTGTCCTGGTCGATGTGCGCGATGACCTGGTAATTCATGTCCAGGTATTTCCAGTCCGTCGTGTTCGGCACGGCCTTGCGCGAGAACGCGGCGATATTTTCATAGCCTTTACTGTCCATCCAGCGCGACAGCCCGTCCTTCATCTCCTCGACGATGCGGAAGCCGTGCAGCATCGCGGCGGTGCACACCTGCACCGAACCGGCGCCCAGCGCGATGAACTCGGCCGCGTCGCGCCAGTTGCCGATGCCGCCGATGCCGGAGATCGGCAAACCCTTCGTCACCGGATCGCGCGCGATCTCGGCCACCATGTTCAGCGCGATGGGTTTCACGGCCGTGCCGCAATAGCCGCCGTGCGTGCTGGCGTTGCCGACGGCGGGATACGCGACCATGCGGTCCAGGTCCAGGTGCGTGATCGAATTGATCGTGTTGATCAGCGAGACGGCATCCGCCCCGCCCGCCAGCGCGGCACGGGCCGGCGCGCGCACGTCCGTGATGTTGGGCGTCAGCTTGACGATCACCGGCAGCCGCGTGTACGTCTTGCACCAGCGCGTGACCTGTTCGATGAGGTCCGGTTGCTGGCCCACGGCGGCGCCCATCCCGCGCTCCGGCATGCCGTGCGGGCAACCGAAGTTCAGTTCGATGCCGTCCGCCCCCGTCGCCTCGACGAGCGGCAGGATTTCCTTCCACGGCGCTTCCTCGCACGGCAGCATCATCGACACGACCAGCGCCCGGTCCGGCCACGCCTTCTTGACGGCCGTGATCTCGCGCAGGTTGATCTCGAGGCTGCGGTCCGTGATCAGCTCGATGTTGTTGAAGCCGATGACTTCGCGGTTCTTCCCATGCAGCGCGGAGTAGCGCGACGACACGTTGACGGCGGGCGGATCCTCGCCCAGCGTCTTCCACACGACGCCGCCCCATCCCGCCTCGAAGGCGCGCACGACGTTATAGGCCTTGTCGGTCGGCGGTGCGGACGCCAGCCAGAAAGGGTTCGGCGACTTGATGCCGCAGAAATCGATGCTCAGGTCGGCCATCATGCCTCCGCTTTGGAAAGGATGTCGTCATGGATCGCCAGCGCGGCCAGCTTGCCGTGCTGGACGGCCTGCACCGTCAGGTCCTGCCCCGGCGCCACGCAGTCGCCGCCCGCGTACACGCCCGGCAGCTTGGTGCGGAATTGCGCATCGACGTGGATCTTGTCCCCATCACGTTCCAGTTCGCGCGCGAGCGGATCGGACAGCGCATCGTTGTCCATGCCCTGGCCGATGGCCTTGAACACGGCATCGGCGGCGATGTCGATGAAGGCGCCCGTGCCGGCGAGGCGGCCATCCTCCAGCCGCGTCTCTTCGAAGCGCATGCCGCGCACGCGTCCCGCATCGTCCAGCAGGATCTCATGCGGCGCGGCCCACGTGTGGATGCGCACGCCGTTCATCCTGGCGATCTCGATCTCGTGGCCGGTGGCGCTCATGGCCTCGACACCCCGGCGATACACGAGCGTGACCTCCTCCGCGCCCAGTCTTCCGATCTGCACGGCCATGTCGACGGCCGTGTTGCCGGCGCCGATCACGACGGCGCGCTTCGGCACGGGCAGCGCCGCGAGGTCGGCCGCCTGGCGCAAGGTGGCGATGTAGTCGACGGCGGCCGCGAGGCCCGGCGCGTCCTCGCCCGTGAGGCCGAGACGGCGGCTCGCACCGAGGCCCAGGCCGAGGAACACGGCGTCGTAGCGCGTGTGCAGGTCCTGCAGGTGCAGGTTGCTGCCCAGGATGCGGCCGTACTGGATCTCGATGCCGCCGATGGCGAGCAAAAAGTCCACCTCGCGCTGGGCGAAGTCGCCCGGCAGCTTGTACTTGGCGATGCCGTATTCGTTCAGCCCACCGGCCTTGTCGCGAGCCTCGAACACGACGACGTCATGGCCCAGCATCGCGAGCCGGTGCGCGCACGACAGCCCGGCCGGGCCGGCGCCGACGACGGCGATCGTCCTGCCGGTCGATGGCGCGCGCCGGAACGGATGGTCGGCGAAATGGGCGTTGTCGATGGCATGGCGCTGCAGCAGGCCGATCTTCACGGGCTGGCCTTCGGCATCGTCGTTACGCACGCAGGCGTCCTCGCACAGGATCTCCGTCGGACACACGCGGGAACAGGCGCCGCCGAAGATGTTCTGCTTGAGGATGTTGACGGCGGCGCCTTCCACGTTGCCGTCATGGATGTTGCGGATGAAGCTCGCGACGTCGATGCCCGTCGGGCAGGCACGCGTACAGGGCGCGTCGTAACAGTACAGGCAACGGGCGCTTTCGATGGCGGCCTGGCGGGCCGTCAGCGGCGGCGCCAGGTCCGTGAAGCGCTCGGACAGGTCGCCGTGCGTGCCGGCGGCGGGGGGCAGGTGGTGGAGTGACTCGATCATTTGACATCCCTTTTTTCGTGGTGACTCAAACAACCAACCGTCGCTCCCGCGGAGGCGGGAGCCCAAGTTAGCTTGCGCTGTCGAGATGCGTGCAACTTGGGTCCCCGCCTTCGCGGGGACGACGTAGACGCTTATTTCATCTGCGGGAACGCGAACTCCACCCCGCTGCTCGCGGTATTCGGCCACCTTTGCATGACCGCCTTGTGCCGCGTATAAAACCGCACGCCTTCCGGCCCGTACGCGTGGTGGTCGCCGAACAGGCTCTTCTTCCACCCGCCGAAGCTGTTGAATGCCATCGGCACCGGCAGCGGCACGTTCACCCCCACCATGCCCACCTGCACCTGGCGGACGAATTCGCGCGCCACGCCACCGTCGCGGGTGAACACGGCCACGCCGTTGCCGTACTCGTTGCGGTTGATGAGTTCCAGCGCACTGCCCACGTCCGGCAGGCGCACGACGCACAGCACGGGTCCGAAAATCTCTTCCTTGTAGATCGACATCGAAGGCTGCACATGGTCGAACAAAGTGCCGCCCACGAAGAAGCCGTTGTCGCGGTCCGGCACCCTGAAACCACGGCCGTCGACGACGAGGGTCGCGCCCTGCTCCACGCCTTCGCCGATCAGTTTTTCGATGCGCTGCTTGGCCGCGAGCGTGACGACCGGCCCCATCTCCGCACCGTCCGCCATGCCGTCCGCGATTTTCAGGGCGCGCGTGCGCTCGGCCAGCCGGGCCACGAGCGCATCGCCCGCGTCGCCGATGGCGACGGCCACCGAGATCGCCATGCAGCGCTCGCCGGCCGAACCATAGGCGGCGCCGATGAGGGCGTCGACGGCCATGTCCATGTCGGCATCCGGCATCACGACCATGTGGTTCTTCGCGCCGCCCAGCGCCTGCACGCGCTTGCCGGACGCGCTGCCGCGCGCATAGATGTATTCCGCGATCGGCGTCGAGCCGACGAAGCTGACGGCCTGGATGTCCGGGTGGTCCAGCAGCGCGTCGACCGCGGCCTTGTCGCCTTGGACGACGTTGAACACGCCGTCCGGCAGCCCCGCTTCCTTCAGCAGCTTCGCATGCAGCAGCGACGGCGACGGATCGCGCTCCGACGGTTTCAGGATGAACGTGTTGCCGCACGCGATGGCGACGGGGAACATCCACATCGGCACCATCACGGGGAAGTTGAACGGCGTGATGCCCGCGACGACGCCCAGCGGCTGGCGCATCGACCACGCGTCGATGCCGCGCGCGATCTGGTCCGTGAATTCGCCCTTGAGCATCTGCGGAATGCCCACCGCGAACTCGACGACCTCGATGCCGCGGGCGACTTCGCCGCGCGCGTCGGCGAACGTCTTGCCGTGTTCGCGCACGACCATCGCCGCGAAGTCGTCGGTGTGCCGCTGGCACAGCTGCAGGTAGTTGAACAGAACGCGGGCGCGGGCCAGCGGAGGCGTCGCGGCCCAGGCGGGGAATGCGGCGCTCGCCGCTGCGACGGCGGCCGCGACGTCGTCGTCGCTGGCCAGCGCCACGCGCGCGCAAGACTCGCCCAGCGCCGGGTTGTAGACGTCGGCGTATCGCCCGTTGCCTTCGACGACGCGGCCGTCAATAAAATGGTTGATCGTCTCCATGGTCTCTTTCAGTCGAGGTTTTTCAGGACGGCGGCCAGCTTGCCGAACAATTCGTCGATGTGCTTTTTCTCCAGCACGAGCGGCGGCGACAGCGCGATGGTGTCGCCCGTCGTGCGGATCAGGATGCCGTCCGCGAAGGCCTGCTTGAACGCGGCGAAGGCGCGCGCGCCCACCTTGCCGGGGATGCTTTCCAGTTCGATGCCGGCGACGAGGCCGATCGTGCGGATGTCGATCACGTGCGGCAGGCCGCGCAGGCTGTGCACCGCGTCTTCCCAATACGGCTGCATGGCGCGGGCGTTCTCGAGGATGCCCTGCTCCTTGAAGACGTCCAGCGTGGCGATCGACGCGGCGCACGCGAGCGGGTGGCCGGAATACGTGTAGCCGTGGAACAGCTCGATGCCGGCCGGCGCTTCCATGAACGCGTCGTGGATGAATTTTTTCGAGAACACGGCGCCCATCGGCACGGTGCCGTTCGTGAGGCCCTTCGCCGTCGTCATCATGTCCGGCTCGACGTCGAAGTAATCGACGGCGAACGGCGTCGTCAGGCGGCCGAAGCCCGTGATCACTTCGTCGAAGATCAGCAGGATGCCGTGCTTCGTGCAGATCTCGCGCAGGCGCTTCAGGTAACCCTTCGGCGGGACCAGGACGCCCGTCGATCCGGCCACCGGTTCGACGATCACGGCGGCGATGGTGGACGCATCGTGCAGCGCGACGATGCGTTCCAGTTCATCGGCCAGCTCCGCGCCGTGTTCCGGCTCGCCGCGCGAGAACGCGTTCTTGCCGGGGTTATGCGTGTGCGGCAGGTGATCCACGCCGGGAAGGAGTGGCCCGAAAGCCTTGCGATTGGGGCCGATGCCGCCGACGGACAGCCCGCCGAAGCCGACGCCGTGATAGCCCCGCTCGCGCCCGATCAGCCGCGTGCGGCCGGCGTCGCCGCGCGCCTTGTGATACGCAAGGGCGATCTTGAGGGCCGTGTCCACCGCTTCCGATCCGGAGTTCGTGTAGAACACGTGGCCGAACTTGTGATTGGTGTACTCCATCAGGCGTTCGGCCAGGTCGAAGGCGGCCGGGTGGCCCATCTGGAAGGTGGGTGCGAAGTCGAGCTGGCCGACCATCTCGCTGACGGCGGCGACGATCTTCGGTTGCGCGTGGCCGCACGGGACGCACCACAGGCCGGCGGTGCCGTCGAGGACGGCGTTGCCGTCGACGTCCTTGTAATACATTCCTTGTGCCGAGACGAGGAGGCGCGGGTGGGCCTTGAAGTCACGGTTGTTGGTGAATGGCATCCAGAAGGATGACATCGATTCGGGTCTGGACTCGTTCATGCGACTCCCCTAATAAATTCAATGCCGGGTACAAATTTACCAACTGGCAAAAACAATGATGCAATAATAGACAGCAGGACAACAGTGGCACATATACACAATCTGCGAAAACGGCCAACCGTATAGGTAGCATAGCCTGTACAGTTGCCGGCGTCGCACTGGTGGATTGGCAATGGAATCAACGGACAAGAACAGCAACGGCGAGTGGCCCGTGCTGGCGATCGACCGCCAGCGCCGGGGCAGCCTGGTCGACCAGATCGTCGCGGCCATCGCCGAAATGGTAAATCGGCGTGCGCTGCCGGCCGGGACGAAGATGCCGTCCGTTCGACAATTCGCAAAAGTGAATGGCGTCAGCACCTTCACGGTCGTCGAATCGTACGACCGCCTTCTGCACCTGGGCCTGCTGTCGTCGCGGCGCGGGTCCGGCTTTTTCGTGGCGCGCGGCGCGGAAGCACCGGCGCAGCAGGCTTGTTTGCCCACGTATCTGCCCGCGGCCGCGAGCGTCGTCGACACGCTCACGCCCGACCTGTATTCCGGCCAGACGGATGCGCTGCCCGTCGGCGCCGGCTGGCTGCCGCCCGAGTGGTATGGCGAATCGACGATCCTCGACGCCGTGCGCCATGCGATGAAGATCCCGGCCGGCCGCCTGCGCGGCTACGGCCACCCGCTCGGCTTCCCCAGCCTGCGCCAGCATCTCGCCGCGGCGCTGTCGGCCGACCTGTTCGCCGTCGAGCCGGAACAGATCCTCCTCACGCACGGCGCCACGCATGCGTTCGACCTCGTGCTGCGCACGCTCACGCGGCCGGGCGACGTCGTGTTCGTCGAGGATCCGGGCTACGGCAACCTGCTCGCGCTCGTGCGCCATCACGGCTGCGTCCCCGTCGGCATCCCGCGCGGCGCGCACGGCCTGGACATGGAAGTCCTTGCCCGCGAAGCCCAGGCACGCCAGCCGAAGCTCATGTTCGTCAACACGGTGCTGCAGAATCCCCTCGGCACGTCGCTGTCGCAGGCGCAGGCGCACCGGCTGCTCGCGCTGTCCGAGCAGTACGATTTCTGGCTCGTCGAGGACGACATCTACCGCGAACTGGCCACGCGCGGCGACTCCTCGCTCGCCGCGATGGACGGGCTGCGCCGCGTGATCCGCATCGGCAGCTTTTCCAAGACGCTGTCGCCCGTGCTGCGCGTGGGTTCCATTTGCGCGTCCGGCTCGTTGATCCCGGAACTGGTGCGCGTCAAGATGCTCACGGGCCTGACGACGTCCGAAGTGAACGAGCGCGCCGTGTACGATGCCGTCAGCAGCCGCGCGTACCGCAAGCAGGTCGAGCGCCTCGTGCTGCAGCTGGACGACGCGCGCGACCTGGCGCTGGAGCGGCTCGGCGACGCGGGCCTCGTCCCGCTGGCCCGCCCGCGCGGCGGGATGTTCGTCAGCGCGGGCTTCGCCACGCCGGGCCTGAACGGCCGCGCCATCGCCGAAGCGGCGCTGCGCGCGAACATCCTGCTGGCGCCGGGCGAATTCTTTGCGCTGAAGCCGCCCGACACGGCCTGGTTCCGCTTCAACGTCGCCTATGCCCACGAGCCGGCCCTGCTCGACTTCCTGCGTTCGATCCCTGGAGACCAATCATGACCATCGCCCCCGTCAAGCATCGCGTCAGTCATCGCGACAAAGTCGAAACGACGATCCTCGGCGAAGCCGTGCGCCAGTTCGCCGAATGCGGCTACGAAGGCACGTCGATCGCCACCGTCGCCGAGCGCGCGGGCCTGTCGAAGCAGAACCTGATGTACTACTTCCCGACCAAGCAGGCCTTGTACCAGCGCGTGCTCGACAACGTGCTGGACGACTGGCTCGCGCGCATGGCCAGCCTCGCCGATCCGGGCAAGGATCCGGGCGACGTCCTGCGCGCCTACGTGCGCGCGAAGCTGAACTTTTCGCGCGAGCAGCCGCTCGCATCGCGCGTGTATGCGATGGAAGTGATCGGCGGCGCCAAGCTGTACGCGGACCAGATCCGCCGCCGCGTGATCCCGCTGCTGCGCGCCGACATCGCCGTGTTCGAGCGCTGGATCGCGGAAGGAAAGATCGCGCCCGTCAACGCCACCCACCTGCTGTTCGCCGTCTGGGCCATGACGCAGTCGTACGCCGACTTCGCCGCCCAGATGACCCTCGTGCTCGACCGCGAACAACTGAAACCATCCGACTTCGACGACGCCGAGCGCCTGATCACGGGCATGGTCCTCGCCGCCGTCGGCCTGCAGGAGAACCCATGCCCACCTTGAACCCGATCGAACTGTTCACGCCCCGCCTGAAGCTGCGCTGGATGAATGAGCGCGACGTCGACGCGCACTACGCCGTGTTTTCCGATCCCGAGGTGGCGCGCTACTGGAGCAGCGGTCCGTGGACGTCGCTGGACCAGTCGCGCGAGCACATCGCCGCCACGCAGGCCGCGTATGCGGACGGCAGCGGCATGCGGCTGGGCGTCGAACTGGCCGGGACGGGAGAACTGATCGGCAACGTGAGCCTGCACCGCTTCGTCGACGCGAGCCGGCGCTGCGAACTGGGCTACGCATTGGCCCGCGCCCACTGGGGCGGCGGCTACGTCAGCGAGGCGCTGCGCGCGCTGCTGGACTACGGCTTCACGGCGCTCGACCTGAACCGCATCGAGGCCGACGTCGACCCGCGCAACGGGGCGTCCGCGCGGGTGCTGGAAAAGCTCGGCTTTCAAAAGGAAGGCTATATGCCGGAGCGCTGGATCGTGCAGGGCGAGCCGGCCGATACCGTGTACTACGGCCTGCTGCGCCGGCACTGGAACGGGTGAGCCGCTATTCCACCGCCAGGATCCAGTCGCGCAGCGCGGCCACCTTCGGATTGTCCTGCCGGGCCTCCGGATAGACCAGGTAGTAGGCAAACGTCTCCATGTGGGCCGGTTTCGCGAGCTTGATCAACCGCACCGCGTCCACCTCGTGCGCCACCATGGCGGCCGGCAGCAGGCCGGCGCCCTGCCCGGCCAGTACGGCACTGAGCAGCAGGCTGGAATCGTCGAACGACGGACCGCGCGGCAGTCCGACGTCATCGACGCCATTGGCCTGGAACCAGAGGCTCCATCCTTTGCGGTCCGCGTCGTGGACGTGCGGCCAGCGCGCCAGGTCCGCGGGCGCCGTGGGCCGGCCATGGCGTTCGACGAGGGACGGTGCCGCCACCGGCACGATCTCGACGGATGCCACGCGATAGCTCCGCAATCCCGGATAGCGGCCCGCGCCGTGCCGGACGGCCACGTCCACCCCATCGCGCGAAAAATCGGCGAGCGCCGTACTGGTCACGATGTGCAGGTCGATGCCCGGATGCGTGTCCCGGAACCGCTGCAGGCGCGGCATCAGCCATGCGGACGCGAAGAACGGCGTGACGCTCAGCGTCAGCGTGCCGGCCTCCGCGGACGCCGCCAGGCGCTGCGTGGCCTGCGCGATCTGCCGGAACGCATTGCGCACGGGCGGCAGGTAGTCGCGGCCCGCCTGGGTCAGCACGATGCCGCGATTGACCCGTTCGAACAGCTTCACGCCGAGGTGCGCTTCCAGTTGGCGCACGAGCTGGCTGACCGCGCCCGGCGTCACGCACAACTCTTCCGCCGCGGCTTTCACGGACAAGTGCCGCGCCGCGGCTTCGAACGCGCGCAGCGGTTTCAATGGTGGCACCGGCTCACGAATCATTTAGAAAATCTCAATCGAAACGGACAGGAAAACTCGGTTGTACCGTCCCCTTTCGAGGGCTACATTACCCGCATTGTAAGCCGATTCAGGAAAGAGAATGACTAAACCATCCGCTCCCCTGCACTACCTCGACATCGGCGCGCTCGCGGCCATGATCCGCAACCGCGACGTGTCGTCCCGGGAGGTCACGCAGGCGCTGCTCGACCGGATCGCGGCGCTCGACGGCGACCTGCATGCGTATGCGCTGGTGCTGGCCGACGCCGCGCTCGCACAGGCCGGCGCGGCCGACCGGGAGATCGCGGCAGGCACATGGCGCGGGCCGCTGCATGGCGTGCCGATCGCGGTGAAGGACTTGTTCGACATCGAGGGCGTGCCGACGCGTGCCGGCATGCGGCTGCGCAGCCAGCCCGCGGCCACGCGCGACGCGACCGTCGTGCGGCGCCTGAGACAGGCCGGCGCGGTCCTCATCGGCAAACCTGAGCTCACCGAAGGCGCGTATTCCGACCACCATCCCGCCGTCGTCCCGCCGCGCAATCCGTGGCGGGCGGACTACTGGCCCGGCATTTCCTCGAGCGGTTCCGGCGTCGCCGTCGCGGCGGGCATGGCGTATGGCTCGCTGGCCTCGGACACGGGCGGATCGATCCGCTGGCCATCCGCGGCCAACGGCCTGACGGGGCTGAAACCGACGTGGGGGCGCGTGAGCCGCCACGGCGCGGCCGAACTGGCGGCGTCGCTGGACCATGTCGGGACCATGGCCCGCAGCGCCATCGATGCGGGCATCCTGCTGGGCGCCATCGCGGGCGCCGATCCGGCGGCCTTGCGCATCGGCGTCGACGCGACGTGGAACGGCGACGACGTCGATGCCGGCACGCGCCAGGTCCTCGCCGACGCCCTCGCGACCTTTGCCGCGCTGGGCGCCACCATCGTCGACGTCCGCTTCCCCGATGCCGCACAGGCCGTCGCCGACTGGGTGCCGCAATGCGCCGTGGAGACGGCCGTGGCGCACCAGGACCGCTATCCGCGCCTGAAAGAGGATTACGGCGCCGTCCTCGCGTCGGTCATCGAGGCCGGCAACGCGCTGTCCGGCACCGATTACCAGGCCATCCTGCTGCGGCGCGCGGATTTCCGCGGCCGCGTCGATCGTGTCCTCGCTGCCGTCGATGTCCTGCTCACGCCCGTGCAACCGTTCGCCCCGCTCACGCTCGCGCAGATCCGGACACTGGGCGCGCAACCGGACCTCATCGCCAGGCTGCAGCGTTATACCTGCCCCTTCAACATGTCCGGCCACCCGACGCTCACCCTGCCGGGCGGAGCGACCGCGGACGGCATGCCGGTCGGCCTGCAACTGGTGGCGGCCCGTTGGCGCGAGGATGTGCTCGTGCGGGCCGGCGCCGCGTTCCAGGCGCGCACGTCGTGGCACCGGCGCCATCCGGAGCTGTGATGGGACGGCGCATCTTCTACGGCTGGATCGTCGTCGCGGCGGCGTTCGCGGTGTGTTTCGTCGGCTTCGGGAGCGCGTACACGTTCAGCGCGTTCGTGCCGGCGCTGCAGCGGGACTTCGAGGCGTCGCGCGGCTCCGTGTCGTTCGTGTTTTCGCTGGCGGGGTTCCTGTATTTTGCGCTGGGCGTCGTCAGCGGCCCGCTCGCGGACCGCTGGGGTGCGCGCCGCCTGGCCATGCTCGGCATGCTGCTGGTGGGCGCGGGCCTCGCGCTGGCCGGCCTGGCGCGCAGCCTGCATGCAGTGTATGCCGCCTACGGCCTCGGCGTCGGGCTCGGTATCGGTTGCGCCTACGTGCCCGCGCTCGGCGCGGTCCAGCGCTGGTTCGTCCGGCGCCGCGGTGCCGCCTCCGGCCTGGCGGTCAGCGGCATCGGCGTCGGCACGCTGGTCATGCCGCCGCTCGCGACGGCGCTGATCGGCGCGCTGGGATGGCGCGGCGCCTACCTCGCGCTCGGGTGCGGCGCGGCGGTCGTCGGGATCGGCATGGCCGCGTTCATCGCCGACGATCCCGTCGATAAAGACAGGGGGACGGCCGGCGTCCGGTCCGGCATGCTGCTGCGCGAAGCCGTCCGGTCGCGCCAGTTCGCGCTGCTGTACGCCGCTTGCCTCGTCTGCTCGTTCGGCGTGTTCGTGCCGTTCGTCCACCTGGTGCCGTATGCGCTGGACCATGGCATGCGCCAGCGGGAAGCGGCGTACCTGCTGGGAACGATCGGTATCGGCAGCACGCTGGGCCGCTTCGCCCTCGGTGGGCTGGCGGACAAGGTCGGGCGGCAGGCCTTCCTGCTGGCGATGTTCGCCGGCATGGCCGCCGCGCTGGCGGTGTGGGCCGCGGCGACGGGTTTTCCGGCACTGGCCGGGTTCGCCCTGCTGTTCGGGCTGTTCTACGGCGGCTGGGTCGCGATCATGCCGCCCGTGGTGACGGATTTGTTCGGCAACCGCCAGGTCGGCGGCATCATCGGCGTCCTGTACACGAGCGTCGCGGTGGGTACGCTCCTCGGCCCCACCGCGGCCGGCTACATGTTCGACGCGAGCGGCAGCTATGTGGTGCCGATCCTGGCCAGCGCCACCGTCAACGTCGCCGCGGCGGGGATTGCCGCGCTGGTGGGCAAGCCGGCCTGATCACCACTCGTGCGCCGTCCGCTGCCATGCCGGCAATGCCTGGACGCGCTCGAACCACGCCAGCAGGTTCGGGTACGCATCCAGCGGCAGCCGCGCCTTGTCCTTGTACATGAGCGGCGCCGCGACGGCATAGTCGGCCAGGGTCACGTCGCCGCCGGCGAGCCAGACGCGCGTGGCCAGGTGCTTGTCCAGCACGCGCGCCGCCTCGGCCAGGTCGGCTTCGCCGCGCGCCACTTCCTTCGGATCGGCATCCTGGCCCGTGACGAACTTCTTCCAGATGTATTCCCACGTGAGCACGCCGATGGCCGTGGCGAAATGCTGGCAGGCCCAGAACATCCAGCGGCTGACGTCCGCGCGCGCCCGGCGTTCCTGCGGCCACAAGGTCTGGCCCGGCGTGCCCTCGGCCAGGTATTGCATGATCGCGCACGATTCCCACAGGATGAAGTCGCCGTCGATCAGCACGGGCAGCTTGCTGTTCGGGTTGACTTCGCCGAGGCGGCGGCGGTCGTCCTGGCTGGCCAGGTTGATCTCGATGAGGTCGAATTCGATGCCGAGGTGGTCGGCCGCCAGCAGCACGCGGCGGGTGTTGGACGAGTAGTGGTTGTAGTAGAGCTGCATGGCCGTCTCCTGTGGGTTGGTTGATGCTGTAATGTTAATACCGGACACTGACAGATTCTGTCAGGAGCCTCGTCAAACGGTTACCAGGCGGGCGCCGTGCGCTGCCATGCCGGCAGTTCACGCACGCGCGCGAACCACGCCAGCAGGTGCGGATAATCGTCCAGCGGCAACCGCGCCTGTTCCTTGTACATCAGCGGCGCCGCCGCGGCGTAGTCGGCCAGGGACACCTCCTCGCCGGCGAGCCAGCGGCGCGTGGCCAGGTGCCGGTCGAGGACGATGGCGGCCCGCGCGATGTCGCGCGCACCGCGTGCCAGTTCCACCGGGTCGGCGTCCTCGCCCGTGACCATCTTCTTCATCATGTTCTCCCACCCGAACACGCCGAGCGCCGGCGCGAAATGCTGGCAGGTCCAGAACATCCAGCGGTTCACGTCGGCCCGGCCCGCGCTATCCTGCGGATACACGGCCTGGCCCGGCGTGCGGTCGGCCAGGTATTGCATGATCGCGCACGACTCCGACAGGACGAGGGCGCCGTCGACCAGCACGGGAACCCTGCTGTTGGCATCGAGTTCCTCGAGGCGGCGCCGGTCGTCCGGGCTGGCCAGGTCGATCTCGACGAGATCGAGCGCGACGCCGAGGTGGTCCGCGGCCATCCGCACGCGGCGCGCGCTGGGCGAAAAGGGGTGGTGGTAGAGCTGCATTGCCGTCTCCTGGTTGGGTGGTCGATGTGGCAATGCTAAGGCCGGGTCGTGACAGATCCTGTCAGGAATACTCCGGAATGTCGTACTCCTTGCGCCACAGCCGCAGCAGCTGGTGGCGCGGCGACGGATAGCGTTCCGTGATCGGTTCGGCCCGGACGATGCGGTCGACGCGGAAGTGGCGGATCGCGTCGCGCAGCTCGCACCACGCCGCCATCACCCGCTTGCCCTCGAAGAAGGCGAGCGCGAACGGCCACACGACGCGCTCCGTCGCCGTGTCGCTCCCATCGCGGTAGGCGATGCGCAGCTTGCACTGGCGCCGGATCGCCTCGCGTGCCGGCTGGATGAACGCCTCGACCGGCGCGGCCTCCGGGAAGGCCGGCACCCACAGGCTCGTCTCGGCCATGTGGTCGCGCAAGTCGCGCGGCGTCGCGGTGGCGATCTTGGCCAGGGCGCGGTCGGCCGCGTCGGACAGCGCCGCGTCGCCCTGCTGGCGCACCCAGCGCGCGCCCAGCACGAGGGCTTCCAGTTCGTCGGCGTCGAACATCAGCGGCGGCAGGAAGAACCCGGTGCGCAGGACGTAGCCGACGCCCGCCGAACCGTCGACGGGCGCGCCCAGCTGGGCGAGCGTCTGGATGTCGCGGTAGATGGTGCGTTCCGACACGCCCAGGCGCTCGGCCAGGGCGCTGGCCGTCACGGGGCGGCGGTGGCCGCGCAGGGCGTCCATCAGTTGGAACAGGCGTCCGGTGCGGCTCATGGCAGGCATAAAAGTTTCATGGACGACATCATATTACGCCGGCCCGGCCGGGTCCAGACGCCCCCGTCCATCCGGCCGCACGACCCCTCATCCCGCGTTTTCGGCAGTTCGTCGGCCCCCCGTGGTGACGATGCCTGCAGGGATGTAGAGTGACTCCATCGAAACAAGTTTCAACCGCAAGGAGTCATCATGACCAGGACCCAATCCCGCAGCTTCGGCGCCACGCTGGAAGACCTCGCCCGCGACATCGTCGACGCCTGCCGCCGCGCCGTGCGCGCCATCGCCGTGATGCCTTGGCCCGCGATGCTGGCCTGCTGCATCGCCCTCGCCTTCGTGATCAGCGTGCTGCCGCTCGCGTTGTTCCTGTTCGTCCTGTTCATGGGCATCAAGGTCATCATCGGCGCATTCTTCGTCGACTACCGTCGCACACGCCGCGAGAAATAAGCAGGAGAGCATCATGCGCGCCAGCGACATCAACCGCGTACTCGACTTCGTACGCGACGCCTTCCACGAAGCCAGCAAGGTGTGGTGGCGCTTCTTCGACTGGCTCGCCGTCGTCGAATGGCGCCAGCTGTTCCTCACGTGGTTCTTCGTGATGATCTTCTTCGGGATGGTGAACACGCCCGAACCGGGCGTCTGGTACATCTTCATCTCGTTCGCCGTCAAGGTACTGGCGGGCGGCAAGCGCAAGGCCGAGCTGATGGCGCGCGAAGCGACGACGCAGGCCAACGTCGCCACGCTGGAGCGCCGCCTGATGGAGGCGCAGATGGCCGCGCTGCAGGCCCAGGTCGAACCGCACTTCCTGTTCAACACGCTGGCCCTGATCGGCCAGCTGATCGAGACCGACCCGAAGGAAGCGGCGCGCGTGCACGCCCACCTGATCGACTACCTGCGCTCGACCCTGCCGCAGATGCGCCAGCGCGGCGGCGCCACGCTCGGCAAGCAGGTCGAGCTGTCGCGGGCGTACCTGGCCATCATGCAGGCGCGGATGAAGGAGCGGCTGCACGTGCGCTTCGACGTGCCCGACTTCCTCGGCAGCGCGCCGTTCCCGCCGATGATGCTGCAGACCCTGATCGAGAACGCCATCAAGCACGGCCTGGAGCCGAAGATCGAGGGCGGCACCGTCGCCGTGCGCGCCCATGTGGTGGGGGCTGACCTGCATGTAGAAGTGTGCGACGATGGCGTCGGCATCGACCCGCACGCGGACGACGGCGTCGGCCTCGCCAACATCCGCGAACGCCTGCAGCTGCTGTACGGCGCGGATGCCGCGCTGGACATCTCCACCCCGCCCGGCGGCGGCGCCTGCGCCACGATCCGGCTGCCCTACAAGATGATGGAGGATGCGTGAAACCCGAATTTCGCCCACTGACTGCCTTGATCGCGGACGACGAAGCCCCGATGCGCGACCTGCTGCGCGCACGCCTGCAGCAGGCGTGGCCGGACCTGCAGATCGTCGCCGAAGCGGCGAACGGCGTGGAAGCCGTCGAGCTGGGCGAAAAGCTCCGCCCCGACATCGCCTTCCTCGACATCCGCATGCCGGGCCTGTCCGGCATCGAGGCGGCGCGGCGGCTGTACGAGCGGTCGCACATCGTGTTCGCCACGGCCTACGACCAGTACGCGCTGGACGCGTTCGAACAGGGCGCCCTCGACTACCTGCTGAAACCCGTGTCGGCCGAGCGGCTCGCGACCACGTGCGCGCGGTTGCAGGCGCGCCTGCGTTCGCGTGCGACGGCCGATGCCACACCGCCCCAGGATATCGGCCAGCAATTGGCGAAGCTGACCTCGCTACTGGAGAACAAGGGCAAGCCGGACAAGCCGGCCTACCTGCGCTGGATCCAGGCCCAGGTCGGCGCCAGCTTGCGGATGGTGAGCACGCGCGAGATCCTGTTCTTCCAGTCCGACGAAAAATACACGCGGGTGCAGACGGCCGCCGCCGAATTTCTGATCCGCAAGACGTTGAAGGAATTACTGGACGAGCTGGACCCGGACGAATTCTGGCGCATCCACCGCTCGACGCTCGTGCGCGTGGACGCCATCGCCGAAGTGAAACGCGACCTGCGCGGGCGCCAGATGCTGAAGGTGCGCGGCTATCCGGGAGAACTGGAAGTGAGCCGCAATCACAGCTATCTGTTCCAGCAGATGTGAATCGCGCCCGCTACTGCTAGCATGGAGGCTCCTCACCCGACAGGAGCCCGCCATGCCATCTGTTGCCATCCCCTGCCTGCGCTACCGCGACACCCCGGCCGCCATCGACTGGCTGTGCGAAGTCTTCGGCTTTGCCTGCCAGGTCGCCGTGCCGGGCAACGACGGCGCCATCGCCCACGCGCAACTGACCCTGGGCGACGGCATGATCATGCTGGGATCCGTCAGCAACGAAGGGGAATACGGCAAGGTGCTCGTGCAGCCGGACGAGATCAAGGGCCGCCAGACGCAGACCATCTACCTGCAGGTGAACGACGCCGACCGCGTGTGCGAGCGCGCGCGCAATGCCGGCGCCATCATCCTGCAGGAACCGGCCGACACGGAATTCGGCAGCCGCGGCTTCATGTGCCGCGACCCCGAAGGTCATGTGTGGAACGTGGGGACGTACGATCCGTGGAAGCCGGAGAATTTGTTCCTGACGAACGCCTGATCAGCCGTAGGGTGGGCACCCCGTGCCCACGCGAACGCCGGCGAACCGCAAACGTCCGCGTGGGCGGAGGCCGCCCACCCTACAGTATCGCTTCGCGACTCAGCTGAACAGGCCTTCGTCCGACCCGTCCCCATCGAAAAAGCCCTGCCCACCGTCGATGCTGCCGTTGTCGGCACTGCTGTCGAACAACCCTTCCGACGAGCCATTGTCCAGCACGCGGTCCACGTCGCCCAGCCCCGCCTGGTCGGCCAGCGAGCTGCCGGACTGGTCGCTGAACAGATTATTGGCCGGATCGTCGCTGTTCAGCAATCGGTTGCCGCCACCATGATCGTGATGGCCGAACATGTTTTCCAGCCCCTGGAAGAGGAAGCCGCCGGCCGCGACACCGGCCGCCGTCGCGGCGATCGAACCCAAGGTGCCGCCGAAGCCGCCCCGCAGGAAGCCGGACGACGGCGCCGACTGGTATTGCGGTTGATATTGCGGTTGGGATTGGTACGGCTGCTGGGTATCGCGCTGGTACGACTGGGCCGGCTGCGTCCTGCCGCTATTGCCCCAGGAATTTGCGTCGAGGAATTTGCCGCCGTCGCCTTGCTGGCCAGACCGTACTTGGCTTTCCAGGCTGGCGATGCGGTCCTTGGCATTGTTCAGCGCCTGTTCGAGCAGCAATGCCCTTTGCACCAGCAGGTAGGCGGCATCGGGCTGCTGGGCCACGGCGCGCTGGATCAGGGCATCCGCTTCCGGGTCTTTCTGGATCCCGCGGGCCTGGATCAGCTGGCTCAGGAAATCGTGCAACATCTGCGAATCTTGCGGGCTCATGACGTCTGCTCCTTGAAAAGTCGGATAGCCCACATGTTGTGGGCCTGTCCTTGAATTCAAGTTTGACAGCATCCGGGCAAGATTGCCTTAATCGGCGCTGAACCGTGCGGCGTGTTACTTCTGCAGGTCCCGCCCGCCGAACGCGTTCGGCAATTGCGCGGCCGCCGTCGTCTCCATGACGTCGCCCTTCAGATTCGTCAGCACGACCGGCAAGTCGTTGCCGCCCAGTTCCAGGATCACCTGGCGGCAGGCACCGCACGGCGCGATGGGACCGTCGGTGTCGCCGATCACGGCCAGCGCCGTGAAGTCGCCCGGCACATAGCCGTGGGCGATGGCGGAAAAGAACGCCGTGCGCTCGGCACAGTTGCACAGGCCATAGGACGCGTTCTCGACGTTACAGCCGCGGAACACGCGGCCGTCCTTCGTCTCCAGCGCGGCGCCCACCTTGAAGCGCGAGTACGGCACGTAGGCCAGTTCGCGCGCGGCGCGGGCTTCGTCGATCAGCTTCTGGTAGTTCATGGGCGAATGGTCTTGTAGATCATCGGCTGCGCGGCAGGCTGTTCGGCCGCGATGCGGTACGCCGCCTGCACTTCGCGCACGGCGCGTTCCGCGGCATCCTGCGTGCGCGCATGGACGAGAGCCAGCGGCTGGCCCGCTTCCAGTTGCGTGCCCAGCTCGACGAGGTCCGTGAGGCCGACGGCGAAGTCGATCGGGTCCTGCGGCCGGATGCGACCGCCGCCCAGGCCGACGACGGCCAGGCCGAGACCGCGGCAATCCGTCGTGGTCGCATAGCCCGATGCGAGCGCCGGCACCGGCACGACGATCGGCGCCCTGGCGAGGTGCGCATCCGGGTTGTCCATCAGGTCGGCCGGACCGCCCAGCGCCTTGACCATGCGCGCGAAACGCTCGGCCGCTTCGCCCGAATCCAGCGCCTGCTGCAGCTTCGCGTGCGCTTCCGCGTCCGTCGCGCAGAGGCCGGACAGCACGAGCATCTCGGCGCACAGTGCCATCGTCACTTCGTGCAGGCGCGCCGGGCGCGATTTACCCGTCAGGTAGTCGATCGCGATGCGCACCTCGACGGCATTGCCGGCCGCCGGGCACAGCGACTCGTTCATGCCGGTCAGGATCGC
This sequence comes from uncultured Massilia sp., assembly GCA_966211695.1. Classification (GTDB taxonomy): domain Bacteria; phylum Pseudomonadota; class Gammaproteobacteria; order Burkholderiales; family Burkholderiaceae_D; genus Telluria. Next base: position 36,624 of record CBIHOW010000004.1, on the reverse strand, counting down.
GGACGTGCGCGTGCCGGCGCCATTGCCGACGTGGACGATGGACTCCGCCAGCTCGACGGATTTTTCATAGGTCGGCATGAACGCGCCGCTGCCGGCCTTGACGTCCATGACGAGGGCGTCCAGGCCCGCGGCCAGCTTCTTCGACAGGATCGAGCCCGTGATCATGGCGACGGATTCGACGGTCGCCGTCGTGTCGCGGATGCTGTAGAAACGCTTGTCGGCCGGCGCCAGCTGCGCGGTCTGGCCGATGATGGCCACGCCCACTTCCTTGACCACTTTGCGGAACAGTTCCGGATCCGGCACCGTGCAATAGCCGGGGATCGAGTCGAATTTGTCCAGCGTGCCGCCCGTGTGGCCCAGGCCGCGGCCGGAAATCATCGGGACGTAGCCGCCACATGCCGCGATCATCGGACCGAGCATCAGCGACACGACGTCGCCGACACCGCCCGTCGAGTGCTTGTCGACGACGGGGCCGGGCAGGTCCAGCGACTTCCACTCCATGACCTGGCCGGAATCGCGCATCGCGAGCGTGAACGCGACGCGCTCGTCCATCGTCATGTCGTTGAAGTAGACGGCCATCGCGAGCGCCGCGATCTGGCCTTCGGTGACGCTGCCGTCCGGGATGCCGCGCACGAAGAAGCGGATCTCTTCCGCGGTCAGGGTGCCGCCGTCGCGTTTTTTGCGGACGATTTCTTGGGGGAGGAACATTGGTTTATCCCGTTTTAAATGCTGTCTTTAAAACGTCGTTCCCGCCTCCGCGGGAACGACGGTTTTGGGGTTCCGGGCCTCAAACGCCGTACGGAATCCACACATTCTTGACCTGGCTCGCATGCTGCAGCACCGTGCGGCCGCCCGCCTGCTTCGCATCGAACCAGTCGCGCCCTTTCGCGCCGCCGGTCCACGTGCGCTTCAGCGATTCCGCCGACAGCTTCTCGACTTCCGCGCAACCCTCGGCCGACCCGTCGTGACGCCACACGGCATCCACGTCGAAGTGCGACGCCAGCGTGCGCGCCAGTTCGTCGTGGCTGCCCGTGACGATGTTCAGCGCGCCGCCCGGCAGGTCGGACGTGTCGAGCACCTGGTACAGGTCCAGCGCGGACAGCGGATGCGCTTCCGACGGCACCGCGACGACGCGGTTGCCCAGCGCCAGCGCCGGCGCCACGAGCGAGATGAAGCCCAGCAGCGGGTTCTCGTTCGGGCACACGATGCCGATCACGCCCACCGGCTCGTTCAGCGCGACGGTGATGCCGTGCATCGGCGGCTGGTGCGCGAGGCCGTCGTACTTGTCGGCCCAGGCGGCCCAGTAGAACAGGCGCTCGATCGATGCCTGCACTTCGCGTGCCGCATCTTTCGCACCGGTCTGCGCGGCGATGCGCGCGGCGAATTCGTCGGCGCGGATCGCCAGGTTCTCGGCGATGTAGTACAGCACCTGCGCGCGGTTGTGCGCGGTCGCCTTCGCCCAGCCGGACGCCTTGTGCGCCGCCTCGACGGCGTTGCGGATGTCCTTGCGGTTGCCCTCGCCCACGTCGGCCAGGAACTCGCCGCCCGCGCCATGGATCGCGCGGCTGTACGCGCCGTCCGGGCGCGCCTGCTTGCCGCCGATGTACAGTTTTGCCGTGCGGTCGACGGCGAACGGGCTGTCGCCGCCCGCCAGTTTCACTTTGCCTTTTTCTGCAACCACAGGCGCGGCCGGACGCGCATCTTCCGCCAGCGGCACCAGGTACTCGACCATGCCTTCCTTGCCGCCTTCGCGGCCGAAGCCGGATTCCTTGTAGCCGCCGAAGCCGCACGCGGCGTCGAACTGGTTCGCCGTATTGATCCACACGACGCCGGCCTTGATCTGCGGGGCGACGTCCAGCGCGAGGCTGATCGACTCGCTCCACACGCAGGCCGCGAGGCCGTACACCGTGTTGTTCGCGAGTTGAACGGCTTCGCCCGGCGTGCGGAAGCTCGACGCGACGAGCACGGGACCGAAGATCTCCGTCTGCGACACGGTCGCCGACGTCGACGCGCCCGTGATCAGCGTGGGCAGATACCACGAGCCGGCGACCGGCATTTCACCGGCCGGCTGCCAGATCTCGCAGCCTTCCGCACGCGCGGCTTCCACGAGGCCGTGGATGCGCTGCTGCTGCACCGGATCGACGAGCGCGCCGATGTCGTTGGATTTGTCGAGCGGCGAGCCGACGCGCAGGTTCTGCATGCGCGCCTTCACCTTCTCGATGAAGCGCGGGTAGACGCTTTCCTGCACGAGCAGGCGCGAACCGGCGCAGCAGACCTGGCCCTGGTTGAACCAGATCGAGTCGACGAGGCCTTCGACGGCCGCGTCCAGGTCGGCATCGTCGAACACGATGAACGGCGACTTGCCGCCCAGTTCCAGCGACAGTTTTTTACCGGTGCCGGCCGTGGCCTTGCGGATGATGCGGCCCACTTCCGTCGAGCCGGTGAACGCCAGCTTGTCGATGCCCGGGTGGTTGACGATCGCCTCGCCCACGCGGCCGTCGCCCGTGACGATGTTGACGACACCCGCCGGCACGCCGGCCTGCTGGCAGATCTCGGCGAACAGCAGCGCGGTCAGCGACGTGTACTCGGCCGGCTTGAACACGATGGTATTGCCGGCGGCGAGCGCAGGCGCGACCTTCCACGCCAACATCAACAGGGGGAAGTTCCACGGCACGATCTGGCCGACGACGCCGACGGCGCGGTAGTCCGCGAATTCTTCCGCTTGCAGCTGGGCCCAGCCGGCGTGGTGGTAGAAGTGACGGGCGGCCAGCGGCAGGTCGGCGTCGCGCGTTTCGCGGATCGTCTTGCCGTTGTCCAGCGTCTCGAGCACGGCGAACAGGCGCGAATGCTTTTGCAGCAGGCGCGCCAGCGAGTACAGGACTTTCGCGCGGCCGTGGCCGCCGAGGGCGACCCAGCCCGGCTGCGCGCGGCGCGCGGCGTCCACGGCGCGGTCGACGTCGGCCTGGCTCGCCTGCGTCACCTGCGCCAGTTCGCTGCCGTCGGCCGGGTTGAACGACCCGAACGTCTCGTTCGCATCCGTCCAGGCGCCGTCGACGAACAGGCCGAAACGGCGGCCATGCGACTCCAGCCACGCTTGCGCTTCCTTGGTGCTCTCGGGTGCGGGGCCGTAATCCATAGTCTGCAGAATCTCTTTAATAGTGGGCATGACAGATCCGATCAAGGTTGCGCGTGACGGTGGGCGGCCGAATAGCTGCCCGTGACGTAGTGTTCGAGCTGGCGCTCGATGTCGGTCAGGAGGCTGGAGGCACCGATGCGGAACAGATGCGGTTGCAGCCATTCGTTGCCCAGCTCTTCCTTCATCACGGTCAGGTATTGCAATGCGGCCTTGGCGGAGGACACACCCCCGGCCGGCTTGTAGCCGACCTTGTAGCCGGTGCGTTCATAGTACTCGCGGATCGCGCGTACCATCACCAGCGACACGGGAATGGTCGCGTTCACACCTTCCTTGCCGGTCGATGTCTTGATGAAATCGGCGCCTGCCATCATGCAGACCCACGATGCTTTTGCTACGTTCTCTAAAGTGACGAGATCGCCCGTCGCGAGGATCGCCTTCACGTGCGCGTCGCCGCACGCCTGGCGGTACGCGACCATCTCGTCGTACAGCGCCTGCCAGTTGCCCGTCAGGACGTGCTGGCGCGTGATCACGATGTCGATCTCGGTGGCGCCGGCGGCGACGGAAAGTTCGATCTCGCGGATCTTCGTTTCCAGGCTGGAGAGGCCGGCCGGGAACGCGGTCGACACGGCCGCGATGGGCAGGCGGCCCTGCAGCACGTCGGCCGCCGGGCGGATCATTTCGTGGTACACGCACACGGCGCCCGTCGTCAGCGAGTCCAGGCCCAGCGCCTGCATCAGGTCCGCGCGCAGCGGACGCATCGCCTTGCGGCACAGGCGCTCGACGCGGCCCGGGGTGTCGTCGCCGGACAGCGTGGTCAGGTCGATGCACTCGATGGCGCGGATCAGCCATGCGGCCTGGTATTCCTTCTTGACCGTGCGGCGGTTCGCGAGGCTCGCGGCGCGGCGGTCGGCCGCGTTGCGGTTGACCTTCAGGTGGTTGATCCAGCCCAGGTCCAGGTCGATCGCGGTATTACGTTTGAAATCCAGGTTCGGGCTCATAACAATGCAGTTCCGTTGGCAAGGGGTTTGACGCCGAGGTGGTGCGCCAGGGTGGCGCCGATGTCGGAGAACGTGTCGGACACGGGCAGCTCGCGCGCCGGCGCGGCCGGGCCGAAGAACAGCATCGGAATGTGTTCGCGCGTGTGGTCGGAGCCGGCCCACGTCGGATCGCAACCGTGGTCCGCCGTGATGACGACGAGATCGCCCTCTTTCAGCTTCGCGATGAAATCCGGCAGGCGCGCATCCAGCTCGTGCAGCGCGTTGGCATAACCGGCGACGTCGCGGCGGTGGCCGAAGTGCATGTCGAAGTCGACGAAGTTCACGAACGTGAGGGACTTGTCCGGCGCGGTATCCGCCACTTCCAGCAGGCGGTCGAACAGCGCCATGTTGTCGGCGCCCTTGATGAGTTGCGTGACGCCCTGGCCCGCGAAGATATCGCTGATCTTGCCCAGCGCGATGACTTCGCCGCCCGCATCCTTCACATGGTCCAGCAGCGTCGGCGCGACGGGCGGCACGGCGTAGTCGTGGCGGTTGCTCGTGCGCTTGTAGTTGCCGTTGCTGCCCGTGAAAGGACGCGCGATCACGCGGCCGATGTTGTACGGCTTGACCAGTTCATACGCGGCTTCGCAGACCTGGTACAGGCGCTCGAGGCCGAAGTGCTCTTCGTGCGCGGCGATCTGCATCACGGAATCGGCCGACGTGTAGATGATCGGCTTGCCGGTGGCGACGTGCTCGTCGCCCAGTTCCGTGATGATGGTCGTGCCGGACGCGTGGCAGTTGCCCAGCCAGCCCGGCACGTTCGTGATCCCGGCCAGTTTATCGGTCAACTCTTGCGGGAACGTGGGCACGGTCTTCGGGAAGTAGCCCCAGTCGAACAGCACGGGCACGCCGGCGATTTCCCAGTGGCCGCTCTGCGTGTCCTTGCCGGTCGAACGTTCGCGCGCGACGCTCCAGGCGCCGGTGAAGCCGTCGCGCTTGTCGAAACCGGCGGGCCATTCGCCGCTGGCCTTGTGCGCGGCGGCGCCGAGGCCGATCTTTTCCAGCGTGGGCAGCGACATCGGCTTGCCCGATTCCGCGGCCCATGTCGCGATGTGGCCGAGCGTGTTGGCACCCGCGTCGCCGTATTTGTCGGCGTCGGGCAAGGCGCCCAGGCCGAAGGAGTCCAGCAGGAGGATGAATGCGCGTGACATAAGTTATCCCTTTTCCCGTCGCCCCTGCGAAGGCAGGGGCCCAAGTTTGCCGGCGTCTCGACTGCGCGAACAAAATTGGGTCCCCGCCTGCGCGGGGACGACGCATCAATTAAGCGGTCCTGCCCAGTCGTTCAATAAAACCGTGAATCAGCGTAACCATATCCTTGGCCGCAATCGCAGCATACTTCAGCGTCTGCTCGTGCGACAGCGGGAACGGGGTCAGGCCTTCGGCCAGGTTCGTGATGGCGGACACGCCCGCGACCTTCAGGCCGCAGTGGCGCGCCGAGATCACTTCCGGCACGACCGACATGCCGACGACGTCCGCGCCCAGCGCCTTGAACGCGCGGATCTCGGCGGCCGTCTCGAAGTTCGGGCCCGGGCACGCCAGGTACACGCCTTCGTTCACCTTGATGTTCTTTTCCGCCGCCGTCGCCTTGATCAGGTCGCGCATGTCGGCATCGTACGCATTGGCCATGCTGAAGAAGCGCGGGCCGAAGCGGTCGTCGTTCGGGCCGGCCATCGGGCTGCCCGGCAGCAGGTTGATGTGGTCCGTCAGCACGACGACGCTGCCCGCATCCACTTCCGGACGCAGCGAGCCGGCGGCGTTCGTCACGAACAGCAGTTCGCAGCCGATCAGTTTGAAGGTGCGCACGGCGGACGTCATCACGGCCGGGCCGTAGCCTTCATAAAAGTGGCCGCGGCCCTTCATGCACACGACCGGCACGCCCGCAAGCAGTCCCAGCACCAGTTCGCCCGCGTGGCCGTGCACGGTGCTGATCGGGAAGCCCGGCAGGTCGGCATAGCTGATCGCCACCGCATCCTCCATCTGCTCGGCCAGCACGCCGAGACCGGAACCGAGGATCAGGGCCACGCGCGGCGTGAAGCCCGGCTTGCGGGCGCGGATGACGTCGGCGGCTTCGAAGGGAGTGTTGCTGAAGGAGTGAGTAGTCATTGTCGCGGTCTGTCGAGGATGGGGGCGCCGTGCACCAAAATATGTCAACTATGCATGAATGCCGATTGTGTTGGCAAATACCATTTTTCTGGCAGATTTATATCTTCGCGGAATAAATTCGCGCTAGACTTCCTCCATGCATATGCCCGCGTTGACCTTATGCAAACATATGTTTAAGATGAAAAACAAAAGTTTAAACCATCCGTCATCGTGACAGAAACGTCAAAGAAACAACAGTTGTACGAGGCCATCCGCGCGAATCCGTTTATTTCGCAGCAGGAGCTCGCCAACCAGCTGGGACTGTCGCGCTCCGCAGTCGCCGGTTATATCGCGGGCCTGATCCGCGAGCGCAAGCTGCTCGGGCGCGCCTACGTGCTGCCCGACGGCCGCCCCGTCGTGTGCGTGGGCGCCGCGAACCTCGACCGCAAGCTGCGCTCGACGGATGCCATTGCCCTGCGCACGTCGAATCCGGCCAGCCAGAGCGAATCGTTCGGCGGCGTGGCGCGCAACATCGCGGAAAACCTCGCCCGGCTCGGCACGACGGTCGCGCTGCTGACGGCGATCGGGGCGGATTCCTCCGGCGCCGCCCTGCTCGACCACGCGGACAGCCTCGGCATCGACGTGCGCGGCGCGCTGCGCCTGGACGGCTGCTGCAGCGGCACGTACACGGCGGTGCTGGACCGCGACGGCGAGATGGTCGTCGCGCTCGCCGACATGGCTTTGTATGACCGCATGGAGCCGGCGTACATCGACGCGCGCCAGGCCCAGCTCGCGGGCGCCGCGCTCGTCGTGGCCGACCTGAACCTGCCGCGGGACACCGTCGCCGCCCTCGCCCGGCAGGCTCGACGCACGGATACGCCGCTCGTGCTCGTGGCCGTGTCCGAACCGAAGATGGCGCGCCTGCCCGCCGACCTGTCCGGCGTGCGCCTGCTGATCCTCAATGCCGGCGAACTGGCCGCGCGCGTCGGCCGGCCGCTGCCGGACGACGACGCCATCGCCGCGGCCATGCGCGACGTCCGCGCCCAGGGCGCACAAGACCTGATCGTCACGCGCGGCGCGCGCGGCGTCCTCGTCACCGCCGGCGACGCCATCGTCGACCTGCCCGCGCCGCCGGTCGACGTCGTCGACGTGACGGGTGCCGGCGACGCGTTCGCGGCCGCCGTCTGCTGGTCGCTCGTGCAGGACGATGGCGCCGACCTCGTGCTCGCGTGCCGGCGCGGACTGCATTTGTCGGCCCTCACCCTGGGCGTGCCCGAGACCGTGCATCCCGGCCTGGGGCCGGACAGCCTCGCCACCGAACATCCTCCGCTTTCACAGGACTGAACATGCAAGCCTTCCTCCAGTTTTCTCCCGAAGTGCAGGCCGCGCGCGCGGCCGGCAAGCCCGTCGTCGCGCTCGAATCGACGATCATCTCGCACGGCATGCCGTACCCGCAGAACGTGCAGACGGCGCGCGAAGTCGAGCAGGTGATCCGCGACGCCGGCGCGGTGCCGGCCACCATCGCCCTCATCGACGGCCGCATCTGCGTGGGCCTGGCCGACGAGCAGCTCGAACAACTGGGCAACGCGCAGGATGCATTGAAAGTGAGCCGGCGCGACCTCGCGTACGTGCTGGCCGAAAAAAAGCTGGGCGCGACGACCGTCGCCGCCACGATGATCTGCGCGGCGCTGGCCGGCATCGAGGTGTTCGTCACGGGCGGCATCGGCGGCGTGCACCGCGGCGCGGAGACGAGCTTCGACATCTCCGCCGACCTGCAGGAACTGGCGCGCACGAACGTCGCCGTCGTGTGCGCGGGCGTGAAATCCATCCTCGACATCGGCCTCACGCTGGAATACCTGGAGACGCATGGCGTGCCGGTGGTCAGCGTGGGCCAGCCCGGCTTCCCCGCGTTCTTCACGCGCGAATCCGGCTTCAACGCCGACTTCCAGCTCGACACGCCGGAACAGCAGGCCCGTTTCATCCGCACCAAGTGGCAGCTGGGCCTGACGGGCGGCGTCGTCGTCAGCAATCCGGTGCCGGTGGCATCCGCGCTGAAGAACGAGGAAATCGACGGCATCATCGCGCAGGCGTTGCGCGAGGCCGACGCACAGGGCGTGAAGGGCAAGGCCGTGACGCCGTTCCTGCTGGCCCGCATCAAGGACCTGACGGGCGGCAGGAGTCTCGCCACCAACATCGCGCTGGTAAAACACAATGCCCTCGTGGGCGCCCGCCTGGCCGTGGCGCTGCACGCGGCGGCCCACGTTTGAGACCATCATGTCGATCGACCTGAAGCAGCTGAAATACTTCCTGGCGGTGGCCGAAGAAAAAAGCTTCAGCCGCGCCGCCGAGCGCCTGCACATCTCGCAGCCGCCGCTGTCGCAGCAGATCATGAAGCTGGAGAGCGAGCTTGGCGTGCGCCTGTTCGCGCGCACGACGCGCAGCTTCGAGCTGACGGTGGCCGGCAAGGCGCTGATGCACGAAGCGGCCGACCTGCTGGGCCGCATGCGCATGACCATCGACACGATCCGCCAGATCGACCGCGGCGAGGTAGGCCGCCTGCGCGTGGGCATCGTCGGTTCGGCGATGTGGGGCCCGATCCCCGGCCTGCTGGAGCAGTTCCAGAGCCAGTTCCCGCGCGTGACGTGGACCATCCACGAACTCGGTCCGAACGACCAGTGGGACGCGCTGCGCGGCAAGCAGATCGACGTGGGATTCTGGCGCGAGCCGAAGATCGACGAGGACATGCTGAAGAACGCGGGCCTGCGCCAGGAACTGGCTTTCCGCGAAGACGTGTGCGTCGCGATCAACGCCCAGCATCCGCTCGCGCAGCAGGACGCCATCGAACTGATAGACATCGCCAACGAACCGATGCTGACGCTGCACCTGGACCAGTCGGCCGAGCCGCGCTACCTGATCCAGTGCTGCGTCAACGCGGGCTTCCAGCCGACGATCTTCCAGGAAGCCGCGGAGCCGCAGACCCTGCTCGCGATGGTCGGCGCAGGGCTGGGCGTGGCGCTGATGCCGGCGACGACGAGCCGCATCGGCTGGCCGGGCGTGCGCTTCCTCCCGGTCCGCACCAACCCGCCGTCGGCGAATCTGTACATCACCTATCCGACGCAGGACGACGCGCCGGTGGTGCGGGCATTCCTGAAGATCCTGAATCCGGCGGGCGAATGAACCGTTGGGTGGGCGGCCCTCCGCCCACGCGTAACGCCAACAAACCGCAAACGTCACGCGTGGGCACGGGGTGCCCACCCTACGCACGAATCAATGGGTGGCGCCGCCCGCTTCCACTGCGTCGCCTTCCGTCACGACGGCCACCTCGACCGCGATCCTGAGCGCATCGACGATGTCGCGCAGCGCCATCGACGGCGGCCGTTCCGGGCGGTCCGCGGCCTGCTCGGGCAGGAACGGCACGTGGATCAATCCCGCCTTCAGCGGTTGTCCGGCCGCGTGGTGCATCAACCCATAGAACACGTGGTTGCACACGAACGTGCCGGCCGTCTGCGACACGGCGGACGGGAACCCGCGCAGGCGCAGCGCCTTCACGATGGCCTTGACGGGCAAGGTGGTGAAATAGGCGGCCGGGCCATCGGCCGCGACGGGCGTGTCGACGGGCTGGTTGCCCGCGTTGTCGCGGATCGACGCGTCGTCGACGTTGATGGCCACGCGCTCCAGCGAAATCTCGGAGCGGCCGCCGGCCTGGCCGACGGCGATCACGATGTCGGGCTTCACGCCCGCGATGGCTTCGCGCAGCACGTCGAGGGCCCTGCCGAACACGCACGGCAGCTGGCGCGCGACGACCGCGAAGCCCGGCCCGGACCAGCCGTCCAGCGCGCGCACGGCTTCCCACGACGGGTTGATGGTGGCGCCGTTGAAGGGTTCGAATCCCGTCAGAAGGACGGTCCTGGTGGGTGCTTGGATGGTGGGTGCGGTCATGGTCGGCTCATCGATACATCAGAAAGTACAGCAGGACGATATTCGCGCCCAGCAGCGGCAACGCGGTCGGCAGCTGGGCCTTGATCACGGCATTCTTGTCGGGCAGTTCGAGCAGTGCCGCCGGCACGATGTTGAAATTCGCCGCCATCGGCGTCATCAGGGTGCCGCAATATGCGCTGAACATGCCGATCGCGGCCATCACGGCCGGATTCGCATGGTACACCCCGACCAGCACCGGAATCCCGATGCCGCCCGCGATGACGGGAAACGCGGCAAAGCCGTTGCCCATCACGACGGTAAATAATGCCATGCCCACGCAGAACGCGGCGCAGGCCAGCAGGCGCGAGTCGAGCGGGATGTAACTGGTCGCGACGTGGGCCACGGCCTTGCCCACGCCCGCCTCGGAAAACAGCAGCCCGAGCACGGCGAGCATGTGCGGCAGCACGACGGCCCAGCTCATCGCATCGATCAGGCGCCGCGCCTCGCGCACGCCCTGCAGGGGGCTCGCGCGCGTGAGCCAGCACGCCAGGGCCAGCGCGGCGATGCTGCCGCAGCCCATGCTCACGAGCGTCAGGTTCTTCGGATCCAGCAGGATTCTTGCGCCGACGTGGATGTCCTTCAGCACGACGGAACCGAGCATCGTCACGACGGGGATCGCCAGCGCCGGCACGAGCAGGCGGTTGCCCAGGCGCGCGGCGGTGGACTTTCTCGCTTCTTCCGACAGGACGTCCGCCCTCCCCGGCCGCACGAAACCGAATCCGGCGACGAGCGCCATCACGATCATCAGCACGCCTGCCACGCTTGGGGGCAGGCGCTCGCCCAGCAGGTAGACGAGCGCGTACAGGCCCCAGAACAGCGCCGTCGTATAGCGGCGTGGATTGGTCGCGTCGCGCACGGTCATCAGCGCGCAGGCGGCGAACAGCAGGCCGACGAGCACGTAAAAGATATCGAGCGAAACGATCATCGCGCGGCCTCGCGGCGGATGCGGGCGTCGAGCCGGCGCAGGTTCCACGCATGGATGACGAAGGCCGTCACCGCCGTCGGAATGCCCCACAACGCCATGTGGATGGGATCGACGTCCAGGCCCTCGGCTTTCAGGATCGTCTGCATCAGCACGATGGCGCCGAACGCGACGAACACGTCCTCGCCGAAGAACAGGCCGACGTTGTCCGTGGCCGCGCTCATCGCCCGGATGCGCTGGCGCAGCGGTTCGGACAGGTGGCCGTGGCGCGCCTCGGCCGCCGCCTCGGCCATCGGCGCGACGAGCGGCCGCACCATGTTCGGATGGCCGCCCAGGCTCGTGAGGCCGAACGCGGCCGCCACCTCGCGCGCCAGCAGGTACACGGTCAGCAGACGCCCCGTCGTGGCCGAGCGGATGCGCGCGATGCTGGCCTGCGCGTGTTCCTTGAGGCCGAAACGTTCCAGCAGGCCGATGGCGGCCAGCGGCAGCAACAGGATCAGCGGCAGGTTGCGGGTCTTGATGAACGCACTGCCGAGCGATTCCAGCAGGTGCGGCACGGGCAGGTGCGCGGCCCAGCCCGTTACACCGCAGGCGACGATCACGACGAGCACCGGATTGGCGCGCAACAGGAATCCGGCGGCGACAGCCGCGATGCCGAGCAGCGGCCACAGGTTGACGGCAGGTTGCATGATCCTCCAGCGGTTGTGGTTGCGTGCAGAATCTTACCGTACAGCTAGCTCTGCGCCGCTCGCGCTTTGTGCATCCAGGGACGCCGTCGCTTCGCCACCACGTGCCACCCACCTGCACACAAGCGGCCGGCACGCTTTGCGCGCACGCATGGCGTGATGGACGGTGCGCGCTAAGCTCGATGCCGTTTCCATCCGGGGTTCGGCCATGACTGTCTTCGAACGCACGCTACGCTTGGTGATGGTTGCCTTCCTGCTGCTGGGCTTGTCCAGCTGCGGCGGCGACGTGGGCATCGGCATCGGGATCGGCTGGTTCCACGAGCCCGACCACCCGTGGCCCGACCACCCCGACTGGCCCAGCTGGCCCGACCGGCCGCAGGGCGCCACGGGCCTGTTCCCGATCGCGGGCGACATCTGCGGGCAATGCGCCGGCTCGCAGGACGGCACCGGGTCCCAGGCCCGCTTCAACGGCCCGCAAGGCATCACGGCGGACGCGGCGGGGAATTTGTATGTGGCGGAAGGCGCCAGCGCCACCGTGCGCAGGATCTCGACCCAGGGCGTCGTGACGACGCTGGCCGGCGCGCGCGGCGCCGTCGGCTATGCGGACGGCAAAGGCGCCACCGCCCGGTTCAACGATCCGAGCCGGCTCGTGGCGGACAGCAATGGCAATCTGTACGTGACGGACAGCGGCAACTCCGTCATCCGCCGCGTGGCGCCGGACGGCACGACGACGACCATCGCCGGCGACGGCACCTGCGGCAGCGCGGATGGCCGGGGCGTCGCGGCGCGCTTCTGCAAGCCGCGGGGCATCGCGCTGGACCGCCTGGGCAATCTATGGGTGGCCGACACCGGCAACCACATGCTGCGCCGCATCGACCCGAACGGCAACGTCACGACGGTGGCCGGCACCCCGGGCGTGTGCGGCAGCCGCGACGGCAACGGCGGCCAGGCGCAGTTCTGCGAACCGCAGGACGTGGGCGTCGACGACTGGAACAACGTCTACGTCGTGGATACCGGCAATTCGACGATCCGCATGGTGAACGACAAGGGCATCGTGTCCACCCTGGCCGGCCAGCCGGGACGGTGCGATGCCGCGGACGGCAGCCCGGGCGTCTCGCGCCTGTGCGCACCCAGCGGCATCGCCGTCGACGGCAACGATTTATATATCGCCGACACGGGCAACTCGACCATCCGCCGCATCAACCTGGACAACGTGACGAGTACGGTAGCGGGCGTGCCCGGCCACGCGGGCATCACCCTGGGCGCCCTGCCCGGCAGCCTGGACCGGCCGATCGGCGTGACGCTCGCCCCCGACCGCTCGATCGCGCTCACGACGCACAACCTCGTCGTGAAGTTGTTGCCGGCGAAGTGATTTATTCTGGATGGACGGGATTGCTGGCATCCTTGCCGACGACGGTGATCCACGGCCGCACGTGCCACTGCGTGACGAGACCGTGGACGACGTACGGATCGGCATGGGCAAAGCGCTCGGCGGCATCCGACGACTCGCCGGAGAACAGCAGCACGGCCTTGTCGGACGGATCGGCGAGCGCACCGGCGATGACGATCTCGCCGCGTTCCTGGGCTTCCCACGCCAGCTTCAGGTGTTCATTGCGGAATTCGCCGCGGCGCTCCAGGTAATCCGGGGCCAGGTCATAGATCAGCAGAAAGTGCACAGGTTATCTCCGTTAAAACGCGATGGTGCCGGACATGGTAATCGCTTCGGCGCGGCGGCGTCGTGTCAAGGCGGTTTGCACAACGTCCACGACGGTGGCGCGTGCCAGGATGATGCGATGAAACGTCATCACATCACACTGGGCGCGTCCACCACGGCCGACGGCACCGTGACCTCGGCGAGCGCGCTGGTCTCGATTAACGGCGTCCGGGTCGCGCTGGAAGGCGATACCGTCGCTTGCCGGACGTGCGGCACCACGGGCGTCATCCGCTGCGTCGGCCCGCGCATTCCGGAGCGTTACAACGGCAAACAGGTCGCGCTGGAAAACGACTTGTGTATCTGCAACTGTCCAACGCCGCCCAGGCTGGTTGCGAACCAGGCGAGCAAGGCGCAGTTCATCGACGGTGGCGAGACGGCGTGACTCAGCGTGCCCCACGGTACCGTGCGTAACCGTCAGCCAGCCTTATGCCACACTTGGTGTCTCCCGCCGGCCGCTCGTCCCTTCCGCCGGCACCATCTTTTCTGGAGGAACCATGCCCAAATCGACGATTGCCGGCCATCCGCTGCACCCGATGCTGATCGTGGCGCCGGCTGCCCTGATTCCGTTCGGTTTCATCCTCGACGCCATGCACCGCGCGACGGACAACGACGACTACGCGAACGCCGCCTTCTACAGCCTGACCGGCGGCCTCATCGGCGGTCTCGCGGCCGGGGTTGCCGGGGCCATGGATTACCTGGAAATCGACAACGAGACCGAGGTCAAGCAGACGGCCAATGTCCACGCGATGCTGAACGGCGGCGCGCTCGCGGTGACGGCGGCCAATCTCGCGCTGCGGCGCAACGGCTACAAGCACACGGGCGGGTCGCTGGCGCTGTCGGCGATCGCGGCCATCGGCGTGGTCGTGTCCGGCTGGTTCGGCGGCCGCATGGTCTACGAGCATGGGATGCGCGTCAAAGGCGTCAGCCCCGTCGAGCATGCGCCCGAGGCGAAGATGCTGCCGGGCGACGAGCGCGTCGCGCATGCACTGCACGACGCTGAACGCTACGCGCCCTCGTCCGGCCCAACGCTGCACTAGCGCTGGGCAGCTTCGCGGCGGATGCGGTTGTTGGGTGCACCTGGCGTCGCCAGGTCGCCCACCGCCGTCATCACCGTGCCTGCCGGATGGGCCTTGGCGAGCGGACCGGTGAAGGCGATGCCGGTGCCCGCTACGCTGGCGCCCGCATCATGGGCGCGCGCCAACGGCGCTTCGAGCGTCAGCTCGCCCGTCCGCCATCCCGTCTCCACTGCGGCGACGACGCCCTTCTCTTCATCCGCGCCGCTGCCGACGATCACCGCCTGGCCGACCGCGAACTGGCGCGCGTCGTCGACACGGATGACCGTCGCGCCCTTGTCGACAGGCTCCGAGGCACGCGTGAGCCCGGGCGAACCGACCGTGGCGACGGTCAGGGTTTCGGCTTGGTCGCCCGCATCGATGACGACGGCCTGGCCGGGCGCAAAGTGCGCGACCGTGGCGGCCTTGACGTTCGTCGATCCCGCGGCCGTTGCGCCCGTCCGGATCGAGACGGACGTCACGAAATCCGTGCAATCGCTGTCGCTGTCCTGGCCGTCCGGATAGCGCCCCGTGCTGCCCTGGGCCGCATCGACGTGCGCGACGGCGCCGCTGAACGGGATGCCGGGGATTGCGCGGTCCCACGTTTGTGGGACGGGGATGCCCGGCGCGTCCGCGCGACAGGTGGCGGCCTTGCCGGCGGCGCCGCGGAATCCACCCGATGCCCATGGATCGACGAGATCGCCGTAGTTCAGGCTGTCGACCACATGTCCAACCGCATCGCGCAGCACCATGCTGCCCGCTTCCCGCGACAGCACCGGACCGCCAAACCACTGGTTCGGCGTGCCCTGGAACCCTGCGGTCGTCACGGTGTCCACGCGCACGACGGCATCCGTGTCGTGGGCACGGGTCAGCGGGCGGTCCAGCACGATGCCGCTGCCCGCCGGGCGCACCGGCTCATTGCTCGAGTGAGGATGGCGGGTGGCCGGCGTGAAGCTGATGCCCGTGCCGCGCACGCTGAACGGCAGGTTGGCCGCATGGTCGTATTTCAATGGCGCCGCCAGGTCGAGGCCCGTGCCCGGCTCCACGAACGGTTCGTTGGCCACGTGGTTCATCGCGAGTGCCGGAGAAATCGTCAGCGTGAGATGACCGCCCGGCTGTCCCTCGACGCGCACGATGTCCACGGTTTCGAGTTTGCCGGGTGCGCCGATCACGGCCTTCCCGGGCGTGTAATCGACGTTCTTCTTCGTGGGGAAGCCGATCGCGCCATGCACGACGATCGTCGTGGCGCCGGCAACGGCATCGCGGGCCAGGCTGGTGCGCCGGGCGGCCGTTCCCACGTGCTTGACGGTGACCATATCGATGCCATGATCGGGGCTGTCGATGTCGAGGCGGATCTTGTCGCCGGCGGCGATGCCATCGGTCGACGTCACCTGGATATTGGTGGCGCCTGCCGCCGCATCGAGGCCCAGCCACGCCTGGCTGCCCGCCGTGCCGACGCCGGTCACGGTCACTTTCTCGTAGTGTTCGGTCGCGTCCCCGACGACGGGATACGCGGTGCCGTAGCCGAGGGCAACCGTGTCGCCGACGGCGAAACCCTCGGTCGTGGTCACGGGAACGCTCGTCGAACCGGCGGGAATGGTGATGATGGGACCGTCGGGCAGCGGCTGCCACAGCGGCGTCGCCTGGCCGGCCGCCGTGCCGACGCGGACGACCTTGCGGGTTTCGTTGCCGACCACGATGGTGTCGCCCGGCTTGATCCCATCGACATTCCGCACGTGGATGGTCGCGTCGCCCGGCCGGGCAGGCAGCACGAGGCCCGAATTGGACAAGCCCAATACGTAAAAGCCGTGCGGCGCCAGCCTGGTCCCGGCAGGAATCTTCACGGTGGAGGACAACGGTTCGCGCGTCGCGTGTTGCGCGAACGTCCAGTTCGAGATGTCGACCTCTTTCCCGCTCGCGTTGACCAACTCGATGAAGGCATTGGTCGCGTTATTGCGTGCGCCGTCGCTCAGGCGGAATTCGTTGATTTTTACCGGTGCCACATTGCGCACCTTCGCGACGGCCGATTCGGTGCGGCCTGCCCACGTGGCCACGCCTTTCACATCGCCATTGAACAGCGCGCCACCGGACTTCACGGTGAAGACGGCATGCACGCTTTGACCGGGCGCGATCGCGTCGGCGAAGGTTTTGGCGGTCTGGTTGACGCTCCAGCCCTTCGGCACCGCCAGCGACAAGGCGACGCCCCGCACGGGTTGGCCCGTCGTATTCGTGAACGTGACCGTCAGGTCTTTGGAATCGCCCGGCGCGAACGTGTGCAGGCTGCCCGGAACATCGGACGCCGGCTGGATCCCGACACCCACGGCCGCCACATCGTAGCGGGCCGCCGCCACGTTCTGCGCGACCAGCTGGTCTGTCTCATTGGACGGATAGGTCCGCGGCGCGGTCATCGCGCCTTCGTAGAACGTGCCTTGCGACGCGGTGCTGTTGTCGCCGCCATTGCCGAGAAGGACGGCGCCCTGCTTGCGCATGGGATCGTACGACGCATCGATCCGGCGGCCTTCGTACATGACGGCCAGCTGCCCACGCTGGGCATCGCCGCCCAAGGTCGCCCAATGACCGGGCTTGCCTTTCGTCACCGCGGTGATGAAGCGCGAATCGAGGGTGGGCAGGTTGGCGCACAGCTTCGATTTGTCGTCGTTGACGCAACCGACGAGATTGTTTTCATGGTCGGCCATCACCCAGGGTCCGGGCCCGCTGCCGCGATACCACCCTTTCGCGTTGCCGAAATAAATCGCCTCCATCGTGCCGTTGTCGTCGTCGATGCTGTCGATCTCGCCGTTGCCATAGTCGAAGCAGCAGGCCCCGTTGTAGTGATGGCCATTGATGACGGCATATTGCCCGCCCGCCTGGTCATCGACCGGCACGCCGTGCGTATCGTTCAGGCGCAGGCCCATGCCCGGCGCGATGTACACGCCATAGACCTTGTGGCCCATGACGGTGACGGGCGCCAGGTCTGCCAGCGGCAGATTGTCCATGCCGCCCAGCGCGGGCCCCGTCCAGGTGCCGCGGGGCGCCTGCACCAGGTGATTGCGCTTGCCCGACTGGTCGTACAGGATCGTGATCCAGCAATAGGTGTCGGCGCAAAACGCGTCCTGCGCCGCCGCGTTCGCATAGCCGGCGTTTTTCACGACACCGATGTCGCGCGTTTTCCGGTCCGACTGGCGCATGACCTGGTACAGCGGCCCGTTGTATGCGGCATAGAGGGCGCGCGTCGTGCTGTGCGCGGCCACGCAGGGCGCGCCCGCCTTCGCATAGATGTCGCAGGGACCCTCGGGCCGGACCGCCTGGGCCGATGCCCAGGCCGGCAATCCACTCAACAGCAGCGCCAGGCTGAGGAACAATTTCAGAATATTCATGTTATCGATATCTATCTCTCCAGGATCCTCCCATCGTAGAGTCGATACCATGACCTCGACCAATTACTTTTTTTCCTTGATCGATATCCGATTTGCAATGTCTCGTTGGCCTGCGGCGCGGGCGACGATCGCATCGGCACGCGCCTGCGCACGCGCTTTCTGGTCCGGGGTGAGACCGGTGCCGATCTCGTCGAGGAAGGGGCCGTTGAACGGGATGGCCTGCTGCTCGGGCACGCCGTCCAGCTTGACCATGATGTCGCGCAGCGCCATGCCGTAGGCCAGCGCGCTCTGGCGGTCCGCGGCGATGGCCGGGTGGCCGAACCAGAAGCCGGTGAACAATTGATAGAGACTGGACCAGTAGCCCTGCTCGGCCTGCTCGTTCAACATCCCGTTGATCCGCGCTTTCCATTCCTTCACGAGGGGATCGTCGGGGCGCGTCGTGAAGGCGGTCGGGTCGCCGAACGGGCCTTCTTCGACCAGTTCCGCCAGCGCACCGTCAACGCCCCCGCGCGCCGCGCGCTCGAGGTAATCGATACGTGCCATCTTCATTCTTTCGTTCACGGTCGCGCAGGCATGCGCAGGATCGGCGATGGCATCCGGCTCCGTCCCGTCACGCTCGGGCAGGTGGCCCGTGCGCCCGAACACGACGCAGGCGTGCAGCAGCCACCATGCACGATAGGAGTCGCGCGGATCGCCGCTCGCGACGAGGCGCTCGATGCGCTGCGCCAGCGGTTCGGCAGGCGCCGGCGGCAGCGCCGGCGGCGCCCCCAGGTCGGACAGCCAGGCCGGCCCGGACGCCACCCCGGCCGTCGACGAAGCCGGCGTGGGTACGGCACCCGGCGCGACGGCCGGCGGCGCCGACCGCCACGCCGGCACCACCAGCACCGCGACCAGGCCCAGCGCGGCACATGCCGGCACGACCGTTTTCCACTTCATCGAACCTCCGGATCCTGTCTTCATGGACAGCCTAACAAAGCCTTCGGCACGGATACAACGCCGGTGCTGTAACAGGATGTTGCAGCGAAGCTACTCTTCGTGAATTCGCACCATAATCAAGGTGTATTTGATGGGCAGCGCACAGACTTCATCCGTAGCCAGAGGTAGACTGTATACATGAGCACACATAAAAAATTGGCGGCAGGTATGGCTGGCTTTGCCAGCATGTTGTGGCTGGGCCTCACGGCCGCGGTCGCGGCGAACCAGCGCCGTCTCGTGTTCAATCCCACCGTGGAGCGCGAAGTGGAACATCCGCGCAGCAGCGGCCACCGCACCCGTCCCGTCGTGCTGCGCGCCAAGGATGGCACGCGGCTGTCCGGCTGGCTGATGACGCCGAAGATGCCCGGCCTGCGTCCCGCCGTCGTCTATTTCGGCGGCCGCTCCGAGGAAGTGTCCTGGGTCGTGCGCGATGCCGGCAAGCTGTTTCCCGGGATGGCGGTGCTGGCCGTGAACTACCGCGGCTACGGCGATTCCCACGGTGACCCGGCCGAAGCGCACATGGTCGACGACGCCTGCATGCTGTTCGACTGGATGGCGACGCATCACCACGTGGACCCGACACGCATCGCCGTCGTCGGCCGCAGCCTCGGGTCCGGCGTGGCCGTGCAGGTCGCCAAGGAGCGGCCCGTGCACGCCGTCGTGCTGATCACGCCCTACGACTCGATCCTCGCGCTCGCCAAGCGCAAGTTCCGGGTGATGCCGATCGAGTACATGCTGCGCCACCGCTTCGAGTCGATCAAGTACGCGCCCACGCTGAAGGCGCCCACGTTCGTGCTGCGCGCGGCCAGCGACGACGTCGTGCCGCACTCGCACACCGACCAGCTCGTCGCCAAGCTGGCCCAGCTGATCGGGGACGAAACCGTGCCCGACTCGGACCACCTGAATATCCCCTACCTGGAAGACACGCAGGCCCGCATCGCCCGCTTCCTCACGTCGCAGTTCGCCCGGCCGGTCGAAACGGCGAGCCTGCCGTCCACCGCACCGATTCCGGCACCGGCCGTCGACATCGTCATCCCGGCCGCGACGACATCGACGACTCCGACGGTCGCCGCCATCGCCATTCCGCCCGCGCTCCCGCTCGCCGACTGAAACGGCGCTATTTATATTTCAACCAAATAAATGGCAAAGTAAAATCGTATTTGCCATGAATAAACTGGCTGATGCATAGTTCCGAGAATCCCCCTCCCTGCACAGCCGTTGCGCCGGTACAATACGGGATTCAGGAGCGTAATCGATGAAATTCAAGCATATTTGTATGACGATCGCGGCGCTGTGCATCAGCGCCGGCGCCAGCGCCGACATGGCGGGCGCGAAGCTGGCGATCGTCTACGATGCCGGCGGCAAGTTCGACAAATCCTTCAACCAGTCCGCCGCGGAAGGCGTCGCACGGTTCACGAAGGAGACCGGCGTCAAGGTGTTTGAAGCCCAGGCCAACTACGACACCCAGGCCGAGCAGGTCCTGCGCGCCCTCGCCCGCAAGAAGCTGCAGCTGATCGTCTCGATCGGCTTTTCGCAGACGCAACCCGTGCAAAAGATCGCGGCCGAATACCCGAACGTGCACTTCGTGATCATCGACGGCAATGCGCAGGGCAAGAACGTCAACTCCGTGCTGTTCAAGGAAGAGGAAGGCTCGTACCTCGTCGGCGTCGCCGCGGCGATGGCGTCGAAGACGAAGACGATCAGCTTCGTCGGCGGCATGGACATCCCCCTGATCCGCGCGTTCGCCTGCGGCTACGTGCAGGGCGCGCGCGCCATCAATCCGAAGATCCAGGTGCTGCAGAACATGGTCGGCACCACGGCCGCGGCCTGGAACGATCCGGCCAAGGGCGGCGAGCTGGCACGCGCGCAATTCGACCGCGGCTCGGACGTCGTCTTTGCCGTCGCGGGCGGCTCCGGCATGGGCGCGCTGCAGATGGCCAAGGAAAAGGGCAAGCTGGCGATCGGCGTCGACTCCAACCAGAACTACCTGTACCCGGGCACGATGCTGACGTCGATGGTCAAGCGCGTCGACAATGCCGCGTACGAAGCGTTCATGAAGGCGAAGAACGGCCAGTTCACGTCCGGCATCACGTACGAAGGCCTGAAGGAAGGCGGCGTCGATTGGGTGCTCGACAAGGACAACCGCATGGTCGTCACGCCCGAGATGGAAAAGCGCGTGACGGGCGCCCGGGCCGACATCATCGCCGGCAAGATCAAGGTGGTCGACTATCGCGCGGCCAATTCGTGCCCGGTGCAGTAACACGGAATCGAACGCAGTTTTACAGTGAAGCGCGCCGCGCCGGTTTCCATGCCGGCGCGGCGCGCTTTTAAATGAATGGACAGACCGCTATGCAGCCAGCCGTAGAATTTCGCAACATAAGCAAAGCCTTCGGGGCGGTGCAGGCGAATGCCGACGTCAGCTTCGCCATCGCCAAGGGCTCGATCCATGGCGTCATCGGCGAAAACGGCGCCGGCAAGTCGACCCTGATGAGCATCCTGTACGGCTACTACAATGCCGACAGCGGCCAGGTCCTGATCGACGGCCAGCCCCGGGACATCCGCACCAGCCACGAGGCGATCGCCCTCGGCATCGGCATGGTGCACCAGCACTTCATGCTCGTCGAGAACATGACCGTCCTCGACAACGTCATGCTGGGCAACGAGGGCGGCTTCAAGCTGGCCGCGCAGCGCGGCGCCGTGGAAGCGAAGCTGCGCGAGATCTGCGACCGCTACCGCCTCGACGTCGATCCGCTCGCGACGATCCACGACCTGTCCGTCGGCGCGCAGCAGCGGGTGGAGATCCTCAAGCAGATCTACCGCAGCGCCAACATCCTGATCCTCGACGAACCCACCGCCGTGCTGACCGCGCAGGAGACGGCGTCGCTGTTCGAGATCCTGCGGCTGTTCAAGGAACAGGGCAAGACCATCATCCTGATCACGCATAAACTCCAGGAGATCATGGAGATCACGGACGAAGTGACCGTGATGCGCGCGGGCCGCGTCGTCGGCGCGGTGAAGACGGCGGAGACGTCGCGCGAGGAACTGGCCAACATGATGGTCGGCCGCCCGATCCAGAGCGAGCTGCCGCGCGCGCCGTACAACCCGGGCGCGGAAGTGCTGAAGGTCTCGAAGCTGCAGCTGAAGGACGCGAACGGCGTGGCCCTGTTGTCCGACATCGACTTCGCCCTGCGCGCGGGCGAAGTCGTCGCCATCGCGGGCGTGTCGGGCAATGGCCAGAGCGAGCTGCTGGAGATCCTGTCCGGCATGCGCCTGCCGACGTCGGGCAAGGTCGAATTCCTCGGTCGCGACCTGCCGTACACGGGCCGCTCGAACGCGGACGGCCTGCCCGCCACGTTCCGCGAACTGGGCATCGGCCACGTGCCGGAAGACCGCCTGCGCGACGGCGTCATCAAGGATTTCTCCGTCATGCAGAACACGGTGTTCGGCTACCAGGACCATGTAAAGAACCGCTGGGGCCTGTTCGACTATAAAAAGATCGCGCAGCGCTGCGCGCACCTGATGACGGCGTTCGACGTCCGCCCGAACAATCCGGACCTGCGTATCGGCCTGCTCTCGGGCGGCAACCAGCAGAAGGTCGTGATCGCGCGCGAAGTGGCCGCGAAGCCGAAGCTGATGCTGGTCGGCCAGCCGACGCGCGGCGTGGACATCGGCACCATCGAAAGCATCCACACGCAGCTGCTGCGCCTGCGCGACGAAGGCGTGGCGATCCTGCTGTCGTCGGTGGAACTGGAAGAGGTGCGCGCGCTCGCGGACCGCATCATCGTGATGTCCGGCGGCCGCATCACCGGCATCCTCCCCATCGACGAATTCGACACCACCCGCATCGGCCTGCTGATGGGCGGCATGCACAAGTCCTAAGGCTGGAAACCGAGCATGAAAAAGACCGAACTCCCACGCTGGGCCACGGGTTTCGTCCTGCCCATCCTGAACCTGATGTCGGCGCTGCTCGTCGCGGCGCTCGTGATCCACCTGCTGGGCGAGAGCCCGTCGGAATCCCTCCGCATCCTCGTCGACAGCGCGATCCTCGATCCGGAAGGCCTCGCGTACACGCTGTTCTACGCGAGCACCTTCATCTTCGCGGGCCTCGCCGTGTCGATCGCGATGCAGGCGGGCCTCTTCAACATCGGCGCGGAAGGCCAGATGTACGTGGGCGGCCTGGGCCTGACCTGGGTCGTGCTCGCGCTCGACGCCCACCTGCCCGGCATCCTCTTGATCCCGCTCGCGATGATCGGCGCGGCCGTCTTCGGCGCGCTGTGGGCCTTCATTCCCGGCTACCTGCAGGCGAAACGGGGCAGCCACGTCGTCGTCACGACGATCATGTTCAACTTCATCGCCGCGAGCCTGATGAACTTCGTGATCGTGAAATACCTGATCCCGGAAGGCCAGCAGAACCCCGCTTCGCGCGTGTTCGCCGACAGCGCCGCCCTGCCCCTGCTGAACAAGCTGCTGCCCGTGCTGGGCGACACGCCGCTGAACATCAGTTTTATTCTTGCCATCCTCGCCCTGGTGGTCTACGGCGTCGCCGTATGGCGTTCGTCGTGGGGCTACCAGCTGCGCGCGACGGGCCTGAACGCGCACGCCGCGCACTACGCGGGCGTGAAAATCAGCCGCACGATCATCGTGACGATGCTCGTGTCGGGCGCTTTGGCCGGACTCGGCGCCGTCAACTCCGTCATGGGCTCGACGCACTACCTGTCGCTGAACTTCCCCGCCGGCGCGGGTTTCGTCGGCATCGCCATTGCGCTGATGGGCCGCCAGCACCCGGTCGGCATCTTCCTGTCCTCCGTGCTGTTCGGCGCGCTGATCCAGGGCGGCTTCGACCTCTCGCTGGAAAAGCCGAACATCCCGCAGGAGACGTTCATCTTCATCCAGGGCCTGATCATCCTGTTCTGCGGCGCGATGGAAAACTTCTACGCCCCGGCCATCCTGAAACTGCTCGACGTCACCCGTTCCAACAAGGGGATTTGAATGGAAGACTTCCAACTCGCCAGCATCATCGTCTCCACGATCCGCAACGCGCCCGTGCTGATGTTCGCCGCGCTGGCCGGCCTGTTCGCGGAGCGCTCGGGCGTCGTCGACATCGGCCTCGAAGGCAAGATTCTCGCATCGGCATTCGCGTCGGCCGCCGTCGCCTACGCCACGCAGAACCCGTGGTACGGCATCCTGGCCGGCATGGGCGTGTCGGTCGCCCTCGCGATGGTGCAGGCGTTCGTGTCGATCACGCAGAAGGGCAACCAGCTCGTGGCCGGCATCGCCATCAACATCGCCATGAGCGGCCTGACGTTCGTGCTCGCGCAATTCTTCTTCCAGCAGGGCGGCCGCACGCCGGACCTGCGCAACGCGCGCCTGCTCGACGTCGTCCTGCCCGGCACGGCGGCCGTCGAGCACATCCCCGTCATCGGCTGGCTGTACGGCCACCTGATCGGCGGCCAGTCGGTGCTGGTCTACGTCGCGTTCCTGCTGCTGCCCGTCGTGCACTGGGTCATGTACCACAGCCGCTTCGGCCTGCGCCTGCGCGCGTGCGGCGAGAACCCGCATGCGGCCGATGCGGCCGGCGTCTCGGTGGAGCGCACGCGCTACCTCGCCATGCTCGTGGCGGGCGTCCTGTGCTCGTTCTCGGGCGCGTACCTGACCCTGGTCCAGAGCGGCTTCTTCCTGCGCGACATGTCGGCCGGCGCCGGCTACCTGGCGCTGACGGCGCTCGTCTTCGGCAACTGGCGCCCGCTGCACACGGTGCTGGGCTGCCTGATGTTCGGCCTGTTCGGCGCGATCCAGATCCAGCTCGAAGGCGTCGACCTGCCGGTCGTCGGCCGCCTGCCGGGTTCCCTGATCCAGGCGATTCCCTACATCGTCACCGTCGTCGTGCTGGCCGGTTTGATGGCCAAGTCGGTGGCACCGAAGGCCATCGGCAAGCCGTTCGTCAAGTCGCGCTGAACATCATTCGTTGGCGCGCCGCGACGAGCGCGCCAACGTCCACGCCAATCCTGCCCCGGCCGACGGGCCGAAATCCTTCCTGAACAGCGGACTGTCCCGGTTCGCATTCCCCGCATAGCTGTCCAGTCGCACGAACGCGAACGCGCGCACGTCCGGGTTGATCCGGACCGTGCCGAACACGCCCGTGCGCACCAGCATCAACCCGCTGTCCGCCCGGTACGCCGGCCGGTCCGCCGTCGCATACTGCGGCGCCACGTCGTAGAAATAGCCGTGGATGCGACGGTCGCCGAACACGGCGCCCACTTGCGCTTCCACCGTCCAGCGGCCGGCGTCGCCGCGGCGTTCCCACACGAAGCGCGGCTCCGTCGTCCAGCCCTGGCGGCGCAGGCCGCCGCGGGCTTCGATGACGGCACGTACCGGGAGTTCGAAACGCAGCCGCCCCGCCCCGCCCAGGTCGGCGAATTTATACTTCACGCGCGGACCGAATTCGACGAGCGTGCCGAGGTCGGGCATGCCGCGGCGTACGTCCACGTCGTTCGAACGGGACGGCAACGCGCCGGCGAAGCCGATGTCGAATTCGACCTTGTCCGTGTCCAGCAGGCGCGCGCCGACGCCCTGCTGGTCGGCGCGCAGCACCTTGCCGCGATACAGCAGGAACGGCAGCACGAGGCCGCGGTTGCTGCGGTCGGATGCGCCCGGGTAGGCGGGCGTATTGAACACGGCGGCGCCGATGCCGGCTTCCCACAGCGGCAGGTTTTGTTCGGCGGCCTGCGCGGGAACGAAGGCCAGCAGCGCAGCCGCAGGGACAATGAAACGAGGAATGGTCGGCATAGTGAGGGTCCAGGTTGGGTTGCGCGGATTCTAACCCATAAAAAAAAGCCGCCGCGGCCTCGTGGGCGCGCGGCGGCTTGCGGAAGGTTGGCGCCGGGATTACGGCCAGATCGCCTTCAGCAGCGCGGCCAGGTTGTAGCCGCCCTTGATCATCTGTGTCTTTGCGAGCGCCGAGCTGGGCACCGGATAATCGGCCGGCACTTCCAGGCTCCACGTGTAATAGGTCTCGCCCTTCTTGCCCGTCTGCGGCACGATCTTGCCCGCCGTGACGCCGGCGAATGCGATCTTGGAGACCGCCAGCGTATCGTCCGCCCACTGGTACGGCCACGTGACGGGGTCGCCCGTGTTCTGCGCGACGTCCGGCTTGCCGTCGATGGCGGCCTGGGCGAACTGCTCCGGCGTCTTCGTGCGGATGCGGCGGAACGCATAGTCGACCGTCGTGCTGTCCCAGTACGAATGGAACGGCTTCGTCAGCGCCTTCGGCACGCCCGGTTTCACCGGCTTCGGTTCGCCCGGCGGAATGAGATTCGCGGACATCTGCTCGATCTTCGCATCGTCCATCAGGAAGTTGTTGCCGCCGCGCGAATCGAAGACGACGGTCTCGTCGATCTCGGCCTTCGTCTTCGGCACGACGAACTTCCCGTTCTTGTCGACGAAGGCGGCGCCCACGTGCAGCGGCTGGACGATGTCGCCGGCCAGGTGCGTGACGAGGATCAGCGCCTGGCGCTTCGTGAACTTGTGCGGATTGGTCGCGGGCGTGTCCTTGCCCTGCAGGACGGCGATCGCTTCCTTCAGGGTCTGCACGATGTCGTCGTCGGCCGTGCCGGCGGCGCCGTCGTGGTAGTGGTCGAGCTGGAACGGCACGTCCGTGTAGTGGTATTCGCTGTGCTTCGGATTCGCGTTCACGTACTCGATCATTTCCGGCGTCTGCGGACCGCACCAGTTGCCCTTCACGCAGTCGGGCCAGGTCGACACGGCCTCCAGCGATTCGCCCGGCAGCAGCAGCGCTTTCACCTGCGCCTCGGCGTGCGAACCCTTGATCAGCTTGTCGGCGATGGCGCCCACGGCGCGATGGCCGTCCGTGCCCCAGGCGGCCGCGTCCAGCGACACGAAGGCGCCGGCCAGCGCCACGACACATGCAATTTTCTTCATGAGATTCTCGTTAAATACTGTTTATACGGTTTGGTGGGCACAGGGTGCCCACCCTACAACGTCATGACGCTCATATCGTTAGCGCACCTTGCGGATACGCTGTGGCGCGCCACCCGTCTCCGGATGCTTTTGCAGGTAGGCGATCAGCGCATCGAGGTCGCGCAGGCCCGTCTCCACGCGGCGCGTGCCCTTGGCGAACATCGGGATGTTGTCGCCGCCCTCGGCCAGGAAGTTGTTGGCCACCACGCGATACACCTTGCCGTCGTCGAGCGCCTTGCCGTCCACCTTCACGTTCGCCGTGCGGCGGCCGACGGGCTGCGTGCTGTCCCAGTCGTACGTGAGGCTGCTGGACACGGCCAGGATCGACGGATCGGACGACACCGGCCGGTCCCACTGCTGTTCGAGCACGCGGCGCAGCTGCGCGCCGGTGAGGTCCATCACGACGAGCGTGTTCCCGAACGGGAGCACGGCCTGCGCCTGGCCGAAGCTGACGACGCCGCCTTCTCCCGTTTCCAGGTCCTTGCGGATGCCGCCCGGGTTCATGAAGCCGATCTGCGCGCCCTGGTCGCGCGTGGCGGCGACGGCCGCGTCGGCGATCACGCCGCCCAGCACCGATTCGCCGTCGGCATTCTCCTTGCGCGACAAGGCCTTCTGCACGCGCGCCACCGGCTTGGCCAGCTCGGCGCGGCTCTTCGCGCGCACGTCGGCCAGGTACGCGGACAGGCTCGCGTCGGGCGTGAATGCGTCCGGCGCCATCACGACGTTCTGCACCTGGATGTCCTGGACGGCCTTCGTGGCCGGGTCCAGCGTCAGCTTGATGCGCGACAGCAGGTGCCCGTAGGCGTCCGCCTGCGTGACGACCTTGCCGTCCACCTTGCACAGGTAGCCCGTGTGCGAATGGCCGCTGATGACGAGGCGGATCGCGGGATCGAGTTTCTTCGTGATGGCGACGATGGGACCGTGCAGGGTGTCGCAATCGGCCTTGTCGTACGGCTGGTCGGCAAAGCCGCCTTCGTGGATCAGCACGACGAACACCTGCGCCCCCTGCGCGCGCATGGCGGGCAGCACGGCGTTGATGGAGGCCGCTTCGTCGTTGACGGCCAGACCCCTGATGGACGACGCGATCGTCACGGACGCGAGATCGTGCAGCACGGCGCCGATCAGGCCCACCTTGACGCCCTTGACGTCGACGATGCGCCAGCCGGGCACGAGGTTCTTGCCCGTCTGCGCGTCGACGACGTTGGAAGCGAGGTAAGTAAAACCGGCGCCCTTGAAATCGGGCGAGAAGCGGCATGCTTTCGCGGGACGCGGCGAATCGCAGCCGCCGTGCTGCTGGCGCAGCAGTTCCTTCGGGCCCTGGTCGAATTCATGGTTGCCGAGCGAGCTGGCGACGAGGCCCATGCGGTTCAGCGCTTCGATGCTCGGTTCGTCCGCGAACATCGACGACGCGGTGGGGCTCGCGCCGACAAGGTCGCCGGCCGCGACGAACAGCAGGTCCGGGTCGTCCTTGCGGAACGTGTCCAGCGCGCCTTTCAGCACGTCGATGCCGCCCGCCTGGATCGTGCGCGGCTGCGTCGAGCCCGGCGGCGTGTACGTGTACTTGCTCGGCTCGAGGTTGCCGTGGAAGTCGTTCAGCGCGACGAGGTTGATCTCGAGCGGCAAAGCCGGCTTGCGCGCGGCCGGCGCGGTACAACCGGACAGCGCCAGGGCGAGGACGGCACCGGAGACGAAGGTGCGGGATAACATGGGTAAATACATGCCGTTCGCGAAAGTAAAAAGCGGGCCCGAAGGCCCGCCAGGAGACTACTGGTTTACGCTGCGGTCCCGATCAGAAGTCGAGCGACAGCGTTGCCGAGACGAAGCGCGGCGCACCTGCGTAGTAGAACACGTTCTTCGCCGTGACCGTGCCGTAGGCCTTGGCGTTGATCACGCTCTGCGACGACGGGTTGTAGTACTCCTTGCTGGTCAGGTTGCTGACGTTGAAGGTCAGCTTCGGGTTCTTGATGGCGCCGAAGTCCTGGAACTTGTAGCCGCCATCGATACCGAACAGCGTATAACCCGGCACCTGCTCGTCGTTCGCCAGCGAGGCCTGCTGCTGGCTGGTGGTCTTGGCCGTCAGGCGGCCCCAGAACGCGCCCTGCTCGTACTGCAGCGACAGGCCGAGCTTCTGCTTCGGCGTCAGCGGGAACTCGTTGCCGGCCGTCGGAATGAACTGGTTCGCGCCCACCTGGAGGTTGTCCTTCATCTCGCTATGGATGTAGCCGTACGAGACATAGGCCGACCAGCCGTTGATCGGCGTATTGCCCGCTTCGACTTCGAAGCCGTAGTTCTTCACCTTGCCGACGTTGGTCGTCGAGCTCACCAGGTTGACCGGGTCGTAGGCGGTGGCCATGCGATCGCGGAAATCGGTCGCGTAGACGTCCACGGTGCCGATCCACTTGCTGGTCTGGTGGCGGTAGCCGGCGTCGAAGCTGTACGACACTTCCGGCTTCACGTCGCTCTTGATGGTGATCGCACCCGTGGTCCGGTCGACCAGCACGTTACCGTTGGTGATGGCGTACACGAAGTTGCCCGGGGCCTTCATGTTCTTGGCCAGCGACGCGTACAGCTGGTCGTCGTTGGTCACGCGGTAACGGACGCCGATCTGCGGCAGCACGTCGCTGTAGCTGCGCTCGACGTGGTAGTTGACGGGCGCGCCTTCGTTGGCGAAGTTCTTGAAGTCACGCTTGATGTGCGGGGTGCGCAGGCCGAGGTTGACCGTCAACTTGTCGTCCATCAGCGTGATCGTGTCCTGGACGAAGGCCTGGTAGGCGGTCGACACCGTCTTCCAGTCGCGGCCCTGGTACACGACGCCGGTCGCGCGCTTCAGCTGGTCGTCCTGCAGCCACAGGTCATGCATGTTGCCCGCGTTGTCCACGCGCACGGCAGGCTGGGTCTGCTCGTGGTTCGCACGCTCCCACCACACGCCGCCGATGACGTTGTGGCTGCCGACGTTCCAGTTCAGCGACGTCGTGATACCCGGACGGCCCGTACGCGTCACGCTGGCGCTGGCGACGGTCACCGTGTCCTTGGTGTCGCCGTCGCCGTTCAGGTCGACCGCGCCGCCCAGGAATCCCTTGGCTTCCGACAGGGTCTTCTGCTGCGTACCGCCGTTGCCAAAACCGTACCAGTAGTAAGGCACGATCTTGATGTCGAGGTCGTCACGCAGGCGGAACTTGGCGGTGGCCGACGCGATGGCATTCTTGAACGGGTTCATCGACAGCTTGTAGTAGGCCGGCGATGCGGTGGACGTGGACGGATCGACGTCGGCCTGGCCGGCGGTCGGGGTCGCATGGCCGGCGAAGACCGGGGCGTAGTCCCAGTAGTAGCCGTACTTGGCGAAGTCGGCGCGGCTGTAGCTCTGGAAGTTATTGTTCTTTGCCGAATTCCACAGCACGGTGGCGTGGATGTAGTTGAAGCGGTCCCAGTCGTAGTTGAAGCCGGCGTCGATGTGGTTGCGCTGGGCTTCGCCCTCGCCCTTCCACTTGTCCGACTTGGCGCGCGAGATCGAGATGAACGCCTTCGACCGGCCATCCGCGAGGCGGCCGGTGTCGTAGCGCACGAACGTCTTGTACATGTTCAGCTGACCGATGGTCTGCATGTAGCGGACGCGCTGCTTGTCTTCCGGGTTGCAGGTGATGATGCCGAAGTTACCGCCCGATGCGCCGACTTGCGGCGAGTCGACGTCGGTCGAACCCTGGGTGACGAATTCCGAGCAGGTGTTTTCCTGGTCAACATATTCTTGCGGGTAGACCGAGAACGAACCCGAGTCGTTGACCGGCACGCCGTTGATGGTCGCACCGATCTGGTCGCTGTTGAAGCCGCGCAGGGTCAGGCCGCCACCGAACAGGCCGGTAGCATCGTAGTTGTAGCTGTTAACCGACGGGAGCAGTTCCAGCGCCTGGTAGGCATTGCCGGTCGGACGCTGTTTTTCCAGTTCCGCAGCCGTAATGGTCGAACGCGCTTTCGGAGCATCTTCGGTCACCATCAAACCCATGCCGGTCTTCTTGCCGGTGATGACCACGGTACGGGTCTGGCCCGCGTCGGTATCGGTCTTTTCCGTCGAAGTCTGGGCGTTGGCCGCAGTCGCGAAGCATGCCACTTGGCATGCCAGAGCGATCATGCTCAAGCGCAACTTGGGTTGTTGATTAAAAGCGGATTGCATCGAAAACTCCCTAGATTGTTATATAAAAACTAAAAACAGCTTTAAACCTGCCGTTCCCGAAATCTGTTCGTAAAAAAAACAAAAAACGGCAGTATAGAGAATGGATATTTCAGATTGATGACCAATCGGCAATCAGATGCTTTTTTCTCGCTGCCATCGCCCTGACGAAAAACTTGCTAAATTTCCAGCTACAGCCGCCGATCATGCATTAGCCCTACATGACTGACAAATATGTTTTCCTTTAGAAATTTATACGTATTCAGTATAAATTTACGATGTTCAGCTGTTTCCGTTTTGCCACTTGTGCACTGCACTATGAAAACCACCGGCGCGATTATAGGGACGACACAAATCAGCGCCATGGGTTTGCCTTTGTTTTAAGCACCCAATGTCGGAAACAATGATTTTTGTAGCGGGAACGCCACAGAAACTGCATAAGCTTATGCCTGCAACTGTGGGTGGATGACAACATCCAATGACCGGCGACAGAACGCCGCCGGTGCGGGGCGTGCGGCTTAACGCTTCACGGCGGTGCGTTCGAGCGCCGCGACGTCCGACTCGAAGCGCGCGAAGCGTGCGTCGAGCAGGCGCGTCAGGCGCTGCTTGTCGGACTCCGGCAGGAAGCTGTAGCGGATACTGTTAAACGACGCCTTTTTGACTTCCGCGTAGCTCGGCTTGTAGCGGCTGGCGAACAGCACGTATTCATTGGCCAGGTTGTGGCGCGTGACGCCCGCGTCGTCCGTCGAGATCACGTACGGCACGCCATACTTGCGGTACAGCGTGATCGGGTGGTTCTCGCCCTGCACGCCCTCGATGAACGCGTTCGACGTCAGGTTGATCTCCACCGGGATGTCTTTCGCGCGCATGGTCTTCATGATGCCGACGGCGTTCGTCTCGTGCGCGAGGTCGATGCCGTGACCGATGCGCTGCGCGCCCGCCACGTTCAGGGCCTGGTCGATGTGGTACTTCAGGTCTTCCGGCGGGACGTCGCCCAGCGCCAGCTCGCCCGCGTGCATCGCGACGTTGACCTTCGGGTAGACCCTCTTCAGGTAGCGGAACATCTGCATGTGCAGCGTGTAGTCGCGCATGGAGACCATCTGGCTTTCCTGGCCCACGATGTTCACGCCGACGATCTTGCCGCCCCGCGCCGCCGATTCGAACGCGGCCAGCATCGAGGAGAACACGCGCGACGGCGAGAACAGGCGCACGACGTAGGTCTGGTAGCGCATCGTGAAGTTCTCGTCGTCGATGCCCAGGGCCGCCTCGTTGACGGTGCGGACGAAGCTGTCGACGGAAGTCCGGAACGCCGGCGTCGCATTCAGCTTCTGGCGCGCGGACTCCAGCAGCTGGGCGAACTTCGCCTCGTCGCGCGCGCTGTCCCAGGCGCGCTTGTCGAATTCGGGATCGGACACCGTCTCCGGGCTCTTGAACATCGTCTCGATGTAGGCCACGTTCTCGGCCAGCGCGCGGTTCTTCAGCTCGACGAGGCCGTCGTGGAAGTTGGCGTTCGAGACGGGGCCGAAGTAGCCGAACGTCTGGAAGAACTGCCGGTCCGGCGGCGGCTGGATGGCGCCGTGGTTATTGAAATCCTTGCTCGACCAGCGCTGCAGCAGCTCGCGCCACGTGGCGTCGTCGGCATACACGTCCGACGACGACAGGCAGGCGCGGTCCTTCGGCTGCCGCGCGCGTTCGCGCTCGACGACGCTCTTGTCCGTCTCGATGCGGTACGACTGCTTGTTGACGCAATAGCCCTGCTTGTCGAGCCAGTCGACATAGGTCTCGGCATAGATCGCGCCGGAATAGTGATGGTGCAGGTCGCCGCCCTTGGGCATCTGCGAGAAGAACAGGACCAGCTCCGCCGTCTTCGGCTCGGCGCCCGCGATCAGGGACGCATAGTGGCGCGCGGTGGCCGCTTCGTTGGGGCCGGACGCCGGGGTGCGCGCGGAAGCGGCGGCCGCGAGGGCCGCCAGAGTGATCAGCAGGCTGCTGCTCAGGGTTTTCGTCATTTCGGTCTCGGCTGGTGAGGTAATCGGTCGACAGCTACCACCAGCCGAAAAACCGTCGTTCCTGCGAAGGCAGGAACCCAAGTTTTTTGTGCGGCCACGCACGCAAAATTGGGTCCCCGCCTGCGCGGGGACGACGTTACGACTGCGCCCGCTCGTGCACCCGCTTGCCCGCCGCATACGTGGCACGGATCGCGCGGTCGTCGCCCAGCAGCGCCAGCGCGAACAGGGTTTCCTCGAGCGAGTCGCCGTTCGCCGTGCGGCGTGCCAGCAGCGGCGTCGCCTTCGGGTCGAGGACGATGAAGTCCGCCTCGGTGCCGGCGGCAAAATTGCCGATCGTCCCTTCGAGCTGCATGCTGCGCGCGGCGCCCAGCGTGGCGAGATAGAACATGCGCAGGGCCGGGAGATAGCTGCCTTTTAACCGCGCAACTTTATACGCTTCATTCATTGTTTGCAATATCGAGAACGACGTGCCCGCGCCGACGTCCGTCCCCAGCGACACGTGGGCATGCACGCTGTCCGCCTTGGCGACGTCGAACAGGCCGCTGCCGAGGAACAGGTTCGACGTTGGGCAGTGCGAGATCGCGGCGCCCGTGTCGGCCATCAGCGAGAAATCCACGTCGTCCAGCCAGATGCAGTGGCCGAACATCGCGCGCGGACGCATCAGGCCATAGTGTTCATAGACCTGCAGGTAGCTGCGGTTGTCGGGATAGAGACTCTTCACCCATGCGCATTCGTCGCGGCTTTCCGACACGTGCGTCTGGATGTACGTCGTCGGGAACGCACGCGCCAGTTCGCCCGCCGCGCCCAGCTGGGCCGGGGTCGACGTGGGCGCGAAGCGCGGCGTGATCGCGTACAGCGCGCGGCCGTGGTTGTGCCAGCGGCGGATCAGCTCTTCGCTCTCGCGCAGGTCGGCCGTGTCGCGCAGGAAGTCCGGGCAGTTCCGGTCCATCAGCACCTTGCCGCCGGCCATGCGCAGGTTGCGCGCGGCGCTCGCCTCGAAGAATGCGTCGACGGATTCCTTGTGCACCGTGCAGTAGACGAGCGCCGTCGTCGTGCCGTTGCGCAGCAGCTCGTCGAGGAAGAACTCCGCGACGGTGCGGGCGTGCACGGGATCGGCGAACTGGCGCTCGGTCGGGAACGTGTAGTTCTCCAGCCAGGGCAGCAGGTCCGGCGCGGGCGAGCCGATCATGTCGGTCTGCGGGAAATGCAGGTGCGTGTCGATGAAGCCGGGCGTGATGATGTGGCCGCGGTAGTCGACGACGTCGGTGCCTTCGGGCAGCGTCGGGACCAGCTTGTCGTAGTCGCCGGCGGCGAGCACGCGGCCGTTCTCGACGACGAGCAGGCCGTCCTGGTGCCAGGCGTGGGCGTTCTCGGCGAAGGCCGGATCGGCGTGGAAGTGCAGCAGGCTCGCTCGGTAGGCCTGCACGGTACGGGTATCGTTGGACATTTCAGTCTTGTTCCAGTGGGACTATGGGACACGTCGAAAAACCTGCTGCGCGTTGCATTGCCGTTCTGCGATGCTCGCTGTACTACTCGTACAGCTGCGCTTCTCAAACGGCACTGCGGCCGCTCGTGACGGTTTTTCGAGGTGCCCTTCGGTTGCGGTCGCGGGCGCGGCGGAGCGTGCCGCCGCCTCCCAGACCATCAGCAGTTGCGCGACGACGGCGACGGCGATCACGGCGGGCTCCTTGCCCTTGATGCCGGGGACGCCGATCGGGCACACCATGTCGTCCAGGCGGGCGCGGGAAATGCCGCGGTCGCGCAGGCGGTGCTCGAACTGCTTGCGTTTGGTTTCCGATCCGATCAGCCCGAACCAGTCCTGGTTCGCGGGCCGCCTGAGGATCGCTTCGGTCAGGCGCTGGTCCAGCGCATGATTGTGCGTCATGACGAGGAAGCTCGTACCGGCGGGCGCCGTGCGCACGAGGGCTTCCGGCAGGTCGGTCGCTTCCACGACGACGTTGGGGGCGACGGTGGCCGGGAACATGTCTTCCCGTTCGTCCACCCATGTCACGCGGCACGGCAAGTCGGCCAGCAGGCGCACGATGGCGGCGCCCACGTGGCCCGCGCCGAACAGCATCACGTGCGCACGCGGCGCCGGGACGTGGTCGACGAGCCAGCGCCGGCCGGCGTCATCGAGCAGCACGCGGGTGCCGCCGCTGCGCTCGAAATCCGGGTAGCGGCCGCCCTTGCGCTGGAGGTTGTGGCCCAGCGCGTCGACCAGTGCGAGGTCGGGCTCTCCATCCAGCGCGACGACGCGCCAGCAGTCTTCATGGCGGCGCGCGGCCAGCTCGGCGCACTGGTCGCGGTCGACCAGTTCGAACGCGAGGTGCACGACGCCGCCGCAGCATTGGCCCAGGCTCGGGCCGAGCGGGAAGCGTTCGATGCGGCGCGCCTCGCCTGATGCCAGCATGGCGCGCGCCGTCTCGATGCCGCGCAGCTCGAGGTGGCCGCCGCCCACGGTGCCCCACTGCGCGCCGGCGTCGACCAGCATGCGCGCGCCCGGTTCGCGGGGCACGGAACCGTCGACCTTCGCGACCGTGACCAGCACGGCCGGTTGCGCGGTGGGGATGAGCCAGGCGTCCATGTCAGGCGTTTTCGACGAAAGACACCGCGTCGAGGATCGCCTCGCTCGTCGCCGGCGCGCGCAGCGGCGGGTTCACCTTGTGATCGCCCACGGCCGAAATGGCGTCGCGGATCGCGAGGAACACGGAGAACGGCAGCAGCAGCGGCGGTTCGCCGACGGCCTTCGAACGGTGGATCGAATCGGCCACGTTGCGGTTGTTGAAGAGTTTTACGGTGAACGCATCCGGGCAATCCGACACGCCCGGGATCTTGTACGTGGACGGCGCATGCGTCATGAGCTTGCCCTGCGCATTCCACCACAGTTCTTCCGTCGTCAGCCAGCCCATGCCCTGGATGAAGGCGCCTTCGACCTGGCCGATGTCGATGGCGGGGTTCAGCGAGTTGCCGGCGTCGTACAGCGCGTCCGCGCGCAACAGTTTCCATTCGCCCGTCAGCGTGTCGATGACGACTTCCGCCACCGCCGCGCCGTACGCGAAGTAGAAGAACGGGTTGCCCGTCATCGTCTTCGGATCCCAGTGCAGGTTCGGCGTCGCATAGAAGCCGTCCGACCACAGCTGCACGCGCGACAGATAGGCTTTCGCCACCAGTTCGCCGAACGGGACTTCGTGGCCGTTCGCGAACACGGTGTCGGCGACGAAGCGCACGTCTTCCACGGCACCGCCGTACTGCTTGGCGGCGAAGGCGGCCAGGCGTTCGCGGATCTGGCGCGCCGCATCCTGCGCCGCCTTGCCGTTCAGGTCAGCGCCCGTCGATGCCGCCGTCGCCGACGTGTTGGCGACCTTGCTCGTATTGGTCGCGGCGATGCGCACGCGGGCCAGGTCGACGCCCAGTTCGTGCGCGACGACCTGCATCACCTTGGTGTTGACGCCCTGCCCCATTTCCGTGCCGCCGTGGTTGACGAGGATGGAGCCGTCCACGTACACGTGCACGAGGG
>CBIHOW010000003.1:0-161517 GCA_966211695.1 uncultured Massilia sp. | reverse complement strand
CGCTGCTGAAGGCGAACATCCTGCTGGGCGCCGCCGTGGGCGGCCTGTACCTCGGGATCACCTTCAATGCCGGCAGCTACGCGATCGAATCGTACGTCGACCGCATCGGCCGGCGCGACGGCTTCGAATACAGCCGCGTGAGGCTGTGGGGGTCGCTGGGTTTCGCCAGCGCCGCCGCGTTCAGCGGGCGCATCTACAACGTCGACCCGGGCATCAATTTCGCGCTGGCGTCCCTCGCCGGTGGCGTGATGCTGGCGCTGCTGGCAGTGACGCGCGCCGGTCCGGCCGATGCGGGCGTGCGCGGCAAGGAAGGCGTCAGGCTCGCCGACGCGTTCGCGCTGCTGGGTATGCCGGGCTTCTGGCGCTTCATGGTGTTCGTGCTGGGCGTGACGAATTTGTACCTCGTGTTCGACCAGCAGTTCTCGCGCTATTTCGCGTCGCTGTTCCCGGACCCGAAGACGGGCGTCGCGATGTTCGGCTACCTGAATTCGGCGCAGATCTTCCTGGAAGCGGGCGGCCTGTTCCTCGCGCCCCTGCTCGTGCGCCGCATCGGCGCGAAGAACGGCCTGCTGCTGGCCGGGTCCATCATGCTCGTGCGGATCGCCGGCTCCGGCCTCGCGGTCGGTCCCCTCTCGATCTCGGCGATGAAGCTGCTGCACTCGGTCGAACTGCCGATCCTCGCCGTCTCGCTGTTCCGCTACATCGCGCGCCACTTCGACAACCGCCTGGCATCGACCGTCTACATGGTCGGCGTGAGCTTCGGCCACTCGATCGGCATCTTCGCGCTGTCGTCGCTGGCGGGCATCGGCTACGACCGGATCGGTTTTTCCGCGACCTACCTGATCCTGGCGGGCCTGGGCCTCGTCTTCCTCATCCTGTCCGCCGTGTTCCTGCTGCCGACGCCGCCGGAGACCACGGCACCGGAAGCGGCGCCCCTGCCGGAATTGAGCAAATGAGCAGCAAAATGATCCACAAGGAGCAAGCATGACCCCACCCCTGAACGCAGCCGCACTCGAGGCGCTGAACACCGCCGCGCTGCCGGCCCACTGGAACCGCGGCATCGACCGGGCCGCCATCGACCGCGCGATCGCGCGCGCGCTGGACGGCATCGACCGCAACCTGGAACACTTCGGCGACGCCTTCCCGATGCCGTCGTCGCAGGGTGGCGTCTACCAGGCGATGGGCAACACGGAGTGGACGAACGGCTTCTGGACCGGCATGCTGTGGCTGGCCTACGAGCTGACCGGCGCCGCGCACTACCGCGACGCGGGCCTGCGCCACGTCGCCAGCTTCCATGCGCGCCAGCGCGACCGCATCAACGTCGACCACCACGACCTCGGCTTCCTGTACAGCCTCTCGTGCGTGGCGGGCTGGCAGCTCACGGGCGAGCCGCTGGCGGCCGAGGCGGCCCTGGGCGCCGCGCGCCTGCTGCTGGCGCGCTACCTGCCCGGCGCCGGCATCATCCAGGCGTGGGGAGAATTGTCCGACCCGGCCCAGCGCGGCCGCATGATCATCGACTGCAACCTGAACCTGCCGCTGCTGTACTGGGCGAGCGATTACACGGGCGACCCTGCGTTCCGCGCGGCGGCCGACCGCCACATCGAGGCGGCCGCGCGCCACATCGTCCGTCCGGACGGCTCGACGTTCCACACGTTCTTCTTCGACCCGGCCAGCGGCGCGCCCCTGCACGGCAAGACGCACCAGGGTTTTGCGGACGATTCGTGCTGGGCGCGGGGCCAGGCCTGGGGCATCTCCGGCTTCCCGCTCGCATACCGCCACAACGGCGACGGCCGCCTCGTCGACCTGGCGAAGGTGCTGGCCAATTATTACCTGAACCGCCTGCCGGCGGACGGCATCTGCTACTGGGACCTCGTGTTCACGTCCGGGACGGAACCCCGCGACAGCTCGGGCGCCGCCATCGCCGCGTGCGGCCTGCTGGAACTTGCCCGCAACCTGCCGCTGGCCGACCCGCTGCGCAGCGCCTACGAACGCGCGGCCGCCGGCACCGTGCTCACGCTCGCCGGCGATTACGCCGACACGAGCGGCACACCGGGCAGCGGCCTGCTGAAGCACGGCGTGTACCACAAGCCGAACGGCGTCGGCGTGGACGAGGCGTGCATCTGGGGCGATTATTTCTACCTGGAGGCCCTCGTGCGGTTGACCCGCACGTGGCGTCCCTACTGGTAGAAACTGCGGGTAACGGTTACTCGTGCGCTTCCGTCGATTCGCGTTCGACCAGCGTGAACGGCATCAACCGGTGCTGCGGCATGTACGACTGGCCGGCGCGGCGCGCGCGGATGTGTTCCACCAGCAGGGCGACGGCGCTGCGCGCCATTTCCGTGATCGGCTGGTGGATCGTCGTCAGTTCCGGCCACACGGTCGTCGCGACGGGCGTGTCGTCGAAGCCGCAGACGGTCAGGTCGTCCGGCACCTGCAGGTGCATGCCGTGCGCCACGGCGATGACGGCGGCCGCCATGTCGTCGTTGCTGGCGAAGATCGCGGTCGGCCGCGTCGGCTGCGCCAGCAGTTCGCGCGCGGCCAGCAGGCCCGAACGG
This sequence comes from uncultured Massilia sp., assembly GCA_966211695.1. Taxonomy (GTDB): domain Bacteria; phylum Pseudomonadota; class Gammaproteobacteria; order Burkholderiales; family Burkholderiaceae_D; genus Telluria. Next base: position 158,962 of record CBIHOW010000003.1, on the reverse strand, counting down.
TACGTGAACATGCCCTGCGCCACGCGCTCGGCGGGGACGTGGTGGCCGGCGTCGCGCATGGCGTCGATGAACGCCTGGTAGCGCAGCTGGGCCGGCGTATGCTCCGGGTCGCCCTTGATGAAGCCGATGTCCGTGTGGCCGAGGGCCAGCAGGTGCTTCGTCATCGTCAGCGCGCCCTCGTAGTCGTCGATGCGCACGGCCGACATCTGCGGCGACGGCTTCGCGGTTGCCACGGCGACGGTGGGTATGCCCATTTCGGCCAGCTGCTTGAGCGCGGCCTTGGAGTCGCACAGCGGCGGCGGCACGAGGATGCCGTCGGCGCCGTCCGCGATCAGGCGGTCGATCGCCTTGCGCTGGCTGCGCAGGTTGTCGCAGTTCTCGAGGATGAGGTGGGCGCCCGTCTGGCTGCACTCGCCGAGGGCGCCCACGAGGAAGGCGCTGAGGAAGGCGGCGCTGGGATTGCTGTACAACAGGCCGACGCGCAGCGTCCCGATGCGCGCGGCGCGCGCCGCCACGTTGACCTGGTAATTCAGTTCCTGGATGGCGCGGTTGACCTTTTCCCGCGTCTTGTCGCTGACGCTGGCGTTGCCGTTGATGACGCGCGACACGGTCATCGCGGAGACGCCGGCCTTCTGCGCCACGTCCCAGACGGTCGCACCGCCGGTCGGGCGGTCGCCCTGCTTGGTTTCACTACCCATGTAATTGTTGTCCTGTAGTCTGACGGCCTGGCTTTGTTATCGATTTCATATAGTCTAATTACATCACATGATACCGCCGGGGCAAGGGAAACGCCAATCCCGGCCCTCGTGTATGCAGCCTGGTTTGCCTTGATTGCATCAATTCAACAATGCTACCATGAGATCGATAACAACCCCAAGCACCACCGAATGAACAAGGAGACTTCCGTGCCTGCCTCTCGCATCACCCATCCGCCCGCGCGCACGCGCATTGCCGCTGCAGTGCTGCTCGCCGCAGTGGCCGTAGCGGGCTGCCGCACCGTGGCCGGGCCTGCCCAGCCGCCGGTGGCCGCGGGCCTCGCCGCCGCGCCGTGGATCGCCGACCTCGGCGACGGCCGCTACCGCAACCCCGTCCTGCACGCGGACTATTCGGATCCGGACGTGATCCGCGTGGGGAACAAGTTCTACATGACGGCGTCCAGCTTCAATAACGCGCCCGGCCTGCCGCTGCTGGAATCGCCCGACCTGGTCAACTGGACGCTCGTCGGGCACGCCCTGCCCCGCCTGGTGCCGGACAACGTGTTCGACCGCCCGCAATACGGCAAGGGTGTGTGGGCACCGACGCTGCGCTGGCACGACGGCCGCTTCTGGATCTTCTACCCCGACCCGGACTACGGCGTGTACGTCACGACGGCCGAACATTTCGCCGGCCCGTGGACGCCGCCGCGGCTGCTGCTGCCGGGACGCGGCATCATCGACCCGGCGCCGCTGTGGGACGACGACGGCAATGCGTACCTGCTGCATGCGTGGGCGAAGAGCCGCGCCGGCATCAACAACGTGCTCACACTGCGCCGGATGGACACGCAGGCGACGCGCCTGCTCGACGATGGCGGCAAGGTCATCATCGACGGCGGCCGCTACCCGGGCTATCACACGGTCGAAGGCCCGAAGCTGTACAAGGCGCACGGCTATTATTATGTGTTCGCCCCGGCGGGCGGCGTGGAGATGGGCTGGCAGGCCGTGTTCCGCTCGCGTTCGATCGACGGCCCGTACGAGGTGCGCCGCGTGATGGACCAGGGCGATACGCCCGTCAACGGCCCGCACCAGGGCGCCTGGGTGGATGCCCCGGACGGCAAGGATTGGTTCGTGCACTTCCAGGACAAGGGCCCGTACGGCCGCGTCGTCCACCTGCAGCCGATGCGCTGGCAGGACGGCTGGCCGGTCATCGGCGCACCGGGCCGCGTGCCCGGCGTCGGCGAACCCGTGAACACCTGGACGAAGCCGGTGCAAGGCTTCGGCCCCGCCGCGCCGGCGACGAGCGACGCGTTCGACGGCCCGACACTGGGCCTGCAATGGCAATGGGGCGCGAATCCGGCGCCCGGCTGGTATTCGCTGACGGACAACCCCGGCCACCTGCGCCTGGCCACGCAGGTCGTGCCGGAGGCCGATGGTTTCGTGCGCGCCGCGGGCGCGATCCTCACGCAGAAGGTGCCCGCGTCGCGCTTCGTCGCCGAGACGCACGTGCGGCTGGCGGGTGCCGTCGACGGCGACCGCGCGGGCCTGATCATCAACGCGATGCAGTACGCCTGGATCGGCCTGCGCCGCAGCGGCGGCAGGACGGAACTGGTGCACACCGTGTGCGGTCCGTTCGGACCGCGCTGCCGCGAGGCGTCCACCGTCCTGCTCGCGGACGCGCCGGACGACGTGCACCTGCGCATGTCGATGTACGAAACCGGGTTCGTCGGCATGTCATACAGCCTTGACGGCCGCGAATTCAAGCCGGCGGGCGCCGCGTTCCCCGTCACGCGGGGGACATGGGTGGGCGCGCAGGTCGGCCTGTTCAGCGTCGGTGCGCGTCCGCGCACGCAGCCGTCGTTCCTCGAAGCCGATTACTTCAATGTGACGGCGCCGGGCGCCGGGCCGTACTGACCGGCCGTTTTCAGGTGCCAGTAAGCGGCATAGCGTTGATGGTGCAGGTCGAATAGCGGCCGGACGACGATGCCGCTCGCCGGGCCGGCGTCCCTGATCCTGAACGCGGACGGGTCGCCGGCGACTGGGACGAGCCAATCGGCGGGATTGCCGGACGTGGCGGCGAGATCGGGAACCGGCACCGGCGCGATCTTCAGGTAGGCATCCTTGTCGCCCACGTCGCTGGCCGGCATGTTGTCCTTGCCAAGTTCTCCGGCGAGCAACACGGGACCATGGAACAGCGAGACCATCGAGGCGTCGTCCCTGGCCTGCTCCAGCCGCAACCCGGCTGGAAGTGTCAGGTCGATCACGTCACCGGCCTTCCATTTCCGTCTCAACGCGATGTAGCTCGAGGGCTTCGCGTCCACGCGTTGCGGTTTCCCGTTGATCCTGACTGTCACCGGTTTGGCGACCCAGGCGGGGACGCGCACATTGAGCGTGACGGCGTCGGCGCCCGGTTTGACGATCCTGAAGCGCACCGGGTCACCGCGCGTGATATCCCCTTGCTGCCGCAATACCATCCCGGTGTCCCGCCAACTGAGCTCGGATGGGATATACAGGTTCACCCAGAGCGCATCGTCCTTGTGGAAGTAAATGCCTTCGTTGTAGCGGGGGGTGTTTTCGATACCGGAGCCCATGCAGCAAAAGCTGCCGTTGAGATAGGTGCGAAAGTCCCCGTGCAACGGCGTGAAGTAGGTCATGGCGCCCGAATCGGGCGCCACCGATGCCAGCACGTGGTTGTACAAGGCACGCTCGTAGTAGTCGGCAAGCTCCGCACGCGGATTGCGCTCGAACAGCCTGCCGGTCAGCTTGAGCATGTTGTGGGTGTTACACGTTTCGGCGGTCGTCGGCGGTAATACCTTCTGGTTATCGATCGACGGGCCGGCCTCCACGCCGGGTTTGTCGAACCATTCGTTAAATGAATTGCCGCCGTTGGCGAACGAATGCCTGTGCACGACCAGCCGCCAGAAGTTCTCGGACGCCTTCAGTTCCTCGGGGTTGCCACTCACGTTCGCGCCGTTGGCCAGGCCCACGGCTTGCGCGACGTGCGTATTGGCGTGCAGGCCGCCCAGGCGATCCTCGCCCTCGGCGAGCGGGCCGACAAACCATGCGCGATTGAACATGCGGGCGGTTTCGAGGTGCCGGGGATCCTTGTCGATCTTGTAGAGTTCCGTCAGGACGTCACTCATCGCACCGAATTCGTTCTGTGGATTGCGGCTGCCGTCCGTGCGGAACATCCTGTCGATCTGCGCGGCATCCAGCGTGGCGAGCCGTTTCCCAAAGTAGTCGGCCATCCCGGTGGCCACGTCGAGTGCCTGCTTGTTGCCGACATAGGTGTGGGCGTCGAGGAGGCCCGACATGATCTTCTGGATCGTGTAATAAGGGACCCCGATGCCCCCGCCATCGGCCCCGGGCTTACCTTCGAGCTGGTCGAACGCGGCCGTGGAAAAGGCAGCCAGGTAACCATCCAGGTTCAGGGCCTTCTGACACTTGGCGAGCTCGCCCACGAGATAGGCGACCCGGTCGCGGAACAGCAGGCTTCCGGTAGCGGCCGCCATGCGCGAGGCCGCGGACAAATAATGCCCTGTCATGTGCCCGCGGAGGAAGCCGCTATCCCAGCCGTCGTAGCCGCCGTCGATGCCGTCTTTCTGGGGCAGCCTGGCCAAGGCACGGTAGGCGTAGAGCAGTTTGTCGGGATCGTAGGATGCGAGCACCCCTTTGCGATGCAGCTCCTGCCTTGCATAAAACGGACTCCCCGGCAGCAAGCGTACCTGATCGGCCAGGAAGGCACGCGCCGCATCGACTGGAACCGTACCCGGTACGGGGGGCACAGGTTGGGCAAGGCCGCGGGCGGCACCATGCGCGGGCAGCGCCGCGAGGGTGGCCTTGAGGATCGAACGTCGGGTGAATGTCATCGGAAAGCCTCTCGTGAAAAAAACCCGCCGCCGGCAAACGCCGGTGACGGGTTCGAAAGCGGGACAGCGTCCCGCGACGAGAGAGAAGATTACAGGTTGCCGAACTTGTAGCGCAAGCTGAAACCGAAGAAGCGGCCGTTCTCGTAGTGCTGGCGCTCGATGCCCGACTCGTTGCCCAGGCCGCCGACGTTACGATTCAGCGTCTTGTTCGTGATGTTCGATGCGGTCAGCGACAGCGCCAGGTTGTCGGTCAGCTGGTAGTTGAACGAGCCGTCCAGGATGCCGTAGGCGTCGATGTAGCGGCCATCGATCGGATTCGGCGAGAAGCCGAACAGCACCGACGGCGAACGCCACGTGTACACCAGGCGCGCGGACGCCTTGTTGTCCTCGTACAGGGCGCTCACGCTGTAGCTGTTCTTCGAGGCGAACGGCTGCGGCGTCGAGATGATGTTCGGGGCGGCCTTCGTGCCCACGTTGAACGGGTTGTCCGTCTTCACGTAGGTGTACGAACCGGCGACGCCGAAGTTCTTCAGAATGCCCGGCGCGCTGTCGAAGAAATACTGGCCCGACATCTCGACGCCGCGCGCGTAGCCCTTCTCGGAGTTCAGGGTCTTCGACACCAACAGCTGGCCGCTCGGGCAACCGTTCGAGACAGCGCCCGTATAGCCCGTCGCGAGCGCAACGGTCTCGCAATTCTGGACGTCGTTGAAGAAGCCGTTGATTTCCTTGTCGAACACACCCGCTGCCAGGTAGTTCGTCTTGCTGAAGTAGCGCTCCAGCGAGAAGTCGAAGCTGTTCGCGGTCAGCGGACGCAGATCCGGGTTACCGATCTGTAACGTGCCCTGTGTCGTGTTGACGGAGAGGGACGGATTGAGCTGGTCGAGTCCCGGACGGGTCATGCCGCGTCCGTAACCGAAGCGCGCCAGGAAGTCTTTCGCCAGATCGTACGTCAGGTTGAACGAAGGCAGTGCGTTCGTGTAGGACGTCGTGCGGCGGTACGGTCCGATGACGCCGGTGATCGGGTCCGCCACCTGCGCCACGAATTCGCCGTTGGTGCGGACGACGCGCACGCCGGCGTTACCCTTGAGGCGGTCGTCCAGCAGCGAGAATTCGCCGACGAGGTAGATCGCCTTGGTCTTCTCGTTCGTATAACGGCGGGCCAGGAGGTTTTCCGCCAGCCCGTTCTCCGGCAGGATCCCGGCTTTCGGGAAGGCGCCGCTCACCTGGTTGCCCAGCAGCTGGTCGGGGTTGTACACGACGTAGCCGCCCGAATAGCCGGCCAGGCCGTCCATGAAGTTGGTGGGCGACGATTGCGTATGGCCGCCGGTCGCCGCCGAGATGCCGTTGCTGCCGTCGGCCGCCAGCGCGAGGCCGTCGCTCGTCAGCGGACGGCCACCGAATCCGAAGTTGTTGAAGCTGCTCGACTGGCGCGCGGCGCGGGCGCCGAACTTGAAGCGGCTGAAGAACCAGCCGTCATCCAGCGAGTACGTACCGTCCAGGGCGATGGCGCCGCCGGTGTCGTGAACGGTATTGTGCGTGCCGTTGCTGTAGGCCTGGTACATGAAGTTGGCCGGATCGGACAGGCTCGGCCCGGTGAACGTCAACTGGTGCGGCGCGCCGTCGCTGACGCGGTTGGCCGTCCAGCTCAGGCCCGGATTCGACAGCAGCGTCACGGCGCGGTTGTCCTGCGTCTGGTCCGCCTTGATGAAGTTGATGTCGGCCTTCAGGAACAAGGCCGGCGTCGGATGCCATTCGGCGCCGGTCGCCGCGATCCACGTCGTGTACGGACGGTGCTCGTCGCCGCCGGTCGTGGTCACCCTCGTGTTCAGGAAGTTCCCGCTGAGGAAGCGCTTGGTGGCGAGGACGTCATTGCTGCCGCCGTTGAGGTTGCCGTTGGCCAGCTGCTCGGTCAGGGTGAACGGCGCCGTCTGCAGGTTCTGGACGTTGTTGGCCTGGTTGTTGTTGTCCGACGAGTTCAGGCCGCGGTAGTTCTGGTGATACAGGTAATAGGTGTAGTTGCCGTCGACGTAGAAGCGCAGCGTATTGTCGACGCGCCAGTCCGCAGCCAGGTTCAGGCCGCGCCGGGTACGCATGATCGTTTCCTGGAACACGTTATTGGTGAGCGCAGGCGCCGCCATGACGTTGCCGATCTGCTCCTGGGTCAGGCCGGCCAGGTTCGGCATGTAGGCGCCGGCGGTCGTCGACGTCGGCAGCGTGGGCACGCTCGCCAGGTAGGAGACATCCGTGCGGCCGACGTACTGCGACATCGGCTTGGACGGATCGTTCGCCGTGTTGGCGCCGGCCAGCGTCGCGTATTCGGCGCTGTCGGCCCGCACGGCACGCTTGTAGTTGGCGCCGCCGTTGGCCGGGTTGTTGTCCGAACGGCCCGTGCTCTGCTGGAACACGGCCGCCGCCATCACGCCGATGCGGCCGCCGCCCTGCAGGTTCCAGCGGTTCGCGATCATGCCGAACACCTCCGGGTTGCCCTTCTTCGCCAGGTCGTTGTAGCGTCCGCCGATGTTCAGCGCGCCCGTCAGGCCCTTGAAGTCGCTCGGATTGCGGGTGCGGATGTTGACCAGGCCGCCGATGGCGCCTTCGATGTGCTCGGCCGACGGATTCTTGTACACGTCGATGCCGGCCACCATGCCCGGGATCGCGCCTTCGAGGTTGAATTCGCGGCTGCCGGCCGTGAAATAGGCGCGGCCGTTCACTTCCGACGCCGTCTGGCCCGACAGGCCGCGGATCGTCACGCCGGAGCCCTGGCCCACGGGCGACGCGCCTTCGCCGCCGTAGCGGTAGCCCTGCACGCCGGGGATGCGCGTCATGGTTTCCGTGACGTTCGGGTCCGGCAGCTTGCCGATGTCGTCGGCGGAGATCGAATCCACGACCTCCATGCTGTCGCGCTTGACGGCAAGCGACGATTGCGCGCTGGCGCGGATGCCCGTCACGATGACGGTGTTGGCATCCGCCTGCTGCGCCCAGGCGTGGCCCGCGAAGGCCTGGGCGAGCGCCACGGCGACGACCGACATCTTCGGTCCGAGATTGCTCTTGTGTTTCATGTGGTTCTCCTCTGTAGTCCGATTGGCATGGTTTCCCGGCTCTGTGCGGCCGGCGTTTTAGGTATCGATAACAAATCTGCGTTTAATTATAAGCGCCATCCTTCCAAGAATTAATTCCTTTGCGAAATATCATGTTTGCTGTGGTATTTACACGACGCCGGCCGCTTGACGAACGCCCGGCGCGGTGATCCGGGACGGAAGCGTCCCGGGTTATCGTTCACATGCCCGCCACCTTCGCACTACGCACGGGGGCAAGCACGAACCGGTAGCTGGCGGGGGCGAGCGGAATGCGGTACTTCACGTGCGGGCGGCCATCCAGGCTCCAGCCCGTGTCGCCGCCGACGCCCGCCTGGGCCATGTCGACCAGCACCGAGCCGTCGCCGTGGGGCGCGATCTCGGAACTCTTCCACGTACCGCGCGGCCGCAGGTACAGGTCTTCGTACGGGAACGCGAGCGCATTGAACGCGGATGGCGCATCGAAGTCCACGCGGATGCCCGTGCCGTCGCCGCCCAGCAGCTGGAACCAGCGCACGTCCGTCTTGTTGCCGCTTTCCTGAGGCCGGATATAGCCGTGGTACTGGTCCGCCACCTTGCCCGCATACAGGCCCAGCGCGGATCCCGTCTTGCGGTCCGAGTACGACTCGTACGGGCCGCGGCCGTACCACGACAGCGCGTCGAGCGCGGGCACGCTGTCGAAGCGCAGGCCCAGGCGCAGCGGATCCGGCAGGTCGTCGCGCAGCGGCGTGAAGCTGGCCTGCACGTCGACGCTGCCGTCTGCGCGCATCCGGTACACGTTCTCCCAGTGCGCCGCGCCGGCGCCGAAGCTGAACAGCACGCGCACGCCGTCGCCGGTCACGGTTACGTCGCGCACCTTGCGCTGCTCCGTGAACGTCTTCCACACTCCGTGACTCTTGTCCACGCCGGAACCTTCGTCATTGTCCGTCAGGCCGCGCCAGAAGTTCGGCGCGCCACCCTTGAGCACCGTGCGGCCGGCCACGGTATAGGTCACGAGACCGGTGTCCGGTGCAAGACGCAGCACGGCGTCGCCGGCACGCAGTTCCACCGCGCCATCCGTACGCACGGGCGCCACGGCTGCCACCTGTTTCTGCGGGGTGCGCGACGACGCCAGCACGAACTGCGACCAGCCGACGACGGCGCCCTGCTCCACGCCCGGCAGCGCAGCGCGGCTCTTCGCCCGCACGGTCAGCACACGTTCGCCGCCGTTTGCAACCTCCGGCAGCGCGAGCGCCAGTTTCTGACGGGCGCCGGCCGGCGTGGCCGCATCGGGAAGCGTGCCGCGGGCGACGACGACGCCGTCGCGCGCCAGCTCCCAGTCGAACGAGAGGTGCGACAGGTCGCGGAAATCGTAGCGGTTCACGACCTCGATGCTGCCTGCTGCCGGATCGCCTTCGAACACGACGGGCGAATAGACTTTCTGCAGCTCGTAGTACTCCGGATCGGGCGTGCGGTCGGAGCGGACGACGCCGTCGCCGACGACGCTGTTGTCGCCCCGTTCCGGGTTCACGTCGAAGCCGGACGCCCAGTACGTGCGGCCCTTGTCGTCCTTCGCGATGACACTCTGGTCGACCCAGTCCCACACGAACCCGCCCTGCAGCTTGCGGTGCGCGCGGATCACCCTCCAGTAATCCTCCAGGTTGCCCAACGAATTGCCCATCGCGTGGGCGTATTCGCACTGGATCATCGGCTGGCGGTAGTTCGGGTCCAGCGCATAGTCTTCCATCTTCTCGATGTCATCGTACATGGGCGCGTAGATGTCGACGTAGGCGTTCGGCAGGTGCTCCTCGCCGATCGTGCCGTGGCCCAGGTAGCTGATCAGGCGCGTCGGATCGTTCTTGCGGATCCACGCGGCCGCGTTCTCGAAGTTCGGCCCCGTGCCGGCCTCGTTCCCCAGCGACCAGAAGATGATCGACGGCGAGTTCTTGTCGCGTTCGACCATGCGCGAGATGCGGTCGAGGTGGCCGACGCGCCAGTGCGGCTTGTAGCCCAGCTGGATGGCGGCGCGCTTCTGCGGGTCCCCCGCCTGGTCGCCCTTCTGCATGTAGCCGTGCGACTCGATGTCCGCCTCGTCCATGATGTACAGGCCGTATTCGTCGGCCAGGTCGTACCAGCGCGGATCGTTCGGATAGTGCGACGTGCGCACGGCGTTGACGTTGGCCCGCTTCATCAGCTCGATATCCTTGCGCATGGATTCCAGCGACATCACGCGGTACGTGGCCGGGTCGTGCTCGTGGCGGTTGACGCCCTTGATCATGACGCGCTTGCCGTTTACGCGCACTTCGCCGTCCGCCACCTCGACGGTGCGGAACCCGATGCGCCGCGACGTGGCCGAGACGAGTCGTCCCTGCGCATCCGTCACTTCCACCAGCAGCGTGTACAGGTTCGGGGTCTCCGCCGACCACGGTTTGACGACGGGAATCGCGCCGGCCAGCCGGGCCTTCCGGTCCGCGCCCGGCGTGCCTTTCACGCGCAGCACTTCGCGCGTGCCGTCCAGCACCCGCGCCTCGACCTCGACCTGCGCCGGCGCGCCCGCCATCTCGGCGACAAGCTCGAAGCGGCCGTCGCGATAACCGGACTTGTCCAGGCCCGCCGTCACCCGGTAGTCGCGCAGCCGCGTCTTCGGTTCGGCGTACACGTACACGCTGCGCTCGATGCCGTTGACGCGCCAGAAGTCCTGGTCCTCCAGGTACGAGGCGTCCGCCCAGCGATACAACTCGATGGCGATCGTGTTGCGGCCCGGGTGCACGTAGCGGGTCAGGTCGAACTCCGCGGGCAGCTTCGAATCCTCGGAGTAGCCCACCTTCTGCCCATTCACCCACACGTAGTAGGCGGCGCCGGCCGCGCCGATCTGCAGGTACACGTCGCGGCCGTTCCATGCGGCGGGCACGTCGAAGTCGCGGCGGTACGAGCCCACCTCGTTCAATTCATGCGGGATGAACGGCTCGTTCTGCGGAAACGGATATTTGATGTTGGTGAAGATCGGCTTGCCGTAGCCCTGCGTCTGCAGCATGCCCGGCACCTGGATGTGTCCCCACTTGCTGGTGTCGTACGACGTTTTGTAGAAGTCCTTCGGACGCGCTTCCGGGGTCGGCGAATACTTGAACTTCCACGTGCCGTCCAGCGACAGGAAGTATTGCGACGCGGCCTTGTCGCCGGCCAGCGCTTTTTCGCGCGATTCGAAATTGAAGAAGGTCGCCTTCATCGGCTCGCGGTTGACCGCGACCACTTCCGGCTGCTCCCACTCGGCCGGCTTCGGCTGCGCCGCCAGCGCCGGGAGCGCCGCCGTCGCGAGCAGCACGGCCGCGATGATGTTCGTTGATTCCATGGGTCTCCTGTATGGTTATCGTTATGTCAGCGAAAGCGCAAGCCCTCGACGAAGTCGTTCACCTCGAGCAGCCCCGCCGCCGGCGCGGTGAGCCGTTTGCCGCCCACGGTCACGTTCTCGAGCGTCACGTTCTTCACCTTGCGCGTCGCGTCGCGGCCCGTGATGGCGGCGGCGCTGGGCGAGCCCTTGCCCGTGTAATGGACGTTGCGCAGCGTGACGTTCTCGATGCCCAGGCCCGGACTCGTGTTGTACTTGGCCGTGTACGCGATCTTCAGGTTGAACAACTTCCCTTCCTCGATCCGGTCGACGCGGATGTCCTCGAACACGACGTCGCGCACCAGGTTGTCGTCGCCCGCCATGATGCCGAGGGCGCCCTCGTATTCCGGGTCGTCCTCGTCGTGCTCGAGGATATCGAGATTGGAAAAGCGCAGGCGTTCCAGGACCTCGCTCTGCGGGTGCGCCGGGGTCGGCGTATTGCCGTGGATGCCGATCATGACGGCGTGCGCGATGTCGGCCCACAGGGTCGTGTCCCTGACCTGCACGTCGCGCGTATCGCCCCAGATGTCCCAGCGGTGGTTGTAGAACGTCAGGCAGTCGTCCGACGTGCGCACGAAGCTGTCCGCGATCGTCACGCGCTCGCACGCGAAGTGGCCCAGGCCGTCCGACCACTGGCCGGCGCCGATCGTGCGGATATTCGTTTCGACGAGGTCCTGCGACGTGATGCAGCGCATCGTGCCGTGCGGCTGGTTGATGGCGATCGGGCCGTCGATGACGATGTCGCGCGAATTCCGGATGGTCGTCACGTCGGTCCCGTCGAACAGGCCGTCGCTGAACACTTTGACGTCCTCGACGCCGTCGATCACGAGCGGGCTTTTCAGGATCGCGGAACCGTGGATGTAAACCTTCGTGTGCGAGCGCAGGCGGAAGTCGCCCTTGTGGATGCCCGGTCCGAAGAACACGACGGGCTGCGTGAAATCGGGCGGCGTGCCCGTGCCGATGTCGTTCGAGGCCAGGTTTGCCGGGACCGCGGGCATGTCGGCGCGGATCGCGTGCGTGAACACGTGCAGGTTGTGCAGGCGGTCGTCGTCGAACTCCACGCTCAGGTTGTCCGGGCGGCGCAGCGTAAAATACACGATGCCGTCGCGCACCAGCGGCTTGACGCCCTTCGCGTCCGGCCGCACCGCCACTTTCGAAAACGTGCCGTTGTTCTTCTGGACCGCCACTTCCACCGTGCCGTCGAAATTGAAGTAGACCATCGAGGCATCCTGCGGCTTGTCGAGGTCGACCTTGACGTTGTATTCGTACAGGTCCTGCCACTGCCCGCCGGGGACGCGCACGCGCACCGTGTAGTCGTCGTTATGGTGGGTATAGCGGACCGGATTCGGGAACGGGTGCGCCTGCAGCCGATTCTCGATGGCCTGCGCGGCATCCGCGCCGAGGCATCCCAGCAGGACGGCAAGCGGCGCGACGCAGCGGCGCGCGAACGCACGTAACGTGAACAACAGATCGTCTCCTTTGCCCGTGGATGCGGAACGTGGCGCCGCCGGGCTTGTCGTTTGATTGATTTTTGGTATCGATAACTTCCCCAGTTATATCACAACAGGAAAAGTTGTCAAGAATCCTCCGGTAACTTCCGGACGACGACCTACGATACGGCCACATCTTACCGGCGGCGATGACGCCGCAGGCATGTCTTTTTTACCGAAATGGATATGTTTTGGACATGGCACCAGTTTGATTACGGTTGGGGTTAACGATAACAAAACAGTGTGTATACGTGCTAGCATCGGCGCGGCAGTACGGCAGCAAACTTCGATCGCAGTTCAACATACGCCTGCATGGCATGGAGACTACACATGAAAAGAATCGAACCGCACGACAGCAATGCCCCCGCCCTGACCCCGGCCGAAGCGCCCGACGACGTGTCGCGCGCCGAGCTGGGACGCCGCAACTTCCTGCTGGGGCTCGGTGCCCTCGCGCTCGCCGGCTGCGGCGCGGGCGGCGGTGCCGAATCGCCGGCCACACGCCTCTTCGCCAGCGGCACGACGACCGGCACGATGAGCGGCACGGGCGCCGCCACCGCCTTCGTCCATCCGGGCCTGCTGCACACCCAGGCGGACTTCGACCGCATGAAGGCGAAATACACGACTTCGCCCTGGTCCGGCAGCTGGAACCTCCTGATCAACAATTCGCACGCGAGCCTGTCGTACACGCCGCGTCCGCAAACCATCGTGTACCGCGGCTACGACGGCGTCCATTCGGAGAACTATTCCACGCTGTTCAACGACGTGGCCGCGGCGTACGCCTGCGCCCTGCGCTGGAAGATCTCGGGCGACACCGCGTATGCCGACAAGGCCGTGCAGATCATGAATGCGTGGTCGTCCACGCTGACCTCGATCCAGGGCACGACGGACGCCGCCCTCGCCGCCGGCATCTACGGCTACGAATTCGCCAACGCGGGCGAGATCATGCGGACCTACGGCGGCTGGGCCGCGGCGGATTTCGCCAGCTTCCAGACCATGATGCGGAACGTCTTCTATTCGATCAACCACGACTTCCTCATCCGCCACAACAACACGGACGTCACGCACTACTGGGCGAACTGGGACCTGTGCCAGATGGCGTCGATCATGGCCATCGGCGTGCTGTGCGACGACCAGAGCCTGTTCGACGAAGCCGTCACTTACTTCAAGTCCGGCGCGGGCAACGGCGCCGTCGCGCAGGCCGTGTACTACGTCCACCCGGGCTTCCTCGGCCAGTGGCAGGAGTCCGGGCGCGACCAGGGCCACAACACGCTCGGCATCGCCCTGATGGGCGCAATCTGCGAGATGGCCTGGAACCAGGGCACGGACCTGTACGGCTACGACAACAACCGCTTCCTGATGGGCGCCGAATACGTGGCGAAGGGGAACCTGATCCAGTCCGGCACGACGTATTACACGGTCCCCTACGTCCCCTACAACAACGTCGACAACGTCAACCAGACGGTCTTTTCGACGAACAGCCAGGGCAACATCCGGCCCTGCTGGGCACTGGTCTATCACCACTACGTGAACCGCATGGGCCTCGCGGCCCCGTATTCGAAGATGTTCGCGCTGCAGATCCAGCCGGAAGGCGGCGGCGGCAACTACGGCTCGACGAGCGGCGGCTACGACCAGCTGGGCTACGGCACCCTCACCTGCACGCGCGACCCGATCGCCGCCGGCGTGCCGCCCAGCGGCCTGAAAGCGCGCACGCCGGCCGGCCAGGTGGAGCTGTCGTGGTGGGGCAGCGCCTACGCGACGAGCTACAACGTCAAGCGGTCCACGTCGACGAGCGGCCCGTGGACCACCATCGCGAGCGGCATCAACGACCTGCTGACCTACACCGACAACCCGGGCGCGGGCACCTGGTACTACGTCGTCTCCGCCATGACCCCGACGGGCGAGACGGCCGACTCGAACCGTGCCACCGCCAAGGTCGGCAAGACGCTGCACACGTACCTGGCCTGCAACGAAGGCACCGGCACGGCGTTGTCCGACGCCAGCGGCCAGGGCCACGCCGGCACCTTGACGGGCAGCGGCACCTGGGGGACGGGCAAGTCCGGCAGCGCGCCGGCGCTGAACGGCAGCACGGACTATGTGAGCCTGCCGGCCAATCTCGTCACGGACCTGACGGACTTCACGGTGGCCTGCTGGGTATACTGGAACGCGTCACGGAATTGGGAACGGATCTTCGACTTCGGCTCGGGCACCGGCCGCTACATGTTCCTCACGCCCCGCTCGAGCAGCGGCGTGGTGCGTTTCGCCATCACCGTCGACGGCGGCAAGGGCGAACAGGCCGTGACGGGCACGGCCGCGCTGCCGACGGCGCAGTGGGTCCACGTGGCCGTCACCCTGTCGGGGCAGGTCGCCACCCTGTACGTGAACGGCACCGCCGTGGGATCCAACAGCGCGGAATTCCTGCCGCCGTGGCAGCTGGGCGGCACGACCCAGAACTGGATCGGCCGTTCGCAGTACTCGGGCGACCCTTACTTCAATGGCCGCATCGACGAATTCCGCATCTACCGCGGAGCGCTCACCGCGGCCGACATCGCGGCCCTGATCGCCTCCAGCTGACCATGTAAAACGGCCGGCCGCCGTCATGCGACGGGGGCCGGCCGATGACTCCCGCGCGGCGTCAGGCGCGGCGCCGGCGCGCGAGCGCCAACGACGCCAGGCCGATCGCCGCCAGCAGCATGCCCGCCGGCTCCGGCACCGCCGTCACGGCCGGATCGGACAGCGTGCCGCCGATCGTCCCCTGCCCTTGCACGTTCAGCGCAGGTGTCCACGTGAAGTCGGCCAACGCGCCCGTGAACGGATCCGTGTGGCCCAGCGGCGCGAACGCGTCGTCGAACGCCGACACGACGAAATGCGACACATAGCTCGTCAGCGGGTCCGGCGCGCCGTCGAACGTCAGGTCGAACGACAGCGTGCCGCCGAAGTCCACGGCGTGGAACAGGTCGTTCGACGTGTCGTTGCGGAACAGGTAGCCGCCCGCGACCGGCGTCACGCCCCACGAGTCGATGAATGCCGTGCTGTCGAAGCCGACCATGTTGCTGACCAGCGCAGTGGCCAGCGGCACGCCGCTGCCGGCGGACAGCTGCATGTCGACATAGCCGCTGGCGGCGCCGAACGTGGACGTGTCGATCGCGACGTGGATGGTCTCGGCCGACGCGGTGCCCGCGCACGCCGCCAGCGTCAAGGCCAGGGCGGAAATTAGTTGTTTGAATCGGATCTGCATGGCTGTCCTCAGAAATGGGGTTGGTAAAGCGCCGGCGCGTAGCCGATCGCGAGACGGTTCGGATTGGTGAACGTCAGCGGCACAGTGATCGCTGCGCCCGGGTTCAGCGGACCGGCGACCTGCACGTACGCGGCGCCGCCCGTGGTACCGGTCGCGTTGTCCAGCGTGACGCCGGCCGTGAGACCGTTCAGCGCGAGCCACAGCGGCCCTGTCAACGCGGTCGCGCCGGTGTTCGTGACGGTCACGCCGCCCACGTACTTGCCGGTCGCGCGGTTCAGGGTCGCGCCCTGCTGGGTCATCTTGACGCTCGCGCCGACGTCGACGGGGGCGACGTCCACGGCCAGCGTGTGCTGCGCTTCGGTGTTGCCGGCGGCGTCGACGCTCCAGTAGGCCACCGTGTGGCTGCCCGTCGTGTTCAACGCCACCGTCGTGCCGGTCTGGCGCGCGCCGCCGTCCACCGTGTAATACGTCGCCTTCACGCTGCTGCCCGTGTCGGTCGCGGACAGCGTCACCGTCACGTTCGGCGCGGGCTGCGCGCTGGTGCTCGCGGTCGTCACGGGTGCCGTGGTGTCGGCGCCGTGCAGGGAGCCGTGCAGGCGCACTTCGGACAGGTTGCCGTACCACGTGCCGCCGTTATAGACGCGGATGTAGCGGTACGGCGTCGGGTCGGTGACGGGGAACGATTGCCAGTCCAGCGTCGTCCCCGCCGGCGTGGTCAACGTCGTCCACGTCGTGTTGTCGTTCGAACCCTGGATCACGGTGCCCTTGATGCGCGCGTAGTTGTTGTCCTGGCGCGGCGCCAGTTCCACGCCCGTCAGGTTGACCTGGTTGCCGGCCTTGAAGTCGAAGATCACGTACGCGCCGACGCCGGAGTTGTTGCTGCCGGTGCGGAAGTCCGAGATCGTGCCCAGGTTGGCGTCGAACAGGCTCGTGACGATGGCCTGCGTGGTGGCGGCCGACCGGTTGACCGTGGAATCGATCAAGGTGGCGACGGTGGGCACGTTACGGATCGTGTCCGCCTCGTCCACCAGCGTCAGGCCCGTATTGTCCGTCGTGGCCGTGCTGGTGAAGCCGGGCTGGCCGTTGGCCTGCGTGTAGCCGATGGCGAATTTGACCGCACCCGCCGCCACGCCCTGGGTCAGCGTCGCCGTGGCCGTGAAGTTGATGTTGTCGCTCGTCGTCACGGCGGCCGGCACGCCCTGGATCGTGACGCCCACGCCGCTGATCGCCTCCTTCGCCGTGAACGTCAGCTTGACGGCATTGCCGGGCACGATGCGCGTGCGCAGCGCCTGCGCGGAGCTCATCGACACGGTCGCGATCTTGTTCGACGATTCGGCGATGCCGTACAGGCGCAATTCTTCCATGTTCCCGTACCAGTTATTGCCGTTCGTGATGCGGATGTAGCGGTAAGGCTGCGGGTTCGCCACGGTCAGGGTCTGCCAGTCCGCCGAGTTGCCGGCCGCGTTGGACAGCGTCGTCCAGGACGTGTTGTCGTTCGAGCCCTGCACCACCGTGCCGTTGATACGCGACGAGTACTGGTCCTGGCGGCCGATCACTTCCGCGCGCTGGATCGTGGCCGTGCCGCCTTCCTTGAAGTCGAACATCACCCAGCCGCCGTAGCCGCTGCCGTTCACGCGGAAATCGGTGCCGGTGCCCAGGTTGCTGTCGAACAGCGTGTTCACCGTCGCGAGCAGGTCGGTCGCGTTGCGGCCGCTCGAGTCCTTCAGGCTCGTGATGGCCAGCAGGTTGGCGAGGTAGTTGGTCTGGTCCGCGACGAACAGCGACGAGCTGTCCGTCGTGAACAGCACGGGTTCGGCATCCTGGCCGGCGGCCGTCTTGTAGTTCAGGGCGAACTTGACGGTGCCCGGCTTGACGTCGCCCGGCATGACGGCGGTGGCCGTGTAGTTCACGTTGTCGGCGGTCGTCACCTGCGCCGGGACACCCTGGATCGTCGCGACCACCGTGTTGATCGGGGCCGTCGCCTGGAAGTTCAGCTTGACGGTATCGCCCGGCACGATGCGCTTCTTCAGGGCCTGGTCGGAAACGAGCGAGACGGAGGACAGCAGGTTGACCGTCTCGTGGCGCGTGCCGAAGATGCGGAATTCGCCCATCTCGAACATGCTGCTCGACGGCTGGACCATCTGCACCTTCAGGAAGCGGAACTGCTGGTTCTTCAGGTCGTCGCTGACGGCCAGGGTCTGCATATCCTCGGTCACGACGGTCATGCCCGGCGTCAGGCGGACCCAGTTCTCGTTGTCGTTGGAACCGAAGGCCACGACGCCGCCGCCCCGCTCGGGGAAGGACGTGCGCGCCTGGACGCCGAAAGCGGTGGCGTTGACTTTGTAGCTCGGGCCAAAATCGAAATAATAAGTGAGGTTCTGGGCCAGGTAGTAGCCGACGAACGAGTCGGGCGTGCCGTCGAGCGCATTCGGCACCTGCGTGCCGAACGTGGACGCGACGAACATGTTCGAGTAATTCATGCTGCCGTCGGCCAGCAGCGGCGTCAGCTCGGAGAGCCCTTTCAATGCCGTCTGCAGCGCGCCCAGCTTCTGGTAGAACTGATCGTCGGTCGCCGTCGTCACCGCGTTCGTCGCGTCGGCATACGCCGCGTTGTAGGCGGCCAGGCTCGGGGTCGTGTACAGCGTATCGGGCTTGAACGCGGCCGTCACGGCGGCGATGGCCGACTGGCGGTCGGCGCTGACGACGACCTGCACGGCCTTCGACGTGACCACGGTGCCGTCGGTGGTCGTCACGATGAAGTTGAACGTCCCGGCCTGCGTCGGCACCCACGAGAACGCGCCCGTCTTCGTGTCGAATTGGGCGCCCGGCGGCAGGTTGTCGATCGCGTACGACAGGACGTCGGTGGCCGTCGCATCCGTCGCCGCGAAGCTGTACGACACCGTCGCCGTGGAGCCGGCGTTCGTGTACAGGTTCAGGTCCGCATCGCCGTTCGTGAACACGGGCGGCGTGATCGTGGCGCCCGGGTTGACGTTGATGTGGTCGATGTCGACCGTCGTGCCGGCGCCCTTGACCGTGAGGGGCAGGTAGTCGCCCAGGCCCTGGTACTGGTTAAACGCATAGCTGACGTAGCGCCACTGGCCCTGCGTGTCCGGCAGCAGGATCGTGTCGCCGAACGCATCCAGCGTGGCCTCGCCGTTCGTGCGGACGCGGAAAGCGACGGTGCGGGTGCCGTTCCCGTAGCCGAACACCACCAGGCGGCTGCCCGCCTGCGTCGCCGTGACGCGCACGAAGGCCGCCGCGTCGTCCTGCATGGCGGTCGCGAAGCCGTCCAGCGACGTGAAGCGGTCTTCCACTTCGCGCAGCGGATCGACGATGGGTTTCACGAGGAATTGCGTGCCCTCGCTTTCCGCCTCGGGCGGGATGAACATCCAGAAGTCGCCGCCGCCGTCCACGCCGTCCCAGTTGTAGATCGTGCGTTCGGCGAACATGCGCGTGTAGTTGGGCGCGCGCTGGCTCATGTCCAGGCCGCGCTTGTATTTGAAATAGTAGTACGGTTCCCACGTGTTCTGCGTCATGCGGCCGCGGTAGCCGCCCTGCAGCGTCTTGTAGATCACGGTGGGCACGCCGTTGGCGTCCGTGTGTGCGGCGGTCGGTACCCAGGGCGTGTCGTAGCCCAGCATGAAGCCGGCGAAATACTCGGTCGCGTCGAGGATGCGGTCGTTCAGGAATTCGTACGGTCCCACGGCATCCGCCGCCGTCGACGCCGTGCCGTTCACGGGGTCGATCTTCTGGTCCTGCGCCATCAGCAGGCGCGCGAGGATGCTCATGTTGGTGACGTCGCCGGCGCCGTGCGCCTGGTCGCGGCCCATCTCCACATGCTCCACCATCGGCGTCACCGCTTCGCCGGTGAGGTCGTTCTTCGTCACGAGGCGGAACAGCTGCTTGATCGAACCGTTCTGCCCCTGGTCGACCGCCGTCTTGTTGATCGTGAACCACTCGACGCCCTCGTTCCAGCGGGCCCGGTTGCCGGTGAAGGCGTAACCGGACATGGATCCCAGCAGCGCGTACAGGTGCTGGTTCATGAAATGGTCGGGACTGTGGTTGAACGTCTCGGTCACGGGCACGATCAGGTTGTTCGTCAGGTTCACGGTGTCCTGGTCGGTCCAGGCCAGTGCCGCCGTCTGACAGCTCGTGGTGCGCATGATGTCGGCCGCGGCCATCATCCGGCTCATGGGAATGCCCGTGTGGATGTGCGCGTCCGTGTAGTAGACGTACTGGGTGGGGTCCATCTGCGCCCAGATGCGAATCAGGCGCATCGCGTTGGCGCGGTAAGTCTCGTCACCCGTCACGTAGTACAGGATGGCCTGTGTATAGGCACTCAGGGAGTCCGCGATGAACTTGGATTCCACGCCCTGGCTGTTGAACGCGACCACCGCCGGCTTCGTCGGGTCGGCGCCGCTTTGGTTCTTCGATGCCACCGTCTTCGACGCCGCGCCGGACAACAGCATCATGTTGAAATAGGTATTCCAGGGTTCCTTCTGCGCCTGTACCTGGGTGCGCATGTTCTCCAGCACCTCCTTCGTGAGGCCGACGCCGGGATGCTTGAATCCGTTCGCGTCGGTGAACTCGTTGATGGCGGGCTGGTAGCTCGTGAGGATGGTCTGGATCGTGTCGGCCGCGACGGCGTCGTGTGCGGCAGGCAGCAGGCTCGCGACGGCGAGCGACACGGCCAGCGCCGCTGCCCGCAACATGGGCGTGCGGGTACCGGATTTACGCATTGTAGTCTCCTGTTCGGTTTTGTTTTTGCGGGATGCCCGACAACTCGCTGTTATCGATACCCCGAACAGAGTCTAGCACGCGGAAACCGGCAGGAAACCTGCCATTCCGAAATATTTGTTATCGATACCCGATTCGGTATCAGTCCGGTACCACGGCCGTCGCCTCGATTTCCACTTTGGCGCGGTCCTCGATCAGCGCGCGCACTTCGACGGCCGTCATGGCCGGGTAATGGGCGCCGATGACCTCGCGATACACGGCACCCAGGGCGCTGCCGGCGGCCTGGTACTCCCGCTTGTCGACCACGTACCACGTCATGCGCACGATGTGCTCCGGCCGCGCACCGGCCTCGCGCAATACGTCCACGACGTTGCGCAGGGCCTGGCCGGCCTGCGCCGTGAAATCGTCGCTGTCGAACTGCCCGTCCGCGTTCCAGCCGATCATCCCGCTCACGAACACGAAGCGGCCGCGCGCCGCGATGCCGTTCGCGTACCCGCGCGGACGCGGCCAGCCGGGTGGTTGGAGTATGTCCATGCTCATGCTTCCTTCGCTTCGCGCAGCAATTCGCGCGCGATGATCAATTGCTGCACTTCGGTGGCGCCCTCGTAGATGCGCAAGGCCCGGATCTCGCGGTACAGCCGTTCGGCCGGATGGCCGCTCGTGACGCCGAAGCCGCCGAACATCTGCACCGCCGCGTCGATCACTTGCTGGGCCGATTCGGTCGCCGCCATCTTGGCCATCGCCGCTTCCTTCGTCACCTTGCCGCCGCGGTCGCGCTCCCACGCCGCGCGGTAGGTCAGCAGCGCGCTCGCGTCGATGCTGGTGGCCATCTGCGCCAGCTTCGCCTGCGTCAGCTGGAAATCCGCGAGCGCCTGGCCGAACATCTGCCGCCGCGTCGCATGGGCCAGCGCCTCGTCGAACGCGCGCCGCGCGAACCCGAGGGCGGCCGCCGCGACGGACGTGCGGAACACGTCCAGTGTCGCCATCGCGACCTTGAACCCCTGCCCGGCCGCGCCGATGCGCTGCGCCGCCGGCACGCGGCAACCTTCGAACCGCAGCCGCGCGAGCGGGTGCGGTGCGATCACGGCGATGCGTTCCGCGATCGTGAAGCCCGGCGTGTCCGCGTCGACGATGAACGCGCTGATGCCGCGCGAACCCGGCGCCTCGCCCGTGCGCGCGAATACGACGTAGAAATCGGCGATGCCGCCGTTGGAGATCCACGTCTTGTCGCCGTCGAGGACGTAGGCGTCGCCATCCGCGCGCGCGGCGCAGCGCATGGCGGCCACGTCGGAACCGGCGTCCGGCTCGGACAGCGCGAACGCCGCGATCGCCGCGCCGCGGGCCACGCGCGGCAAATAGCGTTCGCGCTGGGCCTCGGTCCCGAACAGGCTGATCGCGCCCGAGCCCAGGCCCTGCATGGCGAAGGCGAAGTCGGCGAGGCCGTCGTGGCGCGCCAGGGTCTCGCGGATCAGGCAGATGGCGCGCGTGTCGATGGGCGAGCCCGCGCCGCCGATCGCGTGGCGCAGCCAGCCTCCGTCGCCCAGCATGCGCACGAGGCGCCGGCAATCGGCGTCGACGTCGGCGCCGTGCAGGTCGCGCACGTGCGCGGCGGCCCACTCGTCCAGCGCCGCCTCCAGGTCCACGTGCCGGCCGTCGAAGAACGGCCAGTCGAGATAACGCTTGTCCGCCATGTCAGTCTCCTTCGAAGCGCGGCGCCGTCTTCGCCACGAAGGCGTCGTAGGCGCGCCGGAAGTCGTTGGTGCTCATGCAGATCGCCTGCGCCTGCGCCTCGGCCTCGAGGGCTTCCGCGATCCCCATCGTCCACTCCTGTTGCAGCATCTTCTTGGTCATCCCGTGCGCAAACGTCGGGCCCTCGGCCAGGCGCCGTGCCAGCGCCAGCGCTTCATCCAGCACCTCGTCGGGTGCGCACAGGCGGTTATAGAAGCCCCAGCGCTCGCCCTCCTCGGCCGACATCGCGCGGCCCGTGTACAGCAGTTCCGCCGCCCGCCCCTGGCCGATGAGGCGCGGCAGGATGGAACAGGCGCCCATGTCGCAGCCGGCCAGGCCAACCTTCGCGAACAGGAACGCCGTGCGCGCGCGCGTGCTGGCGAGCCGCAGGTCGGATGCCATCGCCAGGATCGCGCCGGCCCCCGCGCACACGCCGTCGACGGCCGCCACGATGGGCTGCGGGCAGCCCAGCATCGCCTTCACGAGGTCGCCCGTCATGCGCGTGAACGCGAGCAGGCCGGGCATGTCCAGTTGCGTGAGCGGCCCGATGATCTCGTGGACGTCGCCCCCGGAGCAGAAATTCCCGCCCGCGCCGGCGAGCACGACGGCCTTCACGTCGTCCGCGTACGCGAGCGCGCGAAACAGGTCGCGCAGCTCGGCGTACGACGCGAACGTCAGCGGATTCTTGCGCTCGGGCCGGTTCAGGGTGATGGTGGCGACGCCGGCGTCCGCCTCGTAGAGGAAATGTTCGGCGCGGTAACCGGCCAGCTTCGTGGGGTGCATCATGGTCTCCTATTTCCTGTCGCTCAGTTGCCGTTTCATCGCATCCAGCAGCGCGATCATGATGGCCTTGTCGTCGGACGGGATGTCGCGGAACAGGTCGACGACCCACCCTTCGTGCACGGCCGCCATCTCCACGAACACACTGCGCCCGCGCGGCGTCAGCTTCAGCATGTACGCGCGCCCGTCCAGCGGATCGG
This sequence comes from uncultured Massilia sp., assembly GCA_966211695.1. Lineage (GTDB taxonomy): Bacteria > Pseudomonadota > Gammaproteobacteria > Burkholderiales > Burkholderiaceae_D > Telluria. Next base: position 135,793 of record CBIHOW010000003.1, on the reverse strand, counting down.
GCACGCGCACGACGAGCTCCTCGCGCTCGAGCTGGTCGGCGATGCCGGTGACGTTCCCGCCCGTGACCATCATCCGTTTCGACAGCTCGCCCATGCGCAATCCCTCCGGATGCCGCTCCAGCTGCGCCATCAGGTCGAAGCGCGGCAAGGTGATGTCGAACGTGGTCCGCAGCCGGCTGCGGATCGTGTTCTCCACGCGCACCGTGCAGGACAACATCCGCAGCCACAGTTTCAGGTCGAGCGAGGCATCGTCCGGCGGCATCACATCACCTCCCCGCCGGCCACCGCGACGGCCTGCCCGTTCAGCGCGGCCGCGCCGGGCATGCACAGCCACGCGACGGCGTGCGCCACTTCGTCCGGCTGCACGAGCCGGCCCAGCGGATTGCCCGCCGCCAGCTCCGCGCGCGCCTGGTCCGCCGTCCTCCCCGTCCTGCGCACGATGTTAGCGACGGCGTCCGCCACGATATCCGTGTCGGTATAGCCGGGGCACACGGCATTCACGGTGACGCCCTTGCCGGCCACTTCCAGCGCCAGCGCGCGCGTGAGGCCGACGAGGCCGTGCTTCGCCGCGCAATACGCCGCCACGTAGCGATAGCCCGTGAGACCGGCCGTCGACGCGACGTTGACCACTCTCCCCCATCCGGCGTCCAGCATGCCGGGCAGCGCGGCCTGGATGCAGTGGTACGCGCCCGTCAGGTTCACATCCAGCATGCGCTGCCACAGCGCGGCGTCCGTGCGGCCGAACGGCGCCGACGCCGCCTGGCCCGCATTGTTGACGAGGATGTCCGCGGCGCCCGCACGCGCGAACGCGGCCGCCACGCTGTCCCCGTCCGTCACATCGACCGTCTGCCAGGCCGTGTCGCCGCCCAGTGCCGCGGCGGCGTCGCCCAGCGCGTGGGCGTCGCGCGCCATCAGCGTGACGCGTGCCCCGTGTTCCCGCAATGTACGCGCGACCGCGAGGCCGATGCCGCGGCCGGCGCCCGTCACCACGGCGTGTTTTCCTTGTAGCGTCTCCATCAACCCTCCAGCAGCCGCGCCGCCACCTGCTGGGGCGTCAGGCCTGTGTTCGCGGCCGCCAGATGGCGTTCGCGTTCGAGATTCCGTTCCAGCTGCGCCTTCCCGGCCAGGTACTGCTTCGGCCACGCGACCGCCGTGACGCCGATCTTCGCCGCTTCCGCCAGGGTCCACGCGGGATTCGCCAGGTGCGGCCGGCCCACCGCGCACAAGTCCGCGCGCCCGGCCGCGATGATGCTGTTCGCGTGGTCCGCCTCGTAGATAGCCCCGACGGCGATGGTCGGGATCCCGGCCTCGTTGCGGATGCGGTCCGCGAACGGCGTCTGGTACATGCGGCCGAATACCGGCCGCTCCTGCTTGCTGACCTGGCCGGACGAGCAATCGACCATGTCCGCGCCCGCGTCCTTGAACAGGCGCGCGATCTGCACCGCGTCGGCAGGCGTGATGCCGCCCTCGACCCAGTCGTGCGCGGAAATGCGCACGCTCATCGGCTTCCCGGCCGGCCACGCGGCCCGCATCGCGCGGAACACGCGCAGCGGATAGCGGCAGCGGTTTTCCAGGCTGCCGCCGTAGGCGTCCGTCCGCCGGTTCGTCAGCGGCGAGATGAACGACGACAGCAGGTAGCCGTGCGCGCAATGCAGTTCCAGCCAGTCGAATCCGGCGGCGTCGGCGGCCTGGGTGGCGCGCACGAAGTCCGCCTCCACGCGCGCGAGATCGTCTTCCGTGGCGGCACGCGCGACCTGCGAGATGCCCGGCAGGTATTGCTGTTCCGATGCCGCGATCAGCGGCCAGTTGTGGTCGGGGAGCGGCTGGTCGATGCCGTCCCACATGGCGCGCGTCGATCCCTTCGGGCCGGCGTGGCCCAGCTGGATGCCGATGCGTGCGTCGGTCTGGCCATGCACGAAGTCCACGATGCGCTTCCATGCGGCCGTGTGTTCAGGCGCGTACATCCCCGGGCAGGCGGGCGTGATGCGGGCGTCCGCCGACACGCACGTCATCTCCGCCATCACGAGCGCCGCCCCGCCCAGCGCCCGCGCGCCCAGGTGCACGAGGTGGAAGTCGCCGGGCACACCGTCGACGGCCGAATACTGCGCCATCGGCGAGACGACGATGCGGTTCTTCAGGAAGACGTCGCGCACGCGCAGCGGCGTGAACATCGGCGGCAGGTGCAGGTCCTCCGGCAGATCCACGCCCGCCTGCGCGCATGCGCGGCGCGCGAACCAGTCCTCGAAATGCGCGACATAGCCGGGGTCGCGCAGACGCAGGTTTTCGTGCGAGATGCGCTGGCTGCGCGTGAGCATCGAGTACGCGAACTGCTCGGCGTCGAGCGCGCCGTAGCGCTCCACGTTCTCGAACCATTCCATCGAATTGCGCGCGGCCGACTGGATCTTCAGGACCTCGACGGAGCGGCCGGCCTGGTACGCGTCCAGCGCCGCGCGCACGTCACTGGCGTGGTCCCTCATGCAGCGCGCCAGTTCGATCGCGTCTTCCAGCGCCAGCTTGGTGCCGGAACCGATCGAGAAGTGCGCCGTGTGCGCCGCGTCGCCCATCAGCACGACGGGAACCTCGTCGTTCCAGTGCACCCACCGCTCGCACACGATGCGGGGAAACGCGATCCAGATCGCGGCGCCGCGCAGGTGGCTGGCATTCGACAGCAGCGGATGCCCGTCCAGGTGCTCGGCGAACAGGCGCTCGCAGAAGGCGATGCCCTCTTCCTGCGACATGTCCGCCAGCCCGGCGCGGCGCCACACGTCGTCGGGCGTCTCGACGATGAACGTGGACGTGGCGCCGTCGAACTGGTAGATGTGGGCCTGGAACCAGCCGAACGCCGTCTCCTTGAACACGAACGTGAACGCATCGAATTTCTTTGTCGTGCCGAGCCACACGAAGCGGCAGCGGCGCGTCTCGACGGACGGTTGAAACGTGGCCGCATGGCGCGTCCGGATGCGGCTGTGGATGCCGTCGGCCGCGACGACGAGGTCCGCTTCGTAGCGCGCGGCGACGGCCTGGTCGTCCTGCACGTCCGTCTCGAACACGAGCTCCACGCCCAGTTCCTCGCAGCGCTGCTGCAGGATGTTCAGGAGCCGCTTGCGGCCGATGCCGCAGAATCCGTGGCCGCCCGACGTGATGCGCTCGCCCTTGAAGAAGACGTCGATGTCGTCCCAGTGATTGAACGCCTGCAGGATGCTGCGCGCCGTCGGCTCGTCCGCCGCGACGAGGTTGCCGAGCGTCTGGTCGGAGAACACGACGCCCCATCCGAACGTATCGTACGGGCGGTTGCGTTCGACCACGACGACGCGATGCGCCGGGTCCTGCTTCTTCATCAGCAGGGCGAAGTACAGGCCGGCGGGGCCGCCGCCGATGCAGACGATGTTCATGATTGTCGCAGCTTGTAGCGCTGCAGCTTGCCCGTCTCCGTGCGCGGCAGCTTATCGGTGAAGCGCACGGCGCGCGGGTATTTGTACGGCGCGATCTGCGCCTTGACGAAGTCCTGCAGCAGGCGCGCGGTCGCCGGTGTCGGGTCGAACCCCGGCTTGAGCACGACGTGCGCCTCCACGATCTGGCCCCGTTCCTCGTCCGCCCGGCCCACGACGCCGCACTCGGCGACGGCCGGATGACGCAGCAACACCTCTTCCACCTCCGCACCGGCGATGTTGTAGCCGGCCGAGATGATCATGTCGTCGGTGCGTGAACGGTAGTAGTAATAGCCGTCGGCGTCCGTCTCGTAGCTATCGCCCGTCAGGTTCCAGCCGTCCAGCACGTACTCGCGCTGGCGTTCGTCGGCCAGGTAGCGGCAGCCCGTCGGGCCCTTGACGGCCAGCCGCCCGATCACGCCGGGACCGACCGGCACGCCGTCGTCGTCAAGAATGCACGCGCGGTAGCCGGGGACCGGCTTGCCGGTCGCCCCGGGCCGGATGTCGGCGCCGCTTGCCGAGATGAAGATGTGCAGCAGCTCCGTCGCGCCGATGCCGTCGATCATGTCGATCCCGGTCGCCTCCTTCCAGGCTTCGCGCGTCGCCAGCGGCAGCGCCTCGCCGGCGGACACGCATTGTCGTAGCGAGCGCAGGTCGTGGCGCGGGACCAGCGACGTCATCTGCCGGTAGAACGTGGGCGCCGTGAAGCAGACGGTGGCTTTGTGCCGCTCGATCGCGGCGAGCAGCCCTTCGGGCGTCGGCTTGTCGAGCAGGACGCCGGCCGCGCCCACGCGCATGGGAAACAGCAGCAGACCGCCCAGGCCGAACGTGAAGGCCAGCGGCGGCGTGCCGATGAAGACGTCGTCCTCCTGCGCGCCCAGCGTGTGCGGCGGGAAGCAGTCGCAGATCGCCAGGATGTCGCGGTGGAAGTGCATCGTGCCCTTCGGGACGCCCGTCGTGCCGGACGTGAAGGCGATCAGGCAGACGTCGTCCGCGGCGGTATCCACCGGTGCGAACGGCGCATCGTGACGGGCCATGCGCGCTTCCAGGCCGTCCGGGTCCTGGAAATACATGACGGGAGGGCGATGGGGCACCTGTCCGAGTTCGTCCGCCAGCGGTCGGGCGCACAGCACGGCGTTCACGCGCGCCTTGTCGAGGATGATGCCCAGCTCGCGCGCCCGCAGCAGCGGCATCGTCGGGACGGCGACGAGGCCGGCCTTGAACACGGCAAGGATCGCGGCCGCCATCATCGGGCAGTTGGCGCCGCGCAGCAGCACGCGGTTGCCGGGAACGAGGCCAAGGTCCGTGCGCAGCACGTGGGCGATGCGGTCGACGTGCTGCATGAGTTCGGCGTAGCTCCAGGTGACGTTGTCGGCCAGGATGGCGGCGCGGCCGCCCCGTCCGGCGGCAACGTGACGGTCCAGCAATTCCGCCACGCAATTCAGCCGCGCCGGATACCGGAGCGCGGGCAGGTCGAACACGAGGTCCGGCCACAGGTCGGCGGGCGGGAGGTGATCCCGCGCGAACGTGTCGACATGGGCCGAAAGACTTGACTCTGCAGCGGACAAGCTCGTCATGAAGCGCCCCCGGAGAAAAGATCGGTCTGGTACCGCGAGATACTTTAAGCCTAAAGTAATTCGGCACGCAAGTCGGGTTGCATAGACAAGTGCCGGCGCGGCACTTACGCCTCCGCTAACGTTCTCGTTGTCTTGAGCCGGACGCGCAGCCGCTGCGTATTCGCTTCGAACGGCAGATACAGGAGATACGCCATGCCGACGATCGCCAACAGCATGCCCGCGTACGCCAGATCATGCGCGGCGTTGCCAGGGACCAATTCCCTCACCCCGAGCGTCGCAGGCAGGTAGTACAGGAAGAGGAAGATCAACGGGACATGCAGCACGTACAAGGTAAAGGAGAACCGTGCGAAGAACTGGCCGACCCGGTCAGCGGTCCGGTACAGGGACGACGACCTGGGCGCCGGTGTTTGCATGCTCGAGAGCCAGACGACAAAGACGAGGGCGAACGGCAAGTCCTGCCCGAATGTCTCCAGGGACTGGGTGTCGACGTGGCCCTGCAGGCGGACATACACGGCGCTGCCGGCGACGACGCCGAACAGCAGGCTGCGCACGGCAGTGCCGGTTCGAAGCCGAATCCGGGAGAACAGCGTGCCCAGGAGCCAGACGGCGAAATAGGCCAGCAACGCGCCGCTGACCAGCTTCGCGATGGCAATGAGGCCGAGCGCGGACAGCGCCCGCGCACCGATCGATTTGCCCCGCAGCATGAGGACGAGCAGTGGAAACATGACGTAATACCAGGTTTCGTTGGCCAGGCTCCACAACGCGAAATTGCCGCCAAAGCGGGGCACTAGAATATCCTGCAGGCCGACCAGGTTGCCCAGGAATGCGCCGAGCGAATAGTCGCCAGCGAAGCCGGCATCCAGGCGGCTGCCGTCGACGTCGCCCGTCAACTGGCCGCACACCAGGCTGATGCAGAACACCGGCACGAGCACGATCCACAGACGCGTGACCCGGTCGATCGCGTAATTCCGCAGCGCATGCTCGTCGCCGGCCTTGTCGAGCAGGCTGCCGCCGACCAGCCAGCCGCTCAACACGAAGAACACGACGACGGACAGGTGCGCGAAACCCGACATGAACGCGATACCCATGAAGAGCAGCGGAGGGTCTTCGACCAGCTCGAATGCCGGATAGAGCTGCGAGCGCAGATGCGCAGCCGCGACGTTGAGCGCGGCCAGCCCGCGCAGCAGCGAAATGAGCATAGCGTGCCAGAGATCGGGTTTCAGGTTGGACTTCGGAAGCAGTTCGATCATGGTGCTTGCCCTCGTGGTATGCGCAGCGCACCGATCTTAGGCTCCCGGTCCAATGTTCCATGTGAGACGGCTCAATCGTCGCGTCGCCGGCGCCGCAGCAGCAGGTACACCGCGGGCACCACGAACATCGACAGCAGCGGCGCCGTGATCATCCCGCCCACCATCGGCGCCGCGATCCGCTGCATGATCTCCGATCCCGTCCCGCCGCCGGTCATCGCCGGCACCAGGCCGGCGACGATCACCGCGACCGTCATCGCCTTCGGCCGTACACGCAGGACGGCGCCCTCGCGGATCGCATCGACCAGGTCGGCCTCGCCGGACTTGCCCGCGGCAAGCCGGGCTTCCCAGGCCTGCTTCAGGTACAGCAGCATGATCACGCCGAACTCCGCCGACACGCCCGCCAGCGCGATGAAACCGACGCCGCCCGCCACCGACAGGTTGTGGCCCAGCAGCCAGAGCAGCCAGGCGCCGCCGGCCAGCGCGATCGGCAAGGTCGCCATGATCAGGGCGGCCTCGTCGAAGCGGCCGAAGGTGAGGTACAGCAGCACGAAGATGATGGCCAGCGTGGCCGGCACGACGACTTTCAGCTTCGCGACCGCGCGCTCCAGATACTCGAACTGCCCGGACCAGGAAACCGAATACCCCGGCGGCAGCCGAACTTCCCGCGCGACCGCGCGCTGCATGTCGCGCACGGCCGACGCAAGATCGCGCCCCCGGACGTCGACGTACACCCAGCCGGACAGGCGCGCGTTCTCGCTCTTGAGCATGGGCGGCCCATCGGTGATACGGATGGCGGCCACGTCGCCGAGCCGGATCTGGGCACCCGCCTCGGTCAGCAGCGGCAGCGCGCGCAGCTTTTCCAGCGAGTCGCGCACTTCGCGCGGGTAGCGCACGTTGATCGGGAAGCGCTGCAAGCCTTCCACGGTCTCGCCGATGTTGTCGCCGCCGACCGCGGCGGCGATCACGCCCTGCACGTCGGCCACGTTCATGCCGAACCGCGCCGCGGCCGCGCGGTCGATGCGCACGTCGATGTAGCGACCGCCGTTGAGCCGTTCGGCCAGCGCGGACGACACGCCCGGCACCTTGCGCACGGCGGCCTCGATCGCGCCCGTGACGCGGTCGATCTCCTGCAGGCTGGCGCCCGCCACCTTGATGCCGACCGGGCTTTTCACGCCGGTCGCCAGCATGTCGATGCGGTTGCGGATCGGCGGCACCCACACGTTCGACAGCCCCGGCACCTTGACGACGCGGTCGAGCTCCTCGACCAGCTTCTCCGGCGTCATCCCCGCGCGCCACCGGTCGCGCGGCTTGAACCGGATCGTCGTCTCGAACATCTCGAGCGGGGCCGGATCGGTCGCGGTCTCCGCCCTGCCCGCCTTGCCGAACACCGTGTCGACCTCGGGCACGGTCTTGATCAGGCGGTCGGTCTGCTGCAGCAGCTCGGCGGCCTTGCCGATGCCGATGCCCGGCAACGCCGACGGCATGTACAGCAGGTCGCCCTCGTCCAGCGGCGGCATGAACTCGCCGCCCAGCCGGCTGACGGGCCACACCGTCGCGAGAACGATGCACGCCGCAAGGACCAGCGTGGTCTTCGGGCGGCGCAGCACGACGTCGAGCAGCGGCCGGTACGCGCGGACCAGGAACCGGTTCAGCGGGTTCGCGTCTTCGCGCGGGATCCGGCCGCGGATGAGATACCCCATCAGCACGGGCACCAGCGTGACCGCGAGGCCCGCGCTGGCCGCCATCGCATAGGTCTTGGTGAACGCGAGCGGCGCGAACAGCCTGCCTTCCTGCGCTTCCAGCGCGAACACGGGGATGAAGGACAGCACGATGATCAGCAGCGAGAAGAACAGGGCCGGCCCGACCTCGACCGCCGCCGCCTCGATCGCCCGCCAATGCGCGGGGCCGTCGAGTTTTTCTCCCGGATGCCGGTGGTGCCAGGCCTCCAGGTGCTTGTGCGCGTTCTCGATCATCACGACGGCCGCGTCGACCATCGCCCCCACCGCGATCGCGATGCCACCCAGCGACATGATGTTCGCGTTCACGCCCTGGTACAGCATGACGGTGTACGCGGCCAGGATCCCCAGCGGCAGCGAGACGATGGCGACCAGCGCCGAGCGCACGTGGAACAGGAACAGCGCACAGACCACGGCGACGACGATGAACTCTTCGAGCAGCTTGTGCTCCAGGTTCGTCACCGCCCGTTCGATCAGGCCCGAACGATCGTACGTCGTCACGATCTCGACGCCCGCCGGCAGGCTCGCCTTGAGCTTGGCGAGCTTCGCCTTCACCGCGTCGATGGTGGCGAGCGCGTTCTTCCCCGAGCGCATGACGATGATGCCGCCGGCGACCTCGCCCTCTCCGTTCAGCTCCGCGACGCCGCGCCGCGTCTCCGGCCCGACCTGCACGCGCGCCACGTCCCCCAGCAGCACCGGCACGCCGCCGCTGCCGGTGGCCAGCGGGATGTGCCGGAAGTCGTCGAGAGACGTCAGATAGCCGGATGCGCGCACCATGTATTCGGCTTCGCCCATTTCCAGCACCGAACCGCCCGCCTCCTGGTTCGCCTTGCGGACCGCGTCGATCACGCGCGCATGCGTGATGCCGTAGGCGCGCAGCCTGTCCGGATCCAGCTGGATCTGGTACTGGCGCACCATGCCGCCGATGCTCGCCACTTCCGCCACGTTCGGCACCGTCTTGAGTTCATACTTCAGGAACCAGTCCTGCAAGGCCCGCAGTTGCGACAGGTCGTGCCCGCCGGTGCGGTCGACGAGCGCATATTCGTACACCCAGCCGATGCCCGTCGCGTCCGGCCCCAGCGACGCCCGGGCCTGCGGCGGCAGGCGCGATTGCGTCTGGTTCAGGTATTCCAGCACCCGCGAGCGCGCCCAGTAGGGATCGGTCCCGTCCTCGAACAGGATGTAGACGAAGGAATCGCCGAAGAACGAGTAGCCCCGCACGCTGCGCGCGCCCGGCACCGACAGCATCGTCGTCGTGAGCGGATAGGTGACCTGGTTCTCGACGATCTGCGGCGCCTGGCCCGGATACGTCGTGCGGATGATGACCTGCACGTCGGACAGGTCGGGCAGCGCATCGACCGGCGTGCGCTGCAGGGCCCAGATGCCCCAGGCCGCGAGGCCGAGCGTCGCGAGCAGCACGAGGAAACGGTTGGCGATGGACCAGCGGATCAGGCGCGCAATCATTGGCCGCCTCCCGGTGCGGTGCGCGCGATCGCGACGATCCCGAACCCGCCCTTGTCGGCCTTGCGGAATTCGAACTGCACGGTGTCTCCGACCTTGACGTCCTGCGGCAGTCCACCCGGCGGCAGCGCGAAGCCCATCGTCATCGGCGGCCACTTCAGGCTGGGCACCGGGCCGTGCGAGATCGTCACGTCATCCTTGCCGATCCGCTCGACCTTGCCGGCCGCGCGATGGGTCGCGGCTTGCACCGGCGCGGCGGGCGTCGCCGCGCCGAGGCGTTGCAGGGTGCCGCGCAGGCTGGCCTCGGAATCGATCAGGAACTGGCCCGATGCGACTACCTTCTGTCCTTCCGCCAGGCCTTCGAGGACTTCGGCCTGGCCGTCCGCCTCCGCGCCCGTCACGATCTGCACCGGCGCGAATCTGCCGTCGTCGGACACCGTGATGACGACCGTGCGTTCGCCCGTCCGGATCACGGCCTCCGCCGGCACGAGCAGCGTCTCGCGGCTCTGTGCGGGCGCCATGTGGATCGTCGCGAACATCCCCGGCACCAGCTTGCCGCCGGGGTTCGCCAGTTCGATCCGCGCCTTCAGAGTGCGCGTGGCGGCGCTGACCTCGGGCAGCAACGCCTCGACCTTGCCGGCGAATGCAGTGCCCGGGAAAGCCGGGCTGGTGGCCCGTACCGCCATTCCGGGCCGGATCTGCGCCGCGGCGCTTTCCGGCACCTCGGCATTGACCCAGACCGTACGCAGGCCGTTGATGCGGAACAGCGGCGCCCCGGGCGCGACCGTCATCCCTTCGCGGACCGCCAGTTCGCTGACGACGCCGTCGGCCGGCGCCGTGACGGTGATGCGCGGACTGACCTGCGACCGCGCGCTGACCTGGGCGACCTGCGCATCCGTCATGCCCGCGAGCCGCATCCGCTGACGGGCCGCGTCGAGCAGGCCCGCGGTGTCCGCGCCGGCCGGCATGCGCTTGACGGCCAGGTATTCTTCCTGCGCCGCGACCCAGTCGGGCACGTACAGCTGGAGCAGCGGCTGTCCCTTGCGGACGGGATCGAGCGGCGCGCGCACGAACAGCTTTTCCACATAGCCGCTGCTTCTCGCCTGGAGCTGGACGAGATCGCGCTCGTTGAACGCCACGTTGCCGACCGCATCCAGCGTGCGGGCCAGCGTGCCTTTGCGGACCTCGGCGGTGCGTATGCCGAGATTCTGCCGCACACCGGGGCTCACGGCGACGCCGCCGTCCTGTCCCTGGCCCTCATCGGCATACACCGGCACCAGCTCCATGTCCATGAAGGGCGACTTGCCGGGCTTGTCGAACTTCTGGCCGGGCACCATCGGGTCGTGCCAGTACAGGACCTTGCGGCCCGTCTTGTCGACTGCCGGCGCCATATCGTGGGCGCCGGCCTGCAGCCCCAGGCGATAGGCGCCGTAGCCGGTCGCCGCGAGCACGGCCAGCGCGCCGAGGAGGGAAATGACGATGCGACGGCTCATGGCTGTGCCTCCAGATGATTGGACGGGATGAGAAAGTCCAGCTGGACCCAGCGCCTGGCCGCCTCCGCCTCCAGCTGCAATGCCTGGAGCCGGACGTCGAGTTCATTGCGACGGGCGGCCAGCACGTCGGCCAGCGCGGCCTTGCCGCCGCGGTAGGCGGCCAGCACGGCCGCGCTCTGCTCGAGCGCGAGGGGCACGAGCTCGCGCCGGTAGCGGTCCAGCCGCGCGCGGATGCTACGCCACTCGTCCAGCATCGCCCGCACTTCCGCCGTGTGGGCCCGCAGGCGCTCTTCGCGCTCGTCCCGGATACGGTCGGCCTGCAGGATCTTCGCCGCGAGTTCGCGGTCCTGGCGGTTTTTCCGGTCCCACTGCAGCGGCACCGACACGCCGACGGACACCATGTTCGAATACCCCTGCCCGCGCTGCTGCAGCGACACCTCGACGGTCCAGTCGGGATGCCGGTTGGCCTCGGCGAGCCGGGCTTCCGTGCGCGCGACGGCTTCCTCGCGATCGAGCACGGCGATGTCGGGATGGTGGGCGAGCTGGGTGTCGAGGACATCCGGGTCGAGGCGGAGGCGGTCGATGTCCGGCAGGCTTGCGGGCGCGACGTCGACATCGGGACCGACCCAGCGTTCGAGGGCCAGCCGGGCCGTCTTCACGCGGGTAGCGGATTCGTCGGCCTTGTCGTGCGCGGCGCCGATCCGGCCCCGGGTCGCGAAGACGTCGGCCTGGCTGCCCTTCCCCGCGCGATACGCTGCTTCGGCGGCTTGCAGGTCGAGATCGGCCTGGCCGACCTGCTGGCGGATCAGATCGTCCATCTGCCGGGCGAAATACAGATCGATCCAGGCTTGGGCGGTGTCGCGTTCGATGCGCGCGATTTCCGCGTCTTTTTCGGCGGTGGCCTTGTCGGCCGCACCTTCCATCCCGGCCGCGCGCAGCCTGCGCTTGTCGGATGCGGTGAGCTCCTGCATGACACCGATCCGGCGCATGGTCATGAAGTCGGCACCGATGTTGTAGCGGTCGGCGCCGCTGACCGGCAGGTTGTCGATGCCGGCGCGCAGGACGGGATCGGGCAGGCGGCCGGCGGCCACCGCCAGTTCGCGTGCGGCGGCGATGGCGGCATCCTGCGCCGGGATGGCGCGCGAGCGCGCCAGTGCACGCTGCTGCGCCTGTGCGAGCGTGAGGCTGGCGGTAGCGGCCAGCGCCGGTTCATGGGGTAAAGCGAGGCTCAGCGCCGCCAATACGAGCGTGAGGGCCGGGGCGACCATGACGCGCCCGGTGGGGTCCAGAAATGGCATGTGATAGCTCCAGGTTGCGAAGAACGGCACCGCCACGGGTTTGGCGTGGCGGAACGATGACTCGGCAACGGGAGGCTATAGGCGGAAACAGCAGTGGCGTATCGCGATCGGGGGTGACGTACCGGAGGCGTGCAGGAAGACGAGCGGTGGGCTCGGTGTTATCGCCGCGTGATCCGGCCACAGGACCGGTAGCGCCAGGCCGGTCGCGACGAACGGCATCACGGCAGGCGCGTCGGGCTTGTCGAGCGACGGGGTCTGCTTGTGCTCGTGTTCGTGGCACAGCGTCGGGCTTTGCCGGTCGGCCTCGGGGCAATTCACCATCGGGTGGCCGGAACGGTCCAGCATCGGGGTGCTGCGCGCCGGGATCAGGTTTGGACACGCGTAGGCGGCCACGGCCAGCTGCATGAACAGCAGGCTGATCAGAGCGACGACGGCGCTCAGCAGGCGGATTCGGCGTGGACGGATCATGGGCGATGACGGATTCCCTACATTATACGGCACGGCCTGCGCAAACGGGTCCGGACGGGGCACTCGGGACTAACGTCTTGTCGCGCGAACGTGGCGCGCCACCCACTCAAGCGGTGCTGACCGTCGCATACGACTTCAGGCTGATCGAATTGGGCACCTCGGCCATCGAAATGATCCGCAAATGAGGAATCACTCGCTCGCACAGCAAGCGCAGATGGCGCCGCAGGTCCGGCGAACACAGCAATACCGGCAACATATTACTTTTCATCATGCGCTCCGCCTGGGCGGCCAATCGGTTCAGCAACTGCTCGGCAACACGAGGATCGACGACCAGCGCCGCCCCGGACTCGGCCTCACGCAGGCTTTGCGCAAGCGTCTGTTCGATGTCAGGATCCAGCGTCAACACGTGCAGTGCGGACAGGTCACCCAACAGCGACTGGCAGATTGCCGCGCCCAGTTTCTGCCTGATGATCTCGGTCAGGTAACCGAGGTCCTTGCTGTTCCTGCCGACGTCGGCGAGCGTTTCCAGGATCAGTTCGAGATTGCGGATCGAGACTTTTTCGCGCAACAGGTTTTGCAATATCTTCTGGATGTCGCTGATCGAGACGATTGTCGGCACGAGCTCTTCGACCAATCCGGGCTGGTGATCGCGAATGCGCTGCAGGAGCCGGTCCGTTTCCGTCCGGGTCAGGAGCATTGCCGATTGCTGCTTCAGCACTTCGCTCAAGTGGGTGATGAACACGGTGATCGAGTCCACGAGCGTATAGCGCGAGGCACGGGCCAACTCCCTTTCCGATTCCTCGATCCAGACCGCCGGCAAGCCATAGGTCGGTTCCCTGGTCTCGATGCCCTTGAGCGGACGCGGCTCCCCGCCGGCGTGAATGGCCAGGATCCGGTCGGGCATGATCTCGCCCCGCCCTGCCAGCACGCCGAACACGTTCAACTCGTACGAATTGGCGCCAAGCGCCTGGACGGCGCGGAAGCGTACCCGCGGCAGCACCATGCCCGATTCCAGCGCGTACTGCCTGCGGATGGCGCTGATGCGCTCCATGAAAATGGTCTCGTCTTCGCTGACCAGCGGCGCAAGGCTGGAGCCCACCAGTATCTCGACCGGTTCGACCTTCAACATGTCGTATGGATTGGCCTCGCCGGCGGCGACCGGCGCCGCGTCCTTGCCGAAGTCCGGCGCGGCAGGCGTGGCTTCGTCGTCATTGGCGTTACGCCGCACCATATAGCCGGCGCCAAGCATGACACCGATGATCGCCAGCACGGGGAGCGACGGGATACCCGGCAGGAGCAACATGGCCGACAGCGCCGCCGCCACGATGAACATCGTCTTCGGAAAGGTCGTCAGCTGGCGGAGCACTTCCGTGCTCAGGTTGCTGTCGGATGCCGATCGGGTCACGATGATGCCGGTGCCGACCGCGATGACCAGCGCGGGCACCTGGGTGACGATGCCGTCGCCGACGGTCAGCAAGGTGAACGTGTGCAAGGCCTCGTCCCACCGCATCCCCATCTGCATGACCCCGATGACGAGACCGCCGACGATGTTGATGAGCAGGATGACGATGCCGGCGATGGCATCGCCCTTGACGAACTTGCTCGCCCCGTCCATCGCGCCGTAGAAACCGGTCTCCTTTTCCAGGGTCTTGCGGCGGCGCTTGGCTTCTTCCTGGTCGATGAATCCCATGTTGAGGTCCGCATCGATGCTCATCTGCTGGCCCGGCATGCTGTCGAGCGTGAAGCGGGCCGCCACCTCGGACACGCGCTGGGCACCGTTCGTGACGACCACGTATTGCACCACCACGAGGATCAGGAACACGATCATCCCGATGACGTAGTTCCCGCCGATGACATAGGAACCGATCGCCCCGATCACGCGGCCGGCATTCGCGTCCGTCAGGATCAGGCGGGTGGCCGCCACGTTCAGCGACAGCCGGAACAGCGTGGCGATCAACAGCAGCGAGGGGAAGGTCGAGAACTCCACCGGCCGGCCCATGTAGAAGGTCAGCAGCAGGATCAGCATCGCGAAGCTGACGTTGACCAGGATGAGGAAATCCAGCAAGCCGGACGGGATCGGAACGAACAACACGGTCAGGATGCCCACGACGAGCATCACCATCACCAGGTCCGAATTATTGGAGAACACACGACGCAACATCAGCTTGCCTTTCGTCCAGCGCGTTTCGCTTCGCGCATTGAATACACCCACACCATGATCTTCGCGACCTGCGGATACCATTTTTCCGGCACATAGCCGTCGTAGTCGACTTCCCGGAACAGGGCACGCGCCAGCGGCCGGTTCTGCACGATCGGAATCTGATGGCGCTGCGCCGTCTCGCGCATCTTGCGCGCAATGTCGCCCGCTCCCTTCGCGACGACGAGCGGCGCCGCCGACTTCCCGTGGTCATATGTCAACGCGATGGCGATGCGGGTCGGATTCGTGATGAGCACATCGGCTTTCGGCACGTTCGCCATCGACTTGCTGCGCTTGAGCATTTCCTTGCGCAGTTCGCGGATGCGCGCGCGGATGCGCGGATCGCCGTCGCGGTTCTTGGCCTCGTCCTTGACGTCGCGCTTGCTCATGCGCATCTTCTTGGCGTATTCCCAGCGCGCGAACATCAGGTCCAGGGTGCCGATGACGAACAGCGCCAGCACGATCTTGACCAGCATGCCGGCCGCCAGTGCCAGCAGCACGGCCGGATAGCGCCGCGGTTCCGCGCCGGACAGCCCGATCAGGCCGGGAATGGCATCCTTGATCAGCACATACAGCAGCGTCCCCAGCACCGCCAGCTTGATCACGCTCTTGACCGTATCGAACACGGTCCGCATGGAAAACACGCGTTTCACGCCATTCATCGGGTTGAGCCGGGTCAGGTCCGGCTTGAGCGGGTGAAAACTGAAGACCGGGCCCGTCTGCATCAGGTTGACGAGCACCGCCGTGACGCCCAGCGCCAACAGGAACGGCCCCAGCAGGCCCAGCGTCCCGATGGCGAGCTCGCCCATCCAGGCGGCGGTGACGTCCACGCTCATCGGACGCGACGCACCCTGGCTGAGAATCCGCTGTTGCATGCGCAGCAGCTGACGCAGCCCGTCCCATCCGGTTGCGTAGAGCGACACCACCAGCGCGGCCATCATGGCCATGGCGATGAAGTCGGTGCTCTTGGCAACCGACCCCTCCTTGCGCGCCTTCTCGAGCTTGTACGGGGTGGCGTCTTCCGAAAGATCCGAATCACGTTCCGCCATTTACGTCAGCACCTGTTCCCAGAATTGAAAAATGGCCGCATACACCCTGCCCATCGGAGGACCCAGCAACGGCACCGTCAGCGCGAACAGGATCACGCCCGCCGCCAGCTTGACGGGGACCAGCACGACGAACACGTTCATCTGCGGCAGGACCCGCGATACGACGGCGAGCCCGATTTCGACCAGCAGCAGGCACAGCATGACGGGAATGACCAGCGCGACGCCCAGGGAAAACATCAGGCCGAACATCCGCACGACGGCATCCGGCTGCAAGGCCGCAAAGCCGGCGCCCGGCGCGACGTGTTGCAGCGAAAACGCGATCCCGCGCATGAACGCGTGGTGCGCGTCCATGCTGAAGAACACGACCACGCCCAGCATGTTCAGCATGGTCGCGAACATGGGCGCGCCGCCGCGCGTGACCGGGTCGTACACGCTGGCGAGGCCGAAGCCGCTCTGGATGTCGAGGATTTCGCCGGCCATCGAAAACGCGCCGAACGCCGCCATCACGCCGAACGCCAGCGTGACCCCGACGGCCGCCTCCTGCAGCGCCGCGACGATGACCGGGCCGATCGACAGCGTCACCGGCGCGGCGGGCAACGGCAAGGTGGAGACCAGCATGCCGCTGAGCGCGAGCGTCAGCAGCACGCGCACCGTCACGAGACCGTCGATGGCGGTGAAGACCGGCGACATCAGCAGCAGGACGCCGACCCGCAGCGAGACCAGGAAGACGGTCATCATCCACGCGGGATCGATTTCGATCGACATCGGACGCCTTCAGAAATAGGAAGGAATGTTGGCGATGACGTTCGCCGAAAAGCCGACCAGGCGCTTGAGCATCCACGACCCGCACACGACCAGCACGATCACCGCGCCGACGATCTTGGGGATGAATGTGAGCGACGCCTCCTGGATCTGCGTCACGACCTGCAGCACGCTGACCACGAGGCCGATCACGAGCGTCACCGCCAGCAGGGGCGCCGAGATCAGCAGGGCGTTCCACAGCAGGTCCGACAGGAGTTGCAGCGCGAGAGCCGACCGCATGCTCAGCGCCCCAGCAAGCGTTCGACCACGTCCGTGACCGCTTCGCCCGACACGGTCTTGTGTCCGGCGAGGAAGCGGTAGGCGATGGCCTTGAACCGCTCGGGATCCTCGGTCTGCCCGTTCATGACCATCTGCGCGTAGCGGGCCGCGAGACAGCCCGGGTCCAGGCGCAGCGCGCGCTCGACCGCCTCCTTCGCCGCGTCGCGCTCGCCCTTGTACGCCGCGACGACGGCCATCGCACCGTGGCTCTCGCCGAAGTTGCGGTCCAGCGCGAGCGCGGTCGAGAACGACTGCTCGGCGCCTGCGAGGTCCTTGCCGAACAGCTGGCACCACCCCAGGGCATGCCAGCTGCCGATATGGGTCGGCATCAGGCGCACCGCCTGCTCCAGCTGGGTGCGCGCGTTGGGCAGGTCCTGCCGCAGCAGGCTCGCCGTCCCCAGGCCCGACCAGCTGCGCCCTTCCGACGGGTGCTTCGTAAGCACTTCGTTGAAGCGTTCGATCGCCAGGTCCGTATCCGTACGGGCCAGCGCGACCGTGCCGCTCGTGACCAGCGCCTCGACGGGACGCTGGTCCCCGGCCAGGACGCGCTCCGCCAGCGCGGCGGCCTGCTCCATCCGGCCATTGTCCAGGTGCACGAGGCTGGCGGCGGAGAGGAAGTCGGTATCGTCGGCCATCCGCGCGCCGTGCTCGTCCGCAAGTGCCGTCGCGCCCTCGAAATCGCCGAGATGGTGCAGCGCGCGCAGCATCAGCGTGACCGCTTCCGGCGGCAAGGCCGGATCGGCGCGGAACGGCGCCAGCGTCCGCAACGCGTCGGCATACTCGCCCGCACGCAGCCGGCAATCCGCCAGGCTGTAGGCGACGTTGACATGGGGATGGGCCGCCAGCAGCGCCGCGAACAGCGGCGCGGCTTCATTCCACTTCCCCTGCGCGATCAGCGTATGGCCGTAACGGTATTCGACGAATGGATTCCCCGGGTGGCGCACGCGCGCCGCGCCGGCATGGGCGGCGGCACGCTCGACATCGCCGACGGCGAGGCTGAGGTCGATGGCCATGCCCAGCAGCTCGATGTTCGAAGGGTCGGACTTGAGGTAACCCTCGACCCGCGTCAGTCGGGCATTCAAATCCTGTTGGGTTGCTGCATCTGGCTGCATAAAATGTCCTGCGATAAAAATGAAGGGTTAGCGCCGCGCGGGCGCTGCGGGCGGCTGCATCGACAGCAACTGGTCGACGGCCTGTTTCACGAGGGAGGCGCTGGACGGGTCCGACTCCAGCGCATGCTGCACATCGTCGAGCACCTGGTAGAACCGCGGATCGTTCATCAGCGCCTCGCCCAGGTGCGTCAGCAACACGGCCTCGAGAAAGACCCGGAACGCCTTGCGGCCCCGTTGCGGGTCGTCGCGCCGGATCTGCTGGACCCGCGTTTCGATCAGCGCCGCGAGGTTACGGTCCGTGTAGCGGGTTCCGCCGACGGGGCGGGCCGGCGCACGGCGTCCCGCCGCCGGGGTCGCGGCCCCGAGCCTGGTGCGAATGACCGATACCAGTTCGTTGATCGTGCCGATCGCGATACTCATGACCGGTCGCCTAGTGGCTCGTGTTGCCCGTATAGGCCGACAACAGGATGTGCTGCGTGTCCTCGGCGGCCGGCGCCGCGGACGGCGCCTTTGCCGCCGCCGGCGCGGCTGCCTCGGCGGAGCACACACGGGCAATCTCGTCGATAATCTTGCGCATGTCCTGGTTCAACGCGGCATTGCCGGGGTTCAGCGCAATGCCTTGTTCGAGGCGTGCGGCCGCGTCGTCCAGCTGGTTCTTGATGAGGAGAGCCAGGCCCGCGCCGAATTGGCGCAGCGGGTCGTCGGCCGCCAGCTCGGCGAGGGGCGCCAGCACGGATTCCGCGCGCTCGACGGCGCCACCGCCGATCCAGAGCAGGCCGAGCTGCAGGCGCGCCGTCGCCAGCGCCGGATCGAGCGCCAGCGCGCTTTCCATCTCGTTGACCGCGCGCTCGTACATGCCGATCTGCGCATACTCGGCGCCCAGCAGGTAGTGCGCGGCGCCGGTCGCATCGGCGCGCGATACGGCTTCCTTGAGATAGGCAATCGCCGTGGCGGAATCGTCGCTGCCGCTGGCGTTTTTCGCGAGCTGGAGCAGCTCGTCCTGGTCGAGCATGCTCAGCGTGGGGTGCGTCATGGTAGTTCTCCTCAATGGTTCGCCGTCCGGCGGCGTGGTTGTTTGGCGTGGGCGGCTAGCAGTGCAGGTCGACGTCGCCGGCATGCGTCAGCCGGGTACGCAGGTTCTGCAATGCCTCCTTGTGGATTTGCGAAATGCGCCCACGCGTGAGCGACATCCGGCTTGCCACATCCTCGAACGGAAGATGCTGCAGGTAGTGCAGTTCGATCACCCGGCGCTGGTTGGCCCCGATCTCGCCCAGCGCCGCCTTCACCCTGCCCCGCAATTGTTTCAATTCGACCCCGGCATACGTATTGTCGGCATAGGTCGCCTCTTCCTGAAGATACATGCCGGAATCTTCCAGCGCAAATCCCACCGCCAGCCCGATCGCCAGCTCCGCCAGGTGGGCGAACACGGCCTCGGGCCCGGCCAGCGGGGGCGCCGCGTCCGCCAACGACGCCACGCGGTCGCCGATGACGCGCTTGCGCGTGGCGATCTGGCGCTGGATCTCGGTCGACGACTCGAGCCCGGTCAGCATCGCGCCCGTGATGCGGACCGCGGCGAACGACTCGAACAGCACGCCCCGTTCGGGATCGAAGCGGTCGACGGCCTCGATCAGGCCGACCGTCGCATATTGCAGGTAGTCGGCGAATTCCATCCCCTCGATCGTGCGCCGAGCATACACCTTCGCCGCCAGCATGCGGGCAAATCCCATGTAGGCGGAGACGAGGCGCTCGCGCGCCTCGCTGCACCGCGTCTGCACGAAACCGGCCCAGACCTGGCCGATTTCGGCCGGATCCGGACGCAGCGGTGCCCTGGGAAGGAGAGATGGATTCGCCGCCATGGGACCGTCGCGTCAACTGAACGTACCCAGCAGCGCGCGCACGACGAGGTCCCAGCCGTCGATGAGGACGAACATGAGGATTTTCAGCGGCAGCGAGATCGACGCCGGCGGCACCATCATCATGCCCAGCGCCATCAACGCGCTCGAGACGACCAGGTCGACCAGCAGGAACGGCAGGAAAATCACGAAGCCGATCTGGAACGCGGCCCGCAGTTCCGACAACATGAACGCCGGGACCAGCTGGACCATGCTGATGTCGTCGATGGTGGCGGGCGGTGCGGCCTTCGCCAGCTCGACCATCAGCGCCAGGTCCTGCTCGCGCGTCTGGCGCACCATGAAGTCGCGCAGCGGCGTCACCGCCTTGCCGACGGCCGCCTCGGCGTCCAGCCGGCCGGCCATGTAGGGCTGCAGCCCTTCCTGGTTGATCCGGGTGAGCGTCGGCGCCATCGTGAAGAACGTCAGGAACAATGCCAGGCTCACCACGACCGTATTGGGCGGCGTCTGCTGCATGCCGAGGGCATGGCGCAGCATCGACAGGACGATCACGATGCGCACGAACGCGGTCATCGACATCAGGATGCCGGGCGCCAGGCTCAGCACGGTCAGCCCCAGCAGGATCCGGACGGCTGCCGACATGTCGCCGCCGCCGGCGCCGCCCATCCGGATCTGCACGCCCGGCAGGCTGATCGCCGGATCGGCGGCGGCCCACGCCGACGGGCACACCAGCAGCGCCGCGAGCGCGCCGATGGCCACGGCCAGCGCCGGCTTCAGCATGCGTGCCGCCGTCGTCATGGCCGGTCTCCGGCCGGCGCGCTGGCGATGCAGCTGACGCCCTGCTCGCTCTGCACCAGCAGATACTGGGTGCCCTTGAATTCGATCACCGACACGAGCGAGCGCGGGCCCAGGCGCCGGGTTTCCAGCACGTCGAGCACGCCCTTGCCGCCGGCGGGCGCGCCGATGCCCAACCGCTTGCGGATCACCAGCACCGCGGCGATGACGAGCAGCGACACGATCAGCACGCCCACGCCGGACGAGGCCAGCGCGGCGCCGCTGTCGCTGTCGCGCTTGAACGGGATCGCCGGCTGGACCGTGTTACCTTGCCGGGCCATGCTCAAGCCTGGACGGCAGCCGCCACTTCGGTGACCTGCACACCGAAGCTGTCGTCCACCACGACCAGATGGCCGCGGGCGACGATGTTTCCGTTGACGACGATGTCGACCGCCTGCTCGATGCCGCGGTCGATCTTCAGGACGTCCGCCTGTTTCAGGTTCATCAGGCGGCCGACCGTCGTGTGGGCCTGGCCGACGACGACGGATACGTCCACCCCGATACTGTCCAGCAGTTCGGTGCGCGAATTGAGCAGCGCGGGGCCGCTGCCGCCGCGCTCTTCCAGCTCGGGTAACTCGACATGGTGAACGGCGCCGATTGCGCTCTTGGTGCTGCTGTGACTCATTGCTTCTCCAGATGGGATTGACTTTGTACGAGCTCGACGGCGACGCCGTTCCCGCACCGCCCGAGATAGGCGTGGAACAGCGGATCGCCGGCCAGCGTGCCCAGCGCCAGCGGCGCGTCGGCCTGCCGGTCCAGGCGGATGACGTCGCCGGGCGCGAGCGACAGCAGCGCGCCCAGCCCGACCCGCGCCGTGCCGGCATCGAGGCGCAGCGACACCGGCACGTCGGCCACGCCGGCCGCCACGTCGACCGCCGGCAAGGCCGGCAAGGGCGCGGCGGGCGGCACGAAGGCCTGCACGGCGGCGCCGTCCAGCAGGACGTGGCAATGCCGGCCGCCGACGGCGACCTGCGCCACCACGGCGCCCGACCCGCGCCGCCACAGCGCGGCCGGGACGGCGGCCGCGCCGCGCGGCACGCCATGCCGGGTCGACAACGCCGCGCCGACGAGCGCATCGAGCAGGCCGCCGAGCGCTTCGCGCGCCCCCGCCGCCGCCAGGCCGGCCGGCGCATCGCCGCCGGGACCGAAGCCGGGATCGGCCGGGAACAGCGCCTGCTGCAGGCCGCCCTCGAGATCCGATCCGGCCGCCAGCCAGGCCTGGCG
This sequence comes from uncultured Massilia sp., assembly GCA_966211695.1. GTDB lineage: Bacteria > Pseudomonadota > Gammaproteobacteria > Burkholderiales > Burkholderiaceae_D > Telluria. The sequence goes on along the minus strand of CBIHOW010000003.1, from coordinate 113,736 downwards.
TCCGGCCGTTTGCGCGCTGCGGTTCCAGCCCAGCGACCGGGCCGCTGCGCTATCCCAGGCACGCTCCACGCCGACGCCGACCCGTGCGGACGCCACGCCCCAGTCGGCCGCCCAGGCGGACACCGCCTGCGCGAGCGCCCCGCGCACCGCGCCCACGGCGCTGTCGCCCAACAGGCGATACGGCCTTGCCTCCGGTGCGGACATCAGCGATTACCCTTCATGTCGAACAATTGCTGGATCATGTCGTTGGCCGTGCTGATGACGTGCGACGACGCCTGGTAGCCGCGCTGCATCAGGATCAGGTTGCCGAATTCCTCGGCCAGGTCGACGTTCGACCCTTCGCGCCGGCCGGAAGCGAGCTTGCCGAAGCTGTCGGTGCCGGCATAACCGTACTGCGCGTGGGCGCCGCCCGTGGTCCGGAAGGTGCTGCCGCCCGCTTCCTCGAGGGCGCTCGCGCTGGCGAAATCGGCCAGGGCGATGCGCGGGCCGGTGACCTTCTGGCCATTCGAATACTGCACGGTCAGCGTGCCGGCGGCATCGAAGGTCTGGTCGGTCCGGACGCCGACCTCGTAGCCGTCCTGGGACGCGACGCTGATCGGCACGGTCGTCGTGGCCACGCTGACGAGCTTGGAGAAATCCAGCTGCAACGGCGCCGCCGTGCCGCCGGCCGGCGTGTAGGAGAACGACAAGGCGTTCGACCCGGCGACGGGCACGCCGCCCGCGAACTTGATCTGGCCGGTGGCGACCGTGGCATTCGCGCCATCCTTCACCGTCACCGTGAACACGCCGTTACCGTCGTTATGGAAACTCAGGTTGAGCGGATGGTCCACGCCGTTGGAATCCAGCACGGTGACGCCCGCCAGCGTCTTGTCGACGGGTGGCGTGGCCGCCGTCAGCGCGAGCTCGCCGCGGAACGTGACCGTCGCGGTGGCTTTCGGCGCGCTGCGCTCCAGTTTATCCAGGCTGATGTCGGTCAGGCGCCCGTTCTCGAGGCCCTGCACGCGGTCGCCGGCCGAGTTGACCAGCACGCCGTCGGCGTTGAAATTGAAGTCGCCGGCACGCGTGTACAACAGATCGTCGCCCCGTTTGACGACATAGAATCCGTTGCCGTCGATGGCCAGGTCGAGCGGATTGCCGGTGCCCTGCTCCAGACCAGCACGGAAATTGATCTGCGTGCCGATCGAGCCGAGGCCCGAACCGGTCCGCACCAGGTTCCCCGCCCCTTCCGATTGCGCCGGGCGGCCGCCGCTTTGCTCGAACAGGCTGGCGAACTGCATCTGCGAGCTCTTGAAGCCCGGCGTGTTGACGTTGGCAAGATTATTGCCGACCACGCGCAAGCCTTTCGCATGGTTCAGCAGGCCGGACGTGCCGATGAAGATGGTATCGAACATGGTGGATCCTTAGCGGATGTTGACGAGCTGCGACAGGCTGATGCCATCGGTGACGCTGCCGCTGGCGGACGTGATGCTCAGCATCGGCTGGCCCGAGGCGAGCGCCAGCCCGGTGACCTTGCCCGACAGGGTCTGGCCTGACTGGCTGAAATCGACCGTGCGGCCGAGCAAGCCGATCGACTGCGTCGACGACTGCACCGACAACAGCGAATCGATCTTGGCGTTGAGCTGGCGGCTTTGCTCGAGCGTGGCGAACTGGGCGATCTGCGCCACGAATTCCTGGTTGTCGACCGGCTTGAGCGGGTCCTGGTTGTTCAGCTGCGACGTGAGGATCTTCAGGAAATCCTCGATGCCGATGTTGCTGGATTGCGAGGCTTGCGGGCTGCCGACGGCGGCTGCGGTGCTGATGGTCATTCGGTAGGTTCCTTCCGCGCGAGCGTGAGAGATTGAGGATAGGGTCGCGATCCGGCCAGGTCGTCGCCGGCGGCGCGGCCGTCGCCGGTGTCCCGGTCGGCCAGGTCGATCCGCTTGCCGTTGACGGTGAGCGTCGTCAGCGACCGCCCGCCTGCCGCCAGCTCCGCGCTGAGCGCGGCGGCGACGCTGCGCATCCGCGCCGCGCCGAGTTCCGCGTCGCGGATGTACGCGTGCATGCCGTCCGGGCCGGAGAACAGATGCATCAGCCGTTTGTCGAACTCGGCCGGGTCCGCCGTGGACGCGGCGCCGGCATCCGGCTGTTCCGGCTCCCCGGGGCCCGGTACGTCCGGCGCGGCGCTGTCGGCCTGCGGCGCGGCGGCTTGCGGGAACGGGGCCGGCGGCACCGTGGCCTGCCGCAGTGCCTGTACCGTCCGGATCGGGCTCGCGTCGTCGCTGCCGGCCGCCGGGGCTGCGCCCGGCACGGCGCGCGCCGCCGCCACGACGGCCGTTTCCTGCATGCCGGCGGCTGCCGCACTGCCCTGCGCGAGCGCCGGCGCATGCCCACGCACCCGTACGGCAGCCGCCGCGGCCTCCAGCTCGGCGGCCGTTGCGCCGGCCGGGTTCCGCTGCGCCGCCGGTTCCTGGCCGGACGCGCCGTCGCCGCCCTTCGCGCCGGACTCGGCGCCGGGCTGCGCACCGTCGCCGCACGCCTCGGCCGGGGCGCGCCCCGCCGTGCCCGCGGTCCGCTGCGGCGCCGGCGCGGTCACGGCAACGGCGCCGTCCTGCGCCGGCGCGTCGTGCGGCGCGGGCGCGTCCTCCTCCTGCCGGGGCGCGGCTCCGCGCGCGGATTTCGCGCTCGAAGAAAACATCGCCCGCTCCAGTTCCAGCATCCAGCGGCCCTGGCGCGCCTCGGCATCGTGCCGGTCCAGGCGCCCCGCGGCCCGCGCCGCCGTGCCCTGGGTCGGATCTAAGTTAACAGCCATTGCTTGCGGCTCCTGTCTGCAGAGTGTTCCATTGATCGTCCGCCAATTTGAAATCGGCGCTCACGCGCTTCCGGAGGTATTGCCGGCGCATCTCGTCACGATGCTGCTCGACGGCTTCCAGCGCGCGCTGCGCGCTCACGACCTGCGCGACCACCTCGTCGCGGGCCGCGCTCAACGCGTCCATCTGCGTCGCCTCCGCGCGCATTTGCCGCGCCAGGTCGGCCAGGTAGCGGCCGTTCATGGCGAAAGTCTGGACCGACTGCGCCTGCTGCGTGGCGGCCAGCGCGCGCCAGTCGGACACGGCGGCTTCGTAGCGTGCCTGCGTCTGCGCCTGCAGCGCCGCCTGCGCCGCGACGGCGGCATTGTGCTCGCCCAGCGTCAGCAGCAAGGCATCCAGCGCCCATTGGCGCGTCAGCAGCACCGGCTCGAGGGCGTAGCGGAAGCGCGCGCGGCTCATCGCGCCTCCTCGCACAACGCCGCGCGCAGCCGTTCCATCGCGGCGGCGCGGGTGCTCGACTCCAGCACCGACTGGCGCAGCACCGCGCGCACGCCCGGATACAGCTTGATCGCACGGTCGATCGCCTCGTTGCTGCCGCTCTTGTACGCGCCCATGTCGACCATCTGGCGGTTGCGCTCGTGGGTCGCGATCAGATCGATGGCCGCCGTCATCACCGCCTGCTCGGCGTCGTCCACCAGTTCGCCCGCGAGGCGGCTGGCGCTTTGCAGCACGTCGATGGCGGGGAAATGCGCTTCATGGGCCAGGTCGCGCGACAGCATGATGTGGCCGTCCAGCGTGGCGCGGACGATGTCGGAAATCGGTTCGTTGAAGTCGTCCCCTTCCACCAGCACGGTGTACAGCGCGGTGATCGAGCCGCCGGAATCGGTGGTGCCGCAGCGTTCGCACAAGGCCGGGATGTCGGCGAATACCGACGGGGTATAGCCGCGCGCGGTGGGCGGCTCGCCGGCGGCCAGCCCGATCTCGCGCCGCGCCATCGCGAAACGGGTGATCGAATCCATCATCAGCAGCACTTGCCGGCCCTCGTCGCGAAACGCTTCCGCGATCGCCGTGGCGGCATGCGCGGCGCGCGTGCGCGCCAGCGCCGGCTGGTCGGAGGTGGCGACCACCACGACGCTGCGCTCCAGTCCATCCGCGCCGAGATGCTTGTCGATGAATTCGCGCACCTCGCGTCCGCGCTCGCCGATCAGCGCGATGACGTTGATGTCGGCCTTCACGTCCCGTGCCAGCATCCCTAGCAGCGTGCTCTTGCCGACGCCGCTGCCGGCGAAGATGCCCACGCGCTGGCCCCGTCCGAGCGGCAGCAGCGTGTCGATCGCGCGCACGCCCGTTTCGAGCAGCTGTTCGATGCGCGGCCGCGTCAGCGGATTGATCGGGTCCGCCGACAGGCTGCGGCTCGCCGCGAGTTCCGGCGCCGGCATGCCGTCCAGCGGAACGCCGAAGGCATCGATCACGCGCCCCAGCAAGCCCTCGCCCACCGCCACCCCGGCCACGCGGCCGGTCGCGACGATGTCGTTGCCCACACCGATGCCGCGCAGCTCGCCGTAAGGCATGAGGATCACGCGGCCGGGCGTCATGCCGACCGCTTCGGCCGTCAGCGTCGCCCCGGTATCCAGGCGCACCTCGCACACCTCGCCGATCGTGACCTCGGGGCCGACCGCTTCGATGCTTTGCCCGGCGATGCCGCTGACGCGGCCGCGGCGGCGCGTCAGCGGGACGGTGCGCACGGCGTCGAGATAGGCATCCATCACGCGGCTTCCTGTCCGGCGAGCCGCTGCGCGCGCACGCGCTTGAGCGCCGCGCCGAGCGCTTCCAGCTGGGTCTCGAAGCGGGCGTCCAGCGAGCCGCCCGGCCCGTCGACGATGCAGCCGCCCAGCGCCACCGCCGGATCGGCGCTGATGCGCAGCGCGCCGTCGTCCGCGTCGCCTTTCAGCAGCGCGGCATCGTCCGGATGCAGCCGCACGACCAGCTGCTCGCGCTCGCGCGTGGCGGCGATCGCAGCGCGGACCGCGTCCTGGATCGCGGCGCGGGTCGCGCCCTGCTCGCCGAGGATGCGGCACACCGCCGTGAACACGATGTCGACCATGGTGTCTTCGGCGTTGTCGGCCAGCGTACGGAGCACGCCGTCGATCTCGCCGGCCAGCGCCTTCACGCGCTCGGCTTCCGCGCGCATCGCGTCTGCCGCCGCCTGCCTGCCCTTGTTCTCGCCGGCCTCGTAGCCGCGCCGCTCGGCATCCGAATACGCGTCCGTCAAATCGATGGCCGCCTTCTGCGCGGCCGCGCGCAACGCGTCGATCTCGGCGTCGCGCAGGGCCAGCGCCGCCGCGTGTTCGCGTTCGGCCTGCGCCAGGCCATCCGCGCAGCCGCAGGCGGCGGCGGGCAGCACCTCCGCCACCACGGCCGGCGTCGCCGCGGGCGCGGGCTCCGGCGCCATCCGGACCGGCAGCGGCGCCGGCGCCGGCGCTGCCGCCGCGACGGGTTGCTGCGGGGCTATCTCGGCCGGGCGGCCGATGCGGCGCGCCACCGGCGAGATCTGGGCCAGGCGGATTATCGGGTCCATGGCAGCCATTTGCTCAAGGCGGCGGGGAGCCGGCGCGGGCGCGCGGGCGCGGGCGCGGCCGGCACCTGCGCCAGGCCGGCAGCCACCGCGGCCAGCAGGAAGCGCGTGCGCGCCGGCGCCGCGGCGACGCCCGTCGCGAGCGCGTCGCGCACCAGCATGCCCTTGTGCGGCGCGAGCGCGGCAAGGAAAGCGTCCGACCAGCACCAACTGTCGAGCGCGAGCACCTGCGCGATCAGGGCCGCCGGTTCATGGCCGATCACCGCCAGGACGTCGGCCGCGGCGGCACCGTGCAGGCGCGCCCTCGGTTCGGCCGGCGCGACCGGCGCCGGCTCCGCCGCATCGTTCATGTTGGCGGCCTTGTCGAACCCGAGGGCGGCCAGCTCGGCGAGGTAATCCTGCAGGATGCGCTGGTCCTGGGCCGGCAGTTCCATGAGGATGCGTTCCTGGTCGGCCGGCGCGAGTCCGTACAGCGCCACGGCGGCCTGGCGGTGGCCGTTCATTTGCGCACCTCGCCCACGACGTCGTCGACCGGCCGCATCGCGATCCAGCGGCGGACGTCGACCAGCATCCGTTCGCGCGCGGCGTCGTCGAGCACCGGCGCCGGCGCCTGCCGGTATGCCGGACGGCGCGCGCGCATCCAGGCCAGCCCGGCGACGGCGGCCACCACGAGCAGCCCCGCCAGCACCCCGACGACGACCGTCACGGATGCCTTGTCCGGCGCGGGGCGGGCAGCGACGGGGGCCGCGGCCACGGCGGCGACGTCGACATCCGCCGGGGCGGCGGCCGCCGCGGCCGGCGCGGTGCCCGACGCGACGAGGCGGTCCATCGAATTGACGACGATGGCGTCGCCGCGCGCCTGATTGAAGCCGACGGCCAGTCCCACCACTTCCTTCAGCTTGTCGAGCTGCGCGTCCGACAGCGATTGCTTGACGATCACCGAGACGGTCATGCGGCGCACGGTGCCGCCGGCGATCGCCAGCTGTTCCACGCGCCGGCCGACCTGGTACTCGGCCTCGTTGCTCGTCATGTCGCCGCCCGCCGCCGGCGCCGCATTGTTGGCCGCGGGAGCGCCGTCGCGCAGCGTCTGGCGTTCGCGCACCACGACACCCGTCGGGGCACTGTCCGCAGTCGCGGCCTTGGACGGCAGGACTTCCTCGGTGGTGAGCTTGCCGCGATCGAGATTCAGCGCGACGTCCACGCTGGCGATCGCCTCGCCGGGCCCGAAGGTCCGGTCCAGCACGGCAGCCACCTTCTTCATCATGTACTCTTCGGTACTGCGCTTGACGTCGAGCTGCGTCGCCGCCGCGCCGCCCGTGTCCTCGTCGCCTTGCGCACGCGTCAATGCCACGCCGTGCTGGTCCAGCACCGTCACGTCGCCGCTCGCGATGTCCGCGACGGACGCCGCCACGAGGCGCTGGATGCCCGCCACCTGGTCCGGGCTCATGGCCTGGCCGGGCTTCATGGTCACGGTCACCGACGCTTTCGCCTTCGTGACGGCTTTCTTGAACAGCCCCTGGTCGGGCAGCGCCAGGTGCACGCGCGCGTTCTGCACGCCGTCGATCGCGAGGATCGTGCGGGTCAGTTCGCCCTGGATCGCGCGCAGGTAATTCACCTTCTGCACGAATTCCGTCATGCCGAAATCGGCATTGTTGAACACCTCGAAACCGACTGCCCCATGCAGCGGCACGTCCTTGCCCATCAGCGCCAGGCGGGTCTTGTACACCAGCGCGCGCGGCACGAGGATCGCCGTGCCGTTTTCGCCCAGTTCGTACGGGACCTTCATCTTGTCCAGCTCCGCCGTCATGGCGGCCGCGTCGCGCGGCGCCACCTCGGCGAACAATACCTGGTAATCCGGCCGGTAAGCCCATACCCCCAGTGCGACCGCCAGCGTGACGATCAGCAGCGTGCCCAGCACCAGGCCGGCGCGCGCGCCGCGTCCGAGCCCGGTCCAGAATTCCTTGATCGAGGCCACCTATCGCTCCTAGACCTGCGTGCGCATGACTTCTTGGTACGCCTCGAGCAAACGGGTGCGCACCTGGGCCAGCAGCTGGAACGACAGCTTGGCCTCTTCCATGTGGATCATCACTTCGTGCAGGCTGCGGGTTTCGCCCTTCACCAGCTTGCCGATGTCGTTCTGCACGGCGGCGACGCTGCGGTCGACGTTGCCCACCTCGCCCGCGAACCACTGCGCGAACCCGCCCTGCGCCGGTTGCGCGGCGGCCGGCGCCAGCAGGCCGTCCGCATCCACCGCGGCGCCGATCGCGCCGACTGCTTCGATACTCATCACTTGCCTCCGATTTCCAGTGCGTGCGCCGCCATCGCCTTGGCCGCGCTCATGGCCGCCACATTGGCCTCATAGGCGCGCAGCGCCGTGTTCAGGTTCACCATCTCGGCCGTGTGGTTCACCCCCGGATAGGCCACGAAGCCCTTGGCATCCGCGTAAGGATGGCCCGGCTCGTACACCATGCGCGGCGCCACGGCCTGCGGCTCGACGGCGACGACGCGCGCGCCGCCACCGGCCGTGACCAGCTCGCCGAACGCACGCGCGAAGGTCAGCGGCACGGCCTGCGACACCACCTGCAGCGGGCGGTACACGCCCCCCGCGCTGGCGGCGGCCGAGTGCATGTTGGCGATGTTGGCGGCGGTGACGTCGAGGCGCATCTTTTCCACCGCCATGCCGCTGGCGCTGATCGCGAACGTCGAATTGAAGTCCATTAGCGTTTCCCTTCGTTGATGGCAAGGCCGATCAGTTCGAGCTGCTTGTTCAATGCCTTCAGCAAGGCCTGGTGGTGCAGCACGGTTTCCGACATGTCGGCCAGTTCCTGGTCCAGCTGGACGGGACCTTCGGTTCCCGTCGCGTATTCGATCTTCGGGCGGTAATACGCCAGGTCGGCCGGCACCGGCGCCGTGCCGCCCGCCCCGTCCGGCGTCAGTTGCGCGATGCGCTGTTCGAAGCTGACGCCGATGCGGCGGTAGCCCGGCGTGTTGACGTTCGCGATGTTCTGGGCAATGGCCTGCTGGCGCATCTGGGCGGCGTCCAGGGCGAGACCCAGCAAGGCGGTGAGGTTGTTGTCGACTACGGATATCACGTTTTCTCCAGATTTATTGGACGACCAGGTCGGCATGCAGCGCGCCGGCGGCCTTCACGGCGCGCAGGATGGAAATGATGTCGCGCGTATTCGTCTTCAGGCGCGCCAGCGATTGCACCAGGTCGCCGACGGTGTTGTTGGCCGTGACGAACCCCGCGCCATCGTGTTCGTCCACCGACACGTGCGTGTTCGTCACCGGCAGCGACTGCACCCCGGGCCCGGTCTGGCGCACCAGCAGCGGCTGCGAGACCGAGTTCTCGGTGACGATCGACACCTTCAGGTCGCCATGCGAGACCACCACCCGGGTGATGCGCACGTCGCCGCCCGAGACGATCGTCCCGGTCCGTTCGTTGATGACGACCTTCGCGCGCCGGTCCGGTTCGACCATGACGTTCTCGACGTCGGTGAGGAAATCCGTGATGCGTTCGCGCCGCTGCGGCGGCACGGCGATATCCACGCCGGAGCCGTCGCGCGCGATCGCCAGCTCGCCGCCGAAACGGCTGTTGATGGCGCTGGCGACGCGGCTGGCGGTGGTGAAGTCCGGCTCGGACAGGACGAACGTGACGTTGGCGCGCCCGCCGGCGTCGTTCCCGGGCACGCCCGCTTCCACGATGGCGCCGCCAGGGATCGAGGCGACGGTCGGGTGGTTCTTTTGCACCACGTTGCCGTTCATGTCGTACTTGTAGCCCCCGACGGACAAGGCGCCCTGCGACAGCGCGTAGATCTTGCCGTCCGGTCCCTTCAGGGGCGCGAGCATCAGCGCGCCGCCCACCAGGCTGCGGGCATCGCCGATCGACGTCACGGTGACGTCGATCGCATCGCCCGGGCGCGCGAACGGAGCCAGCGTGGCGGTGACCATGACGGCCGCCACGTTACGGCTTTGCACGTCGTCGGCGGCCAGCGTCAGGTCGAAGCGCGCCAGCATGTTGGCGATCGACTGGCGCGTGGCCTTGTTGCGCGCCGAGTCGCCGGTGCCGGCCAGGCCCGTGACCAGCCCATAGCCCGTCAGGGCGTTCTCGCGCCAGCCCGACATCTTGCCGATGTCCTTGATCCGGATGGCGTCGCTGGCGCCCGCGGCATCGGCCAGCGTCAGCGCCAGCATCAACATGAAAACTCGCAGCATCATCGTCACGCACCGAACAGGGTCAGGAAGCGCTGCCACCAGGCCGGGCGCTGCTTGTCGGCCAGGTCGCCCTGGCCGGAATAGCGGATGCGGGCATTCGCGATGCGGGTGGACAGCACGATGTTCGTGTCCGACACGTCCTGCGCGCGCACCTGGCCCTCGATCGAGATCTGCTGGCGCTCGTTGTTGATGTCCACCACCTGCTCGCCGGCGATCGTCAGGTCGCCCCGCTCGCCGATCGCGCGGATCGACACGGTGATCTGCGCCAGCACCTTGCCTTCGCGCTCGGTGCGTCCGCGGCCGTCGGTCTGGTTGCTCGCGCTGACGCCCGCGCCCCAGCGCTTGCCGGTGCCCTGCACGTCCAGGTCGACGTTGGCGTCGCGCGCCGCGGTCGTCTTGGCGGTGCTGCTCGCGCTCGCGCTCTCGTAGACCATCACGGTGATCAGGTCGCCGACGCGGCGCGCGCGCAGGTCGGAGGTGAGCGCCTGGTAGGTGTCGGGGCGGTACAGGCTGTCGCCCGCCGTCGCGCCGTGGGCGCAGGCCAGCAGGCAGAGCGCGCCGCTCCAGAGTCGAAGGTTCATGTGCAATCCTTAATCGATGATGACGGCGCCGGATGGGGCAAGGCGTCCGGTGACGATGTCCTGGCTGCCGCTCGGGCGCACCCGCACCTGTTGGCCTGGGCGCGCGTCGTCCATCGCGACGCCCGCCGTGTCGATGCCGATGGCGCCCGCGTGGATCGTCAGCCGGACCGGGTCGCCGCGCAGCACGGTGCCGCCGGCCAGCATGGCGGCGCCGGTCAATGGCTGCCCGGCGCGCAGCGCGCGCGCGGCGCGGAACGGCGCCAGCGGCGGCTGCGCCGCCAGCGCGTCGGTGCCCGCCACGTCCGCCTCCACGAGCTCGAAATCGGCCGCGGTGACGAGGCTCCCCGCCTCGATGTCATGGCGCGCGAGGTACGCCTGCCGGCGGACCGACACGGCCAGTTGCACCACGACGCTGCGGTACATCGCGCCGTTCACGAGGACGTCGATCCAGACGGGAGACCGCCCATGCTCCGGCCTGGCCGGCAGCGCGCGCGGGCGCAGCGCCACCTGCCCGACCGGCACCAGCACGTCGGCGGGCGGCGCGTCCACCGAAATCGCCGTGTTTCCGCCCACACCGCCGAAGTGCCGCCGAAGCGCCGACACGGCGGCGTCGGACAGGGCTTGCGCGGTCACCGTCTGCACCTCGGTGCGCACGGCAACCGCCGTCGCGCCGCTCCAGCGGATCGGTCCCGCGTTCGCCGTCGTGCGGCGGATGGCTTGCTCGACCTGGGCGCGGCTGAAGCGTTCGACGTAGCCGACGCGGGGCGCGCTCCCGAGGTCGATGGCGGCGAGCGGCGCCGCTTGCGCGGCGTCCGCATGGATCACCGCGACATCCGCCAGCGCGATGCGCGCGTGGTCGAGCAGCACCTCCGCGCGCAGCTCGACCGACACGCCGGCACCGTCGGGCGGCCGGGCATATGAATGCATGGGCAACAGCGTGGCAGCGCCCAGCAACAGGGACGTTCGGAGCGACATGGGAAAACCGGGACGGGAAGCGGTTATTTGCGCAGGTTGTTGCTCATCGCGAGCATCTCGTCGGACGCCTGGAGCACCTTGACGCTCGATTCGTAGGCGCGCTGTGCGACCATCAGGTTCACCATCTCCTCGACCAGGTTCACGTTCGACGCTTCGATGGAGCCCTGCACGAACGTGCCGACAGCGTCTTCGCCGGGCCGCCCGGAAATCGGTTCGCCCGAGCGTTCGGTCGCCTTGTACAGGTTGCCGCCCAGCGCGGCGAGACCGCTCGTGTCGGCGAACCGCACGAGCTCCAGGCGGCCTGCTTCGAACGGCTGCCCGTTGTCGCTGGTGCGCACCATGACCCGGCCGTCCGCCTCGATCGCGATGCCGCGCGCGTCGTTGCCGACGTGGATGGACGGCTTGAGCACCTGGCCGCCGGACGTCGTCAGGTACCCGTCCTTGTCGATCGACAGCGTGCCGCCGCGGGTGAACGCGGGCGAGCCGTCCTGCGTGACGACCTCGATGAAACCCTCGCCCTGGATCGCCAGGTCCATGGGCGCATCGGTCTTTTTCAGTTCGCCGGCGACGAACGACTTGACGATCGCCGACATGCCCACGCCGCTGCCCTGCCACAGGCGTTGCGGCACGCTGCCGCTGTCGATCGCGGCCGCGGCGCCGGCCATGTCGCGGTACACCAGGTCCTCGAAACTCACGCGGCCTTTCTTGAAGCCCGCCGTGTTCACGTTCGCCAGGTTGTTGGAGATGGTATCGACGCCCTTTTGCTGCATGTGCATGCCGGTGGCGGCGATGTAAAGCGAATCGTTCATGTTCAAAACTCTCCAAGCTTGCGGATGGTCTTTTCCAGCGTCTCGTCGTAGCCCTGCACCAGGCGCTGCAGGGATTCGAAATGGCGTACGGTCTCGGTCAGGCGCACCATCTCCTGCGGCGAGCTGACGTTCGAGGTTTCCAGGAAGCCGGTGCGCAGCGACGACGGCGCCTTCGCGTCCTGCACCTGCTGCGCACTGCCGGCCAGGTAGACGCCGTTGCCGTTCGGGACCATGCCTTCCGCGTGATCGAACTGCACCAGTTTCAGGCGCCCGACCACGCGGCCGTCCTGCGTCACGTCGCCGTTGGCGGCAATGGTGAATGGAGTGTTGGTCAGGCGGATTTCGCCGCCGATGCCCATGACGGGAAAATCCTGCAAGTTCACGAGCCGCCCCTGCACGTCGGCGCGCAGGCTGCCGGCCTTGGTGTAGGCGGGTCCGGTCGGGGTCGAGACTTCGAAAAAGGCCGGGCCTTCGATGGCCACGTCCTGGTTATTGCCGGTGTGACGCAGGGAACCCGAGGATGGGTCGATCATGGTCTGCACGGGTGCCAGCACGGACGGTTGCAGCGCAAGCGCGGCGTCCGGCCGGCTGCCGTCCAGCACACCTTGCTGCACCTGCGCGGCAAAGCCGGGCGTAACGGCGATCTGACGCTTGAAGCCTGGCGTGAGTACGTTCGCCGTGTTGTGGCTGATACTCTCCATGCGCGCAAGGTCCCCTTGCATGCCTATGCTGGCGATTGCCATAACGTCCACAACATTCCCCTAGTGCTGGCGCCCTTACGACAGGGCAATATTTTGTTTGCGCAAATATAGCACCGGGAAAAATGAAAATGAACAGGGATTGCTACATTTTTTTACATGTGTAAAGGAAGTCAAGAAATCGTGATTTACAGAGCCCTGAAAGTATTGGTTTCGATTCTCACTGATTACCACGTCGCCAAGGGAACAATACGGAAGGGCCGAAGGACTGAAACGCCATGCCGGTCCAAGCAAACTCTTTTTATTGGTGATAAAAGCGGTTCAAACAGGCCCAGCGCTCCCGAAGAAACAAAAACGGAAATTATCACTCATTATCACGTGTACATACCGCAACACACACAGGCGGGTTGTTGCAACATCGGCACACTGGATGATTGATGCACGAAGAACACGTCGGCATGACGGCGACTGCCCCGCACGGGCGTCTAGATGCTCATCAACGTCTTGACGACTGCCCGGATGATCGCGCGTTGCATGACATCAGGCGCGAGGCTGCAAATAGCGGGGCTCGGACGAACCAGCGATGACATGCGCACAAAGTTCGTCGAGCGCAGCGGCGCCGTCCTCGAGCTGAAAATATCCCATGAAATTTTTTTGCGGAATGACATAAATGTGTTTGCTCGGACTATTGAAATCGAGAAAAACAAGATCGTCCCATTCCGTACTCAAGAAGATGAACAGATTGTCGAGGTCGGCGAACTCTTCTTTCAGATTTTTGAGGTCTCTTTTATTAACGTTCTCTTCCTTTGCGTAATCCGATATGCGACGCCATTTCCTGCTATTAGCGGGCAAGTTTCCAGGTGCTGCCGGCATGCGCCTGGAACCGCGCATGCCGTTGAAATTGGTGTAGTAGCTTTTCAAAAACTCCGGCATGTACTTGAACGTTGCATCCCAATACGCGTCGTCATCGCTGAAATCGAATGGCTCGATGAAAATGAAATGTTCGCCAGCGGTCGCTGCAATATCGACGAGATCAGGATACTTTTTGTCCTGGATTAACTCGAGGCCGGGCAATTTCATGAGTTCGGTCCATACCCGTGGTTGCGTATCCTTGAATGGCGCGAACAGGCTTTCCGCCCCTGCAGCGAAGCTGACGCGCGTCTTTGCCTCGTAGATCCCGTCTCCCAGGATCTCTGCGGGTACATCTTGTCCAGCCGGCCAGAATCCCTGCATTTTCGGTTTGAGCTCGGACCATGTCCAAATCTTGGGGCTCATGCTCTTCCCTTCGCTCCTCGGGCATATCGATGGCATCCCCAGCGAAATAGGACACCGGCGTTCCCGGGCCAGGCAACGAAATGTCCAGCGCTTTTGGATTGTCGTAGTTGAACTCGATCTGGTACGACCGGCCGGTGCCCGCCTCCTGCTCGGCCTGATCGAACAATGCGTACATCAGCTTCCGCAATAGATCACGGTGGCCCTTGGTGCTTCGGAGAGGTTCGAGCGTACGCCCCTTTTATTAAGTGAATTCAAACGAGGTGTGACCTTCTTCTGCTGAACAGAAGCGAAAATAGATCCTGTCCCAATCGATCTCGGACTGACGTGCGAGATCGAGAACGGTGCGCGCAGCGAGGATTGCAAGCTCATCTTTTTGTGCATCCTTCACTGTTGAAACTCTTCCGTCAAGCCATCTAAAAACATCTGGAATGTATCAGCGACCGGCTCGATGTGTGGCTCGTCTTCCTCAGACAGTTCTTGAACCCAGAGAACCACTGACGGAGGAAACTCACCCTCGTAATTAAAACAAAGGAAATCTCCATTTGCAACAGCCGCAAATGGAAGCAAATATATGTTTAACCTGTCCGAAATCCAGGACCATACCACATTGACATTCAGATCCTTTAGCGGCCGGTCACTCAGCAAATCAAGATCACCGTAGTTCAAGAAGCGATCGATTGGCAGGCATTTACCCGCCTTTGTCTTGAAATATTTTTCAACGGGCTTCCCCCCGTTAAAACGGCGGACATGCTGCACATAATCGGGATCAAACTCGAACTCGGGCAAGTCGAGCTGCAACATCCTCTTTATCGACCCCATCTCCTTCTCTGAAAAATGAGGGACAAGTGATCCCGGCTCATATTTAATACTCATTTTTACTCAACCTTATTGATCCAGAGAGAAAAACCTTTGTGCGGAGTAATCGCGTGCACGCCACGCTCGACAGCCTGGAAGTGCCCATCTATCGCCATGTGATCCCAGAGATATCCCTCAGGTTTCACAAATAACGAATCCAGATAGTCGAAGTGACGGCCATATGGCATTGTGGTGGTCTCGGGCAAATATACAGTTGTTCCGCGAGAAATACCAGTGTCTCTTTGAATGATCTCCGTGGTCCAGGCACTAAAGTCAGCAACTCCGTTTTGGTCGACCGGAGCTCTTTGTACAAGGTCCATGTCTCTAGCACGATTGCGAATAGCTGAGCGAGTAGCTTTGTTGAGCGCAGATGGGTCAACGTTATTCTCGGTTGCGAACCGTTCCCAGGTGAAAACATCGCCACCATTGCGCGCCTCTGCATATCGCGCAGCAAGCGAATCGATTTGTTCGGAGACCTGGGCAGCACCATTCATGCCCGCTGTCGATTCGACGGCCCCCATGGTTGCCGCCTGGCCGCTTCGCTCGATCGTCAATGTGGGCACGATCCTCAGCCCCTTGCCCTCGACGACTCCCATGCTCGGAACTGGATTCAAGACACGGTCCAGGAGCGTCGGATTCGTCGTTTCGATCATTTCGAAGCCAACGTTGATGCGGGTATTGGCCATGAACTGCCCAACGCTCGATTGCATGAACGCGTCGCGTGTCGCCAGCGCCGCGCCTGGCAACGCGCCAAGTCCGCCAGACAACAGCAGTTCGTTCGTATTGATCCCGGAGCGCCCATATGACCCCTTCGTCGCCACGTGGACACCGTTGTCCAGCACTTGCGTGGTCAGGTCACCTGCCACGCCCGCACCGAATCCCGAGGTGATCAACCCGCCGCCCGCGCCTCGCAGCGCTGTGAACGCCCATCCCCCCGTAAACATCCCTGCAACGCCGGTTGCCGTCATGACCTCGAACTGAATCAAGCTGTCTTTCATACTCGGCACCCGTGCCCACGGGCTGTCGGGGTTGAGCATCAGTCCCAGCGTGTGCAGACGGTCGCCGACACTCAGATTGCCACCCACATAAGCGGCGAGATCACTGTTGACTGCCGCTTGCAAAGTCGCCCGGTCTCCAGCATTGATCGCGGCCTCCCGACGCGCGAGGTAATCTCCCAATTGGGCCTGCTCGGTCGAGTTGACGCCCCGCTCGGCCAGATAACCAAGTCGCTCCTGCATCGCATCGAAAGCGCCTGGCAAAAGCTCGACCGTCGTCGCAAGCGCTTGAGGAACGAACTTGGCGCCGACGTCGCGCAAGTCATCCAGGTAGCCATCCGTGTAGTGATAGCGAGTGCCGCCTTCGATCGCCTGCGTGGCCAGCGGCTTGACTTCCCCACCTGCCGTGCCCGATCCCCATTGCATGGTGATCGTCGGATCGCCGAAAGTGAGCGTCCCGCGGTGATCGACTTTGTCGTAGTTGTCCCCAGACATTACCGTGACGGACGGACGGACAATTCTTCCATTCGGCAGTTTCAAGCGTCCGTCGCCAAGATCGATGACCCCATCGGTCGCTTCACGCGCTGCTGTACCGGTATTCGCACTTTCTCCCGCAGTTCGTTGGCCGGGCAAGGCTTTGTCCTGGGCCACTTGTCTGGACACTGCAGCCGTAAGACCTGCCGCGTCGCCGGCACCGCCACCAAACATTCCCCCGAGGAACGCCCTTGTGGCCGAGCCCGCTTGCTTGCCAGCGTCAGCAAGGCGCTTGTCGAACAAGAATTCCTCATTATGCGCACCGGAATAATAACGCTGCTCCGCCAGTCCGCCGCCAAGCCCGCCG
Organism: uncultured Massilia sp.; assembly: GCA_966211695.1. Classification (GTDB taxonomy): domain Bacteria; phylum Pseudomonadota; class Gammaproteobacteria; order Burkholderiales; family Burkholderiaceae_D; genus Telluria. The sequence continues at coordinate 97,131 of CBIHOW010000003.1, read as the reverse complement.
CCAATCCCACTGATGGCGATCTGGGCCCAATCCTGTTTGCCAGGTATGAGCAAGTCGGTCGTCAGGCTGCCTGCAAAACCCGACAAACCGCTGCGTACGAAACCTTGTGCGAACTGATCCGTCCCCTTCACTTGCTTGAGCCCGTCGCCGAACGCGCCCTTTTCCATTCCCTGCTGGACCCCGGCACTGACCGCGGCGCCCGCGACGGCAGCCCAGCTGAACTTCTCCTGCAAACCGAGCTTCACGCTGACGACCTGCGTGACGACACTCGATGCCGCCGCATTCACCGCCGCATAAGGCGTGAATTCACTGAACCCTGCACCGATGGCGCCGCCGAGCGCGGACGCGCCGACGCTCTTCCAGTTCATGCCGTCCTGCACGCCGGCCACGATGCCCACCGCCTGCGACGCGACGTTGGCCGCGGTGGCCGTCAGCGCCCCTGCAACCATCGTGGCCGCGGTGCCGGCGCCGCCGACCAGGCCCGCCGCAAACGTCGCCATGTACGGCGCCACCACGCACGCCACCACGACGGCCACCGCCACGATGATCAGCGTGATGCAATTCTTCTTGTCCGGCGGCGGCGGCGGCAGGTTCGGCGCCGTGCTGCCCACCAGCTTGCCCATGTTGAAATCGAGCTGGTTGGTGTCGGCCGCCGCCGCCGGTGCCACGACCGTCGTGCCGGCGACCAGCACGCTGTCGTGCGCGAGGTTGTTCGCGTCGGCGATGCGGTACCACGCGTCCGCCGTGCCGTACACGCGCTGCGCGATGCTTTGCAGCGTATCGCCCTCGGCCACCACGATCACCTGGCCCGTGGTCGGGTTGTCGCCCGCCTCCGCCGTGATCGTGCCGCCAGGCGTGACCATGCTCTGGTACGCGTCCGCGTTGTAAGCGTCCCAGAACGATTTCTTCTGCTCGTCCTGGATATCGCCGAACGTACCGTAGTTGATGCTGTAGCGCAGTTCCAGCTCGTCGCCGATCAGGATCTGGCGCTGCTCCACCGTCGGCGAGTTCCAGCTCTGCTCGCGGCTGAGCAGGATGTTGCCGTGGGCATCCACGATGAAGATCTTCTTCGACGTGCCGCTCTTCGGCGCGTCGCCGGCCGTCGTGTAGTCGACGCCGACCAGGTTGCCATTGGCGTCGTAGACGTTGGTGCTCGTCGCATTGCTGCCCGTCTTGCCGGACAGCTTGCCGCTCAGGACCGTCATGTGACCCGTCGACGACGCCTGCACGACGCCTTTCGTCAGCGTACGGTAGGTGTTCGTGTAGTCGCTTCGGATATGATCGTTCACCATCGCATCGGTGTGGTAGGCGAGCACGTTGCCGGCATCGTCGAACGCATCGTTGACCATCATCGTCTTCAGGCTGCCGTCATCCTTCAGGCCCTGGTCGATCACGAGACGGCCCTGTCCGTCGTAGGCGCGGATGTGGCGCTCGTACGGGGTCGTCGCCGTCGCCGTGCGCACGTCGTCCAGGTACGCGTTCTGGTCGTTGTAGTCCTGCAGGTCCGACTTGTACTGTGCCAGGGCGGTGTCGTACGCCAGCTTGTCCTTGTCGTACTGGGTCTTCTTGACGTTGTACGCGTCGATCTCGGCCTGCGTGGCGCCTGCCGGCGGCGGCGTCGGCGCAATCGGCGCGACCGGTTCGACCGGCGCCGCCACGCCCGACGTGATCGCCGGCGTCGTCGCCGACTTCTCGCCCGTCAGCACGACCCGGCCCGCAGCGTCATAGGCCGTCTGGAACACGAGCTGGCCGTTCACGCTGGTGCTGACCAGCCGGTTCATGGCGTCGTAACCATACGATTCCATATGGCCCGCGGTGCCGGCAGTCTTCAGGTTGCCGGCGTCGTCGTAGGTGCGGCGTTCGGTCGCGCCGCCGATCGTGCCGTTGGCATCGAGCGCTCCCGACACCGTGACACGGTTCAGCGCATCGTAGAAGAAGTAGCCGTCCTGGTTGCGGTCGATGCCCTTGCCGCTGGCCGTCGACGTGTAGCGGCTGCGGTTGCCGAAGCCGTCGTACTCGTAGGCGATGTTCTGGATGCCCTGCCCCGTGTCGCCTGACTTGACGTTCACCACACGGTGCAACGCGTCGAACGTGAACGTGTTATCGCCGAACACGACGTTACCCTGCACGGTCTTTTCGCTCAGGCGGTTGCCGGCGAGGTCGTACGTGTACGTGGTCACCTTGTTCAAATACGGGTAACCGTAGCTGCCGTTGTTGTAGTCGTTGATGGACTTCACCTGTCCCGCGCCGTCATACGCGTACGTCAAGGTATGACCCTTGGCCGGCTGGGTCGCCGTGCGCAGCTGGCTCAGGTTGTCGTACGCGTAGGTCGTCACCGAACCGTCGTAGCCGGTCATGGTCTTCAGACGGCCGTAGCTGTCGTAGTCCCACTTCGCCTGGTGGCCCAGCGCGTCGGTCGCGGTCAGCTTGCGGCCGCTCGCGTCCCACGTCGCCGAGGTGGCGGCGCTGGCCGGGGTCTTGGTCCAGACGACGTTGCCGTAGATGTCGTGCCGGTAGCTCGTGACCTCGCCCGCGCCGTTCGTCACGCTCGTCAGGTAACCGAGTTCGTCGTAGGCGAAGGTCTCCGTCAGCGCGCGCGTTTCGCTGCGCGTCGCGGACATCACGCCGCCGGTCTGGGTCACGCCGTAGACGTCGACCGGCGCGTGCACCAGGCTCGTGACCTGGCCGACATGGTTGTAGGTGTAGCGCACCGTGCGGTCCGCCGTCACCTCGTCGGTCAGCACCTGGTCGAACGCGTCGTAGGTGTGCTTCTCGATGACGATGCCGTTCGTGTCGGCGCTGAGCAGCTTGCCGGATGCAGTGAAGGTCTCCGTCGTCACGCGGTAGCGCGCATGGTTGGCGTTGTTGTCCGCCTCGCCCGTGACGGCGGCGCTTTCGCGGTCGATCGTCTTGCGGCCGACCATGGCCCCCTGCGCACCGAACGCGTACTCGAACGTGCGGACACGCCCGCCCGCCGTGCCGTCGGCCTTGGCGTAACTTTCGCTCGTCACGCGGTTTTCCATGTCGTACGTGTAGCTCGTCGTGGGGCCCGGCGCCACGGTCGTGGTATTGGCCGCCTGCTCGGTCCTGCCGAGCATGTTGTGCCAGCGGTCGTAGACATAGGTCGACACCGGACGGTAGCCGCTCCGCGACAACGCGGTCTCGCTGATGACGTTCCCGGCAAGGTCGTACTTGTACTCGACGCGATGCAGATAATTGCTGATGCTGTTCGCGTCCGCGGTCGATACGGTGTACGTCTTGATGTCGTAGTTGTACCCATCCGCGCCGTCGCTGGTGACGACCGCCGTGCGCCGGCCCAGCAGGTCGAACACGTAGATCTCGTCGCGGCCGTTCTCGTTGGTGCGCCACATGCGCCCGGCCGTATCGTATTCGTAGAACGTGATGTCCGTGCCCTGCTGCTTGCGCGTCATCTCGCCGAACGCGTTGTACTGCTGGCTCACAGACTTGTAGCTGTCGGTCAGCAGGCGGCCGACTTCGTCGTACGTGCGCGTGAACTGGCCGAACGTCGCGTCCTGCGTGTAGCTCAGGCCCTGGCCGATGGTCCAGGTGTCGGTCTGCAGGCCGCGTTTGTCGTAGGCGAAGTATTGCGCGACGCCTTCCGCGTTCACGACATGGATCGCATTGCCCTGTTCGTCGTATTCGGTCTTCGTGACGCGGTCGTCCACGCCGGCCGCCGCCGGCGTCGGGTCGGTCGCGCTGACGGCACCTTGCGCATACTGGGTCTGCTGCACGACCTTTCCCGCCAGGTTGTAGCGGTACGTCGTGAGGCCGTAGCCGTCACCGATCCTGTGCGTGCCGTCGATCACGGCCGTCATGCGGCCCAGCGCATCGTAGAACATGCGGGTCGGCGCGTCGGAATCGGTGGCACCCGGGCCCCACGCCTTCGTCAACGTTACGTTGCCCACGCCGTCGTACTCGGTGACGCGCACATGCTCGTTGTTCGCCTTGCCGCTGCCGTCCGTCAGGCTTTCGCGCACGACGCGGCCATCCTTGTCGTAGGCCGTCGTGGTGATGCGGTCGTTCGCATTGTCCGTCGCCGTCGCGGCGACCAGTCGGTTGCCCGTCCAGTTCGCGATGGCCGTCGCGTATTCGCGCTTGGCCGTCACGTTGCCGGCACTGTCATAGCCGTAGGTGGTCTTGTAGCCGGCCGCGTCCACCGAGGCTTGCAGCAGCCCGCGCTGGTCGTAGTAGTTGTTGTCGATCAGCCACGCACTGGTGGCCGCATTGAGCAGGCGCGACGTCTGGATGACCGAACCGAAGGCGTCGTACACGTAACGCACCTGCGCGCCCGCCGTCTGGGTGCGGTTCGATCCGGTGGCGCCTGAATCGGCCACGTACACGGCCGGCTGCGTCACCTGCAACGCACGTCCGTCCATGTCGTAGGTCGTCGTGATCGTGCGGCGCTTCGTCTGATCGAGCTTGGCCACCTGCGTCGCGATGTCGGAAACAGCGGGCTTGTCTTGTGTAACCGTGATCGCGCCATCGTAACGGATCAGCGAAGTTTGCTCGCCCGTGCTGTTGTATTGGTACTCGGTGACGTTGCCCTTGGCGTCGATCTCGTAGCGCAGCTGGCCGATCTCGTCGTACACGTTGCGGCTGACGTAGCCCGCGACATCCGTCTTCGTGATCACTTTGCCGAAACGGTTGTACACCATCGTGGCGACCGCGTTCGTGCCCTGCGTCGCCGTCGTGGTGCCCGGCACGTAGCCCGTCAGCTTGCCGAAATCGATGCTGACCTGGTTGCCCAGGCTGTCGTAGGCGAACGCGGTGACGATCGACTGGCCGTCGCCCGTCTCCGTGCGCTTGAGCAGCTGGCCCAGCGCGTCGTATTCCATCGCGACGACGCGACGGAAGGTCGTGCCGTCCTTGCCCATGACTTCAGGCGACGTTTCCTTCGCCAGGTTGCCGGCGGCATCGTACTCGTAAGTGCACGTGGCCTGGTTCCTGTCGGTGAACGACAGCTTCCTCCCGAGCGTGTCGTAGGCCGTGATCTCGACCTTGCCCTCGGCGTCCGTGTGGCGCGTGACCTGGCCCAGCGCGTCGTGCTCGAAGCGCTCGGTCCGGTCGTGATCCGCGTCGACCGTCACGCGGCCATCCAGGCCGCTCACGGTCCACGTGGCGAACGGGCCGTCCGCGAACACGGATTTGGCGAAGCGGGTCTGCGCCGTCAGGTTGCCCTTGGCGTCGTACTCGAACTTCTGCGTGAAGCCGAGCGGATCGACGCTGTAGACCAGGCGGTTGGCGGCGTCGAAGACCTGGCGGCTCGTGCGGTCGTCGGCCGGTGCCGTCTTGACCTGGGCGGCGATGCCCACCACGCCATAGGCGCCCGCCGCGACCGTCGCCGTCGTGACCTTGGTGGCATAGATCGTCAACGCGGTCATGTTGCCGGCCGCGTCGAACTGCTGCTGGCGCACCGTGCCTTCGCCGTCGATCGCGTAGACCAGGCGGCCGTTCTGGTCGTACGCCATCAGGTTGACGCGGTCGTTCGCCGCCGGCGTCGCGCTCAGCGCGGACGGATCGTAGGTCGCGCTGACCGTGGCGCTGTACTGGATCTGGCGCACCGCGTTGCCGTACACGTCGTAGGCGAAGCCGGTGGCGGCGCCCAGTTCGTTGACGGTGGCGAGCACGCGGCCCTGCGTATCGAATACCTGGCGCACCGTCTTGCCTTCCGGCGTGACGGTCTCGATCCGGTTGCCCGCCGCGTCGTAGCTGTAGCGCGTTACGTTGCCGCGCGCGTCCGTGCTGGACACCAGATTGCCGCTCGCGTCGAACACGGAACGCGTGAAGCGGTCGTGCGTGGCATCGGCCACCAGCTGCACCGCGGCGGCCAGGGCGTCGGCAGTCGCGGCGGTATCCGCCGGCACCGCCCTGGCATACGCCGTACGCTCGACGGCCATGCCGTCGTAGCGTGTCGCCGTGACGGCGCCGGCCTGGTCGATCGTATAGATCTCGCGGCCCGCGTTGTCGTACACGCTGCGCACGACGCGGTCGTTGACCGCGTCCGCCGCCGGCAATGCATCGGCGTCGACCGGCGCGCTTTGCGCCGTCGGCGCTTCCACCAGGTTGGCGAACGTGGTGCGCTGCAGGACGTTGCCGTCCACGTCGTACACGAGTTTCGTGACGCGGCCGGTCGCGTCGACGCTGACGACCGGACGATCGTCGGCATCGTACGCCGTCAGCGTGACCTTGTCGCCTGCGGATGCGGCCACGCTTTGCGGCGCGGCGCCGTTCTGCACCGGCCCGGCATAGACCACCTGTTTCACGAGGTTGCCGTGCGCGTCGTACGTGTAGCCCGTGACCTGCCCCGCCCTGGTCATCGACCAGGCCAGGCGGCCGTCGGCGCCGTACACGGACACGTCGCGCGTATCGAGCGTCGCATCGGCCACCAGCTGGACGGCGGCGGAGATGGCGGCCGCGGTCGCCGGCGTTTGCGGATCGATGCGGCGGCCGTAGGCGACGCGCTCGGCCACGTGGCCCATCACGTCGTATTTCAACGCGGCCACGTAGCCGTCACGGTCGATCGTGAAGCTCGGACGACCGAGGCCGTCGTACACGGTACGTACGCTGCTGTCGCGCAGCGCATCCGCCGTCACGGCCGGCGCCGTGCCCGGCGTGAAGGAGGCACGGTTGATCCGGGTCGCGTACGCGGTGCGCTTGATCTCGTTGCCTTCGCCATCGTATTCGTGGCGAATCACGCCACCGGCGGTATCGACTTCATATGCCAGTCGGTCCGCCGCGTCGTACACGTAGTCGACGCGCGCGTTCGGCGTCGCGCCCGATACCAGCGACGACAGTGCGGTCGCCGTGAGGGTCGTCGCCGCCGTCGCCTTGCGCAGGTAGCTGCGCGTGCTCATCACCTGGCCCGTCGCGGTGTACGCATAGCTGTTCACGTCGCCGGCGGCATCGATGCTGTACAGCACCCGGCCTGCCTGGTCGACCACATAGCGCATCTGGTCGTCGCGCGTCGGGTCGGCGATGCCGGCCGCCAGCGCCGCCAGCGAGGCCGCGTCGGCCGTCGCCGGCACCGCGACCCGGGCGAAATACACGGTGCGGCCCATCACGTTGCCCAGCGCGTCGAACTGGCGCGCCGTGACCACGCCGTTCGCGTCGACGCTGTAGATCTCGTTCTGGTCGGCGTCGAACACGCTCAGCGACACGCGGTCCTTCGCGCCGTCCGGCACGATCAGGTCGGCCATCGCCGCGGCCGAGAGGCTTGCGCTTGCGGCGGTCGGACGCGTCGCGCGGTTGGCGTAGGTCACAGTCTGCGTCACGTTGCCCATGGCATCGATCGTCTTGCGCACGATCTGTCCGCTCGCGTCGATCTGCATGACGGCACGGTTATCGGCGTCGTAGGCCGTCAGGACGACCTGGTCCTGGCTGTCCTGCTGCACGCCGGACAGCGCATCAGTCGCGGCCACCGTGGAGGCATAGCTGACCTGCTTCGTGACATTGCCATATGTGTCGTACGTGTAGCCCGTCACGTGACCGGCGGCGTCGGCGCGGAACAGCACGCGGCCCGCGGCGTCATACGCAAAGCGCTCGTGCAGGTCGCCGGCATTGGCGGCGCCGAGGGCGGCCGCCAGCGCGGCAGGCGTGGCCGCCGTCGCCGGCGGCACCGGATTCGCGTAGCGGACACGTTCGCTCACGTTGCCGTCGCGGTCGTACTTCATTTCGGCGACGTGGCCCGTGCCGTCGATCGTGAACACGGCGCGGCCATCCGCGTCGTACACGGTGCGGCTGATCGCGTCGGCGGGATCGGCGACGACGGCCGGCACGGTGCCGACCGTCCAGGTGCCCAGGTTGATGCGCGTCGCGTAGGCGCGCGTCTCCACCAACTGGCCCTTGCCGTCGTAGGTATAGTGCGTGACGCCGCCCGTGCCGTCGATGCTCCAGGCCAGGCGGTTCGCCTGGTCGTACACCTTGTAGCTGCGCACGTCGTACGGGGAGCTCGTCATGGTCGGCGCCGCGCCGTTCGCCAGGCCGGCCGGGTTGCCGAACTTCTGCGCATAGACGACTTGCGCGATCACGTTCCCGGCGGTGTCATAGGCGAAGTTCGTCACCGTGCCGGCACCGTCGATGTTCCACACCAGTTGGCCGGCCTTGTCGTAGGCCTTGACGGCCAGGCCGTCCTGCGCCGCATTGGCGGCCGCCTGCGCCGCGGTGGCGAGGGCCGCCGGGCTGAAATCGGTCTGCCCGGCCGCGAGCGCCTTCGCGTACACGGTCTTGCGCTGCAGTTCGCCCAGGTTGTTGTACGTGTAGGCGGTAAGGTCGCGACCGTTCTGTACGCTCCAGATCAGCAGCCCGTCCGCGTCGTAGACGTTACGGGTGCGCACGTCGTGGGCACTGTCGGCGATGGCCGACACGGCGGCAGCCACGGCATCCAGGGTCGCAACGGTCGTCGTGGGGATCGGCGTGGCGTAGTCGATGCGCGCCACGACATTGCCGTTGGCGTCGTACTGCCGCTCGGTGACGATGCCCAGGCTGTCGATACGGTAAATCTCGCGGTTGGCCGCATCGTACACGCTGCGCATCGTGTGGTCGTCCGCCACGTTGGCGGGCGCCTGGTCGGCCAGTGCGATCGTGCTGGCGGCGGTCGGCACGGCGACCTTGGCCGCACGGGTGGTCACGCTGACCACGTTGCCGTTGCCATCGAACGCGCGACGCGTCACCACGCCGTCCTGGTCGACCTGCACCGTCAACCGGTGCTGGACATCGTAACCCATCAGCGTGACGCGATCGCCGCTGCCCGCGACGACGGTCGACGGTTCCTCCTGCGCCCCGATCTTCTGCGCGTAGGCGACCTTCTTCGTCAGGTTGCCGGCATCGTCGTAGGTGTACCCCGTGACTTGCCCCAGGCTGTCGGCCTCCCAGGTCTTGCGGCCGGCGCTGTCGTACCGGTAGCGCACATGCACGTCGGCACCGGCATCCGCCACGATGGCGGCCGCCACGGCGGAGGCGGTAGCCGGCGTCGTGGTGGCGATGGCGCGGGCGTAGCGGACGCTGTCGATCAGGTTGCCCGCAGCATCATACGACATCGCGGTGACACCGCCGGTGCCGTCGATCGTGTAGACCGGACGGTTCATGGCGTCGTACACGGTGCGTACCAGCAGGTCGCGCGTCGCGTCGGCCTGTGGCGCCGGCGCGGTGCCCACGGTCCAGCCGGACATGTTGATACGATTGGCATACGTGAGACGGCTGACCACATTGCCGTTGCCATCGTATTTGTAGGCCGTCACGCCGCCCAGGCCGTCGACGTCGTAGGCCAGGCGGCCGTCCTTGTCGTACACGTGATAGTCGACGGTGTCGAGCGTGCTGTTGACCGTCAGCGCACTGGTAACCGTGGTCACGCCCGGATTTGCCGCCAGCGTGGCCAGGTTGACCGCCTTCGCATACACGGTCGTACGCGTCAGCCGGCCTTGCGCATCGTAGGTGTTCTGCTTCACGTAGCCCAGCGGGTCGACCGTATAGACCAGGCGATTGGCGCCGTCGTAGACATAGCGGGTGCGGTTGCCGTTCGCGTCGGTCCTGGCGACGACGTTGCCGTACTTGTCGTACTCGTAGTTCTCCGTGAGGGCCAGTCCGGCCGGATCGGTGATCGTGCGGACGCGGCGGCCGAGGTCGTCGTACACATGGTCGGTCAACGCGCCGCCCGGCGCCTGGACGCGCACGACCTGGCCGCGCGCGTCGTTCGTGTACACGGTCGTGAGACGGGCGCCCTCGGCATCGTAGGTCTGGGCGACCGTCGCGCCGTCCAGGGCGTACTCGGTGGTCGTGACGACGCCCGACGGGTCGGTGACCCGCACGGCCTGGCCTTTGGCATCGTATTCGTAGCGCGTGCGCAGGTTCAAGCCGTGCGCGTCGACGGTGCGGGTCAGCTGGCGGTTCGCGGCATCGTAGGCGTACGTGACTTCCGTGCCGTTCCGGTCGCGGGTCAGCACAAGGCGGTTGGCGGCGTCGTAGCCATTGATGACCGAGCCCGCGGCCGTGACGACGTCCAGCAGGTTGCCGTTGCCGTCGTAGTGGTAACTGGTCGTATTCGCGTTGCCGTCCTTGACGCTCAGTACCTGGCCGTTGCGCGTCACGAGCGTCGTCGTGACCACGTTCTCGGCCGTGGTCACCGTGATGCTGCGCGCCGCAGTTTCGTAGGCGTAGCGCGTGACGTTGCTCAGCGCGTCGGTCGTGGTCAGCTGGCGGTCGAATGCATCGTAGGTCGCGCCCTGCTTGCCCCCGGCGGCGTCGGTCGCCAGCACCACGCGGCCCAGGCGATCGTAGGCGGTCTGGGTGACGTTGCCGTTCGCATCGGTGCTGCGGATCACCCTGCCGAAGGCGTCGTACTGCGCGCTCCGGACGACATAGAACTTGTCGGTCCGCTGCACCGTCGACGTCTCGAGACCGCGGCGGTCGTAGTTGTGCGCCGTCGTCACTTCGCGGCCGCCGATGGTGCCGGGCTGCGTGCTGCTCGCCACTTCGCCGAATGCGTTGTACGTCGAGCTGCTGACGTGACCCAACGCGTCGGTGCGTCCGACGGCATGGCCTACCGTGTCGTAGCGCATTTGCGTGACGCTGTTTTGCGCCGCGTGCGCGGCACGCGCGGCGGCCAGCACCGCCAGCGCCGCACCGTTGACGTCGTCCGACAGCAGCCCGCCGACCATCGCGTTCACGGCGTCGTCGGCAACCCGCGTCGCATAGCGGGTCGTGGCGGTCTGGCGTCCGAGCGTGTCATATTCGTTTTCGGTGACCTCGCCGAGCGCATTGACGGTGAAGCGCAGCTGGCCTTCGTCGTCGTAGAAATACACGCTGCGCTGGCCCAGCGGGGCGCTCGTGCCGGTCAGGCGCCCGGCGATGTCGTAGCTGTAGCGGGTGCCGTGTTCCGCCCACACCGCATCGACCGCGGCGGCGCTCATGCCGTCGACGATCAGGGCGGTGCCCACCGCATCGAGTTGCGCCGCGAGGCGGCCCAGCGTGTCGTAGCGTTTGAGCGTGCCGCGCACGTCCGCGGTGCCGCGAGCGCGGATGGTGGACGTGACGTGGCCGTCGACGTCATACGTGTATTCCGTGACGGTGCCGTCGGCCGCGGTCTGGCGCTTCAACTGGTCGTGCAGGTCGTACTCGTTGCGGGTATGGTGGTCTTCCGCGTTGGCGGCCGGACGCAACGACGCGAGCGTCGACGTGGTACCGACCGGCGTGCGCGCCGGCGCAGCGTAGCGGATCGTGTCGATCACGCGGCTCGCCTTGTCGTACACGTATTCGGACAGATAGCCTTCGGCGTCGACCTCGCCCACCTTGCGGCCCAGGTTATCGTAGTAGCAGTAAGTGATGCGGTCGGCCACGTTGGACGACGGCAGGTAGGAACTGATGTAGTCGTAGCGGTCGCCCACGCCGTTGTTTTCGTACGAAGCGGCTGCGGTGGCGGACGTCAAGGGCTGCGCGTAGACCACCGTCTTGACCAGGCGGTTGGCGGCGTCGTAGAAATACTGGGTCGCGTAATTCTCGGCGTCGACGCTGATGCGCAGCCTGCCGTCCGTGTCCACGTAGTTCCATACCTTGCGGTCGGCCGCACTGGCGCCGATGGCGACCTGGCGCACGCCCGCGGTCACCGTGTGCTGCACGGCCTGCGAGATGGCCGGCGCATTGGCGGCGTCGCCCGCATACGACGCCACGATGGTGGCGGTACCGATGTCGAACGAATTGCTCGCCAGCGTGAGCGTTGCGACGCCGCGCACGACCGTGGCGGTGCCCAGCACGGTCCTGCCGCTGACGAAGGTCACCACGCCGCCCGGCATATTGCCGGCGACGGTCGCCGTATAGGTGACGGCAGCACCCTGGCGCACGGGCCCTGCCGGTGCGTTGAGCTTGACCGTGACGGGCGCGCCGAGGATGGTCTCGTCCACGGCGGCCGACATGCTGGCCGCGTTCGCGCTGTCGCCCGTGTACACGGCCGTCAGGTGGTTGGTGCCGGCGACGAGGGCGGCCGTCGCCAGCACGGCGGTGCCGTTCTGCAGGGCCACCGTGCCGAGGATGGTCGAGCCGTCGTAGAAAGTGACGCTGCCGCCCGGCGATTTGGCGCCGGCCACCTGCGCGGTCAGCACGACGGTCGTACCCAAGGCAACCGTGTCTTGCGACACGCTCAAGGTGGTCGTGGTCGATCCGAGCGTGGTCGAACCCGGCGTGGTGTACGTCGCCGTGCGGGTGACGTTGTAGACGTCGCCGGGATAATACGCGGTGACGCCGGACAGGCCGTCCGGCGGGACCTGCACGACCAGGCTGGCGACGCCGCCCTGGATTGCGCCGGTGCCCAGCACGTTGCCGTACGCGTCCTTGAACGTGATCGCGCCGGTCGGGTCGGCGCCCTTGACGGTGGCGTACAACTCGACCATGCCCGCACGCCCCTGCGGGTCCGGGCGGCTCGACAGCACGACGCTGTCGTTCGAGCTGCCGACCAGGCCACCGCTGTACGCGTAGCCGTAACCATAGGCGACGCCCCTGACTTCCGCTGGCTCGTTGTAATCGTCGCCGGAATACATGACGTTGTAGCTGTGCGAATACTCGGCCAGCTTGTTCGCCGGTACGATGAAGACCGCCTTGCCGCCCACCAGCTGGGCCGAGCCGAGGCGCTCGCCGCGGGCCGCGCCGTACAGCACCACGGTGCCCGTCGGGGTCGGATTCCCCGCCACGGTGACCGTGACCTGCGCGTTCTTCGCCGTGTAGCTGTTCCAGGCCACGACATTGTTCTGCGCATCGAGCGCTACCTCGGTCGCCGTGATGGCGGCGCCGGCCGGGCGGGCGACCGCGTACGAGACGGGCGCCGAGAACGAGATGCCGACTTCCTCCGCGGGATTTCCGGAGTACACGACACGGTACTGGTGCTGGCCTGGCGCGACGTTCTTGATCGTCAGGCTCGGGCTCGAATAATTATTGGCCGCGGACACGCTGCCGAGCAGCACGTCGCCGTCGAAGAAGCTGAACGAGCCGACATTGGCCGTGTAGCCGCGCGCATAGTTGTATTGCGGGCTGGCCGTCAGCGTGACGGTGTCGCCGGCCACCGCCGTGGCGGGGCTGACGCTCAGGCCCACCTTGATCGGCTCGGCCGCAACGCTCACGGCGACGGGCGCGGACGTGCCGGTCGCGCGCGCATTCGTGTAATTGCCGTCGCCGTGGTAAACCGCGGTGATGGCGCCGCTGCCCACATAGTGCGGATCGACGTTGTCGAGGATCGCCTGGCCGCCGTACAAGGTCGCCGTGCCGATCGATCTGGTGCCGACGAAGAACTCCACGCGCGTGCTGCCGTCGAGCTGCGCGGCCATCGCGCTGGTCGGGTAGGCGACGGTGGCCTCCAGGCGCAGGTAGCGCGGATTGCCCGTCGCCAGCCGGGTGACGCGCAGGACCGGCGTCATCGTCGCGGGCGTCATCGTCACTGTGCGCACCAGTCCGTTCGAGCGCGACGTCGGCGAGTTGTATGAGTCGCCGGAGTACACCGCGGTCAACTGCGTCGACGACGCCTTGAGGTTGGTGAAGTCCAGCGTGGCGACGCCATCGACGACCGGTGCGCTGCCGACGATGCGCGAGCCGTCGTAGAAGATGACGGACCCGGTGGGCGGATGGGCACTGTCGAGCACCGACACGCCGACGCGCAGCGTGGACACCTCGCCGTACGTGACGGCGGCGGGCACCGCGTCGAACGAGATATTGGTCGGCGACGTGGTCTTCGCGGGCGCGGTGACCGATCCGGTGATGTTGTAGAGGTACAGCGCATCGTCGATGCTGCTGGGCGCGTTCGCGGCATCACCCGAATACGCGACGGAGAACCATGCGTTGGAACCGTAATACGTCGATTCCAGCACGGCGACGCCGTCGACCACCCGGGCCGTCCCCACGACCTCGTAGTTGTTGAAGAAGGTCACGAGGCCGGTCACGGGCTGCCCGGCGTATCCGGTCACCTTTGCCGTCAGCGTGAATTTCTGGCCGCTCGTGATCTGGGCGGGCGAGCTGGCGACGGACAGCGACGTCGGCACCGGCGCGGCCACCGTGACCTGCTCGGCCGCCTCGGAACGCGATGCGATGTTGTCGGCGTCGCCGGCATAACGCACGCTCAGCTGGTTCGTCCCGACCGGGAGTTTGTTGAGCGACAGGACGGCCTGGCCGTTGAACAGGTCGGCGCTGCCGATGATGGTCGCGCCGTTGTAGAACGTGACGGTGCCGGTGGGGTAGCCCGTGCCCGGGCGCGCCACCGTCGCGGTCAGGATCACCGGCGCGCCCTGGGTGTGCTGGCCCGCCGGGATGTCGAGCGTGATCGACGTGCGCGACTGGGCCACTTGCTGGACGAACTTGCCGATGACGAAGCCGTTATCGGCGTCGCCCGTGTACATCGCGGTGATGTTGTTGGCACCCGCGGGCAGCGTGTCGACCGTGATGCTGGCGCTGCCCTCGACGATGGCGGCGCGCCCGATCTCCTTGTTGTCGCCGCCGAAGAACACGACGACACCGCCCGGATGCCGGCCACTCACGTCGGCGCGCAGCGTGACCGGCAGGCCCTGGATCGGCAATGCGTCCGAACTCGAGACGGCGATCTGCGCGGGCGCGTCCGGCACCTGCACGGTTGCCGACACACTCGTCGTATTGAAGCCGTCACCCGAATAGCTGGCGCTCGCGACGCCCTGGCCGTCGATGTATGCCGGCAGCACGAACACTGCCCTGCCCTGGCTGACAAGGTCCGTCTCGCTGACGTTGGCGGTGCCGAGCGGCTTGCCGTTGCGGTCGTAGAACGTCACGACGCCGGTCGGCTTGACGCCCGTGACCGTCGCGGTCACCCGTTGCTGCGGCCCGTTCGGTCCATCGATGACCTCGATCGCGAGATCGGTCGCGCTGCTCACCGGCTGCACGATCGAGGCACTGGTGTAGTAATACGTCGACCGCTCGCTGGCGGCGGCGTTGCGCGCGTCGCCTGCGTACACGGCCTGCCAGTAGGCGCCGCCCTGCGTGGCGCGGCGTGTGGTGAACGTGGCCACGCCATTGACGACGTCCGCGCTGCCGATGATCGTGCCGCCGTCGTAGAACGTGACCGTGCCGGTCGGGCTGTTCCCGTTGACGACGGACGTGAGCGTGACCTCCGCGCCGACGCTCGGGTTACGCGGGGATGCATTCAACGTCATGCTGGTCGGCGCGATCGCGACGTACTGCACGATCGCCGACATGCCCGCCGCCCGGTTGCCGCTGGCCGTGAACCTGGCCTGGACATTGTACGTCCCGGGTGCCGGCCAGGCCGACGCGTCCACGCTGCAATTGACGAGGCCACCGCTGATGTTCCAGGTGCCGCGGCTGACGCCGTTCACGAAGAGCTCGACGGTGCCGTCGCGGTACGGGCCGTCCGCCCGGACCGGGACCGTATACGACGAACCGGTCACCACCCGGCTGTTCGGCACGAGGACCGATACCGTGGTCGCCGGCTGCGCGGCGGTCACGTCCACGGCCGCCGTCGCCGGCGCGCGGGTGGCGTCGCCGGAATACACGGCGGTGACGTTGAACGCGTTCGTCCCCGGCAGGATCGTGAACAGCGCTTCGCCGTCGGCGACGTTGGCGCTGCCGATCAGGGTATTGCCCGAATAGAAGCTGACGGTGCCGGTGGCGGCGGCGTCGCCGATCGCGGCGCGCATGTAGACACGGCTGCCGAGCGCGGTCGCTTCGGTCGTATAGCCGACTGCCACCGTGGACGGCGTACGCGTCTCCGTCCTGGTGACATAGCTCGGGGCGATGAGGATGGCATTGGTCAATGCCACGGTCGCGTTGTTCGCGTCGCCCGCATAGCTGACGCTGACGTAACGGTAATCCTTGCCGATATCGGCGGCGGTGATGTCCAGCGACGCCACGCCATTGACGACGGTCGCCGTGCCGAGCACCTTGTAATAGCCCGCGCCGGCGGGGCCGCCGGTCGCGGTGAACGTGACGAGGCCCGTCGGCGACGCGCCGCCGCCGAGCGTGGCGCGCAGCGTGGTCGGCGCGGTCTGGCTGATCGAGATCCAGCCACCGCTCGGCGACGTGGAAATCGTCGGCTTGGCCTTGCCCGTGACCTGGATCGACACCGTGTTCTTGACGGCGCTGTCCGCATACGCGCCGTAATAGCCCGAGTACGTCGCGCGGATGGTATGCGTGCCGACGCCGAGCGTCGGCACGGCCAGCTGCGCCATGCCGTCGGCCTGTATCCATGCGGAGCCGATATTCGTATCGCCATCGTAGAAATACACGAGGCCCGCCGGCGCCGCATTGCCGTTCGGCGCCAGCTGCGCGGTCAGCACCAGCGTGTCGCTCGTCAGCATCGAGGTGGCCGGAGCGCTCAGCGTGACCGACGACGGCAGCGCGGTGACGGTCTGCGTGATCGCGCCCGCCACGCTGCTTGCATGCCGCGCGTCGCCGGAATAGGACGCCGTGATCTGGTAGGTCGTCGGCGTCAGCGCGCGGGCCACGGTGAGCGTCGCCACGCCATCGATGACCGGGGCGGAGCCGAACGACGTGTAGCCGTCCGGCGACACGAAGGTCACGGTGCCGGTCGGATCATCGCCGCCGACCTTCGCCACGAGGGTCACCGGATCGCCATAGCGGGTCGACGGCGTGACGCTGGAAATCGAGATGGTGGTCGGTTCGGCCAGCACGGCCACCGGCACGGAGGCCGACGAGGCGGCCGCCGCCACGCCGTCGCCGTCGTACACGGCGTGCAGGTCGCGCATGCCGCTCGCCTGCGGCTGGTAGGCGAAGAATGCCTGGCCGTCGACGATGTCGGCCGTGCCGAGCACGGTGTTGCCGTCCATGAAGCGCACGGTGCCGGTGGCGCCCGTGTCGCCGAAGGTCGCCGTCAGCACGAGCGGCGTATTGCCGATGACGCGCGTATGGTCGACAGTCAGGACGAACGCCGGGCCGCGTTCCACTGCCTGCGCCAGCACGTTCGACGTCGCCGACGCGTTCAGGGCATTGCGCGGATCGTGCGTATAGACGGCGCGCAGCGCGCGGCTGCCCAGCGGCAGGTTGTCGACCGTGTACGTTGCCACGCCATTGTTCAGGTTCGCGCTCCCGAGCAGCGTGTCGCCATCGAAGAACGTGACCACGCCGTGCGGATCGAGGCCATGCACGGCGGCGCTGAGGACGAGCGGCGCGCCGATGGCCGTGCTCGCGGCTGAACTGGTCAGGACGACGTCGGTCGCCACGTTGAAGACGGTGCGGTTCGTCACGGCCGACTGGCTCGCGCTGCTGACCGCGTCGCCCGAATATTCCGCCCGCAGGGCAGCCGCCCCGCCGGGCAGCGCCACGGTCAGCATGGCGACGCCGTTGCTCAGGTCTCCCTGCCCCAGCAATTCGGTCCCGTTATAGAAGTTCACGGTACCGTGTGCCACATACAGGCCGCTCACCTGCGCGAGCAGGCGGTATTCGTTGCGCGCGCCGTCCACCACCGGATTGACGAGCAGTTGCGTCGTCGTCGCGACAGTCTTGACGGCCAGCGCGCGCGGGGCCGATTCGCTCGGCCGCAGGCCGGTGGCGCCGCCGAACACCGCGGTGAACGCATAGTCGCCGGCCGGCAGGTTGCCGAGATTGATCGATGCCGAGCTCCCGTCCCAGCGGCCCACGCCCACGAGCGTGCCGCGGTTGTAGAACGCGACCGGCGTGTACGTCGGGACGCTGCCGCCGGAAATGGTGGCAGTCAGCGTGATCGCGGTATCGACCGTCGTCGACGGATTCGTGTTCAGGCTCGATGCACTGAACGTGAGGGTTGTCGTGCTCGCGGGACGGGTGTCCGTCGGCGTGGCCGGCGGCGTCGCCGCGGCCGTGACGCCCACGTCGACGACGTCCGTGATCGCCTGCTCGTACAGGTTGTTGCTCGGGTAGGCGCCCGAAATCATCCGGGCCGCCACCGCGGTAATGTGCGCGGTGCCGACGGCCGCGATCGACGTCGTCAGCGTGGCGACGCCGGCCGCATTGGTGCGCGCAGTGCCCAGCAGCACGTTTCCGTTATAGAAGGACACCGTCGAATCGATCAACGTCGCCTTGTTCGAACCGTCCGTCGTCGTGACGGTGGCGCTCAGCGTCAGCGGCGCGCCCTGCTCCAACGTCGTCGCGCTGGCGGACAGGACAGCAACCGAACGCGGATTCTCGGTCACCACCTGGTTCGAGACGTAGACCGCGCCGCTCGACGTCGCGCGGTAGCTGTCGCCCAGGTAGTAGGCATACACGTAACCCGACGACGCCGTCGCGACTTCGGCGTTCAACGTCGCCACGCCGTCCACGACGGACGCGGTGCCGAGCACCACTCCCGTCGACGAATTCTTGAACTGCACCTGGCCGGTGATCGGCGCCTGGTTCTGCGAGCTCGTGATCCTTGCCGTGTACACGACGCTCTGGCCCACGCGCGCATAGGGATCGCTTACCGTCATCGAGGTCGAGCTCGATGCCGGATTGACCAGCAACGACACCGACTTCACGGCGGGCGCCGTATTGGCGTTACCGTAGTACACCAGGGTCAGGTTGTGCAGCCCGGCCGGCAGCCCGATGACCATCGACATGTACGCGTTGAAGCTGGAGTCCACCGCGGCGGTCTGGAGCACATTACCCTTCTCGTCGAGCAGCGCCATCGTGCCGCCCGGTGCCGCGCCCGTCACCTTCGGGTACAGGTACCACGTCGAACCGATGGTGTTCGACGTCTCGTACTGAGTGCTGGTCAGCGTCGCCCTGGTCGGCACGCTGTCCATGCGTTGCGCGACGCTGGTCGCGTTGTTCGCGTCGCCGGAATACACGGCGCGGATGTCCGCCGGCTGGACGCTCGTGTTCAGCAGCGCCAGCGAGGCATAGCCATTCGCGACCGTGGCCCACCCCAGCAACTGGTTGTCCGGACCGTAGAAATCGACTTCGCCCTGCGGATTGAATCCCGTCACTCGCGCGGTCAGCGTCGTCAACGTTCCGTTTGCGGTATCGAGCGTGTCGACGTACAGCGCCGTGTGCGTAATGGCCGTGTCGACGGTTTCGTCGAGCACCGACGACAGGCTGCCGGCGTTGTGGACGTCGCCGGAGTACGCGGCGACCACGTGCGTGACGCCCGCCGCCTCGTTCTTGATGGCGGCGGTGGCCACGCCATTGATGACGCGGCCCGTGCCCAGTACCTCGCCGTTCTGGTCGTAGAACGTGACCGTGCCGGTCGGAGCCACACCGCCCACTGTCGCCGTCAGCGTGATCTCGGTGCCGACATTCGTCGTGCTGTCCGACGACGTCACCGTCACCGTGCTGGGTGCCAGGCCGATCGTTTCGGTGAACAGATCCGATGTGCTGCCGGCATTCGCGGCATCGCCCAGGTACACGGCTTTCAGGCTGTGCGCGCCGACCGGCAGCGTGCCGAGCGACAGCGTGGCGACGCCATTGCGCACGGCGCCGTACCCGATGGCCGTGTCGCCGCTGTAGAACGCGACCATGCCGGACGGATTGGTCCCGCTGACGGTGGCGCTCAAGCCGAGCGGTGCGCCGTAGGCGGTCGCCGACAGGTCGGCGGACAGGGTGACGCTGGTCGGCTGGGCCTGCGCCGCATCGGCGCCGAGAACCTTCGACGTGCTGCCCGTGTTGGCGGCGTCGCCCGAATACACGGCCGTGATGTCGGAATGGCCGGCCGGCAGGCTCAGCGCGGTGAAGGTCGCGACGTTGCTGACGACGGCCGCGCTGCCCAGCAGCACCGAGCCGGCGAAGAACGACACCGTGCCGCCCACGGCGCCGGCGCCGGCCGCGCTGACGACCGCCACATAGGTGTGCGCGCCGGCGGTGGCCGACGCCGGCGTTTCGGTCAACTGCACGGAGGTCGTGCTGCCCAGGAGCTTGAGGACGACGTCGCTGCCGTCCTTCAGCAGCGATACGTCGATCGGCGTCGCCAGCCGGTTGGTGGCGTAGGCGCGCGATTCGCCGTCATACAGCGTCTGCGTCGCGTAGCCCAGCGCGTCGATCTGCCAGACGAGGCGATCGTCGGCATCGTACAAGTTCCACGTCTTCACGTCGGTCGCGCTGGCGGCCGGACGGACGTTGTCCAGCGTCAGGTGCAGCGCCTCGTCGAGCTGGTCGCCGGCCACAGCCTGCGCGAGGTCGAGCGTGCGCGCCATGAACGCCGGCGCGACCAGCGTGGCATAGGTGATGGCCTCGGTGCGGTCGCCGTTGGCGTTGTACTTGTATTCGGTCAGGCGGCCCGCCACGTCGATTTCGCCGGTCATGCGACCGGCCGCATCGTACAGGTACGCATGCTTGCTGCCATCCGGATCCTGCGTCACGCGCAAGCGGCCCATCGCGTCGTACCAGTAGCGGGTTTCGCCCAGCACGCCGTGACTGTCGCTCTTGACGACCGACCTGAGTTCGCCGGCCTGGGTGTAGACCGACGTGGTCACGATACCGTTCGCCTGGGTGGTCAGCACACGGTTGCCGGCGTCGTCGTACACGGCCGTCGTGGATGCGCCGGCGTTGTCGGTGGTGGCCAGCACGCGGCCCAGGCCATCGTACGTCGTGTTGGTGACCAGGCCGTTCGGCGCGATGGTCTGCAGCAGCTGGCCCGCCTGGTCGTACACCATCGCGGTTACGCTCTGGTTGCCGTCGGCGACGCCCGTGCCCGTGGTGTCTACCTTGGCCCAGGCCGTGATCGATGACACCTGGCCGCGGAAATCGTAAGCGTAATCGGTGCGCTGGATCGTGGACTTGTCGGCAATGCCGTTGACCCAGTTGGCCAGGTCCGTTTCACCAAAATAGCTGGACGTGTAAGCCTGTCCCGGGTACTTGATGACGCTCGACCGGTTGCCGGCGGCGTCGTAGCGGTATTCGGTGACGCTGTCGCCATCGGTCACGGTGAAGCGCAGGCGATTGCGGTTGTCGTAGACGAAGTACGTCGTTCCGTAGAAGCTGTAGTACGCGTTCGCCGTGTTCAGCCGCACGGTTTCCGACAACAACTGGTTGTTCGCGCCGAACGTGCGCGTGACCACGTTGCCCATGCGGTCCGTGGACGAGACCTGGTTGCCCGCACCGTCATACTGGAACGTGCTGGTATTGCCCATCGCGTCGGTCTGCGACAGCACGTTGCCCGCGCTGTCATAGGCGTAGCTGACGCTCTGGCTGACGCCATTCACCTGTGGGCCGACGATTTTCGTCAGGCGCCCTTTGCTGTCGCTCGTGACGATGGTCAGATTGCCGAGCGCGTCGGTGATGCGCGTTTCCGCGCCCGTGGTCGGCGTCTTGAGGTAGGTGAGCGTTGCCCCCACGCCGTCGAGCTGCAGGCCGGCGGCCAGTTGCGGATCGCCCGTCGCCGCACGCAGCGCGGCCACCGCGTCCTGGTCACGCGTGTGGTACAGGGCGTACGTGATGCCTTCCCACGTGTCGCCTTCGCGCACGCGATAATACGGCGCCACGGTCACGTTCGTCGCGTTGACGACATAGCTCAGCGTGGCCGGGACATGCGACAGCTTGGCGCCGATGGTCAGGCTCGGGCTGCCGACCGCCACCTTCAGCGCTGCGACCGCAGCCGGTTCGGTGGTGTGGTACAGCGCCTGCGTGATGCCGGCCCAGGTGTCGCCGGCCTTGATGACGTAGGTCGAATCGAGGATGACGGTGACGCTGGTTGTGTAGTTCAGCGTGGCCGGCAGGCCCGACAGCTTCCTGCCTGCCGTGAGCGTCGGACTGCCCATGTAGGTCTTCAGCTTGACGACGGCTTCCGGGTCCGTCGTGTGGTAGACCGTACTCGTGATGCTTTCCCAGCTATCGCCGGTGTAGACCAGGTAATACGGCGCCACCAGCGTGGTGACCTGGTAGCTCAAGGTTTTCGGGAGGTCGGTCAGCTTTTCGCCCGCCACCAGAGCCGGCGAGCCCAGCGCCAGACGCAGGGCTTCGGCCGCCGCAGGCTCGCTCGTGTTGTAAACGCGCGAGACGACGCGTTGCCAGGTGTCGTTGCTCTGGATGCGGTAATACGGCGGTACGGTCACCTGCTGGAGCGTGAACGAAAGCGCACCCGGCAATGGCGTCAGCTTGGCGCCGACGGTCAAGGTCGGATTGCCCATCGCCTGTTGCAATGCCGCGCCCGCCTCGGGTTGGCCATAGCCGAACAAGGTCATCGCGATGCTGGACCAGGTATCGTTGGCCTGGATGCGGTAATAGCCCGGCACCGCGATCGTGGTCGTGGTGAACGACAACTGGGCCGGAAAACCGACCAGCTTTGCACCCGCGGCGAGCGTCTGCCCCGCAAGCGCCTGTTGCAGGGCGGCGCCGGCTTCCGGCTGGCCTGCGCCGTACAGGGCCAGCGCGATGCTGCTCCACGTATCGCTGGATTTGACCAGGAAGTACGGCGGCACGGTGATGTGCTTCTGGTACTGCAGCACGGACGGGAATTTGGTGAGATGCGCACCGGCGAGCAAGGTCGGGCTGCCCATCGCTTTCTGCAGCGCCAGGGCGGCATCGGGGTCGTCGACGCCATATAGGGTTTTCGTGATGCTCGTCCACGTGTCATCGTTGCCGATCGTGTAGTAAGCCGGCACGGTGGTCTGGCCGACCACCACGTCGTAACCCAGCGTGGCCGGCAGGCCGGTCAGTTTGGCACCCGCGGTCAGTTGCGGCGTGCCCAGCAGGGTCTGGAGCTTCTGGCTCGCCTCCAGGTCCTGCGTACCATACAGGGCGGCTGTGATGCTGGCCCAGGTATCGCCCTGCTGGATCCGGTAATAGGGCGGCACCGTGGCCGTCGAATTCTCGTCGGTCGTCGACAGCAGGCCGCTGTCCAGGGTCGCCGACCGCGTTTCGACGACGGGCTGCTGCGTCGTCAGCTTGCTGCCGTCCAGCGTGACGCTCGATACGTCGCCCTGCACATCCGTCGTCAACAGCTTGGACGAGTTCAGCGACTGGACATGGTCCACGACCAGCGGATCCGTGGTCGAGACGGCTTGCTGATTCAGATAGGCGTAGATACGCGTGACCGCATTTTCCGTCGTGAGCAGTGCGCTGTTGTCGAGCTGCGACGTGCGGCTGTCAGTTTTCGTCTCGTTCGTGACGAGCTGGCTCGAATCGAGGCTGACGTTGTGCGCGGTGGTGACGACCTCGCTCGTCGTGAGCTTGCTGCCGTCGACGGCCGGGTTCATCTGGACCGTCTGGTCGCCGATCGTGTCGAGCAAGCTGGCGTCGACCGCTGCGGTGACCGGCACCGCATTCAGGATGTCGTCGTAGGAAAACCGGGTCGTCCGCGCCACCCCGTCGACGACCTGGGTCAATGTGTCGACCAACCACATCGTACCGATCTGCTTGTACGTGAACTGCGCCTGCGTCCCATCCGTTTCCGCGACGCCGGCCAGGCGTTTGCTGTCTCCGTCGTACGAGTATGTCGTGACGTACGTCTTGCCGTCATCGATGCTGTTGTCCTCGGGCGTGAGGTCGACGGTGACCGTCCTCAGCCGGTTCAGGTCGTCGTAGTCGTAGCGCACGCGCGTGAGCGACGTCCCGTCCTGCCTGACGTTGCGGATTTCCGTCAGGTTGTTGCCGGTATAAATCAGGAGCTGCTTCTCGCCGCTCTGGTCGCGTACCTCCGTCAACTGGCTGCCCGTGTAGACGAAGTCGATCCGGTTGCCGCTCGCATCGGTCTGCTTGACCAATTTGCCCACGCCATCGGCCCAGGCATACGTCTCGACAGTGCGCGTGCTGCCGTCGGTCCACGACCACTGGCGATTGGTGGCATCGTAGCTCAGCGTGTCGTGCGCCCCGCTGCCCTCGACATTGCTGTACACGCCGTTGCTGCTGTTATAGCGGTAAATGGTGCGCGCGCCATCGGCATCGGTGCGGATGATGGTGCTGCCATAGGAATTCAACGCGCCGGTCAGGCTGTCGAGGCTGCGATAAAAGCCAAGGCGCCAGTTATCGTCGCTGCCGTCGCCATCGAACGTGCCCTGGCTGTTGTACGTACGTACGACAAAGACATCGATACCCGAGCTGTTCAGCCGGTCGTCGTTATGTTGCAGCACGAGATTGCCGTTCGCACTGTTGACATACACGCTCTGTCCCTGTCGCCCGAGGGCGGCAGAGCCGGTCATGGCGTTTTGTCCGTTTGCAGACGAAGTCAGGCTCAAGCCCAGGCTGTTACCGCTTACGATCGCTACCATTGTTTCCCCAGTTATAAGTTCTGCTGGCCGCTTTTCATATATGAGCCTGCCAACGTTGCCTCTCGGGCCGACGCCCTGCATACCAATGTATCCAGAGGTTTTGCGCGTTGTTTAGGGGAACTGGAAACTTTTTTTGCAATGGGGGATGCGTCGCCGGGTACGCCGGGATGAACGAGATACCGGCCAGCGTCCAGGCCGACCACAGCCGAAGAAGAACGCATCCGGCAAGCGAACTTGCAGGTCTACGGGGCCGACAAAGTGTGGCGCCAACTGCGGCGCGAGGGAACCGAGGTGGCCCGCTGCTCAGTGGAGCGCTTGCCGTGAAAGGGGGGACTGCGCAGCGTCATGCGCGGCAAGGTCGTGCGCACGACCTTGCCATTCGTGGTCAGTAATAACAGCCGCGTCGACACCGCAATGCAGACGAGCCGTTTCAACCGAACAGCACCCCGTGCTCGCTGCGCGACAGCGCCATCCGCACGCCGACGCCGCGCGCCTGCGGGCAGGCCTGCGGTTTCGACAGCGAGGCGTCGAGCCAGACGACACCGAGATCGCTGGCGAACACGAAATCGATCAGTTCGCGCAGCCGGGTCTCCAGCAGCGGCGTATGCGGCGCGTTCGGCCACTCTTCCTTCACCCAGCGCACGATCGGCCGGTAGTCGATGCCGCCGCCGCCCGGTTCCAGGCGGTTCGCGTCCGGCGCCATGACCAGGTTCACGTGCACCGGCTGGAATTCGCGTTCGTGATCCCAGATGCCGACCCGCAGGCGGGTGTCCAGGTTGGAGATGGCGATCACGGGGCCCTTGCGGCCGCCAAAGGGCTCCATCACGGCACCCGCATCACGCGCGGCGTGTGGCCGGTATGGGCCAGGAACGCCTCCAGCGTCGCGTGCGGGACGGCCAGCGTGGCGGTATTGCGCAGCGGATGGCCCTGCACCTTGTCCGCCTTCCAGACGGCTTCGTCGACGACCAGCTCGACGGCGTTGTCCTTGTCGTTGATGACGGCGAAAATGCTCACGGCGCCCGGCGTCACGCCGAGGTGGCGCTGCAGGCGGTCGGGCGACGCCATGCTCAAGCGTGTCGCGGGCAGTTGCCGGCCCAGTTCCGCCATGTCCACGCGCCGGTCGTGCGGGACGATCACGAGGATATGGCGTTGCCCCTTGCCGTCGCGGACGAAGACGTTCTTGGTCTTCAGGCCACCCAGCTGCGGCACCGCGGCCAGCGCCTCGTCGATCGTGAACACGGGCGCGTGTTCCACCGCCTCCCACGCCCAGCGCTGCTCCGAGAACAGGTCCAACAGCCCGCCTTCCGTACTCGTTTCCAAAAGCTCCACGTCGCTTCCTCCGAAATGTCAGTCGAGCCCCGATTGTAGAGACGCGTCCCGGATGGATATGTCTGAAAACGACATGCGCTGGTCCGCGGACGTCAAACGCATCGTGTCGCATTCGTCTCGTCGGCTGGCGTTCCTGTGACCGTAGCGCCGCGGCGCATGCTGTGTAATGGCGCCAGAACCATCCACCGAGAACATCATGCCCCACGCGGAATCGACCTTCATCCTCACCCTGTCCTGCGCCAGCTCGGCGGGACAAGTGGCCGCCGTCACGGACTTCCTCGAACAGCGCGGCTGCTACATCGACGACATCGCCGCGTTCGACGACAAGCTCGAACAACGCTTCTTCGCCCGGTTCGTGTTCCATCCCGCCTCCGGCGCCGCGCTGGCGCTGGACGAGCTGCGCGCCGGCTTCGCCCCGATCGGCGCGCGCTTCGACATGGCGTGGTCGATCGGCGACGCCTCCGCGCGCCCGCGCGTGCTGATCATGGTGTCGAAACTGGACCACTGCCTGAACGACCTGCTGTACCGCTGGCGCCTCGGCGAACTCCGCATCGACATCGTCGCGGTGGTCTCGAACCACCCGGACCTGAAGCCCCTCGCCACGGCCCACGACATCCCGTTCCACCACCTGCCGCTCACCCCGGACACCCGCGACGCGCAGGAAGCGGCGCTGTTGGCGCTGATCGACCGCACGGGGGCCGAACTCGTGGTCCTCGCGCGCTACATGCAGATTTTGTCGCCGCAGCTGAGCGCGCGCCTGGCCGGCCGGGCGATCAACATCCACCATTCGTTCCTGCCGGGCTTCAAGGGCGCGCGCCCCTACCACCAGGCGCACAGCCGGGGCGTCAAGCTGATCGGCGCCACGGCGCACTACGTCACGTCGGACCTGGACGAAGGACCGATCATCGAGCAGGTCGTCGAACGGGTCGACCACAGCTACGACCCGGACCACCTGCGCGCCACGGGCCGCGACATGGAATGTGTCGCCCTGTCGCGCGCCATCAAGCTGCAGATCGAGCGCCGCGTGTTCCTGAACGGCCAGCGCACCGTCGTCCTGCGCTGATTCAGCGCTGGCGCGCGCGCCGCTCGGCGCCGGGCGCCATGCGGTACGCGTCGCGGTAGGCCTTGCTGAAGCGGGCCGCCGAACGGAAGCCGCATTCGGCGCCGATGCGCGCCAGCGGCAGGTCGGTGTGGCGCAGCAGCTCGCGCGCCTTTTGCAGGCGCAGTTCGAGGTAGTGGCGCAGCGGCGACGTGCCGAGGTGCTTGCGGAACAGGCGCTGCAGCTGGCGCGGCGACGCGCCGGCCAGGTGCGCCAGCTCGGCCAGGGTCAGGGGTTCGGCGACGTTCGCCTCCATCAGCTGCACCACGTCGCGCAGGGCCGGCTGCACGTGCGCCAGGCGCGCCTCCACCGGGACGGCCTGGCGATGGTCGTGCCCGCGCACGCGCTCGTGGATGAACTGGCCGGCGATCTGCGCGGCCGCGGCAGGGCCCAGCCGTGCCGTGACGATGTGCAGCATCATGTCGAGCGGCGCGATGCCGCCGCTGCACGTGAACCGGTCGCGGTCGATCACGAACAGGTCCTGCGCAAACGCCACCTGCGGGAAAGCCCGGGCCAGCGCCGCCGCGTTTTCCCAGTGGCTGGTGCAGCGGTAGCCGTCGAGCAGGCCCGCGGCGGCCAGCGCGTGGGCGCCCGTGCACAGGCTGCCCAGCGCGACGCCGCGCGCGGCGAGCGCGCGCAGCCAGTCCAGCGTATCGGCCGCGGTGACCGCTTCCACGTCGATGCCGCCGCACACGAACACGACATCCGGCAAATCGTCCGGATCGAGCCGCTCCGACGGGATGCGCAGGCCGTTGCTGGCCGTGACGTCGCGGCCGTCGATGCTGACGACGGACCAGCGGTACCGCGTCTCGTGTCCGAGATACGTGACCATGCGCAGCACTTCGATCGCGTTCGTGAACGCGATCATCGAAAAATTGTCGAGCGGCGCAAAGCCGAAATGCGTGAAAGCGCGTGGGTCTGTCGCGGGCAAGTTGCCTCCTGGAGCCGGCATGAGCACCGTACGATGGCACAGCCGGCCCGCCAAGGCAAGGTCAGGCGGCCTTCAGCAGCCGGTGCGGATCGATCACGTACTTCTTCGGTGCGCCGGCGTCGAATGCCGCATAGCCTTCCGGCGCCTGGTCGAGCGTGATCAGCTGGACGCCGACGATCTCCGCGATGTTCAAGCGGTCCCACAGGATCGCCTGCATCAGCTGGCGGTTGTACTTCATGACCGGCGTCTGGCCGGTGTGGAAGCTGTGCGACTTCGCCCAGCCCAGGCCGAACCGGATCGACAGGCTGCCCTTCCTGGCCGCGGCGTCGGCCGCGCCCGGATCGTCCGTCACGTACAGGCCCGGGATGCCGATCTTGCCGGCCGCGCGCGTGACTTCCATCAGCGAATTCAGCACGGTGGCCGGGGCCTCGTGCTGCGCGCCCGCGTGGCCGTGACCGCGCGCCTCGAAGCCGACGCAGTCGACCGCGCAATCCACCTCCGGCGTGCCCAGGATCTGCTCGATCTGCTCGCCCAGGGTGGCGTCCTGGGACAGGTCGACCGTCTCGAAGCCGACCTTGCGCGCGTGCTCCAGCCGCGCCGGATTGACGTCGCCGACGATCACGACGGCCGCGCCCAGCAGCCGCGCCGATGCCGCCGCGGCCAGGCCGACCGGGCCCGCGCCCGCCACGTACACCGTGGACCCTGGGCCCACGCCGGCCGTCACCGCGCCGTGGAAACCGGTCGGCAGGATATCGGACAGGCAGGTCAGGTCGCGGATTTTCGCCATGGCCTGGGCCTTGTCCGGGAACTTGAGCAGGTTGAAGTCGGCATAGGGCACCATCACGTATTCGGCCTGGCCGCCGATCCAGCCGCCCATGTCGACGTAGCCGTAGGCCCCGCCGGCGCGCGCCGGATTCACGCTCAGGCACACGCCCGTGTGCTCCTCCTTGCACGTGCGGCAGCGGCCGCAGGCCACGTTGAACGGCACCGACACGAGGTCGCCGACGCGCAGCGTTTCCACGTCCGGACCGACCTCGAGCACCTCGCCGGTGATCTCGTGGCCGAGCACGAGGCCCGCCGGCGCGGTCGTGCGGCCGCGCACCATGTGCTGGTCCGACCCGCAGATATTGGTCGACACCACGCGCAGGATCACGCCATGGCCGATCTTGCGCCCGTCGGGCGTCTCCAGTTTCGGGAAGGGGATGCCCTGCACTTCCACCCTGCCCTGCTCGATATATACGACACCGCGGTTTTCTGGCATTGCTTGTCTCCTTGTAGTAGGTACGGATGAATCGCTAGCGTTCGAGGACGACGTCGGCCAGCGGCTTGCTGCAGCACGGCAGGATCCAGCCCTGGTCGATCTCGCGCTGGCGGATGCCGCCGGCGTGGCGCATGTCCACCTGCCCCGACACCATCTTCGTCTTGCACGTGCCGCACAGGCCCTGCGTGCACGACACCGGGAAGCGGACGCCGGCGGCCTTGGCCGCGGCGAGGATCGTCTGGCCGGGCGGGCACGCGAGCTCGTCGCCGCTGCGGCTGAAGGTCACCTTGAACGGGACTTCCTCCGCCGCGGCTTCGGGTGCGTCGGCGGCGGCCGGCGTTTCCGCCAGGGCCGCGAACGAAAAGCTCTCTTCGTGGTAGCCGGCCATGTCGAAGCCGGCGCCTTCCAGCATCGCCCGCACGGCCGCCATGTACGGCGCGGGGCCGCAGGTGAACACTTTGCGTTCGCGGAAATCGGGCGCCACGTTCTGCAGCACGGCCAGGTTGAGGAAGCCGTTGAAGCCGGACCATGCCGCCTGCGCGCCGCGCCGCTCGCACACGGTGCCGAGCCGGAACAGGCCGCCCCGGTTGTGCGCCATCAGCTCCAGTTCGCGCGCGAAGATGATGTCGTCGGGCGTGCGGGCGCTGTGCACGAACGCGATGTCGGCGTCCAGCACCAGGTCGTGCATGGCGCGCGCCATCGACATCAGCGGCGTGATCCCGCTGCCCGCCGACAGGAACAGGTATTTCTGGCGCTCGGGCATCGGCTGCAGGAAGCACGAGAAGCCGCCGGCCGGGCCGCGCACCTTGACCCTGCTGCCCGCTTCGAGGTGGTCGTGCAGCCAGTTCGACACGGGGCCGCCGGGTACCCGCTTGACGGTGATCGACACGGTGTCCGGCCGCGACGGCGTCGACGACAAGGTGTAGCAGCGCTGCACGGCCTCGCCGCCGATCTCGAGTTCGAGCGTGATGAACTGGCCGGGCGCGTAGCGGAACAGGCGCGGTTCCGGTCCCGTGAAGACGAAGGTCTTGACGTCATGCGTTTCCTGCCGCACGGCGCGGCAGACGAGCGTGTCGTCGCGGTCGCCGTCCCACGGGACGGCCAGGTTGGCGAGCGTAGGGTTGTGCATGGCTTATCCGATCTCGTGCGACAGGCGGGCGATGTACCAGTTGCAGAACTTGTCGACCAGCCCTTCGGTGAAGGGCGAATACGGCCCCGGCTCGTACGCCGGGCTGGCGATGCCGCTCTGCGACTGTTCGCACAGCTGGCGGTCCTGGGCATTGGTGGCGGTCCAGACCCGGGTCAGATTCTCGACGTCGTAGTCCACGCCCTCGACCGCGTCCTTGTGCACGAGCCAGGTGGTGCGCACGAGCGTCTTGTCGACCGCGATCGGCAGCACGGTGAAGGTAACGATGTGGTCGGCCATGAAGTGGTGCCAGGAGTTCGGCTGGGTCCAGAACGACAGCGCGCCCAGGTCGTTCTGCCGGAATTCGCCGAGGCGCCTGCTGCTGGCGGCCTTGCCGTTCATCGTCTGCGCCTCGCCGCCGCGGTCCAGTGGCAGGCGCTGGGTGCGGAAGCCCGTCACGCGGTCGTCCAGGTGGTCGATCTCGCGGCACGGCAGGCCCAGGGCTTCCCACTGCGCGTGGCGCTCTTCCAGCAGGCGGTTGTACGCGTCGATGCCGTCGCAGGTCTCGGGCGTGGGCGCGTAGCCGAAGCCGTATTCGAACAGCGACCGGGTCAGCTCCGGATGGCTGCCGCGGCAGTGGTAGCACTCGCGGTTGTTCTCCATCGTGAGCTTCCAGTTGCAGTTCTCGACGATGTCGATCTGCGCCGCCACCTTGCAGTCGGCCACGCGGTGCTGCTGGATATACGGCGTCATCGCGGCCGCCAGTGCCTCGATGTCGGCCGGCGGCTCGTCCGCCAGGCAGATGAACAGCAGGCCCGCGATGTTGCGGATGTGGACCGGCTTGAGGTTGTGGGTCTTGCGATCGAAATCGTCGCCCATGTGCTCGGCGAACATCAGCGCGCCCTTCAGGTCGTAGGTCCACTGGTGGTACGGGCACACCAGGTTGCCGACCGCGCCCTTGTGCTCGTTGCACAGCCGCGAACCGCGATGGCGGCACACGTTGTGGAACGCGTTCACGCCGCCGTCGCCGTCGCGCACCAGCAGCACGGACGTCGTGCCGATGTCGATGGTGAAGAAGTCGCCGTCTTCGGGCACGCTGGCTTCCGGTCCGGCGTAGATCCAGTGCCGGCCGAAGATGAGTTTCAGGTCTTGTTCGAACACCGCGGGGTCGAGGTAGAACGGCGCTTCCAGGCTGTAGCCGGGCTTGCGGCGTTCCAGGAGGGTGCGAAGGTCGGGAGTACGGTTCATTGCGGTCGCTTTCTTTCCAGTCTGTGACACGAGGTGGGTACTTGTGACATCGGAGTGACTCGATGTTCGATCAAAGCCGCCGCCGGGACTTGTCTTTTTGCGACGACTTTGGTGAGCTTTACGACCAGCCCGGCGTCAGAAGTAATAGCCGGCCTGCAGGTTCACGCGGCGGGTAAAGCCGTCATGCTTCGGGGACGTCGAGGCCAGCCCGCCGAAATCCGGCGTCATGTAAGGATGGTGCTTGCCGAGCATGAAATCGGCGTAGAAGAACCATTTGCCGGCCGCGAAGCTCATGCCGGTCACGTTCTGCACCGAATCCTTGTAGCCGCCGACGCGCTTGCGCAGGATGCCGTAGTCGTCGTAGATCTTGAAACCGCTGAACGGCCCGAGCTTGCCGGGGATGTCGTAGCTGACGTTCGCGATGAGGATGTCGCCCTTCGTCGCGACCGGGTACGGATAGCCGAACGCGCCGAGCATCACGAAGCTGTTCGGATCGAGTCCGCCATAGGTCTGCGTGGCCGTGTGGCGCGTCCGGTAGTCGTAGCGCAGCGCTTCCAGCATCACGCCGACCGGGCCGTATTGCCCCTTGTAGTGCACGGCGAGCGCGTTGCGCCGGCTGTCGGCGCCGGCCCCGTTGCGGATCGCGCCCGCCAGGCCGGAGACGCCGAATTCGTGCCGGGGCGAGTCGCCGGGATGCCAGACCAGGCGCCCGATCAGCGTATTGCGCTCGCGGTCGCTCTGCCCGGTGCCGAAGCCCTGCTTGTCGTCGTCCGGCACGACGTTATACGAGTAGCGGTTCGACGCGCTCGCGGTATTGCTGCCGCCGCCGTAGGAACCGCCGTCGCGCGGATAAAAGCCGAGCTGCCACTCGACGGGGCCGGGCCGGCTCGCATATGTCACGCCCAGGTCGTACTTGTCCTCGAAGCCCGTGTAGAACGCGATGGACTCGTAAAAATTATTCGAGGCGAAGGGCGACAGGCCGAACATGTTCCTGTCGACGCCCACGTGGAGCGTGCTCTTGTCGGCGAAGCGCATGCCCACCCAGCCGTGGTGCAGGAAGTGCTGCCAGTAGTCGCCCTGTCCCTTCGGGAAGCGGTTGTAGCGGTATTGCGCGGAGCCGATCAGCGTGCCGTCGTCGTAATTGACGTCCAGGCGCGCCGTATCGAGGCCGAAGAAACCGTTCGGGTGATCCTCCTGCCAGCTTTTGTAAACGTAGTTGAAACGGATCGCGCCGCCGATCTGCAGCGGCGACTTGGGCGCGTCTTCGGCATGCGCGGATGCGGCGACCAGCAACGCGGCGCAGCACAGGCATTTGATGTCGTTCACGGACGTGTCTCCTCCTGGCGCCGGACGGCGCCATTCTCGAGTCGTTGGGAGTGCGGCGCCGGGGCCGGCGCCGGAGGCTAGCGGGGCTCTTTCGCGACGGCCTTGATGAAGCCGACCATCAGCACGAGGATCAGTGCGAGGAACGGCGGCCCCATCGCGATCGCGCCCGCCTCGATGCCTTTCAGCGCGGACTCGTCGCCGATCACGAACAGGATGACCGTCACCAGCGCGATCATGACCAGCCAGATCACCTGCTGGATCGCCGGCGTGTTCGGGTTGCCGCCGGACGCCAGGTTGTCGACGACGATGGCGGCCGAATTGACCGAGGTGACCATGAAGATCACGAGCAACGCGACCACGGCGACGGAGGTGAAGGCGAACATCGGCATCGTTTCGAGGAAGCGGAAGATGGCCGTGTCCACGTTGCCCAGTCCCTGCGCGAACGCCGGCGATCCGTTCAGGATCGTGCCGATCGCGCTGTCGCCGAACGCGGTGAACCACAGGATCGACACCGCCGTCGGTGCCACCAGCACCACGCCCACCATCTGGCGCAGGGTGCGGCCCTTCGAGATGCGCGCGACGAAGACGCCGACCAGCGGTCCCCACGTGCACCACCACGCCCAGTAGAACACGGTCCAGCCATGCAGCCATTCCTGGTCCGGCCGGTCGATCCAATTGCTCAAGGGAATGAAATAGTTCGCGTAGTCAGCGGTCGTGCTGGCGACGTTCGACAGGAAGGTCGTGGCGCCCGCCCCCGCCACGACGGCCAGGAACAGCGACAGGGCGATGAACATGTTGATGTTGCTGAGCACTTTGACGCCGTTATTGAGGCCACGGAGCAGCGTGAACGCGGCGACGATGACGACGACGCCGATGAACAGCATCTGGTAGGCGAAGCTGTTCGGCACGCCGAGCACGTGGGTTATGCCCGCCGTCGCCTGCATGGCGGCCAGCCCGATGGACGTGGCGTGGCCGAACACCGTCAGCACGACCGTGAACACGTCGACGACGTGCCCGACGGTGCCCTTGTGCGCCTTGCCGATGAACGGCTGCAGGCCGGAACTGAGCGAGAACGGCAGGCCCTTGTTGTAACCGAAATACCCGACCACGACGGCGGTCGTCAGGTAGATCGCCCACGGGTGGAAACTCCAGTGGAAAATGGTCGCGCCCATGGCGGCATGCGCGGCCTCCGGCGTGTCCTTCGCGATGTTCAGCGGCGTCTTGAACCACGCCGTGTAGTGCGCCACCGGTTCCGCGACGCCCCAGTAGAGCAGCCCGACGCCCATGCCGGCGGCGAACATCATGCAGAACCACGAGACGGTGCGGAACTCCGGCTTCGCATCCTTGCCGCCGAGCCGGATGCTGCCGTAAGGCGTGATCGCGAGTGCGGCGCAGAACAGCACCATGATATTGCCGGCAAGCATCGTGAACGAATCGAAGTGCCTGAGGCTCGCCTGCTTGACTTCCTCGAGGAAGCGGCCGGCGGCCGGCGGATCGACCAGTGCGGCCGCGACGGCGACCAGCATGAACAGGATCGATACCGGAAAAATGAACTTGTGAAAATTCAGTCCCATGACGCTGATATTGGCTTCAGGGCGAAAATCGACC
Source organism: uncultured Massilia sp. (assembly GCA_966211695.1). Lineage (GTDB taxonomy): Bacteria > Pseudomonadota > Gammaproteobacteria > Burkholderiales > Burkholderiaceae_D > Telluria. Next base: position 63,057 of record CBIHOW010000003.1, on the reverse strand, counting down.
CCACCCGCAGTGTGCTTCATCTTGCCTCCCAAATCGACCTTGCGGTCGCGCTGATTTTTGTAGGAATTACGGGATGCGAAACCGCCGGCGTTGTCACTTGGGCCCGGTGGCCTCGTGGCCATCTCGTCGGCGGCCAGACTCAAACATACACAGCGCTTCGATCGGCAAATGTCGGGATTACGACAATCATTTGACTGTCTTCGTCAGCGCGCGTCGCGCGGCGCTCGGCGCGTGGCCGAAGCGCTCGCGGTACGCCTTGCTGAAATGGGGCGACGACTCGAATCCGCACGCCACCATCACGTCCATGATCGACATGCCGGTGTGGGCCAGGAGTTCACGCGCCCGGTCCAGGCGCAAGCCGAGGTAGTACTGGTGCGGCGCCATATCGAGGTACTGGCGGAACATGCGCTGCAGCTGGCGCGGCGACAGCCCGGCGCGACGCGCCAGCTCGTCCATCGCAAGCGGTTCCTCGATATGGTGTTCCATCAGCGTGGCGGCCAGCACGAGCTCCGCGCGCCCGGCGCCGAGGCGGGCGGCAAGCGGGACGTGCTGGCGGTGCGCGGCGTCGCGGATGCGTTCGACGGTGAACTGGGCCGAGATGGCGTCGGCCAGCGCCCTGCCCCAGCGCGCCTGCGTGAGATGCAACATGAGGTCGACCGGCGCGGTGCCGCCCGAGCAGGTGACGCGGTCGCGGTCGATGACGTACAGGCCGTCGCTGAAGTCGACGTCCGGCCAGGCCTCGCGCAGGACGGCCATCTGTTCCCAGTGGATGGCGCAGCGGTAACCCTTCATCAGACCGGCCCGGACGAGCGCATAGCTGCCGGTGCACAGCCCGCCCAGTACGACGCCGGCGCGCGCCAGGCGCACGAGGCAGGCATCCAGCGCGGCGTCGCACGCCTCGCGTATGCGGATGCCGCCGCAGACCAGCACCATGTCGGGCGTTCCCGCCTCGTCGAGCGCCAGCGTGGGGCTGAGCGGCAGGCCGTTGCTGGCCCGTGCCGGCGTGCCGTCGGGCGTGACGATCGTCCAGCGGTACAAGTCCGCGCCGCTGGCACGGTTGGCCATGCGCAACACCTCGAGCGCGTTCGACAACGCGATCATCGAGTAATCCGGCAGTGTGAGGAAAGCGATATGCAGGGCCGGCGGGCCCGACGACGACGACATGCCAATCCTTGGGTGACAACGCGGGCAGGATCAGGCCATGCTAGCCGCGCGTTGTCACGCTGTCAATCGCCGGGCGGCGCCGTCAGGCCACGCGCCGGGCCTGCCGCAGCGGCCGGGCCTGCGCCACCCGCAAGGCGACGCCGCCCGTCGTCAGGCCCGCATCGACGTGCCCGATGCGTGCGTCGTTCTCGAGGATGAAGGCGACCAGGTCGCGCAGCGCCGCCTCGGGCTGCGCCGCCGACGCGGTCTCCGACCAGGCGCCCAGCACGTGCTCGCAGATCGGCTGGTAGTCGATGCAGTCCTCGATGGTCTGCGGACGGGCCGGCGCCAGCGCGTGGATCGTGATGTCGACCGTGACGGCCTGGCGCCGCCAGCCGGCGCCTGCGCGCAGCGCCGTCGCCAGCGCGCGGACCTCGATGGTCCAGGGGATGTGTTGGCGGACCATGTCAGAAGTCGATCAGCCGGTGTTCGCGCAGGTAGTCCAGCAGGATCTGCGCCTTCTGCTCGGCGCTGCCCTGCTTGACGACCTGGCCGCCGCGCGCGCCGGCATCGCCGCCGATCGCGCCCATCATCCGGCTGTGGCCGCTTTGCGCCACCTTCGCCTTGAGCGGGCGCGGACGCCGCGTGGCCGGTTCGAACTGCCAGGCGGGTGCGGACCGGTCGCTCGCGCCGATCGCGCTGGCGACGTAGGTGACCCGCCCGGCCCGGGCGCGCGCATACGCGTACTGGCGCGTCTGCGGCGCGCGCGGATGCACGGCCAGCACGGCCGGCAGGGTCACTTCCAGGCGCCGGCGCATGCCCTTGGGCAGGAACTGGCGCACGGTCAGCGTGCGGCCCGCACCCGTCGCCTCCAGCACGTCGCCCACGAGCGGCACGCCGAGTCCCTCGGCCAGCAGGTAAGGCAGCATGCCGGACGCGGACTGGCCGTCCGAGCGCATGCCGCACAGGACGAGGTCGAAGCCCTTCAGGCGCGCCAGCAGGGCGGGCAGCACGTCGGCCGTCGCGGCCACCGTCAGCACCTCGAGCGCCTCGACGCCGAGCCCGAGGTATTCTTCCAGGCTCTCCTTGCCGGCCATGCCGGCCGAGAGCACGGTCAGGCGCCCGGGCGGCGCGAGGCTGCAACCGAGTTCGAACGCGGCCGCGTCACTGCCGCTGCGCATCGGCTGGTTGCTGACCGGATGGCGCGCGGTCGACACCAGTACCGCGATCCTGAGCGTAGTCGTCATGGTTTCCCTTTCTGTCGTTATGCCGCGGCGGCCGCGCGTGCCGCCTCCACCTTCTGCAGCAACGCCTGCATCAGCGCCTGCGCATCCTCGACCAGCGTGAGGCTGGCGCGCTTGACGATCGGCGCGCTGTCGTCGAGGTTGACCGCGATGACGTGGCGGCAATCCTTGATGCCCTGCAGGTGCTGCACCGCGCCGGAAATGCCGAGCGCGAGATAGGCGCTGGCCTGGACCGTCTTGCCGGTCGCGCCGATCTGCTTGGCGCGCGGGAAGCGGCCGTCGTCCACCGCCACCCGCGACGCCCCGGTCGCGGCGCCCAGCGCCCTGGCCAGCGCGCCGAACGTGTCCATGTCGCGCATGCCGTTGCCGCCGGAGAGGATGAAGTCCGCTTCTTCCAGGCCGATCTGGTCGGGACTGCTCGTTTCCAGACCCAGGTCGCGCACGCCCGGCCGGTCCGCGCCATCGGGCACGCTGCCCTCCTCCACCACGCCGTGGCCGAGGAACGGCAGGTTGGCATCGGCCGCGTGCCGGGCCAGAAGCACCACCCGCGGCAGCGCGCAGCGCGCGAAGCGCCCGCCCGGCACCAGCCGGCACGCGCCGCCGGCGTCCAGCTCGACGACGTCGGTGGCGACGCTGCAGCCCGTGCGCGCGGCCAGGCGCCGTCCCAGGTCGCCGTCGGCGCTGCGGTCCGGCAGGAAGATGTGGACCGGCTGGTAGCGCGCGATCAGCGCCTGCGCCAGCGCCAGTTGCTGGTCCGGGCAGAAGCGCGCCGCGTCCAGCTGCGGCACGTTGATCACCGCGTCGGCGCCGCACTCGCCCAGGTCGGACGTGGTGCCGCCCAGCACGGCCACCGCGACGCCGGTGACGCCGTCGGCCAGCAGGGCCGCCGCGGCGATCGCCTGGCGCGCGTGCTCGTCCAGCATGCCGCGGTCGGCGTGCACCAGCACGAGGTGGTGGCGCTCGAACGGCTGCGTGCTGCGCAGCTGCTTGCGCGCGGCGGCGTGGCGGGACAGCAGGAGGTCCCGCGAGCCTTCTTCCGCGCCGAGGACGATGCGCTTGATCCCACGTTCCGTGAGTACGTAAGGGCGGCGCGGATTGACCCGGCGCGCGGTTGTTTGACGACGTTCCATTCAATCCTCCAGGCGCTGGGCAACCAGCTCGGCAAGTTCCATGACGTCCGGACGGTCACCGACGACGCCCTCGAGCATCGCGGTACAGTTCGGGCAGGCGACGGCCACCACCTCGGCGCCGATCGTGCGCGCATCGACGATGCGGATGTCCGGGATGCGGGTCTTGCCCGGAATGTCGGTGAACGGCGCCCCGCCCCCGCCGCCGCAGCAGCGCCCGCGCTCGCGCGACCGTTCCATTTCGCGCACGCTGATGCCCAGCGCGGCCAGCACCTCGCGCGGCGCATCCAGTTCGCCGTTGTAGCGGCCCAGGTAGCACGGGTCGTGGTAGGTCAGCGGCGCGTCCAGCGCGTCGCCCTTCAGCCGGATGCGGCCTTCCTTGAACAGGCGCGCGATCACGCCGCTGTGGTGCTCCACCTGGTAGCGGCCGCCCAGCGCCGGATACTCGTTCTTCAGGCAGTGGAACACGTGCGGATCGGGCGTCACGATGCGCTTGAAATGCAGCTTGCCCAGGGTGGCGATGTTGGCGCGCGCCAGTTGCTGGAAACCGGCTTCGTCGCCCAGCCGGCGCGCCAGGTCGCCACTGTCGAGTTCCGCCTCGCCCAGCACGGCGAAGTCGACCTGCGCATGCTTCAGCACTTTGACCAGTGCCCGCAGCGCGCGCTGGTAGCGCATGTCGAACGCGCCCTCGCCGGCGATGAGAAGGTAGTCGGTGCGGTCGCCCGGGCCGAGCACGGGCACGTCCAGGTCGACGGCCCAGTGGTAGCGCACGGCGCGCGGAAAGCCGCCCACGGTCTGCGTGTGGCGCAGGTTGTCCAGCGCCTGCGCGCCCTTGCCCGGCACGGCGCCGTCGACCAGCGTCAGCGCGCGACGCATGTCGACGACGGCGTCCACGTGCTCGATCAGCATCGGGCACTCCTGCACGCAGGCGCGGCACGTCGTGCACGACCACACCGTCTCGGGATCGAGCAGGCCCTGGAAGATCGGCTGGTCCGGCGCCCCGCCGTGCTTGCCGACCTCCTTGCCCGGATACGGCGTGCCCGCATAGCCGGCGTCCGTCTTGCCGGACAGGCCGACGACCATGTCCTGGATGAGTTTCTTGGGATTCAGGGGCTGGCCAGCCGCCAGCGCCGGGCACGCGGCCTCGCACTTGCCGCACTGGACGCAGGCGTCGAATTGCAGCAGGCGGTTCCAGGCGAAATCGGCCGGCTTGGCCACGCCGAAGTCGCCGCTCTCCAGGTTCAGCGGGCGCAGGTCGGTCGACCGCTTGCCCTCGAAGCGCTGCTGGCGCGGGTGGAACGCGAGGTTGAGCAGGCCGGCGACGGCGTGCTTCATCGGCCCGCCCATGCCGATGCCCAGCGCGAGTTCGGCCGCGCCCAGCGCCAGCAGCACGATCGCCAGCAGCGCCGGCGCCTGCGCGCCCTGCGGGGCGTACCAGGCGGCCAGCCCGGCGCCGAGCGCGAACGCGGCCAAGGTGAACGGCAGGCGCATCCACGGTCCGCGCGACAGCCGCGCCGGCGGCGCGAGACGGCGCCACGCGACCATCGCGGCGCCGGCCAGCATCAGGCACGACGCGCCCAGCAGCACCCGGTCCAGCATGGGCGAATACAGCGCGAGGCCGTAGTTGACGCCGATGACGAGCAGCGCCAGGATGGCGCCGCCGGCCACCGCGACGTGGGTGCGCGCGATGAAGGGTTCGCGCGCCACCACGTGGTGGAGGTCGACGAAATAGCGCTTCGGGATCGTGAACAGCTTGCCCGCGCCGACGCGTTGGGCGCGGCCGTTGCTCCACAGCCGCGCGCGTTGTCCGAGCCCCAGCAGCATCAGCGCCATGCTGGCCCAGAACGAGATGGTGAGGATGTTGGCGAACATGTCAGAAGTCCTTGCACAGGCGCAGAGAATCGTAGATCGCGGCGTGGATGTTGTGCATCGAGACGCAGTCGCCCACGCGGAACAGGAGGAACTCGCCCGGCTTGAATGCCTGGTCCAGGCGCGGCTGCGGTTCGGCGGCGAACAACCTGTGCACGTCGGTGACGCCCTGGTTCAGCGAACGCTCCTTCAGTTCCCAGTACAGGCCGTCGTTCGGCACGATGCCGTTCTCGATGACCACCTGGTCGACCTCGCGCTCTTCCAGCTCCTCCGTGTACTCGTTGCGGATCGTGGCGATCAGCTTGTCGCCTTCGCGCGCCACCGAATCCAGCCAGTAGTTCGGCGTCATCACGACGCCCTGCGAATACATGCGCCGGTAGAAGATCGGGAACGTGGTGCCGCCCACGTCGTCGCCCACCTTGACGTCCGGTGTCACGATCTCGACGAGGTTGCCGCGGCTCGCGATGAAGTCGGCCGTGCCGGCACCCGCGTGGGCGCTGATGCCGTCGTACACGAGCACGTTCTTGCCCGGCGCGACCTTGCCGGACAGGATGTCCCAGCTGCTCACGGCGAGGCCCTCGTCCACGCGCCAGTTCGGGTTCTCGCCCGTGTGGCTGCGGCCGCCCGTGGCCAGCACGACGATGTCCGGTTTCTCGGCCATGATCGCGCTCACCGTGGCGGCAGTGCCCAGGCGGCGGTCGACGCCGAGGCGTTTCGTCTCCATGTCGAACCAGCGCACGATGCCCGCCATCTGCTCGCGCTGGGGTGCCTTCGCGGCCAGCAGCACCTGGCCGCCGACCTGGTCGTTCTTCTCGAACAGCACGACGTCGTGGCCCCGCTCGCGCGCCACGCGCGCCGCTTCCAGCCCCGCCGGCCCGGCGCCCACGACCACCACCTTGCGCTTCGGCCCGCGCGACTTCTCGATCGTGTGCGGCATCGTCTCCTCGCGGCTCGTCGCCGCGTTCTGGATGCACAGCACGTCCAGGCCGTTGTATTGCCGGTCGATGCAGTAGTTGGCGCCGACGCACTGCTTGATCTGGTCTTCCTTGCCGTCGCGGATCTTGATGACGAGGTGGGGATCGGCCATGTGGGCGCGCGTCATGCCGACCAGGTCGCACATGCCGTTGGCGAGGATGCGCTCGGCCTGCACGGGATCGCGGATGCTTTGCGCGTGCATCACCGGCAGTGTGAGCACCGACTTGATGCCGGCCGCCAGGTGCACGAAGGGTTCGGGCGGCAGCGCCATCGGCGGCATGCAGTTGACCAGCGTGTTGTGCGTGTCCGCGCCGGAACCGACGATGCTGATGTAGTCGATCAGGCCCGTCTTTTCCATCGCGACCGCGATCTCCTTCAGCACGTCGTGCGACAGGCCGTCCTCGTGGAATTCGTCGCCGCACATGCGCAGGCCGACGACGAAGTCCGGGCCCACTGCCTCGCGCACCGCCGTCAGCACCTCGACGCCGAAGCGCATGCGGTTGGCGAGCGAGCCGCCGTAGTCGTCGGTGCGCTTGTTGGTGCGCAGGCTCCAGAACTGGTCGATCAGGTGCTGGTGGGCGGCCGAGATCTCGATGCCATCCATGCCCGCCGCCTTGACGCGCTTCGCGGCCGCTGCGAAATCCTCGACGATGCGGCGGATCTCGTGCAGCTCGATGGTCTTGGCGTTGCCGCGGTGGACCGGCTCGCGCACGCCCGACGGCGTGAGCAGGTGCGGCCAGTGCTCGCCGTGGTAGTTCGAGCGCCGTCCCATGTGCGTCGCCTGGATCATGATCCTGGCGCCGTGCTTGTGCATCGTGGCGGCCAGGCGGGCCAGCGGCTCGATCACGCGGTCGTTCGACAGGTCGACCGATTTCCACCAGCCTTGCGGGCTGTCGATCGACACGGGGCTCGACCCGCCGCAGATGCACAGGCCGACGCCGCCCTTCGCCTTCTCTTCGTAATACCGGATGTAGCGCTCGCCCGGCACGCCGTTTTCGGCGTACACCTCGGCGTGCGCGGTGCTGACGATGCGGTTGCGGATCGTCAGCTTGTTGATGGTGAGCGGCGCGAACAGGTTCGGGTAACGCATGCTTGCCTCTTATTTCGGTTCGACGGTGAAGACGCAATAGTCGTGCCCCTCGGCGGCGCACTGGGCTTCGCGGCTGGTGGTGACGTAATCGCGGCCGGTATCCTTGCCCACCCAGTCCATGGCGCCGGCGAACCAGCCGGCGAACATGTAGCACAGCTTGTCGTGCGCTTCCGGCTGGGCCAGCACGAACGAGGAGTTGTGCAGGGTGATGCGGGCGTGGCCCGTGTCGGCGTCGGCCGACTCGAACGCGAACAAGCCCCAGCCCCGCTGCGACAGGCGCTTCAGGTAATGTTCATAGACCGCCATGCCGGACAGGTCGTGCGTCGCGGCCTCCTTCGCGCACCAGAAATACGCCGACTTGTAGCCCGCGTCGTACAGCTGCTTCGCGTAGTGCTCGCGGCCCAGGACGGCCTCGATGGCGAGATGGTTGTTGGTGAAGAAGTGGCGCGGCACGTACAGCATCGGCAGGCCGTCGGTGGTCCAGACGCCGGTTTCCTCGTGGACGTCGATCGGGAGTTGGGGCTTCATCAGCAATACCTTTCTGTGGGATCTCGGGAAATGGGACGCGTCAGGCGCCCCAGACTTCGCGGAACGTGTTGACCCAGTTGCCGCCCATGACCTTGCGGATGCGCGACTCCGTCCAGCCGGCCTTCTCCATGGCCGCCGTCAGGTTCGGGAACTCGCCGATGGTGCGGATGCCTTCCGGGTTGATGATCCGGCCGAAGTTGGTCAGGCGGCGGTGGCGGCCCTTGTCGTGGGTGATCCAGTCGAAGAAGCCCTTGTCGTAGCCCTGGGTGAAGTCGGTGCCGATGCCGACGCAATCCTCGCCCGCGATGTCGATGACGTAGTCGATCGCCTCGACGTAGTCGTCTACCGTGGCCTCGATCCCGCGCTTCAGGAACGGCGGGAACATGGTCACGCCGATGAAGCCGCCGCGGTCGGCGATGAAGCGCAGCTGCTCGTCGCTCTTGTTGCGCGGGTGTTCCTTCAGGCCCGACGGCAGGCAGTGCGAGTAGCACACCGGCTTCGTGGACGCGAGGATCGCCTCTTCCGACGTGGCGCCGCCCACGTGCGACAGGTCGACCATGATGCCGACGCGGTTCATCTCGGCGATGACCTCGCGGCCGAAGCCGGACAGGCCGCCGTCGCGCTCGTAGCATCCCGTGCCGACGAGGTTCTGCGTGTTGTAGCACAGCTGCACGACGCGCACGCCCATGTCGGCGAACGCCTCGATATAGCCCAGGTTGTCCTCGAACGCGTGGGCGTTCTGGAAACCGAGGATGATGCCGGTCTTGCCCTTGCGCTTGGCGGCGAGGATGTCCTCGGTGCTGCGCACCAGCGACACCAGCTCGTCGTTCTCGCGGATCAGCTTCTTCATGTCCGCGATGTTGGCGACCGTGTCGTTGAATCCTTCCCACACCGAGACCGTGCAGTTGGCCGCCGTCAGGCCGCCGCGCCGCATGTCCTCGAAGATGTCCTTGTCCCACTTGGCGATGATCAGGCCGTCGATGACCACCGACTCGTCGTGTAGTTTGCTCATGGTTGTTCTCCTGTCGATGGCGTCAGTAGATCGGGAATTCCTTGCACAGCTGCGACACTTCCTGGCGCACGCGCTGTTCGACGGCCGCGTCGCCGGCCGGATTGGCGCGCAGGCCCTGCAGCACTTCCAGGATCAGCGTGCCGATGCGGCGGAACTCCGTTGCGCCGAACCCGCGCGTGGTGCCGGCGGACGTCCCCAGGCGCACGCCCGAGGTGACGGTCGGCTTTTCGTCGTCGAACGGGATGCCGTTCTTGTTGCAGGTGAAGCCGGCGCGCTCGAGGGCCTGCTCGGTGGCGTTGCCCTTCAGGCCCATCGGGCGCAGGTCGACGAGCAGCAGGTGGTTGTCGGTGCCGCCCGTGACGAGGTCGACGCCGCCCGCCACCAGCACCTCGCCCAGAGCCTTCGCATTGGCGACGACGCGCTCGATATAGGTCGTGAACGACGGCTGCAGCGCCTCGCCGAAGGCCACGGCCTTGCCGGCGATGACGTGCATCAGCGGACCGCCCTGCAGGCCGGGGAAGACGGCCGCGTTGATCTTCTTCGCGATCTCGTCGTCGTTGGTCATGATGATGCCGCCGCGCGGACCGCGCAGGGTCTTGTGCGTGGTCGACGTCGTGACGTGGGCATGCGGTACCGGGCTCGGATGCACACCGGCCGCCACGAGGCCGGCGATGTGGGCCATGTCGACCATCAGGTACGCGCCGACGGCATCGGCGATGGCGCGGAAGCGCGCCCAGTCCAGCTCGCGCGGATAGGCGGAGAAGCCGGCGATGATCAGCTTCGGCTTGTGTTCCTGCGCCAGCCGTTCGACCTCGTCGTAGTCGATGCGGCTGTCCTCGCGGCGCACGCCGTACTGCACGGACTTGAACCACTTGCCGGACAACGCGGGCTTGGCGCCGTGCGTCAGGTGGCCGCCGGCGGACAGCGCCATGCCGAGCACCGTGTCGCCCGGCTGCAGCAGCGCCAGCATGACGGCGCCGTTGGCCTGGGCGCCCGAATGGGGCTGCACGTTGACGTGGGCGGCGCCGAACAGCTGGCGGGCACGCTCGATCGCCAGCGTTTCGATGACGTCGACTTCCTCGCAGCCGCCGTAGTAGCGCTTGCCGGGATACCCTTCGGCGTATTTATTCGTCAGTACCGAGCCCTGGGCTTCGAGCACGGCCTTCGACACGATGTTTTCCGACGCGATCATCTCGATCTGGTCGCGCTGGCGCTGCAGTTCGCCGGCGATGCCGGCCATGACGGCCTGGTCCTGCTCGGCCAGGGAATTGCGGAAGAATGCGGAACTGGACATGGGTTCTCCGTTGTTGGGCTCAGCAGCTGACGACGTTGACGGCGAGGCCGCCGAGCGAGGTTTCCTTGTAATTCACTTGCATGTCGACGCCGGTCTGGCGCATCGTTTCGATGACCTGGTCGAGCGAGACGATGTGGCTGCCGTCGCTCATCAGGGCCATGCGGGCCGCGTTGACCGCCTTGATCGCGCCCATGCTGTTGCGCTCGATGCAGGGCACCTGCACCAGGCCGTTCAGCGGGTCGCAGGTCATGCCGAGGAAGTGCTCCATCGCGATCTCGGCCGCATTCTCGACCTGTTCCGGGGTGCCGCCCATGACCGCGGCCAGGCCGGCGGCCGCCATCGAGGCCGATACGCCGATCTCGCCCTGGCAGCCCATCTCGGCGGCCGAGATCGACGCGTTGCGCTTGTACAGCATGCCGATGCCGGCCGCCGTGAGCAGGAAGGTCAGCACGGCCGCGTCGCCCGCCTGCGGATGCGAGCGCGTGTAATAGCTCAGCACCGCCGGGATCACGCCGGCCGAACCGTTGGTGGGCGCCGTCACGACGCGGCCTCCGGACGCGTTCTCTTCGTTGACGGCGATCGCGAACGCGGACAGCGTGTCCATGATCGCGAAGTCGGCGGGCAGCTTGCCGTCGGCGCCGTGCATGGCCTGGCGGTACAGCCCGGGCGCCCGGCGTTTCAGATTGAGGCCGCCGGGCAGCACGCCCTCGGCGGAGAGGCCGCGTTCCACGCAGTCGCGCATCACGTGCCAGATTTCCAGCACCTTGTCGCGGGCCACGGCCGGGTCGTGGTAGCGGGCTTCGTTGTGCAGGACGACGTCGGCGATGCCGCAGCCGCGGCGCTCGCACCACGCCAGCAGCTCGGCGGCGCTGGCGAACGGGCACGGTTCCTCGTGCGCGGCCGGTGCGTCGGCGTGGCGCATACCGATTTCATCCTCGTCCTTGACCGCGCCGCCGCCGATGGAAAAATACGACCGCGCCAGCACTACCTCGCCGCGGCCGTCGAACGCGGTGATGCGCATGCCGTTCGGATGCTGCGGCAGCGTCTCGTTCTTGTGGAACAGCAGGTCGGTAGCCGCGTCGAACGGGATCGCATGCACGCCGCCCAGCAGCAGGCGGCCGTCGCGCAGCACGCGGTCCACGTACAGCTGCGACGCGGCCGGATCGACCAGGTGCGGCTGTTCGCCCAACAGGCCGAGCAGCACGGCGAAATCGGTGCGGTGGCCGACGCCGGTCAGCGCCAGCGACCCGTACAAGTCGGTACGCACGCGCGCCACGTGCGCCAGCCGCGGCCGCAGCGCCCCCAGGAACCGGTTCACCGCCAGCATCGGCCCCACCGTGTGCGAGCTCGACGGACCGATGCCGATCCTGAACACGTCGAATATGCTGAAAGGCATGGCACTCTCCTCAGATCAGGCGCAGGACCGGGTGGGCGGGCGCCGCGTCGTAGGCCGCGATGCCCAGGCCGTACGGCCGCGCCGCCTTCGCCAACAGGCGCCACACGTAGTCGGCGAAGCTGCGGCGGAAGATGAGAAAGATGCCGTGGTCGTCGTGGCGGAACACGGTGATCGTGGCCTTGGCGCAGACCGTGCTGGCCACACGGCCCGGGGGCAGCGCCTCGAAGTCGTACACGCCCACGTGGCGCAGCAAGGTCACCTGGTGGGCGCCCGTGAGGTACACCATCGTCAGGCCGCCCGAGTTGTCCACGACCTGCGCGTGCACGCCCTGCAGGGCCGCCTCGAGCGTGGCGATGCAGGCGTGGCGCGCCGTGCGGGCGCACACCAGCAGCCATTCGTCCGGCGTCTGCCACAAGGCCACGCCGTGCCCGAACGGCGCCATGGTGCCCGGCACCGTCGGCAGCGCGATGCCCAGCGCGCTCTTGACGGCACGGACGAAGGCCGGGTCCTGGACATCGCCGCGCACGATCACGTAGCCCAGCAGGGGCAGTTCGTTCATCCACACGCCGCGGCTGCCGTCCGGCCGCTGGGCCTTGCCCGGCAGGCCGAAGTCGTGCAGCGGGCTTTGCGCGTACGGGGCGAACGCGACCTTCGCGCGCGCCTGCGGTTCGATGACGTCGGCAAACTGCAGATTGGAGTCAGACATGTTGACGCTTCCCTTCAGGATCGATGAATACCGGTGAGACGATCTTCGCGGCCGTCATGGCGCCGCCGTCCCACGCCTGGAACACTTCCCCTTCCCGTCCGAGGCCCCCTTCGATCAGGGCCAGCGCGATCGAGCGGCCGAGGAAGGCGCTGTGGTAGCTCGACGTGACCCGGCCGACGCTGCGCTTCGCCGTGCCGCGCTGCTGCCCGTCGACGATCTGCGCGCCCTCGGCCAGCACCACGTTCGGGTCTTCCGTCATCAGCCCGACGAGCTGCTTGCGGTCGGCGCGGGCCGTGTCGGCGCGGGCCAGCGAGCGCTTGCCGAGGAAGCTGAACGGCTTCTTCATGCTCACCGCCCAGCCCATGCCGAGGTCGATCGGCGACACCGAACCATCCGTGTCCTGGCCGACGATGATGAAACCCTTCTCGGCCCGCAGCACGTGCATCGTCTCGGTGCCGTACGGCGTGATGTCGAACTCCCTGCCGGCCGCCATCAGCGTTTCCCACATGTAGTGGCCGAAGCTGGCGTCGACGTTGACCTCGTAGGCCAGCTCGCCGGAGAAACTGATGCGGAACACGCGTGCCGGGACGCCGGCCACGGTGCCGCTGCGGCAATCCATGTACTTGAAGGCTTCCGGCGACAGGTCGATGTCGGTGCACAGCTTTTCCAGCACGGCGCGGCTGTTCGGGCCGACCACCGCGCAGGTGGACCAGTGGTCGGTGACGGACGTCAGGTAGACCTTCAGTTCCGGCCACTCGGTCTGCAGCCACTTCTCCAGCCAGGTCAGCACGCGCGCCGCGCCGCCGGTCGTCGTCGTCATCATGAAGTGCTGGTCGCCCAGGCAGGACGTGACGCCGTCGTCCATCACCATGCCGTTCTCGTCCAGCATCAGGCCGTAGCGGCACTTGCCCGGCGCCAGCTGGCTCCACGCGTTCGAGTACACGCGGTTGAGGAATTCGCGCGCGTCCGGGCCGCGGATGTCGATCTTGCCGAGCGTCGACGCATCCATCATGCCGACGCTGGTGCGGGTGGCCACCGCCTCGCGGTTCACGGCCGCGTGCATATCCTCGCCCGGCTTCGGAAAGTACCAGGGGCGCATCCACTGTCCCACCGTCTCGAACAGCGCGCCGCGTTTGACGTGCGCCTGCTGGGCCGGCGCGTAGCGGCGTGGATCGAACGCATCGCCCACCATCGAGCCGGCCAGTGCGCCGAAGGCAACGGGCGTATAGGCCGGACGGTAAGTCGTCGTGCCGACTTCGCCGATCGGCTTGCGCAGCGCGCGGGCCGCGATCGCGAAGCCGTTCACGTTCGACAGCTTGCCCTGGTCGGTGCCGAAGCCGAGGCCCGTGTAGCGCTTGACGTGCTCGATCGAGCGGTAGTTCTCGCGCACCGCGAGTTCGATGTCGGACGCGGCGACGTCGTTCTGGAAGTCGACGAAGGCCTTGGCGCCGTGCCCCTCGCGCTTGCCGTCGGGGACGCGGAAGATCGCGCGGGCCGGCGCGGCGTCGACCGGCATCCTGGCGCCGACGACCCGGGGCGCCTGCACCGCGACCTTCCTGCCCAGCTGCGTACACACGGCCCGCACGGCGGTCGTCGTCTGCGCCAGCGCGGCCTGCAGGTCGAACTCGCCGACCACGGCGCCCACGCAGGCGATGCCGGGCCGTCCCTCCGGCGGCGCGATGAAGGCCAGGCGGTTCTCGTCCCACGTGGGACGGCTGCCGTTGTGGCAGAACAGGTGCACGTTCGGCGACTGGCCCCCGGACGACAGCAGCAGGTCGCAGTCGACGCGCGGGCCGGGGCCGATGGCCACGTCGCTGCGCGGATCCAGTTTCACGAGACGGGCGCCGGACACGCTGCGGCCGCCGGTGGCCTGGGCGATGCCGTGGCCCTTGAGGATCTCCACGCCCGCCGTGCGCGCCGCGTCGGCATGACCCGGCAGCGCGCCGCCGGCGCGGGTGTCGCACAGGATCACGCGGGCCCCGGCGCCGGCCAGGTCGACGGCCGCGCCGTAGGCCCAGTCGTTGCTGGTCAGGACCAGCACGCGCTGGCCGGCGCGCACCGCATAGCGGTTCAAATAGGTCTGCCCGGCGGCGGCCGTCATCACGCCCGGCAGGTCGTTGTTCCCGAACACCAGCGGACGTTCGATCGCGCCGGTGGCGAGCACCACGTGGTGCGCGCGGATCTTGTGCATGCGCTGGCGCGGCAGCTGCGGATCCCGTGCGCCGGGCGCCAGGTGATCCTGCAGCAGCTCGACGGCCTGCACCAGGTTCCCGTCGTGCATAGCGAACGCCGTGGTGCGGGGCAGGCGGGTCACGTTCGGCAACGAGTCCAGCTCCGCCAGGCAGCGCCGCAGCCAGGTCTCGGACGAGCACTTGTCCAGTACGGCGTTCTGGTCGGACAGCAGCCAGCCGCCCATCTCGGCCTGCTCGTCCACCAGCATGACGCGCAGCCCGGCGCGCGCCGCGACCAGCGCGGACCAGATGCCGCAGGCGCCGCCGCCGACGACCAGCACGTCGGGATGATGGTGCAGGTGGTCGTAGTATTCCGGATCGGGGTCGACCGGCGCGCGGCCGTAGCCGGCGGCGCGCCGGATCACGTCCTCGTACAGGGGCCACATCTTCGCCGGCGCCATGAAGGTCTTGTAGTAGAAGCCGGCCGGCATGAAGCGCGCGGCGCGTCCCATGATGCTCTTGACGTCGACGTTCAGCGACGGCCAGCCGGTCGTGGAAAAGGCGTTCATGCCCGGGTACAGCTCGACCTGGGTCGCCTTCAGGTTCGGCACGGTGACCGGGCCGCGCTCCAGCTGGATCAGCGCATTCGGTTCTTCCGCGCCGTGGCCGATGATGCCGCGCGGGCGGCCGTACTTGAAGCTGCGGCCGATCATGCGCACGCCGTTGGCGAGCAGCGCGGAGGCCAGGGTGTCGCCCGCGCAGCCCTGGTAGGCCTTGCCGTCGAAGGTGAAGTCGACGGGCTGGTTGCGGTCGATGCGCGAGTTGGGACGATTGATGCGGTGCGAGTTCACGCTTGCTCCTCCAGGTAGATCCGTTTGCCTTCGGCCAGCGTCCAGCAGCCTTTGACCTCGTGGGTGAAGGTGTGGCGCTTGACGGCGACGACCTTGCGGCACGCGGCCGCGTGCAGCCATTGCTCCCAGTGCCAGCCCTTGCTGTTCTTGCGCATGAACAGGTAGTCACCCCATTCGGCGTCGCTGACGCCGTCGGGCGCGGCCGGGCGCGCGATGAACGCTTCGCCGGCGTAGCTGAATTCTTCTTCCTCGCGCACCTCGTTGCAGTGCGGGCAGTGAAACTTCAACATGTCTCTTCCTCCGTCAGTGGGCGACGCCGGCGGCACCGTGTTCGTCGATCAGATGGCCGCTGTGGAAGCGGTCCAGCGCGAAAGCCTCGTTGAGCGGGTGTGGCCGGTCGCGCGCGATAGTGTGGGCGAACACGTTGCCGGAACCGGGCGTGGCCTTGAAGCCGCCGGTGCCCCACCCGCAGTTGAAGTACAGGCCCTGCACCCTGGTCTTGCTGATGATCGGGCAGGCGTCCGGCGACACGTCGACGATGCCGCCCCACTGGCGGTTCATGCGCACCCGCGAGAACATCGGGAACAGTTCGATGATGGCGGCAGCCGTGTGCTCGATCACGTGCGGGCTGCCGCGCTGCGCGTAGCTCAGGTAGCTGTCGATGCCGGCGCCGATCACCAGCTCGCCCTTGTCCGACTGGCTCAGGTAGCCGTGCACCGCGTTCGACATCACGACGGTGTGCAGCACCGGCTTGAGCGACTCCGACACGAACGCCTGCAGCGGATGGCTCTCGAGCGGCAGGCGGATGCCGGCCAGCTTCGCCAGCGTGCTCGAATGACCCGCGGCGACGCAACCCACGCGCTCGGCGCGGATGGTGCCGCGCGTCGTCTCGAGCCCGCGGATGCGGCCGCCCTCGATGTGCATGCCGGTCACTTCGCACTGCTCGATGATGTCGACGCCGAGATTGCTGGCGGCGCGGGCGAAGCCCCAGGCCACCGCGTCGTGGCGGGCCACGCCGGCGCGCGGCTGGTAGCTCGCGCCCATGATCGGATAGCGCGCGTTCGGACTGGCATCGATCATCGGGATATGTTGCTTCACCTCGGCGGCCGTAAGCACCTGCGCATCGATGTCGTTGAGCAGGTTGGCGTTGACGCGGCGCTCGATGTCGCGCATGTCCT
Source organism: uncultured Massilia sp. (assembly GCA_966211695.1). GTDB lineage: Bacteria > Pseudomonadota > Gammaproteobacteria > Burkholderiales > Burkholderiaceae_D > Telluria. The sequence goes on along the minus strand of CBIHOW010000003.1, from coordinate 46,473 downwards.
GCAGCGTGTGGCCCAGGTTGAACACGCCGCGCTGGCTGAACATGACGTTGAAGTTGATTTCCTGCGACAGGCCTTCCCACAGCTTGAGCGAGTGCTCGTACAGCAGCGCGGCCTCGTCCCACAGGTAGTTCGAGCGCACGATCGTCGTGTTGCGGGCGGTGTTGCCGCCGCCGAGGTAACCCTTCTCGAGCACGGCGACGTTCTTGATGCCGTGTTCCTTCGCCAGGTAGTAGGCAGTGGCCAGGCCGTGGCCGCCGGCGCCGACGATGATCACGTCGTACGAGGCTTTCGGCTCCGGGCTGCGCCAGGCCTGGTCCCAGCCTTCCTGGCGCTTGAAGCCCTGCTGCAGCAGGCTCCACAATGAGTAGTTCTTCTGTGCCATATCGCGCTTTCCGCAGTGAGGTGTTGTGGGTTCCATTATTGGGACCGTTGCGGATTGCAAATTGATTGGATAAGACGGCCAGTTGTCTGTTTCCGACATCCTGTTGGCCGCCGTGGCGCGCCGGGCCGTCGGGGAATCCCCTTTTGATCGGCATGGACAGCCGCTTGCCTGATTCCGCCATGCTGTCCACGCCACGCGGCGCGCACCATCTCGATGAGCCGCGGCACCAGATGCGTGCAGTTGTGGCGCGAGCGCAACCTGTCACGTACAAACGAGATATCGAACGCGGTTGTTCCTGCGGGCGGCCGCGTGTATGCTTGCCAACAAATTAAAAGCAGGTACAAGAAATGCTTGGAACAAGGTGCAGAGCATTCCTGCACCAGGAAGGAGACAGCCTTGTTTAATGCCATCGCTTCAAAGAAGCCCCGACTCTCCGTCGGCTTCGTTCTGGCGCCGAACTTCACCATGCTGGCGTTTTCGGCTTTCATCGACACACTGCGCCTGGCCGCCGACGACGGGGACCGCAGCCGTCCCATCCACTGCACGTGGAGCGTCCTGAGCCACGACATGCGGCCCGTGAAGGCGAGTTGCGGGGTCGAGGTCGCGCCGACCGCCGGCCTGGAGGATCCCGCGCAGTTCGATTACATCGTCATCGTCGGCGGCCTGCTCAGCGCCCTCAAGCTGGCGCCGGCCATGAACGACTACCTGAAACGCGCGGCCGGCGTCGTCCCGCTGGTCGGCATCTGCACCGGGCCCTTCGTGATGGCCCGCCTGGGCCTCATGAAAGGACGGCGCAGCTGCGTCAGCTGGTACGTGCATGCCGACTTCACGAACGAGTTCCCGGACCTGCAGGTCAGCTCGGACGAGTTGTTCATCGACGACGGCGACCGCCTCACCTGCGCCGGCGGCACCAGCGTGGTCCACCTCGCGGCCTACCTCGTCGAGCGCCATTGCGACAAGGCGCGCGCGGCCAAGGCCATGCGCATCATGATCGAACACGCGCCGTTGCCGGCCAAGACGCCGCAGCCGCAGCCCCTGTTCACGCGCACGACCGACGACATCCGCGTGCGCAAGGCGATGCTGCTGATCGAACGCCACCTGTCCGATCCGCTGCCGACGGAATTCATCGCGCAGCACGTGAACGTGAGCGTGCGCCACCTGGAGCGCCTGTTCCAGGCCGAACTGGGCATGAGTCCACTCGCCTTCGCCTTCGAACTGCGCCTGAACAACGCGTTGAATTTGCTCGTGTCGACGCGCAGCTCCATCATCGACATCGCGCTGCAATGCGGCTTCCTGAGCAACTCGCATTTCTCGCGCTGCTTCCGCAACCAGTACGGCAAGACGCCGTCGCAGGTGCGCGAGGAAGCGAGCGCCAAGAACGCCGCGGCCGTGCCGGTGTTGTGGTAGACGGAGGGATCGGGAGCGCCTGACAAGGCTCTCGACGTACGTCCAGCAGATGAGACAGCAGGCAGGCGAAAGGTACGCTGCTGGCTGCCCGCCCCTCATAACGGATGCTAAATGCTGGCTGCGCATCGAGCGGCCGAATACGCTCGCTGCCTTTGTCACCGAGGGACGCGTTGGCGCCCGACCCTGCAAGATCCCTTTTGCCGGTGGCAATCCCTACGCTCGTGCAGCGCTCGCCAGCCTTCCTCGACATCACCATGGACCAATTGCCTGTTCCTGCGCAAGTTCACCTTAAGATCAAAATACTTATCTCAAGCATACAAATTAAGCTTTATTTTCGCGCTGGAGATCAGTATTATTATCTATAGATGAAAGTTTGGAGGAAATATGGCCAAGGCGCCAAACGAGGTCGTCGCATCGCTGGCGAAGATATATGAACAGGAATTCGGTGGTAAAGAACGCGGTCGCTTCAAGATCGCAAGGTCGAGCCTGCGGCGCCTGACGGGCAACAAGCGCCTGCATGACAAGGCACTCAGCGACATTGCAGACGCGGCCTTCGACGCAGGATATGTCCTTATCGACCTGGGGGATTATTTTGCCGTGGTCGAGGAGGCCGTCATGCTGAACTACCGTCCCGTTCCCAAATCCGTGCTGGCACAGGTGCTGCAGGACAGTGCCGGCTCGACCGATGACGATGAGAACTGATCGATCTGCTCTCAATCAAGCATTTCTCCAGGAGGTTTCCGTGGATAGAAAGTACGGCGCGAGCCTGCAGTTGACCCTGCAACAGTTGAACGGCAAAGCCTTCAAAGTCGTGGCTGACACGATCCGGTCCGGTATCAGCAATGAGCACGGGTTTCGGGCCAACAAAGGTGTGACCGACGAGCGATTCAAACAATGGTCGATCGTGATTCGTTTCGCGACCATCGAAAATCGGACACGCTTCTTGAACACGATGAAACGGGTGCTGCATCCTCGATTGGTCGAGCTCATTGCCTTCAAGCCGCTGACACCGCGCGCGGGCGTCGAGAAACCATATCGATGGGTAAGCAATCGCTGACTGCGCCATCCCTGGGCTGACCGAAACCCGGGTGCGTCACGTTCCGTAGCGCTAACCTGGTGCTGCGCCTCCACCCGGTTGCTTCCAGAGCAGGTAGAAGCTTTTACCAGGCGCTCTCAGCCCGGGCCTGGCCCGAACGCCTCGGACGGCGTAGCGATGGCCCCCGCGTCGGTCCCGTCGTAACCCGGATACTCCAGCAGGCTCGCGCGAAACGCCGGCCCGCGCAGGTAGGCCAGCGTCGCGGCGAAGCGCGGGTCGGCCAGCGTGGCGTCCGCGCAGACGAGGAAATACCGCTCGGTCAGCACGGGCACGAAATCCAGGTCGAACTGGCGCGCCGCCGCTTCCACGCCCAGTCCCGCATCGGCCTTGCCGGACGCGATGTAGGCCGCGATGGCCGCGTGGGTCAGTTCCACGTTTTCCAGTCCGTCGATATCGGCGCCCGACATCTGCGCCCGTTCCAGCAACAGGTCGAGCACCATGCGCGTGCCCGAGCCCTGCTGCCGGTTCACGAAGCGCACATCCGGACGGGCCAGGTCGCGGATCGTCCAGACCTGGCGCGGATTGCCCTTCCTGACCATCAGCCCGAGCCGGCGGGACGTCACCGTGATCATCCGGTAGTCGTCGTGCAGCAGCGGCCGGATCTTCGCGAACACCTCCGCCTGCAGTTCGCCGACCGGGACCGGAAAGCCGGCCACGTCGCAACTGCCGCGCGCGAGCGCGTTCAGCGCTTCGATACTGCCGCGATAGCTCAGTTCCACGCTTGCCTGCTCGCGCTGCAGGTAGGCGTTGAGCGTGGCGATCGCATAGCCGTGGCTCGCGAAGATCTTCAGGTAGCTCTGCCCGCGCGCCAGCGCCAGCTGGACCTGGGCGTCGATCTCGGCCGCCATCGAGTCGAGCAGCGGGTCGAAGCGCGCATGCACGAGTTTCAGCGCCCACACGAGGCGGCTGCCGAGTTCCGTCAGCGACGAGCCGCGGCCGCGCGTCATTTCCAGCACGGGGCCACCCATCCGCTTTTCCAGCGCGCCCACCATGTCCCAGCCGCTGCGATAGGAGATGCCCAAGCGTTCGCACGCGGCGCGCAGATTGCCGTGCCGGTCCACTTCGGCCAGCAGGCGCAGCGGACGGTCGATCGGGTCGGCGCCGTCGGGGCCTTCGATGGAAAAACTGGGCTGGAGCCGGATGTGCATGGATCGCCTGGGCAGTGACGGGATACGCAAGTATAGGCACAATCCCGCATGACGAATATATGCAGTCCGCTGCATATTATTTGCACGTTACCCGACATATTGCAGAGCCACGTCGCATGGGCCTACCATGTGGCCTGCGTCGTACGTCACGCACAATAGGCAACATCCTGCATCTTCCCCACGTCAGGAACAGACCATGCAAACACCACGAAACGAGCCCGCCCGGGATCCCGCGACGGTCGCGGCCATCGTCAGGGCGCACCAGGACATGCCGGGCGCCATGCTGCCCATCCTGCACGCCATCCAGGACAGTGTCGGCCACATCCCCGCCGCCGCCGTGCCGCTGATCGCCGATGCCCTGAACGTGTCGCGCGCCGAAGTGCATGGCGTGATCACGTATTACGACCACTTCCGCCAGCAGCCGGCGGCCCGGCACGTCGTGCAGGTATGCCGGGCCGAGGCGTGCCAGGCGCGCGGCGCGGAAGCGCTGGCCGGCCATGTGCGGGACACGCTCGGTTGCGATTTCCACGGCACCAGCGCGGACGGCCGCGTCACCCTCGAACCCGTATACTGCCTGGGCCATTGCGCGGTCGGCCCGAACATCGCCATCGACGATAAACCGTATGCGCGCGTAAGCCTCGCCCGCTTCGACGCCCTGCTCGCAAGCTGCGGAGGTGAACGATGACCCGCACCCTCTACGTACCGCGCGATTCGACCGCGCTCGCGCTGGGCGCCGACGAGGTGGCCGCCGCGATCCGGCAGGAAGCGCGGCGCCGCGGCATCGACCTGCGCATCGTGCGCAACGGCTCGCGCGGCATGTTCTGGCTCGAGCCGCTGGTCGAAGTCGCGACGCCCGCCGGCCGGACCGCGTACGGCCCCGTCGACGCGGGCGATGTCGCCGGCCTGTTCGATGCGGGGTTCCTCGACGGCGGCGCGCACACGCTGTCCCTCGGTCTCACGGACGCCCTGCCGTTCCTGCAAAAACAGGAGCGCGTGACGTTCGCGCGCGTCGGCATCACGGATCCCCTGTCGCTCGACGACTACCTGTTGCACGACGGCTACGCGGGCCTGCGCCGCGCGCTGGCGCTGGCGCCCGGTGCGATCGTCCAGGAAGTGATCGACAGCGGCCTGCGCGGCCGCGGCGGCGCGGCGTTCCCGACGGGCGTCAAATGGAAGACGGTGCTGGGCGCGCGGGCGGCGCAAAAGTACATCGTCTGCAACGCCGACGAAGGCGATTCGGGCACGTTCTCCGACCGCATGGTGATGGAAAACGATCCATTCATGCTGATCGAAGGGATGACGATCGCGGGCCTGGCCGTCGGCGCCACGCGCGGCTACGTCTACGTGCGCTCCGAATACCCGCACGCCATCGCGGCCATGAACGAGGCGATCGCGACCGCCATGGCCGCGGGCTACCTGGGCGACGACATCCGCGGCAGCGGCCAGGCCTTCCGCCTGGAGGTGCGCAAGGGTGCCGGCTCCTACGTCTGCGGCGAGGAAACCGCGCTGCTGGAAAGCCTGGAAGGCAAGCGCGGGATCGTGCGCGCCAAGCCGCCGCTGCCCGCGCTGTCCGGCCTGTTCGGGCAGCCCACCGTCATCAACAACGTGATCTCGCTGGCGTCCGTCCCGCTGATCCTGCAGAAAGGCGCGGCGTTCTACCGCGACCTCGGCCAGGGCCGCTCGCGCGGCACGCTGCCGTTTCAACTGGCCGGCAACCTGAGACATGGCGGCCTGGTGGAAAAAGCCTTCGGCGTGACCTTGCGCGAACTGCTGTACGACTTCGGCGGCGGCAGCGCGAGCGGCCGGCCGATCCGCGCCGTGCAGGTGGGCGGCCCGCTCGGCGCCTACCTGCCGGAGTTCCGATTCGATACCCCGCTCGACTACGAGGCATTCGCCGCCATCGGCGCCGCGGTCGGCCACGGCGGCATCGTCGCCTTCGACGACACCGTGGACATGGCGCAGCAGGCCCGATACGCGATGTCGTTCTGCGCCGCCGAATCGTGCGGCAAGTGCACGCCGTGCCGCATCGGTTCCACGCGTGGCGTCGAGGTCATGGACAAGATCATCGCCGGCCAGGACCGGCCGCAACAGATCCACCTGCTGCGCGACCTGTGCGACCTGATGGTGGCCGGCTCGCTGTGCGCGATGGGCGGCATGACGCCCTACCCCGTGCTGTCCGCGCTGGACCACTTCCCCGAAGACTTCGGCGGCGCTGACGCCGCCCCCGACCAGGAGGCCGCGTAACATGAACATCACCGAACTCAAGATCCCGGACTTCGGCACGCCGCGCCGCGAATCCGACGTCCTCGTCACGCTGGAGATCGACGGCGTCGAGGTCACCGTACCGGAAGGTACGTCCGTCATGCGCGCCGCCGCCATGATGGGCACGAGCATCCCGAAGCTGTGCGCCACCGACAGCCTGGAAGCCTTCGGCTCGTGCCGCGTCTGCCTCGTCGAGATCGAAGGCCGGCGCGGCTACCCCGCATCGTGCACGACGCCCTGCGAACCCGGCATGAAAGTGCGCACGCAGACGCCGAAGCTGCAGGAACTGCGCAAGGGCATGCTGGAGCTGTACATCTCCGACCACCCGCTCGACTGCCTCACGTGCGCCGCCAACGGCGACTGCGAGCTGCAGGACATGGCCGGCGTGACCGGCCTGCGCGAGGTGCGCTACGGCTACGAGGGCAGCAACCACCTGCGCATGGCGAAGGACGAGTCGAACCCCTACTTCACCTACGACCCGTCCAAATGCATCGTCTGCAACCGCTGCGTGCGCGCCTGCGAGGAAACGCAGGGCACGTTCGCGCTGACCATCGAGGGACGCGGGTTCGCGTCGCGCGTCGCCGCGAGCCAGAACGACAGCTTCCTCGAGTCCGAATGCGTGTCGTGCGGCGCCTGCGTCGACGCCTGCCCCACCGCCACGCTGACGGAAAAGACCGTCATCATGATGGGCCAGGCGGAGCACAGCAAGGTCACCACTTGCGCATACTGCGGCGTGGGCTGCTCGTTCCGCGCCGAGATGAAGGGCAACGAGGTCGTGCGCATGGTGCCGAACCCGGACGGCAAGGCGAACCACGGCCACGCCTGCGTCAAGGGCCGCTTCGCGTGGGGCTACGCCACGCACAAGGACCGCATGCTCAAGCCGATGATCCGCCGGAAGATCACGGATCCCTGGCGCGAGGTATCGTGGGAAGAAGCGATCGGCTACGCCGCATCCGAGTTCCGCCGCATCCAGGCCAGGTACGGCCGCGCGTCGATCGGCGGGATCACCTCGTCGCGCTGCACCAACGAGGAAACCTATCTCGTGCAAAAGCTCGTGCGCGCCGCCTTCGGCAACAACAACGTCGACACCTGCGCGCGCGTGTGCCACTCGCCGACCGGGTATGGCCTGAAGCAGACGCTGGGCGAATCGGCCGGCACGCAGACCTTCGATTCCGTCATGAAGGCGGACGTCATCATGATCATCGGCGCCAACCCGGCATCCGCGCACCCCGTGTTCGCGTCGCAGATGAAGCGCCGCCTGCGCCAGGGCGCGAAACTGATCGTCATCGATCCGCGCACGACCGAGATGGTGAAGTCGCCGCACGTGCGCGCGGACTACCACCTCAAGCTGATGCCCGGTACGAACGTCGCCATCGTCAACGCGCTGGCGCACGTGATCGTCACCGAGAACCTGTGCAGCGAAGACTTCGTCGCGGCGCGCTGCGACACCGCGTCGTTCGCGGAATGGAAGGAATTCGTCGCGCTGCCGGAAAATTCGCCGGAAGCCGTGCAGGCGGCGACAGGCGTTCCGGCCGACCAGATCCGCGGCGCCGCCCGCCTCTACGCCACCGGCGGGAACGCCGCGATCTACTACGGCCTCGGCGTCACCGAACACGCGCAGGGTTCCACCATGGTGATCGGCATCGCCAACCTGGCGATGGCGACCGGTAACGTCGGACGCGAAGGCGTAGGCGTGAACCCGATGCGCGGCCAGAACAACGTGCAGGGTTCTTGCGACATGGGCTCGTTCCCGCACGAGCTGCCGGGCTACCGCCACGTGTCCGACAGCACGGTGCGCGCCGAATTCGAGGCGGCCTGGCATTGCACGCTCGATCCGGAACCGGGCCTGCGCATCCCGAACATGTTCGACGCCGCGCTGGACGGCACCTTCATGGGCCTGTACTGCGAGGGCGAAGACATCGTCCAGTCCGACCCGAACACACAGCACGTCACGGCCGCGCTGGCGGCGATGGAATGCATCGTCGTGCAGGACCTGTTCCTGAACGAGACGGCGAAATACGCCCACGTGTTCCTGCCCGGTTCGTCGTTCCTGGAAAAGGACGGCACGTTCACCAACGCGGAACGGCGCATCTCGCGCGTGCGCAAGGTCATGCCGCCCAAGGCCGGCAAGTCGGACTGGGAAGTGACGATGATGCTGGCGAACGCGCTCGGCTATCCGATGCACTACAAGCACCCGCGCGACATCATGGCCGAGATCGCGGCGTTGACGCCGTCGTTCCAGGGCGTCAGCTACGAACGCATCGAGCAGCTGGGCGGCAGCATCCAGTGGCCGTGCAACGACGCGGCGCCGGCGGGCACGCCCATCATGCACATCGACGCGTTCGTGCGGGGCAAGGGGCGCTTCATCCCGACGAAATTCTTCGGCAGCGGCGAGAAGGTCACGCGCCGTTATCCGCTCGTGCTGACCACGGGACGCATCCTGTCGCAGTACAACGTGGGTGCGCAGACGCGGCGCACGCACAACAACGCGTGGCACAACGAGGACCGGCTCGAGATCCATCCGGACGACGCGGCCGAACGCGGCATCCGCGAGGACGACTGGGTCGGCATCGAATCCCGCGCCGGGCAGACGGTGCTGCGCGCCACGCTCACGGAGCGCGTGCAGCCGGGCGTCGTCTACACCACGTTCCACTTTCCGGAATCGGGCGCGAACGTGATCACGACGGATTCGTCGGACTGGGCCACCAACTGCCCCGAATACAAGGTCACGGCGGTGCAGGTCATGCCGGTCACGCAGCCGTCCACGTGGCAGCAGGGCTACCAGCGTTTCAACGAGGTGCAGCTCGACCTGGCGCACGCGGGGCGCATCGCACACCACGAAAGGACGGACGCATGAGCGGCGGTATCGACAACCTGGTCAGGATGGCCAACCAGATCGGCGACTTCTTCGGCACGACGAAGGACCGCCGCCAGTCGCTGGAAGAGATCGCGGCGCACCTGCGCCGCTTCTGGGAGCCGCGCATGCGCACGGCGCTGCTCGCCCACCTCGACCGGGAGGCCGGTGCGGGCCTGAGCGACATCGTGCTCGACAGCCTCAGGACACACCGGGACCGGATCGTCTAGAACACGACGACGGAGCGGATCGACTCGCCGGACTTCATCAGGTCGAAGCCGTCGTTGATCCGCTCCAGCGGCAGGTGATGGGTAATCAGGTCGTCGATGTTGATCTTGTTTTCCATGTACCAGTCGACGATCTTCGGCACGTCCGTACGGCCGCGCGCGCCGCCGAACGCGGAGCCTTTCCACACGCGGCCCGTGACGAGCTGGAACGGACGCGTCGCGATTTCCTTGCCCGCTTCCGCCACGCCGATGATGATCGATTGTCCCCAGCCCTTGTGGCAGCACTCCAGCGCCTGGCGCATCGTCGTGACGTTGCCGATGCATTCGAACGAATAGTCCGCGCCGCCGTCCGTCAGCTGGACGATGGTGTCGACGACGTTCTCGACCTCTTTCGGATTGACGAAGTGGGTCATGCCGAACTTGCGCGCCATCTCTTCGCGGCCCGGGTTGATGTCCACGCCGATGATCTTGTCGGCGCCGACCATCTTCGCCGCCTGGATCACGTTCAAGCCGATGCCGCCCAGGCCGAACACGACGACGTTCGCGCCCGCCTCGACCTTCGCCGTGAAGATCACGGCGCCGATGCCCGTCGTGACGCCGCAGCCGATGTAGCAGATCTTGTCGAACGGCGCATCCGAACGGACTTTCGCCAGCGCGATTTCCGGCACCACGATGTAGTTCGAGAAGGTGGACGTGCCCATGTAGTGGTAGATCGGCTTGCCGTCCAGCGAGAAGCGCGACGTCGCATCCGGCATCAGGCCGCGGCCCTGCGTCGAGCGGATGGCCTGGCACAAATTCGTCTTCTGCGACAGGCAGAATTTGCACTGGCGGCATTCCGGCGTGTACAGCGGGATGACGTGGTCGTCCTTGCGCAGGCTCGTCACGCCGGGGCCGACGTCGACGACGACACCGGCGCCCTCATGGCCCAGGATGGCCGGGAAGATGCCTTCCGGGTCGGCGCCGGACAGCGTGTAGTAGTCGGTATGGCAGATGCCCGTCGCCTTGACTTCGACGAGCACCTCGCCCGCCTTCGGTCCCTCGAGCTCGACCTCTTCGATCGTCAGCGGTTTCCCTGCCTGCCATGCAATCGCTGCCCTGGTTTTCATCGTGTGGTTCCTCTCGTTGAAGGTCAAATCCGGCATTGTGCCGGCCGCTGGGCGGCGCATGGCGGCGGGCGCGAAACGATGGCGGAAAATGATGGGATAATGGCTGGATTTTCCAGTCCCGCAATGAGTTACGCAGCATGAAGACGGTCGATATCGTCGTGTACCCGGGCTTCAAGGCCCTCGAGGCGATCGGACCGATGTCCGTCTTCGAATACGCCAACCTGCACCTGCGCCAGGCCGGACGGGCGCCGGGCTACGACGTGCGCATCGCGTCGACGGCGCCGGGTCCCGTGCAGTCGGATACGCTGATGTCGCTGCACGCCACCAAGGCGCTGAACACGCTTTCTCTTCCCGACACCGCCATCATCGTCGGCGCGCGCGACATCGGCCGGGCGCTGGCCAACGGCACGGCGCTGGTGGACTGGGTCGGGACCGCGTGCGGACGCCTGCAACGGCTGGCGGCCCTCTGCTCCGGCACCTTCTTCCTTGCCGCCGCCGGGATCCTGGACGGCAAACGCGCGACCACGCACTGGAGCGTCGCCGACCGCCTGCAGGCCGACTACCCCGCGGTCCACGTCGAAGCGGATGCGATCTTCATCCGGTCGGACAATGTATGGACCTCGGCCGGCGTCACGGCCGGCATCGACCTGGCGCTGGCGCTCGTCGAGGAAGATTTCGGCCGCGACCTGGCGCTCCGCGTCGCCACCGACATGGTCGTGTACCTGAAACGCCCCGGCGGCCAATCGCAGTTCAGCACCCACCTGCGGGGCGAACGCACGGCACGCCCCGGCATCCGCGACATCGTCCAGTGGATCCACGAGAACCTGCACGAACGGCCGACCGTCGCCGACCTCGCGCGCAAGGCGATGATGAGCGAACGCCACTTCGCGCGCGTCTTCCAGCAGGAAGTCGGGCTCACGACGTTCGAGTTCCTCGAAACCTGCCGGTTCGAGCGCGCCACGCAACTGCTCGGCGACCTGGCCTTGCCGTTGAAGACCGTCGCCGCGCGCGCCTGCTTCAGCGACGAAGCGCAGATGCGGCGCGTGTTCCAGAAGAAGCTGGGGATTTCGCCCAGGCTGTATCGCGAGCGGTTCGCGACGACGGGCGTGTAATCCGGCGCGGCAAAAACAAAAAAGCCAGCGGATCGCTGGCTTTTCTCCTTGAATTCTGGTGGGCGGTGCAAGTTTCGAACTTGCGACCCCAGCAGTGTGAATGCTGTGCTCTACCCCTGAGCTAACCGCCCTACTTTCTACTGCTTTGCTGCGATTGCGTCGCTGCAATGACGAGCATTATAGGGGGAGTTTTGCGTTTTGTCACCCCTGCGGAGAATATTTTCTCCAAACACATTCTCCCTTCACGCCTTTGTCGAGTGCGGCGAGGACATTCTCGTGCTCCGCGAGCTCGTCGGCTGCCGCGGGCAGCACGAGGATCTCGCCCAGCGGCCCCGCCTCCAGCACGATCCCGCCGCCGCTCGCCTCGACCTCGACATCCATCGACAGCGTGTTCTGGCCGCGCGTCATCGCCAGGTAGACGTCGGCCAGCAGCTCCGAGTCCAGCAGCGCGCCGTGCAGCTTGCGGTGCGCGTTCGAGATGCCGTAGCGGTCGCACAGCGCGTCCAGCGAGTTGCGCTTGCCGGGGTGCAGTTCCTTTGCGTGCACGAGGGTGTCGATGACGCCCGAGCAGTGCTCGACGAACGGCGGCAGGCCCAGGCGCTCGAACTCGTGATTCAGGAAGGCGAGGTCGAACGGCGCGTTGTGGATGATGATCTCGGCACCCTGCACGAACTCACGGAGTTCGTCGGCGATCTCGTGGAACTTCGGCTTATCGCTGAGGAACTCGGTCGTCAGGCCGTGGACCGCCAGTGCCGCTTCGTCCGAGTCGCGCTCGGGGTTGATGTAGCGGTGGAAGTTGTTGCCGGTCAGCTTGCGGTTGAAGATCTCGACGCAGCCGACCTCGATGATGCGGTCGCCGGTGCGCGGATTCAGGCCTGTGGTTTCGGTATCGAGGACGATTTGGCGCATGCGCGGGTTGACTCAAAAAGCGTTGGAAAGAACCGGTAAGTATAACAAAAATGAGCAAAATCAGCGCTTTACTGACGCCGCGCCCATGTTGGCGAGGGCGTCCGCGCGCTCGTTGCCGGGGTGGCCGTTGTGGCCGCGCACCCAGCGCCACTCGACGGCGTGTTGCTGCTGGGCGGCGTCCAGTGCCTTCCACAGGTCGTCGTTCTTGACGGGTTCCTTCGTCGACGTCTTCCAGCCGCGCGCCTTCCAGCCGTGGATCCATTCCGAGATCCCTTTTTGCACGTACTGGCTGTCCGTGTGCAGGACGACCTGGCACGGGCGGTTGAGGACGGTGAGCGCCTCGATCACGGCGCGCAGTTCCATGCGGTTGTTCGTCGTGTTCGGCTCACCGCCGAAGATTTCCTTTTCGTGGCCGCCATCGGCCACGAGCAGCGCGCCCCAGCCGCCGGTGCCCGGATTTCCCTTGCAGGCGCCGTCGGTAAAAATCTCAACTTTGGTCATGCTGCGCTTTCTTCCTTATGTGACTTATTTGTGATGTTCGTTGCGGTTCGTGGCCGGCACCGCCTGCGGCGCCTTGGCGGCCTTCTTGTTCCAGGCCGGGCCGATGATGTGCATGCCCTTCACGCGCTTGATCGCGTGGACGATGTACACGGCCCCGAGATACGGCCACCAGCGCCGCCCCGCGCCTTCGACGAAGGCGAAGCGGTTGAGCCATTGCGCGGTCCGGAACGGCGGCGCGTAGCAGCCGAAGTGGCTGCGCGTGACGCCGAGATTCAACAATTTTAACCAGTCTTTCAGGCGGGGCATAGAGATGAACTCCCCCGCCGCCGGCAGGTAGTCGCTGCTCGTGATGCGGCCCATCCCCTGGCGCACGCCCCACAGGCTGGCCGGATTGAAGCCGCAGATGATCACCTGCCCTTCCGGGATCAGCACGCGCTCGACTTCGCGCAGCACCTGGTGCGGCTCGGCCGCGAATTCCAGCACGTGCGGCAAGACGACGAGGTCCAGGCTTTGCGATGCGAACGGCAGGTCGGCGAAGTCCAGCGCCACCGCGATCTGCTTGCCGGTCGCGGCATAGACCAGTTCGTCGGCCGTCGACGTGCGCGTCGCGGCCTGCCATTTGTTGGGCATGCGGTTGGCGGCCAGCGCGTCGATCTGCGGCACGCCGATCTGGACCGCGTTGAAGCCGAAAATATCGGCCGTCAGCTCGTCCAGGCACGCCTGTTCCCAGGCGCGCACGTACGCGCCCGCCGGCGATTGCAGCCAGCGGTCGAGCGCTATAATGGATTTTTCGGATGCCGCGCTGTCCATGCCCAACCTTTATCGATACCCATATGATTCCCGTGCCCACTGAGCTGACCGTCCTGACCGTGCCGGCGTTCAAGGATAACTATCTTTGGCTCATCCATGACGGCGTGCATGCGGCAGTGGTCGACCCCGGCGACGCCGAACCGATCCTCGCGGCCCTGCAGGCGAACGGCCTGACCCTGACCGCCATTCTACTCACCCATCACCATGCTGACCACATTGGCGGCGTGACACGCTTGCTCGAACACAGCAACGTGCCCGTCTTCGGTCCGCGCAACGACGGCATCGCCGTCGTCAGCCATCCGGTGGGCGAAGGCGATCGGGTCAAAGTACCGGGACTGGCTCTCGAGTTCGCCGTGCTGGACGTCCCCGGCCACACGAAGGGCCACATCGCCTACGTGCGCGACGATGCCGGCGCGCACTGGCTGTTCTGCGGCGACACGCTGTTCGGCGGCGGCTGCGGCCGCCTGTTCGAAGGCACGCCGGCGCAGATGATGGCCTCGCTCGCGAAGCTGGCCGCCCTCCCCGACGATACGCTGGTCTACTGCGCCCACGAATACACGCTGTCTAACCTGCGCTTCGCCGAGGCGCTGGAACCGGGCAACCGCGCGCTGCAGCTGCGCATCGCCAACGACAGCCAGCTGCGCGGCACGCACCTGCCCACGATCCCGTCGACGATCGCCATCGAAAAGGCGACGAATCCCTTCCTGCGCACGCACGAGCCCGCCATCATCGGCAGCCTGACGGCGGCCGGCCGTCTCGCGCCCGGCGCCGATCCGGTGACGGTCTTCGCCGCATTGCGCGAATGGAAGAACGTCTTTTGACGACGGTCCGCTGCTACGCGGATCCCATCAGCCCGTATGCGTGGGTGGCACTCACCGATCTCGAGCGGATCGAAGCCGCGGGCGCGCGCGTCGTGCTGGTGCCCGTGCTGTTCGCGGGCCTGCTGAACGCCCACGGCAATATCGGACCGGCGGAAGTCGATGCGAAACGCCGTTACCTGTTCCGCGACGTGATGCGCGAAGCGGCCCGTCGCGGCCTGCCCTTCGCCGGGCCGCCCGGTCACCCGTTCAATCCGCTGACGGCCCTGCGCATGTGTACGGCCGTCGCGGACGATGCGCACAGGCGCGCGCTGTTCATCTCGTTCCTGCGCGCGACGTGGGAACGGGGCGAGAACCTGATGAACGATACGACGCTGGTGCGGCTGGCGGAGGATGCCGGACTGGATGGCGCGGCGCTGTTGACGACGGCGCAGTCGCCTGTCGTCAAACAGGCGCTCGCGGATGCGACGGCACGCGCCGTCGGGGAAGGCGTGTTCGGCGTGCCCACTTTCCAGGTCGGAGGCGAACTGTTCTGGGGCGCGGACCGGATCGATGCCCTGCTCTGGCGCTTGCAGGGCAACGGCATCGATGAAGACGCGTTGCGCGAGTTCCTCGGCCGGGAGCCCCTCGCGCAACGCAAACGTTGACGGCTCAGATCTCTTCGTACAGCGGCAAGGTCAGGAACTCGGCGAATTCTTCCGACGTCGACATCTGTTCGAAGATCTGCGCGGCGCGGTCGTAGGTCGGGCTGTCGCCGTTCGGGGCGGCCGCCTTCGCGTTGGCCAGCTCCTGGGGGATCATTTCACGGACCATCTCGGCCGTGACCTTGCGGCCGTCTTCCAGCACGCCCTTCGGCGAGCGGATCCACTGCCACACCTGCGAACGGCTGATCTCGGCGGTGGCCGCGTCTTCCATCAGGTTGTGGATCGGCACGCAGCCGTTACCGGCCAGCCAGGCGCCCAGGTAGTGGATGCCCACGTTGATGTTGTAGCGCAGGCCCGCTTCCGTGATCGGGGTCTCCGGACGGAAGTCCAGCAGGTCCTTGGCCGACACGTCGACGTCCGGACGCTGCTTGTCGATCTGGTTCGGGCGGTCGCCCAGCACCTTCTTGAACTCGGTCATGGCCAGGTCGACGAGGCCCGGGTGCGCGACCCAGCCGCCGTCGTAGCCGTCGGTCGCGTCGCGTGCCTTGTCGTTGCGCACGCCGCCCATTGCGACTTCGTTCTTTTCCGGATCGTTCTTGATCGGGATGAGGGCCGACATGCCGCCGATCGCCGGTGCGTTACGCTTGTGGCAGGTCTTCAGCAGCAGCAGTGCATAGGCGCGCATGAACGGCGCCGTCATCGTGACCTTCGGACGGTCGGCCAGGCAGAAGTCCTTGTCCAGCTTGAACTTCTTGATGCACGAGAAGATGTAGTCCCAGCGGCCCGCATTCAGGCCGGCGCTGTGCTCGCGCAGTTCGTACAGGATCTCGTCCATCTCGAAGGCGGCCACGATCGTCTCGATCAGCACGGTCGCCTTGATGGTGCCCTGCGGCAGGCCCAGTTCGTCCTGGGTCATGACGAAGATGTCGTTCCACAGGCGCGCTTCCAGGTGCGATTCCATCTTCGGCAGATAGAAATACGGACCGGCGCCGCGGGCCAGTTGTTCCTTCGCGTTGTGGAACATGAACAGGGCGAAGTCGAAGATGCCGCCCGAGATACGCTTGCCGTCGACGAGGACGTGCTTCTCGTCCAGGTGCCAGCCGCGCGGACGGACGACCAGCGTCGCGACCTTGTCGTTCAGCTTGTACTGCTTGCCGTTCTGTTCCAGCGAGATCGTCTTGCGCACGGCGTCGCGCATATTGATCTGGCCGGTGATCTGGTTGTCCCAGTTCGGGGTGTTCGAATCCTCGAAGTCGGTCATGTAGCTGTCCGCGCCGGAATTCAGCGCGTTGATGACCATCTTGCGCTCGACCGGGCCCGTGATTTCCACGCGGCGGCATTCGAGCGCCTTCGGGATCGGGGCGATCTTCCAGTCGCCGTTGCGGATGTGGGCCGTCTCCGGCAGGAAGTCCGGACGCTCGCCGGCGTCCAGGCGTTTCGCGCGCTCGACGCGGGCGGCCAGCAGCTGCTGGCGGCGCGGCTCGAATGCGCGGCTCAGTTTCGCTACCAGCGCGAGCGCTTCCGGCGTGAGGATCTGTGCGTAGCCGGGCTTGATCTCGGCCCGGATTTCCATTCCGGCTGGGGTGGCGATGGTCATTGCGTTCTCCTGTTCTAGTATGAAATACGGTCTGTGCCCCGGTTCTTGGCACAAGCCAGCTTGGCGTTTGATATTGCTTCCAGTATATTCACTATTACTCGCCTAAACGAGACAAAAAATATATTCATTTATGCTTTTTTGTCACAGATGACGAACAGAATCGAGGCATTCCTTTGGACCATTTCCGTCAAATATCTACCTTCGTCGAAGTCATTGCCCGCGGCAGCCTGTCGGCAGCCGCACGTGCGGAGGGCATCGCGCCCGCCATGATCGGACGGCGCCTCGACGCACTCGAAGCGCGCCTGGGCGTGAAGCTCCTACAGCGTACCACGCGCAAGCTGGCGCTGACGGACGAAGGCGCGGTGTTCCTTGAGGATTGCCAGCGGATCCTCGCCGAGCTGGAAGAAGCGGAAGCGGCCGTGTCGGAACGGAGCGCGCGCGCCACGGGACACCTCGTCGTATCCGCCCCGGCCGGGTTCGGGCGCCAGCACGTGGCGCCGCTCGTCCCCTCCTTCCTGGCCGAGCACCGCGAAGTGAGCGTGAACCTGAACCTGTCCGACCGTGTCGTCGACGTCATCGGCGAAGGTGTCGACATCGCGATCCGCATCGCGAGCCTGACGGATTCGAACCTCGTCGGGGTGAAGCTTGCCGACAACCACCGCGTCGTCGTGGCGACGCCGGGCTATTTGAAACGCCATGGGACGCCGCAGACGCTCGCCGATCTCGCGAAGCACAACTGCCTGGCGATCAGCAGCCAGGGCAGCCAGCGGGGCTGGACGTTCCGCGACCACGGCAAGATCGTCACGATGAAAGTGAGCGGCAATATGGTGTGCAACGACGGCGCCGTGCTGCACGACTGGGCGATGGCCGGGCGCGGCCTGGCCTGGCGGTCGATGTGGGAAGTGAGTTCGGAAATCGAAGCAGGCTTGCTGGTACCCGTGCTGGAGCAGTTCGCGGCACCGGGCAACGATATCTATGCCGTGTTTGCGCAACGGCGTCACCTGCCGCTACGGATCCGCGTATTCGTGGATTTCCTGCGCCACGCGTATTCCCAGCCGGATTACTGGCACAAGCCGGGATGAAACGGCTGAGCAAAAAAAAATCCTCGGAAATTCCGAGGATTTTTTGTCAGACACTCAGCGGCATTACAGCGGCTGGATGTTCGATGCTTGTTTGCCTTTCGGACCAGAGGTCACGTCGAAAGAAACGCGCTGGTTCTCTTGCAGCGACTTGAAGCCTTGGGTTTGGATCGCCGAGAAGTGCGCGAACAGGTCTTCGCCGCCTTCGTCCGGGGTGATGAACCCGAAGCCTTTGGAGTCATTGAACCATTTTACGATGCCAGTTGCCATTACAATTTCCTATTTCAGTTGAAGTGGACAGAAGTCCGTTTACGATCGTTTGAAGAAGCAAGAAACAAATGACAGACTAACTGCACTGCTACCGCGAATCCAACGATCCCTAATTATACCGAATAAACCCACATGTACACGGTTTTCGCAAAATAAAACCGGGACCCGTAACGATTCTTGAAGCCAACCTTTTTGCGGATCCCATTTGCGTCGGCAGTACGCAAAATATAGGGCATGGAAGCGGATAAAGTTTGTCCTAAATCAAACGATTTCGGGACAGGTGCTTTGTTGTGACGCTATACGGCAGTCTCGTCGTTCGGGTAAGCGGCCTTTGGGTCGACGCTGCCCCAGGCGATGAACACGTCCAGCTCGGACAGCCACGCTTCCCACTCTTCCGGAGCGACGGCGTCGAACGTCGTCAGCACGCGCAGGCGTTGTTCCAGCACGCGCGCCTGCTGCCCGAGGATACGGAAGCCGAACGTGGCGGACGAACCCGCCAGCGTATGCAGCACCGCGTGCATCTGCTCGATCAGCGCCGCAGGCGGCCGTTTCGGGTCGAAGGCGTTGCGCGCGGCCGACAGGCGTCCGAGCGTCTGCGGCAGGCTCGCCGCGAATTTATCGTTCAGCTCCGCGAGGCGCGCGAAGAACTCGGCATCCGCGCTCGAACTCATTTCGTCCTGCTCATTTCGTGCCAAAGATACGGTCGCCGGCATCGCCGAGGCCCGGCACGATGTAGGCGTGGTCGTTGAGGTTGCTGTCGAGCGAGGCCACGTACAGCTTCACGTCCGGATGGGCCTTGTGGAACACTTCCACGCCTTCCGGTGCGGCGACCAGGGCGAGGAAGATGATCTGGTCGTCCGTCACGCCGCGCTTCTTCAGCACGTCGACGGCGTAGACGGCCGAATTGCCCGTCGCGACCATCGGATCGCACAGGATGAACGTGCGCTCGGTCGTGTCCGGCAGGCGCACGAGGTATTCGACGGGCAGGTGCGTGTCCGGGTCGCGGAACACGCCGATGTGGCCGACGCGTGCGGACGGCACCAGTTCCAGCAGGCCGTCGCTCATGCCGACGCCCGCGCGCAGGATCGGCACGATGGCCAGTTTCTTGCCGGCGATGACGGGCGCGTCGATCGTCATCAGCGGCGTGTCGATCTGGCGCGTGGTCAGCGGCAGGTCGCGCGTGATCTCGTAACCCATCAGCAGCGTGATCTCCCTGAGCAGTTCGCGGAACGTGCGCGTGGACGTCCCGCGGTCGCGCATGTGCGACAGCTTATGCTGGATCAGGGGATGGTTCAGGATGAACAGGTTCGGGAAGCGCGGGTCTTGTTTCATTGTCGATTCGATACGGTGGCCGACACTTGTGGCAGCGGCGTGGTTATTCGTGAATGGCGAGCATTATCCCAGTTTGTCCCGACCTTTGTCGAAGTTTTATCCGAAGTTTTATCGACATTTACTCAACCAGCGCACGGGCGAGGATGGCGCCGCAGTCGACCCCGTCCGGCAACCGGCCGAACGCCCCGCCGACGTCCACCGCGATGCGCGACGCGACGAACGCGTCGGCCACGCACGCCGGCGCATGGCGCAGCAGCAGGCCCGCCTGCACGGCCACGACCAGGTGTTCCGCGAGCCGGCGCGCGCCGAATTCGTCGGCCGCGAGCGTGGCCAGGCCATCCAGCAGGCGGGCGCAATATGCGTCGAACCGGGCATCGCGGCCGGACGCAAGCGCGAGTTCCGCCGCCAGGGCGTCGCGCACCTCCGGGCCCTTGGAAAAGGCGCGCAGCACATCCAGGCACATCACGTTGCCGGACCCTTCCCAGATCGAATTGACGGGGAATTCGCGATACAGGCGCGCCAGCGGGCCGTCCTCGACATAGCCGTTGCCGCCCATGACTTCCATCGCTTCCGCGCCGAACGCCGGGCCGCGCTTGCACAGCCAGTACTTGCCGGCCGGCGTCAGGATGCGGCCGAGCAGCGTCTCGCGCGGGTCGGCGGCGCCGTCCGGCCCCACGTCGAAGCAACGCGCCAGGCGCAGGGCGAACGCGGTCGCCGCTTCCGATTCCAGCGCCAGGTCGGCCAGGACGTTTTGCATCAGGGGCTGCTCGGCCAGGCGCCGCCCGAACGCGCTGCGCGCGCGCGCATGGTGCAGCGCGTGACACAGCGCGGCGCGCATGATGCCGGCCGACCCCAGCACGCAGTCGAGGCGCGTGTGGCTGCCCATTTCCAGGATCGTCGGAATCCCTCGCCCCTCCTTGCCGATCATCCAGCCCACGGCGTCGCAGAATTCCACTTCGGACGATGCGTTCGACTTGTTGCCGACCTTGTTCTTGAGGCGCTGCACGCGGATGGCGTTGCGCGTCCCGTCGGGCAGGAAGCGCGGCACGAAGAAGCAAGTGAGCCCGCCGCTGCCCCCCTCGTCGGTCTGCGCCAGCACGAGGTGGGCATCGGATTGCGGGGCCGAAAAGAACCATTTGTGGCCGACGAGGCTCCACGCGTCGCGCCAATCGGTGCCGAAGCGGGTCTCCGCCTCGGAAGCATTCATGCGCGTCGCCCGCGTCGTGTTGGCACGCACGTCGGTGCCGCCCTGTTTTTCCGTCATGCCCATGCCGATCAGGGCGCCCCGCTTCTGCCCGATGGGGAGCGAGCGCGGATCGTACGTACGCGCAAGGATCTTCGGCAGCCAGTGCGCCGCGATGCCCGGATGCTGGCGCAGCGCCGGCACGGACGCATAGGTCATCGTCACGGGACATTGCGAGCCGTTCTCGACCTGGCCGAACAGCAGGTAGGCGGCCGCGCGCGCCACCTGGGCGCCGGGCCGCGCGCCCTCCCACGGCAGCGAATGGGCGCCGTTCTCGATCAGCAGGCGCATCAGCTCGTGCCACGCGGGATGGAACTCGATCTCGTCCACGCGCTGCCCGCCCCGGTCGAAGTTGACGAGGCGCGGCGGGAATTCGTTGGCCAGGCGCCCCAGGTCCAGCACGGCGGAAGCACCCAGAGTCCGCCCCAGCCGTTCGATGTCGCCCTCCGCCCAGCCCGCGCCTTCGCGTACGAGACCTTCGCGCAGGGCCGGATCGCACGCGAACAGGTTGACGTCACCGAACGGCGGCGCCTGGTTGAAAACCTCATGGGTATCGAATCGATTCATGGCGTCTCCTCCGGAATGGCCGCGTTGTTGCAACTGAGCATCATATGAATGGCGCTTAAGTTTCTACTTTGCACTATATCGGCGACAATAACCCTTCAAGCCAAGCGCCAGGTTATCGGATAGGCAACAAGGCTAGCGTAAAGCCATGTGCCGGGCAAGCGCGACCCATCCCGATCCCGGTACTGCGGCGTATCAAGCACGTACGGAAAGTGGCGGGGCATTGTGCTTTTTAGTGCCCCTTGGAATCTTTCGGTGATACATTGCTTGTTGTTTTGGTACACTCCAGCATTAAAGGCAGTTCCTGCCAAGATTTGAAAGCAGATATTTCGACAATGCGCGCCAGTTCACCCGCAGTACCGAACGATCCGCGCCATGCGGCCCCGGCGGCGAGCCCCGACGGCTACATGGAGGCGGTGGGCGACGTCGCGTTCCGCCTCGACCCTTCCGGCCTGATCCGCCATGCAAGCCAGCGCGCCCAGCGCATGTTCGGCGCGCAGGTGCTGGCCGGCACCGTGCTGACCCCACTTGCCGTCGACGCCGACCAGGCTGCCCTGCGCAATGCCCTCGTCGATGCGGCCACGGCCAGCGATCCTGTGCTCGTCGAAGTGCGGCTGCGCTGCGCCGGCAAGGACGTCTGGTTCGAACTGCGCATCGGCCTGCTCCCGGGCAGCCTCGAATTGCTGGCCGTCGGCCGCGACATGTCGGCCCAGCGCGCCACCGAACAACGCCTGCGCCACATGGCCACGCACGACGCGCTGACGGAACTCCCGAACCGCCTGCTGCTGTCCGACCGCATCCGCATGGTGATCGCCAACGCGCGCCGCTCGGGCCAGGGCTTCTGCGTCGCCACGATCGGCCTGGACGGCTTCAAGAAGGTCAACGACGGTCTCGGCCACCCGGTCGGCGACGCCGTGCTGCGCCAGGCCGCGAGCCGCCTGCGCAAGACGCTGCGGGACAGCGACACGCTGGCCCGCGTCGGCGGCGACGAGTTCGTCGCGGTCCTGCCGGGCACGTTCACGCCGGACCAGATCAAGCTCGTGAGCGGGCGCCTGCTGGCCGCGCTGCAATCGCCGTTCGAGATCGACGGGCATACGGTGTACCTGGGCGCGTCCGTCGGCGTGTCGATCTACCCGGACCATGCCGAAGACGAGATTCGCCTGATCGCCCTCGCCGACGCCGCCATGGGCCGCGCCAAGGAAACGGGCAAGGGCCGCGCCGTCGTCTACAGCGTGCGCGAGAACGGCATGCCGCAACACGATATCTCGCTCGAGGCCGCGATGTTCCAGGCGGTGCGCGAAGGCGAGTTCCTGTTGTACTACCAGCCGATCGTGTCGAGCCGCACGCGGAGAATCGAGGGCTTCGAAACGCTGATGCGCTGGAAGCATCCGACCCTCGGCATGGTGCCGCCGGTGCGCTTCATCCCCATCGCCGAGACCAATGGCCTCATCAACCTGCTGGGCGCCTGGGCGCTGAAGGCGGCGCTGGTGCAGTTGCGCCAGTTCGAGGAAGTGGCCAAGCGCGACCTCTACATCTCGGTCAACATCAGCCCGCGCCAGTTCCGCAACGACCGCTTCCTCAGCGTGCTGGACGACGCCCTCGCCTTTTCCGGCACGCCCGGCGACAAGCTCGTGCTCGAGATCACGGAAGGCACGCTCATGGTCGATCCGGCGCACGCCGAAGCGATCCTGGCCAAGATGGCCGAACGCAGCGCGCGCATCGCGATCGACGACTTCGGCACCGGCTATTCGAGCCTCGCCTACCTGAAGCGCTTCCCGATCTCGGTGCTGAAGATCGACCGTGCCTTCATCAAGGACTTGCCCGCCTCGACGAAGGACGCGGCGATCTGCAACGCCGTGCTCGACCTGGCCAAGCACCTCGACCTGTCGGTCGTGGCCGAAGGCGTCGAGACCGAAGAACAACTGACCTACGTCGAGTCGCGCGGATGCGACTACGTACAAGGCTACCTGACCGGCAAGCCGATGCCGGCCCACGTGGCCATGGCCGCGCTCAAGGAAAACCTGTACACGGAACTGCTGCCGGACGAATTACGGGCGGGCCTCACATGAACCAGACTGCTACCATCGAACGATCGCCGAAAGCCGACGCCACCCTCGCGCTGCTGTGGGAGCGGATCCGGCGGCGCGGCGACATGCCCGGCTTCACGAAGGCGATCAACGCCATCCTCGCCTCCATGCGCGGCGAGGACGAGCGCGACTTTTCCATGACCCAGACCGTGCTGTCCGACCCCGTGCTCACCCAGAAGGTGCTGCGCCTGGCGAACAGCGGCATGTACTCGGCCTTCGGCCAGCGCATCAACACCGTCTCCAAGGCCATCCTCGTGCTGGGCACCGAGGCCATCGGTCACCTGGCGCTGGGCCTGAAACTGATCGAGGAACTGTCCAAGTCGACACCGGATTCCCTGCAGGCCCACATCGAGATGGAAAAGGCCGTGCTGGCCGGGATGGTGGCGCACCAGGTCGCGGCCGAAGCGGCCACGCGCGACCCGGAAGAAGCCGTCGTGTGTTCGATCCTCCATTCGCTGGGCCGGATGATGGTCACGTTCTACCTGCCCGAGCACTGGACGCTGATGCAGCAGGCGGCCGGCGACGGCCCCATCGACCCCATCGCCATCGCCCAGCTCGGCCTGTCGCTCGAGCAGATCGGCCGCGCCACCGCCGAACACTGGGGCCTGCCCCGCAACCTGATCGCCGGCATGCGCCGCGTGGAGCCGGGCGAGCGCGGCGCCGACTTCGGCCACGACGACTGGCTCGCCGCCCTCGGCACCATGGCGTCGCAGTGCGCCGAGAGCCTGTGGCACGGCGACGAAGCCGGCGCCGAACAGGTCAAGGTACTGGCGGCCGGCTTCGCCCCGCTGATCGGTGTCGAGCCGGACAACATCGTCGGCGCCATCGAAAAGGCGAAGGTCGAAGCGGCCGCGGACCTGTCGATCGCGCCGCTCGCGAACCCGCCCGAGAAGCGCGCCCGCGCGGCCGCCGTCACGCGCATGCGCGAGGCCGGCAACAAGATCCTGCTGAGCGGCGTGGCCGACATGCGCGACGCCGCGGCCACCGCGACGCCGGGCCAGATGGTGTCGATGGCGATCGAGACCGCGTACCACGGCCTGTCGTTCACGCGCGCGTTCGGCTTCCTGCGCAACCGCCGCGACGGCCGCTACACGGCCAAGATCGGCCTCGGCGACAACGCCAAGACGCTCGTGCCGAAGCTGTCGTTCGACGATGCGTACGAACCGAACGTGTTCTTCGCCGCGCTCGGCAGCGACCGCGTGATCTTCATCGAGAACGCGCGCGACCCGAAATTCTCGAGCAAGCTGCCGGGCTGGTGGAAAGGCACGCTGTCGGAAGCGCGCTGCTTCGTGATCATTCCGCTGTGCACGCGCGGCGAGCCGGTCGGCTTCATCTACGGCGACTGGGACGACCGCTTCCCGTCCGTCTACCTGAGCCAGACCGAGTTCTCGCTGCTGAACGAATTGCGCGCGCTCGTCGTCAGGAGCGTCGAGCGGCGCCAGCCGGTGGAGGCGGTGGCGAGCCGGGCCTGATGCAAACGTCGCCCCCGCGAAGGCGGGGGCCCAATTTTGCGAGCGTCACCACAGCACGACGAACTTGGGTTCCCGCCTTCGTGGGAACGACGTATCAATTGCGTCGTTTCTTAACGCAGCCGCGGCGTATCCACGTGCACGTCGCCGCACTGGGCCCGATGCATCAGCGCGTGATCGATCAGCACCAGCGCCAGCATCGCTTCCGCGATCGGCGTCGCGCGGATGCCCACGCACGGGTCATGGCGGCCGAACGTCTCGACGGTGACAGGATTGCCCTGCTTGTCGATCGAGCGGCGCGGCGTGCGGATCGACGACGTCGGCTTGATGGCGATGGACACCGTGATGTCCTGGCCCGTCGAAATCCCGCCCAGCACCCCGCCCGCGTTATTGCCGATAAAACCTTGCGGCGTCAGTTCGTCGCCGTGCTCCGAACCCTTTTGCGCGACCGAGTGGAAACCGGCGCCGATCTCCACGCCCTTCACCGCATTGATGCCCATCATGGCATACGCGATGTCGGCGTCGAGCTTGTCGTAGATCGGCTGGCCGAGACCCACCGGGACGTTCTTCGCCACCACGTCGATGCGGGCGCCGATGGAATCGCCGGCGCGGCGCAGGTCGTCCATCGCCGTTTCCATGCGCGCGATCAGGTCGGCGTCCGACGTCGCGGCGAAGAACGGATTGTCGTGCACGTGCTTGAAGTCCTCGAAGGGCACCGCGATGTCGCCCAGCTGGCTCATGCAGCCCATGAATTCGGTGCCGTACTTCTCGCGCAACCACTTCTTGGCAATGGCGCCGGCGCCGACGACGGGCGCCGTCAGGCGCGCCGACGAACGGCCGCCGCCGCGCGGGTCGCGCACGCCGTACTTGTGCCAGTACGTGTAGTCCGCGTGGCCGGGACGGAACATCTCGACGATGTTGCCGTAGTCCTTGCTGCGCTGGTCCGTGTTCTCGATCAGCAGCGCGATCGGCGTGCCCGTCGTCACGCCTTCGTACACGCCGGACAGGATTTTCACCTGGTCGGCTTCCTGCCGCTGCGTCACGTGGCGCGACGTGCCCGGCTTGCGGCGGTCCAGCTCGGGCTGGATGTCGGCTTCGGACAACGTCAGTCCCGGCGGACAACCGTCGATCACGCAGCCGATTGCGGGACCGTGCGATTCGCCGAAAGTGGTTACGGAAAACAGCTTGCCAAATGTGTTGCCGGACATGGAATCTCGTTGGGTTGTGCGAATGGAATGAAAGATTCTACCAGCATGGACAAAGGACCGGTGAAATGCCTGGTTGCATCAACAAAAATGTTTCCATGTGGAATTTTGTTACCTGACTTGACACCATTCCAGATATACTAGTTCGCAACTACCGAGCTTAACCTGGAGACGCAGCAATGCCCGCATCGAACACGCCCCCGGGCGCCGCACAGGACGATGACCTGGTGTTCGCAGACGAAACGCCGGCAGACGTGCCTGTGAAGGACGGGAGCGCGTGGCGCGTGCTGATCGTCGACGACGATGCCGACGTCCATTCGACGACGACATTTGCGCTCGGCACGCTCGACATGCACGGGCGGCCACTGGAATTCCTGCATGCGTATTCCGCCGCCGAGGCCATGGACGTGCTGGCAGCCGAGCACGACATCGCGGTGATCCTGCTCGACGTCGTGATGGAACAGGCCGACGCCGGCCTGCACCTCGTGCGCCACGTGCGCGACACGCTCGGCCGCCACGACGTGCGCATCATCCTGCGCACGGGCCAGCCGGGCTATGCGCCCGAGATGGATGCGATCCGCGGCTACGACATCAACGATTACCGCACCAAGTCCGAACTCACCCGCACGAAGCTGTACACGAGCGTGGCGGCGGCGATCCGCGCCTATGAACAGATCCACGCGCTCGAAGACAGCCGCACGGGCCTGGCAGAAGTCGTGCGTGCGAACACGGAATTGATGGCCCTGCATTCGGTCGGCGAGATGACCCTCGGCATCCTGCGCGAAGTGGCCGCCCTTGCCTGCCAGCCGGCGGACGGCCTGCTGTGCGCCTGTCCGCCGGGCACGGGGAGCGTCGGCTGGCAGGTGCTGGCCAGTTACGGTCCCAGTGCGGAGCTCGCACGCGAGGGGATGCTCGCGCCGGGTGCCCTGCGCCCGGCCGCCGCCATCGCCCGCGCGCTGGCGGAACGGCGCAACCTGTACGAACCCGACCACGTCGCCCTGTATTTCAGCGGCAAGGCGCACCGACATTTCGCGGCCTGGTTGAAGTTGACGCGTCCGCTGGATGCCTTGCGCCGCGGCCTCATCGACGTCTTCACGAGCAGTATCGCCGTCGGCCTGGACAATGTCGCCCTGATGACCGCCCTGCACCGCGCCGCGTTCTACGACGGACTCACGAGCCTGCCGAACCGCACGCGCCTCGTCGAACTCGTCGACGACAGCCTGCAGTCGCGCGCCGACGCCACGTTGTGTCTTGTCGACATCGACCAGTTCGCCGAAACGAACGACGCCCTCGGCCACCAGTTCGGCGACGCGCTGCTCGTGGCGGTGGCCCAGCGCCTGCGCACGCGCCTGGATGCGCGCTTGGCCCTCGCCCGCATCGGCGGCGACATCTTCTGCCTGCTGGGCGACGCCGGCCTGATCGATCCGGCCGCCGTGCAAGACCTGTTCGCGGCACCGTTCTCGATCGAAGGCCAGGACGTGCAGGTGTCCGCCACGCTGGGCCTCGTGCGCCTGCTGGAACACGACGGCACCGCGGCCGACGCGCTGAAGGATGCCGACATCGCGCTGAAGCGCGCGAAGAGCCAGCGGCGCGGCGGCCACTTCTATTTTTCGCGCGGCATGGGCGTGGAGATCCGCGAGCGGGTGCGCCTGATGCACGCGCTGCGCAGCGGCTTCGCGCGCGGCGAACTGTTCCTTGCCTACCAGCCCCAGGTCGAACTGGCCGCGCGCCGCGCGTTCGGCGCGGAAGCCCTGCTGCGCTGGCGCACGGAAGACGGCCGCTTCGTCCCGCCCGACCGTTTCATTCCGATCGCGGAATACTCCGGCCTGATCATCGACATCGGCGCGTGGGTATTGCGCGAAGCGTGCGCGGAACTCGTGCGCGTGCGCGCGGCGGGCCACCTCGACTTCACGATGTCGATCAACGTGTCGCAGGTCCAGTTCCGCCACCCGCACTTCATCGACATGCTGCGCCAGGCGCTGGAGGACACGGGCGCACCGCCGGAAAGAGTCGAGCTGGAGATCACGGAGTCGATGGCGATGGAAGAACCGGACCTGCTGATCGAGCGTCTCGCCGAAATCAAGCGCACGGGCGTGTCCATCGCCATCGACGATTTCGGCACAGGTTTCTCGTCCCTGTCCTACCTGCAGCGCCTGTGTGTGGACCGCCTCAAGATCGACCGCGCGTTCGTGACCGAGATCACGGACGCGGCACGGGGCAGCAGCATTGCCGAGATGGTCATCGAACTCGGACGCAACCTGGGCCTGTCGATCATCGCCGAAGGTGTGGAGGACGAGATCCAGGCCCAGATCCTGCAGGCGCTGGGCTGCCCGCTCGCGCAGGGGTACCTGTTCGCGCGGCCGCTCGCGCCCGAGGCACTCATCGAGTGGCTGGGCAGCGACGCGCTCACGCGCGCCGCGTAGGGTGGGCACCCCGTGCCCACGCGCACGTATCAGTCTTCCGCCATCTGCTCGGCAGGCCAATCGCGAATATAGGCCTTGAGCATGCGGTTCTCGAAGCTCTGCGCCTCGAGCACGGCCTTCGCGACGTCGTAGAACGAGATCACGCCCAGCAGGGTGCGCGCGTTCATGACGGGCAGGTAGCGCGCGTGCTTTTCCAGCATGATGCGGCGCACTTCGTTGACTTCGGTGTCCGGGGTGACGGTGATCGGGCTGTCGTCCATGTGCTTGCGCACGGTGCCCGCGGGCTCGAGCGAACCGCCATGCGCGTGCAAGGCCTTGATGACCTCGCGGAAGGTCAGCATGCCGACCAGGTCGCCGTATTCCATCACGACGAGCGAACCGATGTCGCGCTCGGCCATCGTGGCGGCGGCGTTGGCCAGGTCGGTGTCCGGCGACACGGTGTACAGGATGTCGCCCTTGACCTGCAGGATTTCCGATACCTTCATTTGGACCCCCTTGATTGGAGATGCGTGCTGCGTTGTGTATTTCATAAATTTGACTCTAGCCTAAGCTCCCCAAAAAATCCACCTTTTTGCCTTGCAACCGTGCACTCTGCACCATGATGATGATTAAATGTAACGGTTAGCGCTATCGGATGCTAGCATGCGCCGTCTTCGTTTTCAGGATGAGAGCCCATGAGCGGTCCAAGGTACCCCGGCTTCACCACGCTGGCGCTGCACGTCGCCGCCGGCGCCCCGATTTCCGATCTGTCCGTCGCCGCGTTGGAAGAACGCATTGCCGCCCTCGAAGGCGGTGTCGCGGGCATCGCGACGGCCAGCGGCCAGGCCGCGCTGCATCTCGCGCTGGCCACGCTGGCAGGCGCCGGCGATCACGTCGTCGCCGCGGACAACCTGCGTGGCGACACGCGTGCCCTCCTCGCGCACGGCCTGCGGCGCTTCGGCGTCGCCACGACCTTCGTCGACCCGCGCGACCCCGACGCGTGGCGCGCCGCCATCCGGCCCGGGACACGGGTGTTCGTCGGCGCGGCCCTCGCGCACGACGGCACCGTCCTCGACATCCCGCGCGTGGCCGCCGTCGCGCACGCGCACGACGTGCCGCTGCTCGTCGACGCGACGCTCGCCTCGCCGTGGCTGCTGTCGGCCTTCGACCATGGCGCCGACATCGTGGTCCACGCTGCCGCCTTCCTCGCGGGACAGGCCGGCGCGGCGGGCGGCCTGCTCGTCGACGGCGGCACGTTCGACTGGCATGCCGCCCATGTGCGCACGGGCCGCTTTGCGGAGCTGTGCGAACCGAACGCAGCCTGCGACGGCCGCGTGTTCGCCGAGGAATCGACCGTCGGCGCCTTCGCGCTGTGCGCGCGCCACGTCGGCCTGCGCGACTTCGGCGCCGCGCCGGGCGCCCACGATGCGGCCGTGATCCTGCGGGGCCTGGAGACGCTGGGCATGCGCATGGACCGCCACGTCGCGGGCGCACGCAAGGTGGCGGAAGCGCTGGCCGGCCATCCGGCCGTCGCCGGCGTCGCGTATCCCGATCACGAACTGCTCCCGCGCGGCGCCGGCGCCGTCGTCCCGTTCACGCTGCAGGGCGGCCCGGCCGCAGCCGGCCGCTTCCTCGACGCGCTGAAGCTCGTCGGCCGGGACGGTGGCCTCGGCGGCCCCCGCTCGTTCGCCACGGACGCGGGCGCGGGCACGGTGTGCCTGGCCATCGGCCTGGAAGACCCGGACGACCTCCTCGACGACATCGCCCGCGCCCTGAAACTGGCGCAGAAAGGAGCCTGACATGCTGCTCGACGTGAACGGCAAGACCGCCTATGCCTACGACGCCGGCAGCGCACCGGCGCCCGGCCGCCCCGCCATCGTGTTGATCCACGGCGCCCAGAACGACCATTCCGTCTGGACGGCACCGGCCCGCGCCCTGGCCCGCCAGGGTGATTACGTGCTGGCCGTCGACCTGCCCGGCCACGGCCGCAGCGCCGGGCCCGCGCTAGTGACGGTCGAGGAGATGGCCGCCTGGCTGCTCGACCTCCTGGACGTGGCCGGCATCGGCGACGCCGTGCTGGCCGGCCACAGCATGGGGTCGCTGATCGCCCTCGAGACCGCGACCCGGGCACCTGCCCGCGTGCGCGCCCTGGCCCTCGTGGGCAGCACGTGGCCGATGAAGGTGTCGGACGCCCTGCTGGAGACGGCGCGCACGAACGAGCCGGATGCCATCGACATGGTCAACCTGTGGTCGCACGCGGCCATCGCGCCGGCCGCGCCGAGCCAGCCGCAAGGCTTCTGGCTGGCGGGCGCGTCGCGCCGGTTGATGCAGCGGCTGTCCCAGCTGAACCCGGCGCAGCTGTTCCACACGGACTTCGTGGCGTGTAATGCGTACGCGAACGGGGGCGCGGCCGCCCAGGCCATCGCCTGCCCGACGCTGTTCGTGCAGGGCCGGCGCGACGTCATGACGCCGCCCCGTTCCGCCCAGGCGCTCGTGGCCGCGATCCCGCATGCGCGCGTCGTCGCGCTCGACTGCGGGCATGCGCTGATGACGGAACAGCCGGAAGGGGTCGGCGCCGCGCTGGCGGACTTCGTGCGCGGCCTGGATTGATCTACACTGGACAGGCAGACAACAGGAGACCAGCATGGCCGCCGTCCGCTACGACAGTTTCGCGCAGTTCTATCCCTACTACCTGTCCCGGCACGAGAACCGGATGTGCCGGCGCGCGCATTTCCTCGGCACGTCGTCGGCGATCGCGGGCATCGCGCAATACATCGACAGCCTGAACCCATGGTGGCTCGTCGTCGCCGTCGTCACCGGCTACGGCGGCGCCTGGATCGGTCATTTTTTCTTCGAAAAGAACCGGCCGGCCACGTTCGGCCACCCGTGGTATGCGTTCCGCGCGGATTGGGTGATGTATTGGGAGATGCTGACCGGCAAGCTCAGCTGGTAGGCTTTTCGAAATGCTCGGCCAGCGTCTCGTCAAGCCCCCGCTCGACGGACGCTTCGACCTGGCGCGCGAGCGCGGCCGGGTCCAGCGCGAGCGGCGATTGCGCGCCGTCGGCCGGCGGACCGGCCTCGCTGCCGATGCGCCCGAACACGAACAGCCGGTAGACGTCCGCCAGCTTGATCAGCCGCGGATCGACGAGCAGCACCCAGCAATCGGTTCCTGCTCGTGTGCCTTTGCCCCAACGCAGCGGCAGCTGCTCCTCGACGTGGACGCGCCCGACCCAGCCGGCCGCCACCATCCGTTCCAGCAGCTCCGTCATCTCGTCGTAGCCGATGCGCGTGCAGGCGCGGATCCGGGCGCTCGACACCAGCGCCGTCCCCGTCAGCCGCGCCCCGCCATGCAGCACTTTCAGCACGGCCATCGCGTCGACGAAGGCGCCGCCCGGCACAGGCTCGTACCACCAGCGCTCGTACTTGACGATGGGCAGCGCCGCCGTCAGCAGCGCGCCGACCAGCGTGATCATCCACGACAGGTACATCCACACGAGGAACAGCGGCAGCGCGGCCAGCGCCCCATAGATGATGGCGTAGGTCGGAAACTGGCGGATGAAGATGGCAAACACACGCTTGGCCACCTCGAACGCGATCGCGGCGACGAGGCCGCCCCAGACGGCGTCGCGCCAGTCGACGTCGCGGTTCGGCACCGTCATGTACAGCAGCACATACGCGCCCGTCGTCAATGCGACCGAGACGACCGTGTAGAACACGGCGCCCAGGAACGGCACGAGGCTCATCAGGCCGTTGGTGGCGGAGAACAGTTGCGACGTGAGCGTGAGCGACAAACCGAACGCGAGCGGCCCCAGCGTGACCAGCGCCCAGTACACGAGCACCCGCTGGACGAGGGGCCGCGGGCGCCGCACCTTCCAGATCTGGTTGAACGCCCGCTCGATCGTGCCGATCATGGCGATGGTGGTCAACACGAGGGCGATACCGCCGACGGCCGACAGCCCTGTCGCCTTGCTGGCGAACTGGGTCAGGTTCGACGTGATCGTGTTCGCGATCGCCTTCGGCATCAGCATCTGGACGAAATAATTGTCCAGGGCCGTGCGCAGCTTGCCGAACATCGGGAAGGTCGTGAAGATGGCCAGCACGATCGTCAGCAGGGGGACGATGGCCAGCGTGGTCGTGAACGTGAGGCTGCCGGCCACCTGCGGCAGCTTTTCCTCGGTGAGGCGGCGGCGCGCGAAGCGCACCAGGTCGCGCGCCTCGTTCCAGGTCAGCCCGCGCACCCGGTCGACGCCCGTATTGATCATCTCGGTCGTGCTGCGGGAAAGATTGGTGACGGTTTTGGAAAGCATCGAAAAAGCGCCGATGGCGAGCGTGTCATCTTGTAAAGCGCCCTATAATACCAACGATGAACCCAACCAATCAGATTATCCTCGTGTTGTATTACTCGCGTCATGGAAAGACCCGCCGGCTGGCCGAACTGATCGGCCAAGGCATCGACAGCGTGCCGGGCCTGGAAGCCCGGTTGCGGACTGTTCCCGCGGTATCGACGGTGGCCGAAGCGACGGAACCGGACATCCCGCGTGCCGGCGCGCCCTACGTGGAGCTCGAGGACCTGGCGGAGTGTGCCGGACTGGCGCTGGGTTCGCCCACGCGGTTCGGCAATATGGCGGCGCCCATGAAATATTTTCTCGACGGTACTTCCGCGCAATGGCTGTCCGGCACCCTGGCCGGCAAGCCCGCCGCGGTGTTCACGTCGACGGGCAGCCTGCACGGCGGCCAGGAATCGACCCTGCTGTCGATGATGATCCCGCTGCTGCACCACGGCATGATGGTGATGGGCCTGCCCTACACCGAGCCGGAATTGATGACCACCGCCAGCGGCGGCAGCCCCTACGGCGCGACCCACTGGTCGGGCGTGGACGGCAACCGCCCGGTGACCGAAGACGAGAAGCGGCTCGCGATCGCGCTCGGCCGGCGCCTCGCGATGGCGGCCAAAAAACTGCAGGGGACGGAATAGGCGATGCAAACGCAAAGGGTGTTTCACACGGGCGCGGTGACGAGTCTCGTCATCCTGTTCGCCTGGCTGCTGGTTTGGGAGATCGTCGTCGCGCCGCTGCATCCGGGCGGCTCGCTGCTGGCCCTGAAGGCGCTGCCGCTGCTGCTGCCGCTGCGCGGCGTCCTCAAGCGCGACCTGTACACACTGCAATGGTCGTCGATGGTGATCCTGATCTACCTGGTCGAGGGCATCGTGCGCGCATGGAGCGACAAGACCGAAATCTCGCGCATGATGGCGCTGGGCGAAGCGCTGCTCGTGGTCTCGTACTTCCTGTTCGCCCTGCTGTACCTCCGCCCGTACAAGAAGCAGGCGCAGAAGCTGGCCAAGGAACTGCTGGACAAGGTCAAAGTACCGCATGACTGAAGGCTTTATCGAACGCTGCAGCGCGATCGTCGGCGCGGCCAACGTCCTCGTCGACGAGCACGACACCGCGCCGTATCTCACCGACTGGCGCGGCCGCTTCACGGGCCGCGCCCGCGCCGTCGTCCGGCCCGGCAGCACGGCGGAAGTGGCTGCCGTCGTGCGCCTGTGCGCGGAACTGCGCGTGCCGGTCGTGCCGCAGGGCGGCCGCACGGGCCTCGTGCTGGGCAGCGTGCCGGATGCGACGGGCGACGCCATCGTGCTGTCGCTGCGGCGCCTGAACCGCGTCCGCACCGTCGACACGTTCAACCGCACGATGACCGTCGAAGCGGGCGCCATCCTGCAGGACATCCAGCAAGTGGCCTTCGACCACGGCATGCTGTTTCCGCTGTCGCTGGCGGCCGAGGGCAGCTGCACTATCGGCGGCAACCTGTCGACCAATGCGGGCGGCACCGGCGTCCTGCGCTACGGGAACACGAGAGAATTGTGCCTGGGCCTGGAAGTCGTGACGGCGCAGGGCGAAGTGTGGGATGCGCTGCGCGGCCTGCGCAAGGACAACACCGGCTACGACTTGCGCGACCTGTACGTCGGCGCGGAAGGCACGCTCGGCGTCATCACCGCCGCCGTGCTGAAACTGTTCCCGCAGCCGAAGGCCGCGATCACGGCGCTCGTCGCGCTGGCCACGCCGCGCGACGCGTTATCCCTGCTGAAGCTCGTCGAAGCGGAATGCGGTCCCACCTTGACGGGCTATGAATTGATGAGCGACGTGAGCCTGCGCCTCGTCGCGAGCCATTTCCCCGACCTGCCGAAGCCGTTCCCGGAACGCTATCCGCAGTACGCGCTGCTGGAACTGTCGAGCCACGAATCCGAGGCGCACGGCGTGGCGCTGCTGGAACGCGCGATCGAACGGGCGCTGGAAGACGGGCTCGCCCAGGACGCCGTCGTCGCGACGTCGATCGCCCAGTCGCGCGCGCTGTGGGCCATCCGCGAGCACATCCCGCTCGCGCAGGCGGCGGCCGGCAAGAACATCAAGCACGACATCTCCGTGCCGATCTCGCGCATCGCCGACTTCATCGAGACGACGGACGCCCAGCTCGACGCGGACTACCCGGGCGTGCAGGTCGTCTGCTTCGGCCACCTGGGCGACGGCAACCTGCACTACAACGTCGCGCCGCCGGAAGGCATCCGTCACGCCGACTTCCTCGCCGAGCAAGGCCCCATCAACCGCATCGTCCACGACAGCGTGGCGGCGCACGGCGGATCGATCTCGGCCGAACACGGGATCGGTGCGCTCAAGCGCGACGAGCTCCCGCGCTATAAATCCCCGGTCGAGCTGCAGCTGATGCGTGCGGTCAAGGCCGCGCTCGACCCCCTCGGCATCATGAACCCCGGTAAAATCCTTTGAACCGGAGACTCCCATGATGCGACTGCTCCCCCTGCTGGCGGCCTGTTTGTTGACCAACGCCCTCGCCGACCCCGTCTACAAATGCACGCAGCACGGCAAGACGAGTTACTCGGACCGCCCCTGCGCCCAGGGCAAATCGGTCGCGCTGCCCCCGGAGCCGGTCGGCATCCGCCCCGAGGGCGCGGAATCGGTAACCACGCGCGATGCGCGCACGCTCCTCGAACTGGAAAAGCTGCGCATCGCCCGCGCGAAGGAACAGGAGCGCATCGACAAGACCGACGCGCGCCAGGCCCGCAGCGCGGCCACGCACCGCAAGCAGTGCGCACGCCTGAACCTGCGCAAGCGCTGGGCCGAGGAAGACGTCGCCCGCCTGGCGGGCCGCGCGAAGGTGGCCGCGCAGCGCCGGGCAAAACGGGCGACGGAAGCGCTGGCGGTGGAATGTCCGGCGTAAGTCAGCTGTCGCGCTGGCTGCTGTTCGGCGAATGGCGCGCGCACCCGATGCGCGCCGTGCTGGCCGTCGTCGCCATCGCCGTCGGCGTCGCGATGGACTTCGCCATCCACCTCATCAACGCGGCGGCGTTCAACGAATTCAACGCGGCCGTGCAAAGCCTGTCGGGCCAGGCGGACGTCCAGGTGACGGGACGCGAAGCCCTGTTCGACGAAGGCATTTATCCGCGCCTGGCCACGCACGAGGGCGTCGCCCTCGCCTCGCCCGTGCTGGAAGTCGACGCCGCGCGGGCGGATGGCCAGGGTTCCTTGAAAATCGTGGGCCTCGACGCGTTCCGCGCCGGCTACATCGCGCCCGACCTGATGGGCGTGCCGGATGCGGCCCACCCGTACGACGTCCTGGCCGACGACGCCGTGTTCCTGTCGCCCGCCGCCCAGGCTTGGCTGGGCAAGGCGCGGGGAGACAGCATCGTCGTCCGCGCCGGCACGCGCGACCTCGCATTGCGCGTGGCGGGCCCGATCCTGCGCGCGCGCAGCGGCCAGCGCCTCGGCGTGATGGACATCGGCGCGCTGCAGTGGCGTTTCAATCTCACCGGCAAACTGTCGCGCATCGACCTCAAACTGCGCGACGGCGTCGACCGCGCCACGTTCGAACGGACGCTGGCGGCGGAGCTGGAACGCGACTACCCCGGCCGCTTCAACGTCGGCCGGCCGGGCGACGACAACCAGGAAAGCCGCAGCAATAACCTCAGCCGCGCATACCGCGTGAACCTGACGGTGCTGGCGCTCGTCGCCCTGTTCACCGGCGCGTTCCTCGTGTTTTCCACGCAGGCGCTGTCCGTGCTGCGCCGGCGCGGCCAGTTCGCGCTGCTGCGCGTGCTCGGGCTCGAGCGGCGCGCCTTGCTGCGCCAGGTGCTGCTGGAAGGCGCGACCCTGGGCGTGCTGGGCGCGCTGCTCGGCATCGCGGCCGGCTACGGCCTCGCGGCGGCCGCGTTGTCGCTGTTCGGCGGCGACCTCGGTGCCGGTTACTTCCCCGGCGTGAAGCCGCGCGTGCAATTCGCGCCGGGTGCCGCCGTCGTCTACTTCGGCCTGGGCCTCGGCGTCGCGCTGCTCGGCTGCGCGGCGCCCGCACTCGAAGCCGCGCGTGCCCGGCCTGCCATTGCGCTCAAGTCCGGCACCGACGAGACGGCGCTGGAACGCTTGAACCGCGTGTGGCCCGCCCTGGCCTGCCTGCTGCTCGCGGCCGCCTGCGTATTCGCGCCGCCCGTGTTCGGGCTGCCGCTGTTCGGCTACTTCGCCGTCGCGCTGCTTCTCATCGGCGGCATCGGCCTGATGCCGCGGCTGGCCGCGTCCGCGTTCCGGCTGCTGGATCGCCTGCTGCGCCGGCGCGAGGATCACTCGCCCGTGCTGGCACTCACGCTGGCACGCCTCGCCAATGCGCCGGGCCAGGCATCGATCGCGCTGGGGGGCGTACTGGCCAGCTTCAGCCTGATGGTCGCGATGGGCATCATGGTGGCCAGCTTCCGCGTCTCGGTGGACGACTGGATCCTGCACATCCTGCCGGCCGACCTGTACGTACGCAGCAGCGGCGGCGGCAATACGGGCGGTTTCGGTGCGCCGGAGCAGGCGGCGATGGCCGGCGTGCCCGGCGTCGCCCGTGCCGCGTTCCTGCGCACGCGGCCCCTGTCGCTCGACCCGGCCCGCCCGAACATCGTGCTCGTCGCCCGCGACATCGATGCGAACGATCCCGGACGCATGCTGGCCCTCGTCGGCGCCACGGCCCCGGTCCCCGCCGGCGCCCGTCCCGTGTGGGTGTCGGAAGCGATGACGGACTTGTACCGCCTGCAAGTCGGCCAGACGGTGAACCTGCCGCTGGGCGGGCGTCCGCAACCCTTCTTCATCGCCGGCGTCTGGCGCGACTATGCCAACCAGACCGGCTCCGCGGTCGTCCTGCTGGCGGATTACCGCGCGCTGACGGGCGACGCGACCGTCACGGATGCGGCGCTGTGGGCCGCGCCCGGCGCCGACGTGGCGCACATCGAGGCCGCGCTGCGCAAGCTGCCGTTCGGCGCGGCACTCCAGCTGGCGCGGCCGGGCGATATCCGCGCCATGAGTTTGCGGATTTTCGACCGCAGCTTCGCCGTCACCTACCTGCTGGAAGCGATCGCCATCGCCATCGGGCTCTCCGGCGTGGCCGCCACGTTCTCCGCGCAGACGCTCGCACGTGCAAAGGAATTCGGCATGCTGCGCCACGTGGGCGTCACCCGCAAGCAGGTGCTGGGCATCCTCGCCGTCGAGGGCGGCGCGTTGACGGCGCTCGGCGTTATCACCGGATTCGCACTCGGCCTCGTCATCAGCCTGATCCTCGTCTACGTCGTCAATCCGCAGTCGTTCCACTGGACGATGCAGCTGCACCTGCCGTGGCCATTATTGGGCAGCGTCGCGGCCGTGCTGGTGGCGGCGTCCGTCGCGACGGCGCTCGTGTCGGGCCGCTACGCCTTGTCCGGCGGGCCGGTGCGGGCCGTGCGGGAGGATTGGTGATGATCGCCTTGCGCATCCTGTTGCTGTGGCTCGTCGCGACGTGCGTCCACGCGGCACCGCCCGCGTTTGCACCCATCTTTGCGCCGGTCACGCCGGGGCGCGCGCTGACCTTCCCGGCCGACTACGGCGCCCATCCGGACTACCGCACGGAATGGTGGTACGCGACCGGGTGGCTCAAGACGCCGGACGGCAAGCCGCTCGGCTTCCAGGTCACGTTCTTCCGCAGCCGTACGGAGACGGATCCCGCCAACCCGAGCGCGTTCGCGCCCAGGCAGCTGATCATCGGCCACGCGGCGCTGTCGGACCCGGCGCTCGGCCACCTCGTGCACGACCAGCGCAGCGCGCGCGCCGGCTTCGGCCTCGCCCATGCGAACACGGGCACCACCGACGTGAAACTGGACGACTGGAGCATGCGGCGCGAGCCGGACGGCCGCTACCGCGTCGTCGTGCGTTCCGGCGAGGTGTCGTTCACGTTGCGGCTCACGCCCACGCAGCCGGTGCTGCTGCAGGGCGCGGCCGGCTTTTCGCAAAAGGGACCGCAGGCGGGCCACGCCAGCTATTACTACAGCGAGCCGCACCTGCAGGTCGACGGCGACGTCGCGCACGCGGGCCGCAAGCAGGCCGTGACGGGCACCGCATGGCTCGACCACGAATGGTCCAGCCAGGTGCTCGACACGAACGCGGCGGGCTGGGACTGGACCGGCGTGAACCTCGACGACGGCGGTGCGCTGATGGCCTTCCGGATCCGCGCGAAGGATGGTAGTACACTGTGGGCCCACGCGACCTGGCGCGACGGTGCCGGCAAGGTGACGCAATACGGTCCCGACCAGGTCCGCTTCGCGCCGCAACGGACCTGGACCTCGCCCCGCACGAATGCCGCCTACCCGGTGGCGATCCTCCTCGCGACGGGGACGACGCAATGGCGTATCGAGCCGCTGCAGCCGGACCAGGAACTGGATTCGCGCCGTTCCACCGGCGCCGTGTACTGGGAAGGCGCCGTGACCGTGCGGCGCGACGGGCGCCCCGCCGGCCAGGGCTACCTGGAACTGACCGGCTATGTATCGGCCATGAAGCTGTAAGCCCCCTGCAACAAGACGAACAACGAACGACGACATGAGCAACGGTTCAACCACCGACACCCAAACCACTTCGCGCAAAGGCGCCCTCGCCGCATTGAAAGGCCTGCTGCCGTTCCTGCGGCCTTACCGCCGCCAGTTCCTGTTCGCCGGCATCGCGCTGCTCGTCGCGGCCGGCGCCACGCTCGCGATTCCCGCCGCGTTCAAGCAGATGATCGACCACGGCTTCGGGGCCAAGGGTGGCGCGTCGAGCGCCGCCAGCGTCAACGCCACGTTCCTCGCGCTGTTCGGCGTGGCCGCCGTGCTCGCGGTCGCGACGGCGGCGCGCTACTACACGGTGTCGTGGCTGGGCGAACGCGTGACGGCCGACATCCGCAGCGCCGTCTACCGCCACGTCGTCGAACAGAGCCCCGAATTCTTCGAGACCACGCGCACGGGCGAAGTGCTGTCGCGCCTGACGACCGACACGACCCTGATCCAGACCGTCGTCGGCACGAGCATCTCGCTTGCGCTGCGCAACACGCTGCTGTTCGTCGGCGGCCTCGCCATGCTGTTCGTGACGAGCGCGAAGCTGACGTCCATCATCCTGGCCCTGCTCGTGCTGGTCGTCGTGCCGATCGTGCTGTTCGGCCGGCGCGTGCGCAAGCTGTCGCGCGATTCGCAGGACCGCATCGCCGACGCCTCGGCGCTGGCCGGCGAGATCCTCAACGCCATGCCCACCGTGCAGGCGTTCACCCACGAAAAGATCGAGGCGCAGCGCTTCGGCGCATCCGTCGAAGGCGCGTTCGCGACGGCGATGCGGCGCATCCGCGCCCGCGCCACCCTCACGATGCTCGCGATCGCGCTCGTGTTCGGCGCCATCGTGTTCGTGCTGTGGCTGGGCGCGCACGCGGTCCTGGAGGGCAGCATGACGGGCGGCGACCTGGGCCAGTTCATCCTGTACGCGTCGATCGTGTCCGGCGCCATCGGTGCGCTGTCCGAAGTGATGGGCGAGGCCCAGCGCGCGGCCGGCGCCACCGAGCGCCTGCTGGAACTGCTCGCCGTCCGTTCGGATATCCGCAACCCCGCGCACCCGACGCCGCTGCCGATCCGCACGGCGGGCGGCGCGGCGCTCCAGCTCGCGAACGTGCAGTTCTCGTACCCGTCGCGGCCCGAGACCGCGGCGCTGGACCACGTGAGCCTGGACGTGAAACCCGGCGAGACGGTGGCCGTCGTCGGCCCGTCCGGCGCCGGCAAGACGACCCTGTTCCAGCTGCTGCTGCGTTTCTACGATCCGCAGGCGGGCAGCATCCGCCTCGACGGCGTGGACATCCGCGACCTCGACCTGCACGTGCTGCGCGGCGCCATCGGCATCGTCCCGCAGGACACGGTGATCTTCTCGGCCAACGCGCTGGAAAACATCCGCTACGGCCGCGCCGACGCGACGGACGAGGAAGTCATCGCGGCCGCGAAGCTGGCCGCGGCCCACGAATTCATCGAGCGCCTGCCGCAGGGCTACCAGTCGTACCTGGGCGAGCGCGGGGTGCGGCTGTCCGGCGGCCAGCGCCAGCGCATCGCCATCGCGCGGGCACTCCTCAAGAATCCGCCCCTGCTGCTGCTGGACGAAGCGACGAGCGCCCTCGACGCGGAATCGGAACGGCTCGTCCAGCGCGCCCTGGAAGCGGCGATGGTGGGGCGCACGACCCTCATC
This sequence comes from uncultured Massilia sp., assembly GCA_966211695.1. Taxonomy (GTDB): domain Bacteria; phylum Pseudomonadota; class Gammaproteobacteria; order Burkholderiales; family Burkholderiaceae_D; genus Telluria. The sequence goes on along the minus strand of CBIHOW010000003.1, from coordinate 5,416 downwards.
ATCGCGCACCGCCTGGCCACCGTGCAGCGGGCCGACCGCATCATCGTGATGGAGGACGGGCGCATCGTCGAGACGGGCACGCACGCGTCGCTGGTGGCGCTCGGCGGCATCTATGCGAACCTGGCGGCTTTACAGTTCCATAACGTACAAGTCGAACATTGAATTAGCCGGGTGACAACGGTGAAAGTGGTTTCTTGACAATTCATGCCATCCCGGCAAGCTTTTGTTGCTTGAACACATCGAAAAGACGACACAATTTTGTTTCCTTAGGGATACCTGACGTACCATAACGCAACGTCAGCTCTCCCTTATCTCCATGAACAAGAAATCGTTCAGCGTCGCGAACTGGACTGTCGGCTCCAAGATCACCGCCTTCACGTTCGCCCTCGTGTCCGTCATCCTCGCCGGCCTCGTCTTCACCATCACCTGGACCACGTCATCGATGCTGCATGCGCGCGCCATCGCCAACGTGCACTCCGAACTGCAGAGCGTCGTCAACGCCGTCGAGATGTTCGACAGCGTGATGAAGAGCCAGGCCTCCAGCTTCGGCCGCATCTTCGCCACGCATTTCGAAGGCGAGTTCACGCTCGATACCGCCGCCATGGTGGCCGTCGGCGACAAGCAGGTGCCGACGCTGAGCATCGCCGGGAAGCCCCTGAACCTCGACTTCGCCCTGCCCGACCGCTTCACGCGCCAGACGGGCGGCAACGCGACGATCTTCGTGGCCAGCGGCGACGACTTCGTCCGCGTGAGCACGTCGGTCAAGAAGGAAAACGGCGACCGCGCCGTGGGCACGATCCTCGCCCACGAGAGCCCGGCGTATGCGGCGATCCGCGCCGGCAAGCCCTACGTCGGCCTGGTCACGCTGTTCGGCAAGAAGTTCATGACGGACTATGAACCGATCCGCGATGCGTCGGGCAAGGTGATCGGCATCCTGTACGTCGGCCTCGACGTCGACGCCAACATCGCCGCGCTGCGCGAACGCATCAAGAAGATGAAGGTGGGCGACACCGGCTATTACTACGTGCTCGACGCCACCCCGGGCAAGACCTACGGCGACCTGATCGTCCACCCCGTCAAGGAAGGCAAGAACATCCTCGCCAGCAAGGACGCGGACGGCCGCGAATTCATCAAGGAGATGCTGGAGACGAAGCAGGGCCTCGTCACGTATCCGTGGATGAACGCCGAAGCGGGCGAGACGAGCCCGCGCACGAAAGTGGCCGCCTACACGCTGTTCAAGGACTGGAACTGGCTGATCGCCGGCGGCACGTACGAGGACGAGATCACCAAGGAAGCGGCGCGCCTGCGCAATCAGTACATCGTCATCGGCCTCGCGGCGCTGGCGATCTTCGCGGCGATCCTGCACACCGTCATGAAGCGCACCGTCACCCGTCCGCTCGTGCGGGCGCGCGACGCCGCCGTGCGCATCGCCGAGGGCGACCTCACCGTGCGCATGCCCGTCGACCGCAGCGACGAGATCGGCCTGCTGGCGGCAGCGATGAACAACATCAGCAGCAGCCTGTCGACCGTCGTCGGCCAGGTACGCAGCGGCGCCGAACAGATCGCGGGCGCGTCCGGCGAAATCTCGAGCGGCAACCTCGACCTGTGCTCGCGCACCGAACAGCAGGCCGCCAACCTGGCGTCCACCGCGAACTCGATGCAGGACCTGACGGAGACGGTGCGCCGCAACGCCGGCGATGCCCACGAAGCGAACCAGCTGGCCGTGAACACGTCCATGGTGGCCCAGGAAGGCGGCCGCATGGTGCGCGAGGTGATCGACACGATGGACACGATCAAGGCGTCGTCCGGCAAGATCGGCGACATCATCGGCGTCATCGACGGCATCGCGTTCCAGACCAATATCCTCGCGCTCAACGCGGCCGTGGAAGCGGCCCGTGCGGGCGAACAGGGCCGCGGCTTCGCCGTCGTGGCGACCGAGGTGCGCAACCTCGCCCAGCGCAGCGCCGCGGCGGCGAAGGAGATCAAGGGCCTGATCGTCGCGTCGACGGCGGAAGTGGACGCCGGCAGCCGTATCGTGCAAGAAGCGGGCGTCACGATGAACGAAGTGCTGGCCAGCGCCGAGAAGGTCACGGCGATCATGGACCGCATCAGCAAGGCGAACGCTTCCCAGAGCAGCGGCATCGAGCACATCAACCGCTCGATCGGCGAGATGGACCAGGTCACCCAGCAGAACGCGGCCCTCGTCGAGGAAGCCAGCGCGGCCGCCCAGGCCATGCAGGAACAGGCCGACCAGCTGGCGCGCTCCGTGCAGCTGTTCAAGCTCGACCAACAGCAGGAAACGAAGCGTCCGGCGCTCGCCCAGTACTAACCCAAACCAACGTCGTCCCCGCGGAGGCGGGGACCCAATCTTGCATGAGTTCTCGCGATGCATGCAGAAATTGGGTTCCCCCCTGCGCGGGAACGACGCCTTGCGGCCCTTCCGCCACCGCCGCCTTCGGTGTAGAGTAACCCCACCCTGCCTGGAGCGTTACCTTGACCGACACCGAACTGCTCGCCCGCTGCACCACCGTCTTCCCCGGCCACCGCGCCCGCACCCCGGCGGAGATGTTCGCCGCCATGGCCGCCTGGTGCGAAGCCAACGGCATCGCCCACGACACGTATGGCGACGGCGCCCTGATCCAGGGCTTCGAGACCCGCGTGGCCGAGCTGCTCGGCTTCGAGGCCGCCGTCTTCTGCATCAGCGGCACCCTCGCCCAGGTGACGACGTTGCGCCTCGCCGCCGACGCGCGCGGGCGCGCCCCCGTGGCGCTGCATCCGACCGCGCACATCTTCGTCCACGAGCGGTCCAACTACCAGCTGCTGGGGCATTTCGATGCGCTGCGCGTCGGCGACGCGCAGCGTCCGTGGACGGCGGCCGACATCACGGGCATCCCGGACCGATTGTCCGCCGTCGCGCTCGAGATCCCGATGCGCGAGATCGGCGGCCAGCTGTCGGCGTGGGACGACCTGCAGGCCATCAAGGCGCATTGCCGCGCGCGCGGCATCCACCTGCACATGGACGGCGCGCGCCTGTGGGAAGCGGCGGCCGGCTATGGCCGTCCCGTGGCCGAGATCGCGGCCGGCTTCGACACCGTCTACACCTCGCTGTACAAGGGCATCGGCGGCCTCGGTGGCGCGATGCTCGCGGGCCGCCGCGAATTCGTCGCGCAGGCGGCCGAATGGTTCAAGCGCCAGGGCGGCAACGTGATCCACAGGTCCCCGTACGTGGTCGCCGCCGCGATGCAGTTCGAACAGCGGCTCGCCGCGATGCCCGCGTACTTCGAGCGCACCCGCTTCCTGTTCGACGTGCTGCGCGACCACCCGGTCCTGCGCACGAACCCCGCCCGGCCCCAGGCCAACATGCTGCACATCCACCTGCCCGTGAGCCGTGACCGCGCGCTCGACATCCGCCGCGAACTGGCGCGCGACCACGGCATCTGGCCGTTCAATCGCGTCAATCACGGCGTGCTGCCGGACACTTCGTTCTTCGAGCTGTACGTGGGCGACAACCTGCTCGATACGCCGGACGGGCGCGTGCGCGAAGCGGTGGCGCTGCTGGCGGCCGCCGTGGCGCGCGGCATGGGGTAAAATGCGCGGGTTTTCAATCTTTCCATTCGAGCCACACCGATGCGCCAATACCACGACCTGATGCGCCATGTGCTGGACCATGGCACGGTCAAAACCGACCGCACCGGCACCGGCACCCGCTCCGTGTTCGGCTACCAGATGCGCTTCAACCTGCAGGACGGGTTCCCGCTGGTGACCACGAAGAAGCTGCACCTGCAGTCGATCATCCATGAACTGATCTGGTTCCTCGCCGGCTCCACCAACATCGCGTACCTGAAGGAAAACGGCGTCTCGATCTGGGACGAGTGGGCGGACGCGAACGGCGAGCTCGGTCCCATCTACGGCTACCAGTGGCGCAGCTGGCCGACGCCGGCCGGCGAACACATCGACCAGATCACGCAGGTCATGGACCAGATCAAGAACAACCCGGACTCGCGCCGGATGATCGTCTCCGCCTGGAACGTGGCCGACGTGCCGAAGATGAAGCTCCCCCCTTGCCACGCCCTGTTCCAGTTCTACGTCGCGGACGGCAAGCTCTCGTGCCAGCTGTACCAGCGCAGCGCCGACATCTTCCTGGGCGTCCCGTTCAACATCGCGTCGTACGCGCTGCTCACGCACATGATGGCGCAGCAGGCCGGCCTGGACGTGGGCGACTTCGTGTGGACGGGCGGCGACTGCCACCTGTATTCGAACCACATGGAACAGGTCGAACTGCAGCTGTCGCGCGACGAGCGCCCGCTGCCGAAGCTCGTCATCAAGCGCAAGCCCGACTCCCTGTTCGATTACCGATTCGAGGATTTCGAGATCGTCGGCTACGATCCGCATCCCGCGATCAAGGCGCCGGTCGCGGTGTAAGCAAGGAGGTTCGCATGGCTCATCATCTGTCCCTCGTCGTCGCGATGGATGCCAACCGCGGCATCGGCGTCGACAACAAGCTGCCCTGGCACCTGCCCGAGGACCTCGCCCACTTCAAGCGCGTGACCCTCGGCCACCCGATCATCATGGGCCGCAAGACGTTCGAATCCATCGGGCGCCCGCTGCCGGGCCGCCGCAACATCGTCGTCACGCGCAATACCGACTGGCACCATGACGGCGTGGACATCGTGCATTCGCTGGACGATGCCGTGGCCCTCGTCGGCGCCGACTCCGCCAGCATCATCGGCGGCGCGCAGATCTTCGCGGAGGCGATGCACGTGGCCGACCGGCTGATCGTCACGCACATCGACAAGGTCTACCGCTGCGACACGTTCTTCCCCGAGATCGACAGCGCCCGGTGGGCGGCGGTGTCGAGCGAACCCCTGCATTCACCGACGGCCGGCGTCGACTACGCCATCGTCACCTACGACAAAGTCAAGTAACACATGTCCGGACACGGTTTTCACGTACACGGACCGCACGATCACGCGGTCGAACACGCTGCCCAGCACGGCAGCGATTCCTTCTCGAACAACATCGCGGTGATGACCGCGATCCTGGCGACCGTCGGCGCGCTGTTCGGCTACCTCGGCGGCGCCACGCAGAACGACGCGGCCCTCTTCAAGAACAACGCGGCCATCGCCAAGACGACGGCGGCGAATTCCTGGAACTACTACCAGGCCAAGTCGAGCAAGCAGAACCTGGCCGAACTGGCGACGAGCCTGCCGGGCGTGGACGCCCAGATGCAGGCGAAGTACAAGGCCGACGTGGCGCGCTACGAAGCGGAAAAGGCGGGCATCAAGAAAGAAGCCGAGAAGTACGAGGCCCAGTCGGACGAATGGAACGAGAAGTCGGAACGCGCGCTGCACACCCACCACCAGTGGGCGCTGGCGACGACGGCCGAGCAGATCGCCATCTCGCTCGCCGCCATCAC